>CAZEMS010000016.1:0-79024 GCA_964513475.1 uncultured Mycobacterium sp. | reverse complement strand
GCATCACCTGGCGCACACTGACCGAACCCCAACCAGAACCAGAACCAGAACCCGAGCCCGAACCCGAACCCGAGCCCGAACCCGAGCGGCCGCCGGCAGGCACGAACCTCTTGCTGAACTCGACGTTTGCCGACGGCCTCAACGGCTGGGTAGTGCAGGGAGACGCAACCAGCGTCCTAGACGACGACGATGCCGCAGTCCGACTCGCAGCGACCGAGACGGCCGACGCCCGCATCACCCAGCGGATCACCAATCTCAAGCCGCAGACGTTGTACACATTGGCAGTCACCATGCGCACCAGCGGATCCGAGCCCAGTGACGTGTGGGGGGTTTGGGGTGTCATCGACGGACCCCAGCTCGACAAGACCGGGGCGGGCCAATCACCAACGTTGACAGAGCGGCACCTGACGATCTACACCGGCGCTGAGGCGACCGAGGTCACCGTCTTCGTCGCAGCCGGGCGCAACGACCCCGCGGGGGTGGCCACCGTCACCGATGTGGTGTTCGTCGAAGGTTCCCTCGACCCGCCGGTAGTCGATCCCGACGCTCCCGGCGCATCTCCTCCACCGCTGGTGACACTGCCGGGCGCCGGCGAGAACCTAGTCAACAACGGGGGTTTCGAACCCGATGCGCACGGCTGGGTGCTCGACCAGGCGGTGCGTCAATCCGATGGGACGATGCGCATCGCGTCGACCCAGGAGCGCACCGGACGCATCGCTCAGGATCTGCCCATGCTGCTAGCACCCAACAGCGACTACGTGCTGACTGCCCGCGCCCGAGTCGATGCCGGCGATGCCACCATCACCGTGGCCAGCCCCGACGGCACCTTGCACGCATCACAGCTCATCACCAACACCGCCTGGCAACCCGTGGAGATCGCTTTCACCACACCGAATAGTTGGGTGTCGGTCAAAGTCGCCGCCGAAAACTGGCGCGGCGACGACAACGCGCTCTACGTTGACGACGTCACGATCATCGCGAAGGGCAGCGAGTGGCTCGATACCCCCAACCCCTACCCGAGTCCGCAGCCCGAACTCTTCGATGACTTCACCAACGGGATCAACCCCGATCACTGGCTCATTGCCGACAAGGCTTGGGGCGGAGACAACGGGGGCGTCATTCCGGCCAATGTCGAGGTTGTCGATGGCATCGTGCGCCTGCGCGCGCACGGCGATGAATACACTGGCGACGTCACCGGCCACGGCGGACGCACCACACGGGTCGGAGCCACCATCGTGACCCGCGACTACTACGCCTCCGGCCGCTACGAGGTGCGCGCCCGAGTGCCACAAGCGTTGGGAGCAGCGAGCGCCTTCTGGAGCTACCACTACATCGAGTACCACCCTTCGCAACCCGAATACTGGACCGAGCCCAATCGAATCCGCAATTCCGAGATCGACTGGGAGTTCCCCACCGCACGCGACGACGGTTCGCCCGATGACCCGGTGACCTTCGACCATGCCCGAGCCAACTCGTGGGGCGGCAAGTTCGGGGGTGAAGGCGGCAACGTGTCCCTGCGCCCGGACATCGGCGAACTGATTGCCGACGGGGAATTCCACACCTACACATACGAATGGCACGCTGGCGGCGACGGCCGTGACCCCTACGTCGCCTGGTTCGTCGACGACGTCGAGGTCGCACGGTATACCGGCGAATCGTTCGGCCAGGACAACGTCCCGCACCGAGCGTCACGGTTCTGGATCGGAATCTGGTTCCCCGCATCGGGATATCGCGACCACGTCGGGTGGGCCGGAGACCCCGATTTCGACACCGCCTACCTCGACATCGACTGGGTGCGCATCACGCCCACGTACGCACCAGCCGACACCTACGAACCAGAGACCTGGCCCAACGGTTTCTACGCCTCACCAGATCAATATCCCCAGCAGCACCCGGAACAGCTGTAGCCGACAATCCGCGCTCGGCCGATAGGGACTTTCGGCAGTCACTATCAGGGTAGAAAGAACGTGCTCGAGCAGGCCATGTGCGGGCTACGGTAGGTGTGCGCGGACCGCATTGTCAGGGATGGTGGCTGGGGCGGTTCGGCGACCGGCCCCGACATGTCGCTGGAGGTGCGAGGTGTTTGCGAGCACCGATCAGCTCCCGACTGGATCGGCCGGGCAGAAGAGCCCAATAACTGAGGTGCCGGCAGCTGACGGTGACGGCGGTTGGGGGCGAGCCGTCTTCTGGCCCCGCGGCGCCCGCTGGCGCGGAATCATCTGGCTCTCGGCGATCTTCGGCGCCTACGTGGGGGCTGTGGTGCTCTACCCCTACCTGGAGTCTGACGGCGTCGCGTTGCTGTGGCTGCCCAACGCCGTCCTTGCCACGGCGCTGATCAGGTTCCGACCCCGCGACTGGCCCTACGTGTACGCGGCGGGGCTGGCGGCCGAAGTCGTCGGCGACCTAACCTTCGATGTAGCGCCGCACCAGGCTCTGTACTTCGGCGCGGTGAACGCTGTCGAGGCCACGCTTTTCGTGCTCTGCGCCGTATTCATCGCCAGCAGCCGAAGCAGTATCGGGCTCCTTTCGGTGCGCAGCGCCTTGGCCGTCGTCCTCGCGTCGGTCACTGTCCCGGCATTGACCGGCTCACTCGGAGCCATCGGCTCTGTCTGGACATTCGACGCCGACTACGTCACCGCCTGGCGGACCTGGTGGTTCGGCGACAGCCTGGGGCTGATGGTCGGCGTCCCGATCGGGCTGCTGCTGCGAGACGCTGTCCGATCTGTTGCTCTGCGCCGTTCCGGCCGCTTGGCGCTCGGCGGCGGCGGACCAGCAGCGCTAGTTTGGTTGGCTTCTGCCACGCTCGCGGTCAACGGAAACGCTTGGGGAGCGCAACAAACCGGACTTGCAGCGGCTGTGCTACTGGCATTGACCTTTGGGGCGGTCGGAGCACCGGTAGCGGCGGTGCTGACGACAACCGTTACCCTGATAGGGCTGGCTCAGGACGAAGGGTTCGCTTCCGTCGTCATGGACCAAACCCTGCTATTCGTGGTCTTCGCGGCCATCTACACCATCGCCGCAACTGCAGAATCGGCCGACCAGGCGATGGGTCAGTTGCGGCGCGCCAGAAACGATCTCGAGATCGCCAACGAACGTCTGGCATCGCTGTCCCGTACCGATGAACTGACCGGGATGTCGAACCGTCGCGCCCTGTCGGAGAACCTCGAGCTGTTATGGGCATGGTGCGTTCGAGAATCGAAACCGGTCGCCATGCTGATGGCCGACATTGACTGCTTTCACCAGTACAACGCCACCTACGGACACATCTGCGGCGACTCGGCGATCAGACGAATAGCCACGGTCATCAAAGGTTCCGCCCGCAGAAGGACCGACCTGGTCGTCCGCTACGGCGGCGAGGAGTTCCTGGTCGTACTACCGAACGCGGAACTCGACCACGCGAAGAACATCGCAGACCGGATACACGAACAAGTTCGGGATTTGAACATCGAACACGCCAGCTCACCGGTCGCCCCGTTCGTGACGGTGAGCATCGGAGTGCTTGCCGTGGCCGAACCCACGCCCACATCCGCAATCACCGCCCTGGAAAGCTGCGACCGTCTCATGTACCAGGCCAAGGCCGCGGGGCGAAACCGAACGGTCACTGCGCAGCAATAGTTTTTGACAGCTACTGGCAAAGCCGCACATTGCGGTGGATCGATGGCTCAGCGGCTCGTTCGCTCAGTGCGGCTCGAGACCTCAGACCCAGCGACTACCCCATCATGCGCACGATCGACTCGCCGAGGATGACGACGGCGCGGATCGCAGTGGCGAGTTCATTGACGCCGTCGAATGAACCGAGCCGGATCGCTTGGCGGGTGAGGGTCGAGAAGACCACCTCGACAAGCTTGAGCCAAGAACCTGATGTCGGAGTGCAGCGCAGGATCACGCGGGGATTGTGGCCAGCCACGGGTTGATCTGGTCGTGATTGTGGGCGCCACCCGATCGTGGAGGAATCCATCGAAAAGCCGGATTTTTGCATCGAGTTCAGGTGAACTCCATAGGAGCCTCCACAGCAGCAGGGCTCCACCGATCATTCAGGAAGAGGGATGCGCATGCTACGTCGAGTGGCGTTCGCCGTGGCGATCTTGTTTGCGGCCGGCAGCCTTCTGGGGCCCGCCGCGCACGCGTGCACCCGAGTGACCTGGCTGGGTCCGGACGGCATCGTCATCACCGGAAGGAACATGGACTGGCCATACTCCTTCAACTCTCACCTTTATGTCATTCCGCGCGGGCTCGAGCAGAACGGATCGGGTGGAGTCAATTCGCTCACCTGGACAGCCAAGTACGGAGCCGTCGAGATTGCCGGCGCCTCGATGCCGGGCGGGCCGATCGACGCCGCGTTGGACGGAATGAACGAGGCGGGGTTGGTCGCCAACCTGTTGTATCTCGCCGAGACCGACTTCGGGCCGCAGCCCGACGACAACCGTCCACGGTTGTCCTTCACCGCCTGGCTCCAGTACGTGCTGACCAGCTTTGCCACCGTCGACGAGGTGGTTGCCGCCTTTACGAATCCATCGATCTACATCGTCCCGATCAGTTTTGGCCCCCACCAGTCCGCCCCAAGCGTGCACTTGTCAGTCAGCGACGCCAGCGGAGACTCCGCGATCATCGAGTATCTGGATGGCAAGCCGGTCATCCACCACGGGCGCCAGTACCAGGTGATGACCAACAGCCCGACCTATGACCAACAGCTAGCGCTCAATGCGCAGTGGGAGGCTCGTGACCGCAGCCAGGACCTTCCCGGATCGGTTCGATCTACCGACCGCTTTGTGCGCGCTTCCTACTACTTGAGCCAGCTCCCACAGACCACCAATCAACGCGAAGCCGTGGCCGGAGTATTGAGTGTGATCCGCAATGCGTCGGTGCCCTGGGGCAACACGGATCCGGAGCACCCGAACATCTCGCCGACGTATTGGCGCACAGTGGCCGACTCCACGTCAAAGATGTACTACTACGAATCCACGCTGAGCCCCAACATCGTCTGGGTGAACCTGAATGCGCTGAATCTGGAGCCGGGCTCGGGTGTGCGCGCTGCCGCGGTGGAAACCGACTACTCGCTGATCGGCAACATCGATTCACGTCTGATGCCGGCTCAGCCCATCACGTTCTTGTCACCCTGAGTGGGTTATTGGGCCGGAACGCTCAACCCATCATTCGCACGATCGACTCGGCGACCGCCGCAGGTTTTTCGGCACCCTCGATCTCGACCGTGGCTGTCAGCGTCGCCTGCACCCCGCCGGGAAGCTGCGTGACCTCGGATATCTCCGCACGCGCCCGCAACTTGGCGCCGACCCGAACGGGGGTGATGAAACGAACCTTGTTGTAGCCGTAGTTGATTGCCATGGCGATGTTGTCCACGCGGTAGAGCTGTTGCATGAAGTGCGGTAACAGCGACAGCGTGAGGAGCCCATGTGCGATCGTCCCGCCGAAGGGGCCGCTGGCAGCCCGCGCCGGATCGACGTGGATCCACTGATGATCTCCGGTTGCCTCCGCAAACAGGTCGACGCGATCTTGGTTCACTTCCACCCAATCGGTCGGGCCGAGCGGGCTACCCTGGGCCGCCACGAACTCGTCCAGGTTGCTGAAAGTTCTCACGTCTCTTTCCTTTCACTCGGGGCAGCGTTGCCGTTTCGCGCTGTCGACAGGTTCATGCGGCCAGGTTCTTACGCCAAGGGCTCAGTTCATGTTCCAGGGTGCGCCGTAGGTGGTGACGCTGTCACCGGTGGAGGCGATCAACCTCGCGAACGGACGCAGCAGCACACCGCCGGCAGCACCGGTCACCGTGCCGTGGGCGTTGTTGACCGCCACACCGCCCTCCGGACCAGCCACATCCACCGAGAACGTCGCCACTTCCTGAATACCCGGACCATTGCCCAGGTCAGCGCTGATCGACACACCCGGGAACAGGTTCGGCGTCACAATGCCCTCCAGCGGCAGGCCTAAACCACCGGTGTCGACGATGACGCCGTCGAGCCCGTCGAAGGCGATGTTGGGAGTGGTGTAGTTGAAGTTCACCCCCACACCCAACGACCACGGGAAACCGATCTGATAACCCAACTCCAGGGTGCCCTCGAACTCCTCGACCGACTCCTCGTCATCACCGGTCACGATGTACTTGGCCCGACCCGAATGAAACCACTCACGAGTCAACCGGTTGCGGTCCAACGGGAACACCCCATTGAGAAAGGTGTCCCACTGCTGCACCGTCAGCGTCCGGCCCTGACCATCGACCAGGCTCAACTCGTTGTCCAGGCCCGCCTGCGCGGTGCCCGCACCTGCGAACAACCCCACCACGACCAGAGCCGCCGCCATCATCGCAACGAGAGGCTTCCACTTCAGCACCATGCTCGGACCGACGTCCTCGGCACCGAGCGCGACGTTCGGTGCCGGTGAGTGCGACGTATGAATGGCCAGCGCGTTACCGCCCACGACACCCTCCTCAGTATGCGCCTAGACGGGAGTGCAGCGCATGCCGCGATGCTGCTTGTCGAAATCCTGACGTGCTGCGGGGGCGGCTGCAACGCAGCCGCCTACCGATACGAGACGCTAACGTAGTCGGACCGAGCGGGCGTGACATTGTTAAATCTCACGACGTTGCACGGGTTCGATGCGATTTTTTCACAACCGGTCGGCGGAGGTGCGCGGTGTAACGTGCAGCCATGACTGCTGCGGCGGCTCTGGAGGCACAGATCGCCGAGATTCAAGCTGCGCTCATGGAGCGCTGCGACGGGCTGGGCACCCGGATCGCCGACACGATCTGGCGTGACGTCAAGGGCCTTGCCGATAGCAGCCGGATCAGTCGCGATGAAGTACGTACCACCTGTCGGACGAATCTTCGGTTGTTGATCGAAAACTTGGATGCGCCTGACGTGTTCGACACGGGTGTCGCCGCGAGCAGCGGCACTGATCGCGCCGTGGCCGGTACGCCATTGCCGGCGGTGATGGAAGGCTACCGCATCGGAAGTCGGTTGGTCTGGGAAGAAATCATCGACTTGGCCGCCACCCGCCCGCACATCGGGCGCGAAGCGCTCATCCGCGCCACCGCCCGGATCTGGATGGCCCAAGACGTCTACACCCATGCGATGGTCAACGCCTACCGCGACGAGATGACCCGCCAGGTCCTAACCCGAGAAACCCAACGCGTTGCCCTGATCGAAGCGCTGCTCGAAGGCCGCGTCGTCGAGGAAGCCGGGCTCTGGGAGATCGCCACCATCCTGCGGCTGCCGGTGCGCGGACCCTACGTCGTGGTTGCCGCCGAATGCCCGGCGATCGGCAAATCAGCGCTGCCGGGTATCGGCGCTAAGCTCAGCAGCCTCGACATCGCTTCGGCATGGCGGCTGCTGCCCGACATCGAGATCGGACTGGTCCACGTGCTCTCGGACACCAAGTTCGACGCCCTGACCCAAACCCTGACCCGGCTGGCAGCCACCCGCATCGGCATCAGCTCACGATTCGATGACCTCAGCCGCACACCCGAAGCTGTCACCTACGCAAGGGTCGCCCTGTCCACCGAACGCGCCAACGACAATCTGGTGGCCGTGTTCGAGGCCGACCCCCTGGCCATCGCCGCGGTCAGCGCCCCCGATGTCATGAAAGAAATATCGGCCTCCATCCTCGCCGGCTTCGCCGACCTCGATGATGAAAGCCGCGACCAGCTGTTCACCACTTTCCGCGTCTGGCTGACAACCGGCGGCTCCACCAACGCCGCCGCCGCACAGCTCTACTGCCACCCCAACACCATCCGACACCGCCTGCACCGCATCGAAGAACGCACCGGCAGATCCACCACACACCCACGCGAACTCGCCGAACTATGCCTCGCCTTCGAGATTGACCGCCGCACTACCTGAATCCGGCGGAAGAGTAGATGTTTTCCAGCACAGTGAATACCGGTCGGCATTGTTGTAGCGCACATTGCCCGGCGCGGTCGTGGCAGTCATCATCGGAACTACCACTCCGGAAAGCGCAGCCGAGTGTACGGGCGATGCCGTGTGCCAAATTCCCCTTTTGTTCAAGGTAACTCATGACAAGATAAGTCAGCGCGGCAATCGGTAGTGGCGAGCGCAGCTTCCTATCCGCCTCGCAGCCGATTTCGGCCCCGAGCCAACTGCATATGTAACGCCCGTTAGGAGAAGGCAAATGGCGAGTCTCGCTGACAATCTCTGTGCAGCCGCCCTCAAGGCGCCAGACAAGCTTGCTCTGAAGTGCTCGGCGCTCGAGTACACGTACGCTCAATTCGACGACGCTGCAGCTCGTGTGGCCGCGCGACTTGAAGACGCCGGCGTGCAGCCGGGCGACCGCGTCGGGTTGATGCTGCCCAATACGCCCACGTTTCCAGTCCTCTTCTACGGAGTCATGCGTCGAGGGGCAGTGGCTGTTCCGATGAACCCGCTTCTCAAGTCTCGTGAAGTGGAGTACTACCTGAGCAACACCTCCGCGAAGGCGCTGTTTGGCTCACCGTCGTTTGCCGACGCGGCGAATGAGGGCGCGGCCGCGGCCGGCGCGTGGTGCACCCTCGTCGACGACGAGTCGCTGCCTGAGCTTCTGGCCGACGTCACACCGCAGACGAAACCCGTCGCCCGCAGTGCCGAGGACACCGCAGTGATCCTGCATACGTCTGGCACGACCGGGAATCCCAAGGGTGCCCAGTTGACTCACGGAGGGCTCGGGCGAAACGCGGAAGTCACGGTGAACACACTGCTGAACCTCACAGCCGACGATGTCGTCATGGGTTGTCTGCCGCTGTTCCACGTGTTCGGCCTGACGTGTGGACTCAATTCGGCCGTGCTGGCCGGCGCCACGTTGACTCTGCAACCCCGCTTCGACGCCAAGGAGGCCATCGGGATCATCGCCCGTGACAAGGTCACCGTGTTCGAGGGTGTCCCGACCATGTATTCGGCCCTGCTGGCGGCTGCGGAGAACAAGGGCGACGTCGCGTCGCTGAGGCTCTGCGTCTCTGGTGGCGCGGCGCTTCCTGTACAAGTGCTCAAGGAGTTCGAGGACGCATTCGACGCGATGGTGCTCGAAGGCTACGGATTGTCGGAAACCTCGCCCGTCGCATGCTTCAACCATCCACATCTCCCCAGAAAGCCCGGAACCATCGGCACACCGGTCGAAGGGGTCGAGATGCGGGCGGTGGACGAATCCGGTGCCCCGGTACCTGCTGGCGAGTCCGGTGAGATCCAGGTCCGTGGGCACAACGTGATGAAAGGCTATTGGAATCAGCCGGATGCCACCGCCGCAGCGATCTCCAAGGAGGGCTGGTTCTCCACCGGCGACATCGGGAAAGTCGACGAGGATGGTTACTTCTCGATAGTCGACCGCAAGAAGGAAATGATCATCCGCGGCGGATTGAATGTGTACCCGCGTGAGATCGAAGAGGTGCTCTACGAGCATCCGGCGGTCGCGGCCGCCGCCGTACTCGGTATTCCCCACGAGCATTTCGGGGAGGAGATCGGTGCTGCGGTCGAGTTGAAGCCCGACGCGAGCGCAACATGGGAGGAGCTGCGCGACTTCGTCAAGGCGCGGGTCGCCGCCTACAAGTACCCCAGGAGGGTCTGGATTCTCGAGGCCCTGCCGAAGGGACCCACCGGAAAGCTGCTCAAGCGCGAAATCAAGATTCCCGAGGAGCAAAGCTGATGACAGCAGAAAACACCGACGCGGCAGGCGAATTCGCCGCACCGCTGGACCTCCTACTGGTCAATTCGACGAAGTCGTTCGCCCAGCGAATGCTGCCCGATGCGGCCTGGTCCCGGTTTGGCCTGTCGCTGGCCGAGCAGCCCGCCGCACTGGCTCAGCGCTGCCTCGGACTGGCAGGCGGGCTCGCGCGAGTCGTAGCGGGCAAGAGCGATCGCGCACCGGCGAAGGGGGACAGGCGATTCAGCGATCCGGCGTGGAGCGGGAACCCGGTGCTGCGTCGCATCATGCAGGCATACCTGGAAGCGTCCGACACGGTGCAGCAACTGTTCGAGGACGCCGACCTGGAGTACCGCGACGCTGAAAAGATGAAGTTCGTCCTGGACAACCTGGTGGAAGGCCTGGCGCCGACCAACAATCCCGTGGTCAGCCCGTTGGCCTATAAGGCCGTGATCGACAGCGGGGGGATGTCGATTGTGCGCGGCACACGGGCATTCGTGCGCGACATCGCCACCAAGCCGCGTATCCCGGCGATGATCGAACCCGATGCGTATGCCGTCGGCGAGACGCTCGCGGTCAGCCGTGGCTCGGTTGTGCTGCGCACCAAAATGTTCGAACTGATCCAGTATGCTCCGGCCACACCGCAGGTGCGTGAGGTTCCGCTGCTCATGGTGCCGCCGGTGATCAACAAGTTCTACATTCTGGACCTCGCTCCGGACCGCAGCATGGTGGAGCACTATGTCAAGGGCGGTCAACAGGTCTTCGCGATCTCATGGCGCAATCCGAAGGCTCGCCACCGAGACTGGGGTTTTGACGCCTACGGCAAGGCCATCATCGAGGCATTGGATGCTATGGCGGTGATCACCGGTAGCGACCGCGCCGGTGTGTTCGCGACATGCTCGGGCGGAATCCTGGCCGTGATGACGTTGGCTCACCTCGCGGCGACAGGCAACGGTGACAGGGTCTCGAGTCTGAGCCTGGGCGTGACCGTCCTCGACCAGCGGAAGGCCGGATTCGCCTCGGCGTTGGCCAGTGAGCGCAGCGCGCAAGCCGCGATCCGGACCTCTGCCAGCAAGGGCTATCTCGACGGCCGGGCCACAGCCGAGATGTTCGCATGGCTGCGGCCCACGGATTTGGTATGGCGCTACTGGGTGAACAACTACATTCAGGGCCGTTCGCCGGCGCCGTTCGACGTCCTGTACTGGAACGCAGACACCACCCGCATGGCAGCCGCGCTGCACAAGGACATGGTGATGATGGGCTTGCACAACGCGCTGGCCACGCCGGGTGCGATAAGCATGCTCGGCACTCCGGTGGATTTGTCCGCAATCACTGCCGACGCCTACGCAGTCGGCGGAATCGCCGATCACATCTGCCCGTGGCAGGCCACCTACCGCAGCGCAGCAATGTTGGGCAGCAAGGACAACACCTATGTGCTCTCGACCAGTGGGCACATCGCCTCGCTGGTGAACCCGCCCGGAAACCCGAAGGCCAGCTATCGGGCGGCGCCGGCCGAGGCGGACACTTCCCCGGAGGAGTGGATGGCCTCGGCGGAGAAGTCGAAGGGCTCGTGGTGGCCGCATCATATGGCTTGGCTGACCGAACGGAGCGGCGCCGAGATCGACAGACCCACAACACTGGGCGCACCGGGTTACGAGCCATTGGCGCCCGCACCCGGCACCTACGTTCTCGAAAACTGAAACGGAGCAGTCCATGATTAGGGCCGTCCCCGTGGCTGCCAGCGTTAGGGAATCCCCGCCGGATTCTGGCGGCGAGCCCGACGATGTACTGATTGCCACCGGTGGGCAACGCATCCGGGTTCGGTACCGACCCGGGCACGGCGTTCCGCTGGTGCTGTGTAACGGAATAGGCGCCAGCCTCGAGGTGCTTGGACCGCTGGTCGATGCACTGGATGCGGAGCGTCCGGTAATCCGATTCGACGTCCCCGGCACCGGAGAGTCGCCCGTCTCGATGCTGCCCTACGGGTTTCCCTATCTGGCATGGGTGTTGGGCAGGGTGCTGACGAAGCTGGGAATCGGAGTCGTCGACGTGCTGGGCCTGTCCTGGGGCGGAGCGCTCGCCCAGCAGTTCGCGTTCCAGAACCCGATGCGGTGTCGGCGACTCATCCTGGCCGCGACCGCGCCCGGATCGGTCATGGTGCCCGCCCACCCCCGGCTGCTCACCAAGATGTTGACACCGCGCCGATTCACCGACCCCGACTACGGCGCTTCCATCGCAGGGGAACTCTACGGGGGCACCGCACGAAAGAACGGCGCGGACGTCGCCGCTTTGATGATGCAGCAGATGCACGCCGGCTCGAAAATCGGCTACCTGCACCAGCTGATGGCGGGTGCGGTGTGGACGTCGATTTTCGCCCTGCCTGCGATACGCCAGAAAACTCTGATCATCAGCGGAGACGACGACCCGATCATCCCGGGCGTCAATGCCCACATCATGAGGTGCCTGCTGCCCCATGCCCTATTGCACCGCCACCCGGGCGGGCACATCGACCTCGTCACCAATTCAGGCGAATTGGTTCCCGTGATCGAAGACTTCCTCGGCCCGCCACGCATTGGGCGACCATGGCGCGGACAACCCAATCGACAGCTCACTCCAGGAGATTGACTTGGCAGGCATGATCGATACCAACGACTTCTACCACTACGAGGATCTGCTTTGCGACGACGAACGTGCCCTGCTGCACGAGGTGCGCCGATTCATGACGACGGAGGTCCAACCGCTCCTGCTGGAGCACTGGTCCAAAGCCACTTTTCCATTCGAGATCATCCCGGGCTATGCCGCATTGGGCATCGCCGGTTCTCCGTATGAGGGATATGACTGCGCCGGACGTAGCTACCTGTTCGACGGCATGTTGTCGATGGAGATCGGCCGCACCGACCCGTCGATCGCCACTTTCCACGGCGTGCACAGCGGTCTGTCCATGGGATCGATCTACCTCTGCGGATCCGACGAGCAACGCGCCCACTACCTGCCCAGGATGGCACGCACAGAGTTGATCGGGTCGTTCGGCCTCACCGAGCCCGACGTAGGTTCGGGCGCATCACGCGGCCTGACGACCACCGCGCGGCGCGATGGCGAAAGCTGGGTTCTCAACGGCCAGAAGAAGTGGATCGGCAACTCGCCGATCGGTCACTTGACGGTGATCTGGGCTCGTGATGCGGACAGTGGACAGGTCAAGGGCTTCATCGTCCCCAATGACGCTCCCGGCTTCACCGTTGAGAAACAGGAGCACAAGTTCGCCCTGCGCATTGTTCAGAACGGACTCATCACGCTGGACAACGTCCGCGTGCCCGAGGCGGACCGGCTACAGAACGCCAACACATTCGCCGACACCGCAAAGGTCTTACGAATGACCCGCGCCGCGGTCGCCTGGATGGCAGTCGGATGCGCCCGCGGCGCCTACGAGAATTGCCTTGCCTACGCGCTGGAGCGCGAGCAGTTCGGGCAGCCCATCGGTGGATTCCAAATGGTGCAGGACTTGCTGGTGAAGATGCTCAGCAACATCACGGCGTCCTGGGGCATGTGCGCACGGCTGTCGCAATTGCAGGACGAAGGCCGAGCTGAAGACCATCACTCATCGATGGCCAAGGCCTTCTGTACCGTGCGAATGCGCGAGTCCGTGGGCTGGGCGCGAGAGCTTATGGGTGGCAACGGAATACTGCTTGAACACAACGTCGGTCGCTTCGTGGCGGATGCGGAGGCCATCTATTCCTACGAGGGAACCCGCGAAATGAACACCTTGATTGTCGGCAAGGCAATCACCGGCCTGAGCGCTTTCGCTGCCGCTCGCCCCGTGCGATAACCGAATGCGAATCGGTAGCAATGGCACGGCGCGCGATACGCAGTAGACGTGGACGGCAGAAGCGTCGAAACATGGTTCAGCACAGTTCATGGCGTTTCGTTTCGACTTCGACTTGGCACTGATGATTCCGATCTGCATTCGAAAGGCAAACGCGTGACTGACTGGCGGGACGAGTACCAGAAGAAGTTGATGACCGCGGACCAAGCAGCCGCGCTCATCGGCTCGGGTGACTCCATCTACGCGGGGGGCGCATCAGCCATCCCACAGGAGTTCAGCGATGCCCTCGCCGAGCGAAGCGCTGAATTGGAGAACGTCGACTTCTACGCGGCGTTGGCGCTCTTCCCGCTCAGACTGCTCGACGGCCAGATGAAGGGTCGCATCAACTACCACACCGCCTTCACGGGTCCCTACGAACGCGCCAAGGCGCCAGAGGGCAACATCAACCAGATGTCCCTCCATCTCGCCGAGATCGACCGCTTCCTGCAGGAACGCGCCAAGCCGAACGTCTTGGCCGTCAACGTCAGCCCACCAGACAAACATGGTTGGATGACATTCGGCCCCTGCGGCGGCATGGGGCAACATGCCGCACTGCAGATAGCGACTACCACGATCGTGACGGTTCAGCCCTCGCAGCCGCGAGTGTACGGCGAGTACAACACGATTCACGTCTCGGACGTCGACGCAATCATCGAGACCGAAACACCGATCGTCGGCCTCCCTAGCAGCCCGCCGACAGATCTCGAGAAGCGGATCGCCTCGCACGTGGCGCCGCTCGTGCCCGATGGTGCCACGATTCAGATCGGAATCGGTGCAGTGCCCGGCGCTGTCGCCTACACTCTGGCCGACAAGAAGGATCTCGGCATTCACACCGAGATGCTCAGCGAAGCAATGTTCGCGCTCATCGAAGCAGGTGCCGTTACCGGAAGCCGCAAGAACATGCGGCCAGGAAAGGTTGTGTTCGGCTTCGCGGCCGGTGGCCCGGACATGATGAAATACTTGGACGACAACCCGGAGTGCGTCATCCTGCCGCTGAGTCAGGCCATCAACGACCACGATTGCGGCAAGAATGATCGCTTCGTCTCGATCAACACGTGCCTGATGGTTTCGGTCACCGGGCAAGTGGCTGCCGAAGCCGTCAACTGGACGCAGATCTCCGGCACGGGCGGACAACTGGATCTGGTTCGGGCTGCTCGCAATTCCAAGGATGGCAAGTCCTTCTTCGTGATGGCCTCGACCCGAAAACTCAAGGACGGCAAGCTAATATCGAACATCACGCTCGGGCTACCACCGGGAACTCCGGTGACAACCCCGCGCACCGACGTCGAATACATCGCAACCGAATTCGGCTGCGTCAACTTGCGCTACCTGTCCAACGTCGACCGCATCAATGCATTGATCAGCATCGCCCATCCCGACTTCCGGGATGAGCTACGGGCCGGCGTCCTAGCGGAGGGGGTGATCCTTTGACGGCCTGCCCGCGTGTTCGCCCCCAGCAAGGGCGCCTTGCTTTCCTGGCAGAAGAGGAGAAATTTCGTGGCAAATAGCCGCAACAGCACCGCCTTTTTCAACGGCCCCATACTGACGATGAACGATGACCAACCCTCGGCCGAGGCCCTGCTGGTGCGCGACGGCATGATCGAAGCGGTAGGAACCCGCGAAGAAGTCGAGGCGATTGTCGATGCCGAGACCGAGCGCGTGGACCTGCGCGGTCAGGCACTGCTGCCAGGGTTCATCGATCCGCACTCTCACCTCATGTTCGCCGTGCAGTTCCAGGCATGGGCCAACGTCGCCGGTCCGCCTCAGGGTTCTGTCACCACCGTCGAGGACATCGTCGCTGAGTTGAAGAGGTTTCAGGTTTCGGCTGAGATCGCCCCGGGCGAGTGGATATTGGGTTCCGGCTATTCGGAGCTGGCCCTGCCCGGCAGAAAACATGTCACCGTCGACGATCTCGATCCGCACTTCCCGGACAATCCGGTATTGCTGCTTCACTACTCGGGTCACGGATGCGTCCTGAACACGGTTGGGCTGCAACGGTTCGGTGTCACCGCGGATACGCCCACTCCGGACGGCGGCGTCATCGGCCGCAAAGCCGGAACGAATACTCCGAACGGTTATCTATTCGACACTGCATACATCCCGATTGTTGCGGCCATGCCCCGGCCGAGCGACGAGCGAACCGCGGAGGCGTTGAAGCGGGCGCTGGCCAACTACGCCAGCTCGGGCGTGACCACGGCGCAGGAAGGCGCAACCAGCCTCGAAGACCTCAGAATGCTGCAACGAGCCGCAGAAGACGGGCGACTGGTCATTGACGTGAACTCGCTGCCGGTGTTCATGGATTTTCAGACCACACTGAACGACCAATCCATCCCGTGGAACCGAAACCAGAATGGGTTGCGATGCGCCGGCATCAAGTTACTGTGCGATGGGTCGCCCCAATCGCTGACCGGGTTCTTCACAGAGCCCTACTTGGTGCCCGGACCTGCTGGAGAATCCGGCTGGACCGGCGAGCCACTGATTCCCCAGGAGACCGTCGACCAGGTCACCAAAGCCTGCTACGCCAAAGGCGTGCGCACGTTCACGCATGCGAATGGCGATGCGGCCATTGACATGTTGATCACCGCGCAACGCAACTGTGAACCGGACGGGAAGGCCGCAGGAAGACGGCCGGTGGCCATCCACTCCCAGTTCATCCGCGAAGACCAACTCGACACTTTCGTCGAGCTCGGGATCGTACCCTCGTTCTTCACCAATCACGCCTACTACTTCTCTGATTCCCATCAGAAGAAACTGGGTGACAAGCGTACCGATTTCCTCAGTCCGATGAGGTCAGCGATCGACCGCGGTCTGATTCCGACCAACCACAGCGACGCCGTGGTCACACCGCTCGATCCCATGTTTACCGTCTGGACAGCTGTCGCCCGGCAAGCCAAGGACGGTCGAATCGTCGGCGAAGAGGAACGGATCACCGTTCTGGAGGCGCTGAAAGCCATCACGGTGTGGGCGGCCTACGAGCACGGGGAGGAAGACAGCAAAGGCCAACTGCAGCCCGGCTTCAAAGCCGACCTCGTCGTGCTGGACCGAGATCCGCTCGAAACGGAAACGGCATCACTTCCGGACATCAAGGCCACGTCGACCTACAAGAACGGAAAGCTGATCTACTCGCGGGGCAGCGAATGAGCGTCGATCAAGTCGGGCCACCGAAGACTGTCGAGGACGAAAGGGTCCCGAAGGGAAAAATCTTCCTTCTTGGCCTGTTCGGCGGGGCGCAGCTGCTCGATCCCATCGTCTCGAACACGGCCATCGTCGATGCGGGCAGGGAACTGGGATTCACCACTGCCGAGCGGGCACTGGGCGCCAGCATCTCGACCCTTGCGTTGGCAGCCACGGTTCTTGCTGCCGGCTTCACAGCCGACCGGCTCGGCCGCCGCCGCGTACTGATCGCCTCAGCCCTGCTCGCGATCGTCGGCAATCTAATCGTCGCCGTCGCGCCTATCGCCGAGGTCTACCTGGCGGGTCGGGCCATCACCGGTGTCGGCCTTGGCTCGCTGCTGGCAGCTTCGTTCGCCTATGTGCGCTTCGTCACGCCCGGAACGAAAGTCAGTGCAGCCCTGGGCATGTGGGCTGCCGTGATGATCGGCGTCGTCATCGTGGGGCTACCGACGGGCGGCGCGCTCGCCGCAGGGTCGTGGCGAACAGCCATGCTGCTGGTGCCCGTGTTACTCGTGGTGCTGCTCGGTTTCATCCCGCGTGTTCTGCCGATCATGCCCCGGTCCAACTCGGGTCCCGTCGACTACGCGGGGTTGGCCATCATCGGGGCCTCGACGGTGCTGTTGCTCTACGGGATGAGCCAGACGGCAGCGGGGGTGGGCTCACCACAGTTCTACGGTCCTGTGGTGGCCGGTGTCGTCGGCTACGCGGCATTCGGCGTCGTCGAGCTGCGCAGCAAGTCTCCGGCATTCCCCATCAAACTGTTCGCCAACGGAATTTTCGTGGCTGCAGTCGTCGCGGGTGTGGCGTGGAACTTCACCGAGGCAGTCGTCATGCTGTCAACCAGCAACTTGTTCCAGTACACGAAGTCGGCTTCGCCGCTTGAGGTCACGGTTCTCCAAGCCCCGCTGCTGGTGGTTCTGCTGGTGGCATCGGTTCTTGCCGGCACCTACCTGTCGAAGCACAGCAACAGGTTGCGACGAATTCTCGGGCTGGGCTACGGCGCCTGCGTGCTCGGACTGCTCATGATGGTCGTTGCCAAGCAAAGCTCGCCTTCATGGGTGGTGGTACCCGGGATGGCCGTAGTCGGCTTCGGCCTTGCGCTTATCAGCGTCCCGCAGTCGGCAATGTTCGTGGCTCAGGCCCCGCCGAAGTTCTTCGGACCGGTCACGTCCTTCCGGACAACGGTGGGACAGATCGGCTATGCGATAGGTCTGACGTTGAGCGTGGTTCTCGTCGAGGGGCTTGGGCATGCACGATTTGCCGGGGCACTGCAGAAGGCGGGTTTGGCCACGCCCTCGCAGGTCGCAGCGGGAATCGATGACGTGCGGGCGTTCGCCCAGGACCGGGTCGAACCCACGACCGCCGCGGGCAGGGCTGCCGTCGAGGCCGCCCAGAAGGCCTACACCCAAGGTTTCGACGCCACGATGGTGCTCTGCGCTGCGTTCATCGCGGCGTTGGGTCTCATCACCTTGTTCCTGATCGACTCAGGCAGCGCCATCGACCGCTTCAGGCGCAGAACCCGACCGGCGCCCGGCGGGGAGCCCGGCATCGCGCATGAGCAGAAGCAGACACCAGACTGATGCCCGATGGCGCCCCGAGGAAAGCCTCGCGGAAAAGTCAGATCTTCTTCTGACGCTGGTAGGGAAACCCTCCAGCTTTGTCCCTCGCCCCCTCCGTCGCGGCCCCCGGCGTCGTCTTGATCGACGTATGGCCGTTGCTTTGACAGATTGTCGCGGGCGCCGACGCGGAACCAGCTTGCTCCACATCCTGGCCCGCGTCATGGCAGGTCGGTCGCGCCTGGGCGGCAGGCGCCAGAACGATCGCCGGCACCGCCAAACTCACAATCAACACTGCTGACTTGCCTCGAATGGTCATCCGGCCACTACCTTTCGCAGTACCACTCAGGTTACTGCCCGACTTCCACAATAGCCCTGCCTCGCGTCCCCCGAGGCAGGTTCTGCTGAGACCCGCTGCGACCTTGTTGCAGGTGTGCTTATGGCACCAAGCATGCTGCAGCACAATCGGACTAGGTTGGGCTGACTGTCGATGCCAGATGCCCCGAGGCGTCATCGGACGGCGAAACGGCACCAAAGAAACCGATCATCGGCGTTCGGGACCAAGAAGGTGTTTCCGCGGGTGATAATTTGCACCGGGGTCGCTGACAGGAGGGTTCGCATGGCTATTACGGGGTTGGTTTCAGCGATCATGGTCGCGGGCGTCGCCGTCGCTGGCTTCTCGACAAACACCGCTTGGGCGGGTGGGCCGGTTGGCCCAGTCGACAATCCCGATCACGTCTCCGAGGCAGTCGGTACCGGTACGTTCGGGGACGCGCTGGTGGGTTTCCACGCAACCGGTGTCACCAACGAAGAGGCCTCGGCGAACGTGGTAGCGAAATGCCAACTTGCCGGCGGTCAGAACTGCACCACCGACGCGGTAACCAACCAGGACCACTGCATCGTCGCAATCTCAGACCAAGACGTCAATGTCGTTTCCGGCGGTTTCGGGGTGACCATCGAGGCCGCTCGCCTGGATGCGCTCCAGCGGGCAGTGGCCAACGGCATGCCTCTGCCTCCGACCGCGCACATTGTCATATCGGACTGTCATTGCGATTGAGCGGATGCCGCGGCGAGCGGTACGAATGCCCATGGGGCGTTGCGCAACTGGGCGGTCATCGTCAAATGCCGTACATCTCGTAGCGCCTGCTGCGCGCGAACTCGAGACCTTTCGGGTAATCGTGTTTGCCGCCGACGATCTCGATATAGGAGGCGGTATCGGATGCCTGGGCCTTGTTCATGGCGGCCTCGAGTTCGCCGTTGGTCCGTACCTTCGCGGTGAACCAGTCCTTGCAGCCCAGTGCCGCCGGCAGCCTGTGATAGTCCCAGAGCGCGAGATCGTTGTAACGCCAGTCCGGGTAGTCCTCCAACGAGCGTTCGACCGCATAGCCCTCGTTGTTGAGCACGAAGATTGCCGGTTTGACTCCGTGCCGTCCGTAGTTGCCGATCTCATTGCCGGTCAGCTGATGCGATCCCTCACCGGTGATCAGCACGGTGCGACGGGTTCTGTCGGCGACTGCTGTTCCCAGAGCGGCTCCGGTGGCCCAGCCGATGGAGCCCCACAGAGTCTGGTTGTGGTAGACGACACCGTCGGGCAGCAGCAACTCGCCGACACCGGTTGCACTGCTACCGGATTCGGCGACAACGATGTCATCCTCGGCTAGGAACCGCTGGTAGTGAGGGTACAAGGATGCCGAGGTGATCGGATCATCGGCATCGCCAACCAGTTCGGCCTGCGCCGGCCGGTGAAACTTCACCCCGGCGAACTTCTTGATCCGGCGAGCCAGCTCGACGAACATGTCGCGCATTCGCACGTTGCTGTAAACGCGATCGTCGATCTGGGTGGCGTCGATCCCGATCGTTATCAGGCGCGCGGGGTCGATGTTGTCGGCGAATCCGGCAGTGGAGAAGTCGGTGAACAGCACTCCCCCGGCGTTGATGACAACGTCGCTTCCTTCCACAGCTTCAACGACGCTGGGGGCGGAGAACTTGCCGGCGTATCCTCCGATGAACTGCGGATGGGTCTCGGAGAGCACCGCCTTGTCCATCGCGGTGGTGGCAAAAGGCAGACCGCTGGCCTCGATCAGCGTGGTCAACTCGGATTGCAGCCCGAAGCGAGACACCGTGAAGGCCGGCAGGATGCAACCGGTAGCGGCGGCCTGGATCTTGCCTAGCGCCGCATCCACTGCAGCCTCGAGTTCCGCTCGGTCACTCTCCGG
Source organism: uncultured Mycobacterium sp. (assembly GCA_964513475.1). Classification (GTDB taxonomy): domain Bacteria; phylum Actinomycetota; class Actinomycetes; order Mycobacteriales; family Mycobacteriaceae; genus Mycobacterium. The sequence continues at coordinate 58,583 of CAZEMS010000016.1, read as the reverse complement.
CTCGGCATAGGGTTCGATTGCGGGACCGGTGATCGGCCGGGTTGCAAAATCTTCGGCCACGGTGATGTATGCGGGTTGCCGGTTAGTCATGGCCGTGGCGATGACCCGTTCCATTTCGTAGACGCAGTTGCTGGGCGTCAGAATGGCATGCGCACAGGCAGATTGGGCCGAGATGTCGATGAAATTCTGGAAGACTCCATCGCCGAGGGTGTGATGCATGATCTTGCGCCGAAGCTGCTGCCGCATGCTCGGCATACCCACGAGGTGAAAGATGGCGGCCCGCTCAGCTTTTGCGCCCATCACACCGTTGAGAGCGCTCAGTTCGCCGACACCATAGGTGGTGCACAGCATCGAGGCTCCCCGGATGCGGGCGTACCCGTCCGCGGCGTACGCGGCGTTGAGTTCGTTGGAACAACCGAGCCATCGAATCGATTCATGGGTCTCGATCGCATCGTCGACGGGGAATGTGTAGTCACCCGGAACGCCGAAACAGTCGGTTATCCCAAGCTTGGAAAGCCGGTCTACGGCGTACTCAACTACCGTCGGTCTGGACACAAATGATCTCCTTCGGTCACGATTGCGAACCGAAATATGTTCGCAATCAACGTATTCGATGCACCGCGATGGCACACGAGCTCTCAGTCGCGGGCGATGTAGGCCAGTACCTGCTTCTCGTGATCGACGTAGTGATCACCGCTGACATCGACGATCACCCTGTCGATGGCCCCGCCGACGAACGAGAAGGGGCTGGGATAGTCGGCCACCGCAGATCCGCTGTCGCGCCCGACGCACAGCCCGTCGCCCGACAGCGAGAACGTGCCCGGCTGGGTGACGATCTGGGCATCGGCCACCGCTTCAGTGTCGACGTAGAGAGTCAACGTGCCGACCGCGCTGAAAGTCTCCTCCTCGTCGCCGGTCTTCTCGAAGGCGGCGGTCAGCACGTGGGTACCCACCGGCACCGCCGCCGGTGAACTGACCGTCTGGACACGTTCTCCGAGCCAGTTGTAGACGTAGTGCAGCTGACCGCCCCTGATGAACAGACTGTGCCCACCGGCCGCGCCGCCGTGGGCGAACAGCACGCCCTCGGCCTCCGGGGTGTCGATGGTCAGGGCGGCGGCGATGGTGTACGAGCGACGACGGATGTTCACTGCGACCGCTTCGGGAACGTCTGCGGTGTCCGGGTAGTAGACGTAATGCGCCCGCGGCTCCCCAGGCTCCGGCCGCGGCGAGGACAAGATCTCTACCGGGGTGCGATCATCGAGCGGCAAACCTTTGTAGACCCCGGCGTAGTAGAACCAGAGCCCCTTGAGCTCTTCGAGCAGAGCAGGATTCGTCTCGGCGAGGTTGTGCAGCTGTGTGCGGTCGGTACGCAGGTCGTAGAGCTCCCAGCGGTCCTTGTCGAAGTTGCTCCACCCGGATAGCGGCGGGTGCAAAGCCGTAGCGAGGAACCCGTCGTGGTAGAGCGCCCGCATTCCCAGCATGGAGTAGAACTGCGATGTGCGGCCCGGCGCTTGCGCATCGGTCAGCGACGCAGCGAAACTTCGGCCCTCTACCGCGCTCTGGGTCCAGCCATTGAGCACCTCCGGCGGCGAGACGCCCATCAGCTCATACAGCGTCGGCACCACGTCGACAGCGTGCACGTACTGGTGCCGGAACTCGCCGCGCGCACTGATGCCGGCCGGCCACGACACGATCAGCGGATCGGCTACCCCGCCTTCGTAGCCGGCGAAGCGCTTCCAGTACGGAAAGGGTGTGTCGAACGCCCACGCCCAGCCGGTGTTGTAGTGGTTGTAGGCACTCGGACCGCCCAGGTCGTCGATGCGGGCCAAGTTGGCCTCAATGGTGTCGGGCACATTGTTGAAGAACTTGTTCTCGTTGAACGAGCCGTTGGGCCCGCCCTCACCGCTGGCACCATTGTCGGAGACGACCACGATGATGGTGTTCTCCAGCTGGCCCGACTCCTCCAGGTAGTCGATCAACCGGCCGATCTGGTCATCGGTGTAGGACACGAAACCTGCATAGACCTCCGCCATCCGAACGAACAGCCGGCGCTCGTCGTCGTTCAGCGAGTCCCACGGTCGCACGAAGTCCAGCGCGGGCCACGGCTGGCCGTCCGGGCCGGTGACATCCGGTTCGCCGTGCGGATTGATCGGTGACAGCTGGACGTCGTCGGGTAGCAGGCCCATACGCTTCTGGTTGGCCAGGATCTGCTCCCGGATCGCTTCGTAGCCTTCATCGAATCGGCCGCGATATCGGTCTGACCAATCCTTGAACACATGGTGAGGCGCATGCGCACAGCCAGGGCAGAAGTACATGAACCACGGCTTCTGCGGGGCCACCGACTTGGCGTCGCGGACGAAGCGGATCGCTTTGTCGGTCAGGTCGGCCGACAGGTGATACCCCTCTTCCGGGGTCGCCGGCGGCTCGACGGTGTGGTTGTCGTACACCAGGTCCGGATACCACTGATTGGTCTCGCCACCGAGGAACCCGTAGAACCGCTCGAAGCCGCGACCCAGCGGCCAGCGCCCCTTCCACGAGGATGCATCGCTCTCGTCGCTGGGGGTCAGATGCCACTTGCCGATGGCGTAGGTGTTCCATCCCTGCGAGTTGAGCACCTCCGAAATCATCCCGTTCTCGAACGGCACCCGGCCTGAGAAGCCGGGGAAGCCCGCGGACGCCTCGGTGATGCAAGCCATGTTGTTCGACGTGGCGTTGCGTCCGTTGAGCAGGCTCGATCGTGTCGGCGAGCACAATGCGGTGGTGTGAAAGTTCGAGTACCGCACACCGCTGTCGGCGATGCGGCGCAGCGTCGGCGTCTCGATCGGCCCGCCGAACGGCTCCAGCGCGCCGTACCCGACGTCATCCCAGACGATCATCAGCACGTTAGGCGCTTCAGCCGGCGCGGACGGTTGCAGGAACGGCCCCCAGTCCGGTTCGGAGTCCCGGATATCGACGGCTACCTTGCCTGCCCAGTCCTGCGCCACGTCGCCCTCCCCGCCGTCGTCCAAGTGTCGGGATCAAGACTATTTCGCATACGTCGTACGCGTGGGCCCTTCCCTCTCGATCCGGCGAACCGGGCCCGGCAGGGTCTGGAATACATCGAGCCAGAACTGACTCTGGCATCTCTGGCGGCGCCTCTGGCGCCCTATGTGTGACGACCCCTTCCGATGCAGGAGCAGACACCATGACCATCTCGACGACCGGTTCGAGGTCCGGTGCGACTCCGCGCCTCGCCTCGATCCGAACGACTGACGCCCCTGATGACGCACCTTGGCGGCTGGCCGGTGAAGCCTGGTCACATGCCGCGTGCGACTGGGCCTACCTCTTCGAGCCCTACTCCCGCGAGGCGGTGGAGACGGTGTTCGGGCTCGCCGGCGTCGGTCCGCGGACCCGGTTGCTGGACGTCGCCTGCGGCGCCGGGAACAGCCTGGGCCGCGCGGCGAGACTCGGAGCCTCGGTAGCCGGCATCGATGCCGCGGCCGGACTGCTCGAGATCGCAGCCGGCCGAGCGTTCGGAGCGGACCTCGTCCACGGCGACATGTTCGACCTTCCCTGGGACGACGCTTCTTTCGACGTCGTCGTGGCCTTCAACGGCATCTGGGGTGGATGCGAAGCCGCCCTGGCCGAGATGGCCCGGGTGTGTCGGTCGGGCGGCCGAATCGGCCTGACGTATTGGGGCGCGCCCAAGAAGCTCGATCTCTTGAGCTACTTCATGACCGTCGGGGCGGCCGGCCCCGGGGTCAGTGAGGAGCTCGTCTCGCTGGCCGCCATCAATTCCCCGGGAGTTGTCGAATCAATGCTCACCACAGCGGGTTTCGAGGACCTTGCTTTCGGCACCACCGAGGCGATCCTCGAGTTCGCCGACGATGACATCGCCTGGCGGGCTCTTCGGTCACCGGGACTGGTGTTGCCGTCGATCCGGCACACCGGAGAACCGCGACTGCGGCGGCAGGTGCTCGAGGCCATCGCCCCGTACCGTCAGGGCAACGGCTCGTACCGGCTGGTCAACGAGTTGGTGCAGGTCGTCGCGCGACGGCGATCATGAGGGCCGGGGCAGCGGCCGGCGGACCGGCGGCAATACCTGCGCGACCGTCACGGGATTATCGTGAACGAGTGGACCAGGCAGTTGCTCGTTGCGCGGGTCCCGCCGGTGAAGAGATCGCCTACGCCACCGTCGGGAGCGGGCCTGCACTGGTGTTGGCGGCCTGGTGGACCAGCCACCTCGAACTGGACTGGCAGAACCAGGAGCTGCGCGAGTTCGTGCTCGCCCTGGCCGAGAACCACACGGTGATCCGTTACGACCGGCCGGGGGTCGGGATGAGCGACCGTGGCGACCGGGTGTACGACCTGGCCACCGAGACCAGCCATCTCCAAGCCGTGGTGTCGGCTTCGGGCTTCGAAACCGTCGATCTACTGGGTATCTCGTGCGGCGGACCACCCTGTGTGCAGCTGGCCGCGCAACGACCCGACCTGATCCGGCGCTTGGTGTTCGTCGGCAGCTATCTCGACGGCGGCACCATCTCCGATGCGGCCACCCAGCGCGTCGTACACGATCTCGTCGCGGCCAACTGGGGACTCGGCAGCAAAGCCCTCACCTCAGTGTTCCTCCCAGACTCCGATGCGGTCACCGCCAGACGTTTCGCATCTGCCCAGCGTCACACCGCCACCGCCGCGGTGGCAGCCGACCTGCTCCAACTCACCTTCGACATGGACGTCACCGAGGTCGCTCCCAACGTCAGCCAGCCCGCCCTCGTCCTTCACCGCAGCGGCGACCACGTTGTCGTCGCCGATTCGGGACGACACCTCGCCGATGCGCTCGGGCACGCCGAGTTCCGATTGCTCGAGGGCCGGGCTCACCTGCCGTGGGCCGAGCGTGCGCCGGATCTCATCGAGCTGATCGAGTCGTTCCTGCTCGACGGCGCCGTAGCCCAGGTGCCGACCCGAACCCTGGCCACAGTGATGTTCGTCGACATCGTCGAATCGTCGCGGTTGATGAGCCAGCTGGGCGATGACCTGTGGCGCCAGCGGCTCGACGCGTTCCACGATCGGGTCGCACTCGAGGCCGGCGCTACGGGCGGGACGGTGCTCAAGGACACCGGCGACGGCGCTCTGCTCACCTTCGGCCTTCCGGGCGACGCCATCGCGTTTGCGTCATCCATCCGGCGGGCGGCTCGGCAACTCGGCTTCGGACTCCGCAGCGGCGTTCACACCGGTGAGGTCGAACGGCGTGGTTCCGACATCTCCGGACGCACGGTCGTCGTTGCCTCCCGGATCTGCGATCTGGCACCGGCAGATGGGGTGTTCGTCTCGGCTACCACCGCCGAGCTCGCCGCCGGTCGCGGATACCGCATGGTTGACGCGGGTTCACATCAGCTCAAGGGCATCGCAGACCCGGTGTCGGTGCTCGAGGTCGAGCCACTCGGCGAGCACCCCGACGCCCCGCCGATCAGCGATCCAAGGTTCCGCCGCAGTGGCAGCAGGTGGGACATCAGCTTCGGCGGTCGCTCGGTGATCATGCGAAACACCAAGGGCGTCAACGATATCGCCACGCTGGTCAGCTCACCGGGAACCGCGGTCGACGCCGTCGCGCTCATGGACGGCGGAACCGGCACCACCCGAAGCACCGGGGACGACATCCTCGACAACCCTGCGATAGCCGCGTACCGCTCCCGCCTCGGGGAGATAGAGATCGCCCTCGACGACGCTGATACGCGCGGGGATGTCGCGTCATCCAAGCGCCTCGACGACGAGCGGGCAGCGATCATCGCCCAACTTCGGGCCGCATCCGGACTCGGAATGCGCACCCGCCGCCTCGGCGACGACGTCGAACGCGCGCGCAAGGCGGTGTCCGCTCGCATCCGTGACGCCATCGAGAAGATCGCCGCCGCCGACGCCGAACTCGGAGCCCATCTACAGCAGACGATCACCACCGGCCGCTACTGCCAGTACCGCTGACGAAACAGCGCGCAACACGGGCGGTCGGTAGACGGCCTGGTAGAACGTCGTGAGGTAGCGGCCGGGCCCAATCGAGCACCGACCGCTTCTCAGCGTCTTCCACGGTGAGTTCAGCCGCGGTTGCGGCCTGTCGTCGCACACGGTCCTTCGCTGACGCGCTCCGTGTCGCCTCTCCCACATCATTACTGGCTGCTCCCGGCGCGGTCGGCGTCGCCTGCACTCCGGTCAGCCGGGGAGTCGTCAGCCATTCCGGCGAAGATATGCGCGCCGGGCTCTTGCCGACACGGGTGTTGCGCGAGGTACTTCCGCACAAGTTTGCCGTCGCGTTGGTCAACGGCACGCGCCGATAGCTCTGGCCTGTCTTCAGCGGGCCGTATTCCACCACCGCGCCATCGGGCCGCGCCGCCTGCGGCACCACCACGGCCCCAACCTTCGCCGAGATGCTCGGGTTCGTCGGCGAATCCGGCAGTTCCACGCTGCCCATGGGCAGCCCGCCTAGCCCGGCTGCCCGCCTCGTCTCCAAACGCGAACCTTGCTGTGCCCGGACCGGAAGATCTGACGAGTATCGTGTGACGAGAGCGGAGATCATCGGGCATGACTAAGTTGACGAGGCGAACAGCGCTGGCCGTGTTGGCCGCCGGTGGGGGCCTGCTCGGCTTGGGATACGTTCTGCGCGGCAGCGCCGAACTGCCCGTCAGCCATGCTCAGCCGGGAATGGGCGGGATGTCGGGTGCGGACATGCGTAATTACCGCAACATGTTTATGCGACATCGTGAGCTCAGACGCACTGTCGAGGACGTTCCCGGTGGTGTTCGCACTCTGACCGAATCCGATTCTCCCGACCTGGTCGTCGAGCTGCAGACGCACGTGTCTGCGATGTACACCCGCATGGACCAGGGGATCGAGGTGCGCTGCATGAGTTCGACGTTGCCGACCCTGTTTCGTCGGGCTTCGGGCTATCAGCGCCAGCTCAGTTACACGCAGCGCGGCGTCGCCGTTGTGGAAACCGCCAACGACCCTGAACTGACGCGGATCATTCGCGAGCATGCCCACGAGGTGACCGGTTTTGTGGTCGATGGAATGCCGGCCATGATGCGCGGCATGATGAGTGAGGGAATGATGGGCCCCGGTATGCACGGTATGCGCGGCTAAGCAAAAGTCATTATTTACAACGAGTTTGGGGCTAGTAGATCGGCCTGGGCTGTGTCGCGCCTTCAGCTGTGGTCTGCGCTTGACCTCATCGACGTTCACCGCTTCTTCTCAGGGTTCTGCCGATGGTCGGGGTCGGGGTGGCTTTGACTCATCCCAGCCCCACCCCTCGACGTTGGATGGTCAGCCGCCCTCCGTTGTCGTCGTGGAGGACAAGGGCAGATCACTCCAGGCCGCCTCCGCGCCGGAATCCCCGATGCGATAAGCCTGCACAATCGTTGCGACGCTGGCTGCCACGACTAACGCGGCGACGACGGTCGATAGCGCGGTGGATAGCGTTTTGTTTCGGCGCTGACGGACGTGCACGACCGCGAGCAGTATCGCGCTGATCAGCAATGCTAGTGAGAAGTAGACCATCGTTTCGCCGAGTTCGGCGTGATTGTGCAGCAACGGTGTTCGATCTACGCGGTGCTCCAGCCACTCTCCAGCCTCAGCGGTCAGCGGAGTCAGAACGGCAGTGACGAGGGCCAGGCACAGGACTAACCACACAAGCCGCTCCCGGGCGGGCCGCCACAGTGCGCACAGAATTGCAAGAAGGGCTGTCAAAGGGGCCAGTACAACGATGAAGTGAACCAACAAGACATGGGCGGGAAGGCCGTTGATGGTGGACACGCGGTGTGATACTACAGCCCGGTCGGCTGTCCCGATCACGATCAGTTGGAGCTAGACATATCGGGACCGTGCGGTGCATGCGTCGTTCACCCTCGACCGCGCGGAGTGACCCCAAAGAAGGGCCAAGGTAGCGGTATTGATATCGAGAACGGCGCGATATCGTCCGCTGATGGTGGACGAGTTGGTTTGGTAGGCCTAACCGAGGTCGCCTAGCCTCGCGTTTTCGCCGAGGTCATCTTCCCCCAGCCGAGATAGGAGAAAAGCAACGCTAGTGCGGAATAGACCACAACTTCACCCCAGATGTAGCCGGCACTCCAAGTCCTGCCCATGAATTGCAGAGAATTCATGTCGGCGAACAACGCGAAACCGAGGTGGGTGATGGCGAACCCGGCGAACAGGCCAGCCAGGAACCTGTACATGGATGCCCTCCTCAAATTTCCGAGTTCTCTAAGCATCGCTCCTTGCGCCGGTTCGGACTAGGGTCGAAGGTAACTCCCGAACCCTGGTAGGCCATGTGGTCGGCATCGAAGCGCTTATCCAGAAACAACTCGGGACGCACAGACCGTCGGAGACTCCACCGGTTCAGGCAACGACGGCAAGGCGGCTCTAGTTCACCACGCAGCGGGTGAGCCAGCGTCCCAACAAACTCTCATCCTTGGAGAAATGGGGGTTCACAGTGTCGATGCCCGGTCAGGCGCTTGGTAGAGGCTGAAATCCCTAGCGGCTTCTATCGCGCTAGTCATCCGGACTCGCTGTTTGCACATCGATGGCCGTGATGAGCTCGGTGACCCGCGGCAGCACCAGGGGGAGGCACTCGTTGAACAATAAGTGGTGGTCTGTGTCGAACACGACAAGCTCTTTGGCGGGGGCGGCAATGCGGGCGAAGACTTCTTGTGTGTAGGCGAGGCTGAACAAGGGATCCTCGCGGCCAGCGACAACTACCACCGGGCAAGTAATCGCACCCTGGCCCATCGCTGTCATGTCGGCGGAGAACAGGTCAGCCAGGAAGACCAAGGGGTAGGCGTGGAGGTTTGGTGGGTCAAGCAAGAACTGGCCAGCTGTCCAGACCTCGCGGCACACCCGGGCCATATCCAGATAGACGTTGAGCCGGATCGGTATTCGCGGGGCGATCCTGGCCAGTGCCGAACAGCTCGCACCAGCGGCCTGCAACTGACGCGAGGGAATGCAGGAAATCGCGACACCGAAATCGAGGACGGCAGCCAGAGGAGGCAATCGTGAACATGTGGACCACACCGCGACGCCCTAGCGGTTACCGGGTCGCACCGCCGGATGCGCTCGGCCGCGCATCCTCTTCGTGCCGGTCTCGTTGTATGTGTCTGTACCCGTGGCAATCTGATATCCGGTTCACGGCCGTCACCCACGGCGTTCCTTTCCCGAAATCGCGGAATCTGGGCGTTCCTCAGGCGGAAGCTGGTTTTGGGTAGTGCCGGATGGTGAAGATTCGTCCTGAGCGAGGGTGAAGTAATTCTCTTCTTCCTGAAGGAAGTGCAGTCGCAGCAGCGCGTGCAGTCCGTACAGGCAAGCCAGCAGATCTTCGATTTGGTCGGCTTGTATCGCTCCAGCCGATCGAGCTCGGCCGACATGGGTTCCGATACGGTCGGCCAGTCGCTGAATTTCGGCATGGGCGCGGCTCATCGTGGCGGTCGCCTCCTCGCCGCCCAGTAATCGGGCCAGGGCCGAATAGAGCTGTGTTTCCTCTGCGTGTTCGTGGGGCAGGATTCGCTCGGTGAGCAGCCTGCTGGCCGTGGTCAGCGATTCCAGCGCCGCAGGATCGGCGCCACTGGCTAGCCGATCGGCGCAGTCCCGCAGTAGCCCGAGGGTGTCGCGCAGTTCGTCGTGTTCGTCGGCGAATTGGCGCAGCATCTGCTCGGTGTCAGCTGGCACGGCCACCTCGGTGGCCGGGTTACCTCTCAGGGCTCGTAGCGCGTTGAGGATCACTGCGACGTCGATGCCCTCCTGCAGCAGTGCGCCCGCGGCCGGCGGTAGCCAGCCCAGCGCGGCGATCAACATCGCCAGCAGCGACAGGCTCATGCCCACTGCGGCGCTTTGCACGGCGATGCGTCGGGACCAGCGGGCGATATCCATCGCGTCGGCGAGCCGGTCGACGCGATCGGTGGTCAGGACGACATCGGCGGCCTCGGAGGTCGCGGTTGCTCCCCGAGCACCCATCGCCACACCGACGGTCGCCGCGGCCAGCGCCGGCGCGTCGTTGATTCCGTCACCCACCATCACCGTCACCGCACGGTCCCGCTCTGCGCGTACCGCGGCGACCTTGTCGGCCGGGGTCTGCTCAGCGTAGATCTCATCCAATCCCAGCACCGTGCCCACCTCGCGCGCGGGCTCGGCGCGGTCGCCGGTGAGCATGACAAGCCGATTGAGTCCTGCCGCACGCAACCGGCGTACTGTGCGCGGCGCGTGGCGGCGCAACGGATCCCGCAACAACACCGCACCGATTGGTTCACCTTCGGTACTCACCCATGCGATAGCTGCACCATCCAAACCGGCCCGGCTAACCACTCCACGCCCCCACGCGCTGGTCACCGTGTCGGCTGCCAGCTTTCCGACGCTCACCCGCCGGTCGCCGACGGTCGCGGTGGCACCGCGACCCGGCTCTTCGACCACATCAGCGGGCAGCGACAATCGCAGACCGCGACCGAGCGCCTCGGTCACGATGGCCTCTGCCAACACGTGCGGCGAGAGCTGATCCACCGACGCCGCCAGCTGCAAAACCTCGGTGGCGTTTCCGCCCGGCGCGGCGACGACGTCCACGACCACCGGACGTCCCATCGTCAGTGTGCCGGTCTTATCTATCACCAAAGTCGTTGCATGGCCAAGATTCTCCAACGCGCCACCGCTGCGGATGATCACTCCGTCGCGGGAAGCCCGCGACAAACCGGAAACGATCGCAACAGGCGCGGCCAGCAGCAGCGGACACGGAGTCGCCACCACCAGCACAGCAACCGCGCGCACGGCCGACCCGCTGAACAACCAAGCCCCACCGGACAACAACAGAGCCAACGGCAAGAACCACGCCGCGTAACGGTCGGCCAACCGCACAATCGGTGCGTTCTCCGCGCCAGCTTGTTGGGCAAGCCGCACGATGCCCGCGTAAGTGCTGTCATCAGCTGTTGCGGTGGCGCGCAACTCGAAAGCGCCACCGGCGTTGACCACACCACTGCGGACCGGTTCACCAACACTGCGCTCGACCTGCAGCGGCTCACCGGTCAACACCGACTCATCTAGCACCGCGACCACGTCGACAACCCGGCCTTCAACCGGCACCACCTCAGCTGGCCCGACAATCAACAGATCATCGACTCCCACCTCAGTTAGCGGGACCACGCTAATTCGCTCGCCCTCGCGTCGGCGCGCGAAGCGTGGCGCTCGCTCCAGCAACGCACGCAAATCATGGGAGGCGCGGCGCGTTGCCGCCGCATCCAATGCTCGGCCCCCGGCCAGCATCACCGCGATCAACGCCCCGGCCAGGTACTCCTGAACGAGCAGGGTGCCCACAAGGGACAGCACCGCGATGACATCCACGCCGAGCCGACCGTGGCGCAACGACACCCCAACCCACACAACTGCGGGGGGCACGGCGAACACCGTGCCAGCGATCCAGCAAGCTTCGGCGAGTTCACGCCAACCGGCCAACCAAGCGATCCCCCCAGCGGCGAGTGCACCCACCGTGAGCACCACCAAGATCGGCTCGATCAGGGGACGCAACCGCGCAGACCAATGGTCGACCGTACGGTCCGTACCTCCCATCACCCACCCGATCTTCCTCGGTCGCAGAAATCACGACACCATGGCAGATTGCCCAGGAACGCTTCGTGACGAGCGACTATGAATCAGTGGATCACCAACATCTAGCAACATCAAGAGTCGCAAGACCTTCGGGCGACAAGGCCAAAATGCCGATACCCGGTGTGCGCTACATCCGGGAATGCTCAGACTCATCCACGCTTCAAAGCCGGATTCGCCTGCCCGATCTGCGAACACTCGTTCACCGCACTTGCCGATCCCGAGCAAAACCTAATCTGTGTCTCTGGAAACCAAGGAATCACGACTAGCCAACCGACCTCAGAGTGCCGGAATGGTGAAGTTTCACGCCGTAGGGTCTATCGCTGCCGGTGACCGGGTTCCGTAGCCCGCGCCAAGCACGCAGGTCTTGCACAAGTCGCGGCTCGTCCTGTGCGACTGCTTTGTCGCATGTCTGGGGACGAGTCCCGCTATCTTGGTGAAGGCTAGGTTGGGGACCCCCGCCCCGCATCGAGCAGCGCCTGGTCACCCGACAAAGCCGCTTCGCCGATCTGAACCGGACAGCGACCGGACGCCGATTGCGGGCCATCGACGAGACGGACCCCGGCAGAACGCGCATCCCGCTCCTCCGCCAACTCCTACCAGTCGTGTCGGTCAGTTCCTGCTCCAAAGCGCCCCCGCTGGACCGGCCAGATGTGAATTGATCTCGCGCTCAACCAGCAGGAGCCCCGCATGTTGGAATACGCTCAATTGCGTTGCGCGGGCTGTGTACGACCGCGCTCTCGTATGTAGATGCCCGACGCGTGATGAGGATGCCCCAGTGAACATCGATTCCATTTCGGTCTATGTCGGTCCGAACGTTCATGCGCGGGAGGCGGTGATCCGGCTCAAGCTGGACGTCAAGCCGAGCTATGCGGAAACCCTCGAGGGCCTGGGGGCGGACGTGATCGACAAATTGGCAGCGGTGCTGCCTGGGCTTGCGGTGGAACAGGCCGACTGGCTTGCCGAATTGCATGCCGGCAAGGGGCTTTCCGTCGGCGATCTGGTCGCAAGGCTGGCTTTGGCGCTTCAGCATGCCGCCGGCATTGACGGAACGCTGGCGTGGTCGGGATCGCCAGGCGATTCAGATGTTGTCGAGGTGTTCTACAGCTTCAGCAATGAGGACATCGGCATCGAGGCCGGCGAGGTTGCCTGCGACATGCTCGCGGCCATCGCCAGACACTCTCAGGATGCCGACGGCGAGGCTCCCGACCTCGACGCAAACGTCCAGGATTTCCTGGCCTATGCCGACCGGCGTTCTCTCGGGCCCTCGGCCATGGAGTTGGTGCGTGCGGCGCAGGCCCGCGACATTCCGGTCTACCGGCTGAACGACGCCAGCCTGATCCAGGTCGGCGAGGGCAAGTATCAGCAGCGGATCGAGGCGGCGCTGACGTCGAAGACCTCACATATCGCTGTCGAAATCGCTTCGGACAAGAACCTCTGCAACACGATCCTTGCCGATCTCGGTCTGCCCGTGCCGAGGCAGAAGCTGGTCTACAGCGTGGACGAGGCGCTGAGGGCGGCGGAGCGAATCGGCTATCCCGTGGTCGTCAAGCCGCTCGACGGCAATCATGGCCGGGGCGTCACCGTCAACATCACATCCGAGGACGGCATCGCCGCTGCCTTCGAGACCGCGGATGCCGAAGGACCGTCCGTGGTGGTGGAGACCATGCTGAACGGCGACGACCACCGGCTTCTGGTGGTCAATGGCCAACTCGCCGCCGCCGCGCGCCGGGTGCCCGGGCACGTGAAGGGCGACGGGCGCCACACCATTGCCGAGCTGGTGGACATCGTCAATCAGGATCCGCGCCGTGGCGTCGGGCATGAGAACGTGCTGACCCGACTCGAACTCGATGATCAGGCGAAGGCCTTGCTTGAGGAGAAGGACTACACCGCAGAAACCGTCCCCGCCGAGGGTGAGGAGGTGTATCTGCGCAAGACCGCGAATATTTCGACGGGCGGGACGGCGGTGGATGTCACCGACACGATCCATCCCGACAACAAGCTGATGGCCGAGCGGGCGATCCGGGCGATCGGTCTCGATGTCGGCGCCGTGGATTTCCTGACCACCGATATCACCAAGAGCTATCGCGAGACCGGCGGCGGCATTTGCGAGATCAATGCCGGCCCCGGCTTGCGTATGCATATCGCGCCCTCCGAGGGCACACCGCGCGACGTGGGCGGAGCCATCATGGACATGCTCTTTCCGCCGGGCGCCCAGGCGCGCATTCCCATCGCCGCCCTGACTGGAACGAACGGCAAGACGACGTGCTCGCGCATGCTGGCACACATCCTGAAAATGGCGGGCCATGTCGTAGGGCAGACCTCGACCGACGCCGTGGTGATCGACGGCAACGTGACCGTCAAAGGCGACATGACCGGGCCGCTGTCGGCCAACATGGTGCTGCGCGATCCCTCGGTCGACATCGCGGTCCTGGAGACGGCGCGCGGCGGCATTGTCCGTGCCGGACTGGGCTATAACTTCTGCGATGTGGGCGCGGTGCTGAACGTCGCGTCAGACCATCTGGGGCTCGGCGGCATCGACACGCTGGACGGGCTTGCCCGGGTGAAACGCGTTGTCGCGGAAGTCACGCGCGGCACAGTGGTGCTCAACGCCGATGACCAGCAGACGCTGAAAATGGCGGCCTTCTCGCCCGCCGAGCGGGTGATGTACGTGACGCGCAATCCGGAGCACGAACTGGTGCGCGAACACATCCGGCTCGGCAATCCCGCGGTCGTCCTAGAGCAGGGGCTAAACGGCGACCAGATCGCGATCTACGACAACGGCACCCAGATGCCGCTGATGTGGACCCAGCTCATCCCGGCGACGCTGGAGGGCAAGGCGCTGCACAACGTCGAAAACGCCATGTTCGCCGCCGGCATGGCCTATGCGCTCGGCAAGACGCTGGATCAGATAAGCAGCGGATTGCGCACCTTCGACAACAGCTTCTTCCAGAGCCCCGGCCGGATGAACGTCTTCGACGAACACGGTTTCCGGGTGATCCTCGACTACGGGCACAACGAGGCCGCGGTGGGGGCCATGGTCGACGTCGTCGACAGGCTCAATCCGCGGGGGCGCAAGATCGTCGGGGTGACCTGCCCGGGCGACCGGCGCGACGAGGACGCGGTGGCGATCGCGGCCAAGGTCGCCGGTCATTTCGACGTCTATATCTGCCACCGCGACGACCATCTGCGCGATCGCGGGCCCGACGAAATACCGAACCTGTTGCGGGACGCCCTGATTGCCGAGGGTGTCGCGCCCGACGCGATCAGCATCATCGGAGAGGAGGACAAGGCCCTCGACGCGGCGCTGGAGCAGGCGCAACCCGACGATTTGGTGCTGTACTTCTGCGAGGCGATCACGCGCTGCTGGAAGCAGATCATTCACTTCACCCCGACATTCACCGCGCCCGAACCGGAGTCCGTCGCAAAGCGTCTGGCAGCATCCACCTTCGACGTTCCCGATGGCTTCGTTCTCGCCTCGGATGATCGCGGTGTGCTGATCGTTCCGGCGAAATGACACGACGGCTCAGCAGAATCTCATTCACACACCGTGGGGGCGCCACCCCGAAAATGGCTATCATCGGCGGCCGGCTGGAAGATGACAATGCCGCCATCTATGACGAGATGCGCCGCCTGGCGGGCGGAAGGATCATTGTCTTCGCGACGGCGTCGTCAGTGCCTGACGAGGTCGGCCCCGAAACCGTCGGCGTGTTTCGCGCCCATGGCCTCGATGCCGTCCAGGCCGGGGTGCACGGCCCCGGGGCGGCGGCGGCCGCGCAAGACACGGCGATCGCCGATCTCGTCGAGGACTATGGCAGCGTCTACTTCACCGGCGGCGACCAGGCCCTGATCACCGGGGCGCTGGCGCCGTACGGTAGGGAAAGCCGGGTGCTGAAAGCGATCCGCAAGGCGCAGCGCAAGGGTTCGCTGATCGCCGGGTCGAGCGCCGGGGCCGCCATCATGTCCAAGGTCATGCTTTCCGGTGGCACGTCGCTGGAAGCCGCGACCTATGGCGTGGTCGGTGATGCGGACCAGCCCGGAATGCTGCTGGCGCCGGGCCTCGGCTTCTTTCCATGGGGCATGGTCGACCAGCATTTCATCAAGCGCGGCCGGTTCGGCCGGCTGGTCGTCGGCATGCAGGAGTCCGGTGCGAAGCGTGGCTTCGGTGTCGATGAGAACACCGCTCTGTTCATCGAGGGCAAGACTGCGCGGGTGATCGGCGAATTCGGTGTCTTCGTGTTCGATCTTGCCGAGGCGAAAGTCGATCGCCGTCGCAGGCTGATCGAGAACATCGGTGTCAGCTATGCCGACAACGGTGACAGCTGTGACCTGGAAACGGGCGAGGTCCGGCCGGGCCCCGACAAGCGGCCGGTGACCCAGCGCGACATCACCTACAACGCCCCCGCTCGCTCGCTGCGCAACGTCTTCGGCGCCTATACGCTGTACGACCTCATGGCACGGTTGGTGCTGGGCGACCCCGAGGCCTACCCAGCGGATCGTGCCCGCGCGATAGAGCCCCGGGCGGGTTGCGCCACCAGCGTCGAGATTTCCCGTCAGGGTGGCCGTGCGGTCGCCTATATCCCTGACAGCGGGCGTGATTTCCGCATGACGGCGGTGGATTTTCGGGCCAAGATGCGGACCCGTCGGCTCAATACGGCGCAACTGGCAGAGAACCGGCGGGCGGCGCTGTCGCGCGACTATGGCGTGAAGCCGGGGCTGCAGGCGCGCGTGATGATGCTGGGCTCAGCGCCGCTGGACCGTAGCAGCCCGCTGCTTGCGGAGTTGGCCTCGCGGTGTGAGGGGCCAGTGGGTGTGCTTGCCGCCGCTTCCGCCGAGCCCCGCGCGACCGCGCGTGACTACATCTGCGCTCTGCGCGGCCACGGCGTCGAGGCCACCGATCTGCGCGTCACCATCGACAATGTTGATCGCCGGATGCGCGAAGAAGCACTGGTCGAGCAGATCGCCGCCCTGCGCACCATCATCCTGACCGGCGGTAACCAGATCAGGCTGGTGGAATCCTTGCTCTACCGTGGCGATGTCACGCCGCTGCTGACCGCCATGGCGCGGGCGCGGGCGGCCGGCGCGATGATCGTCGGGGTCAGCGGCGCGGCCTCGGCGCTGTCGGGTTTCATGATCGGCGGCGGCACGTCCTACGAAGCGCTGCGCTTCGGCATCGCTTCGGATATGGGTCGGCACGGATTGGTCATCCAGGAAGGCCTGGGGTTTTTTGGCGCCGCCATCGTCGACCAGAAACTGTCCTCCGCGCGCCGTCTCGGCCGCCTTGCCGTCGCTTGCGCCGAGGAGGGCGTACGTTTCGGCCTCGGACTTCTGGAAGACAGCGGCGTCATCGCCAACCACGACAACAGCCAACTCACGGCGGTCGGCGCGCGCGGCGCCGTTCTGGTCGAGATCGATCCGCTCAAGACCGAGCTTGCCGGGGACGACTTCATCGCGCCCGACACCAGGCTGTGTTTTGCCGGTCCGGGGGATGTCATCGACATGGCCGCCGGGACCGTGACCCGGCTGGCGCCGGCGAGTGCTTCCGCCGCCGCGCTGGACACGTTGGTGGCCGAACTGATCGAAGACTGTGTCGGCACTGCCGGCCCGGTGACCGCGCCTGGTGTCACACACGAAGCGCACATTGCCTTGCGCTATCGCTCGGAAGGAGATGGCACCGGCCATCTCGATATCGAAAGCATCCGTGATCGGCACGGATAAAACCGAAAGGACCGACAGACATGTATTTCGATGGGACCACCCTGGCCGCGCTGCTTATCGATCCGGATAGAGCGGCCGCAAACGCCCCTGCCATTGCCGCCGCAGGGCCGCGCTACACCTCACCGCTCGCCGTCATCGAGGCCGCCATGGAACTTCCGGAACTGGGCGAGGCCGGCGTGACGGCCTTTCTCGATGTGCACAGGATCGAACTGCGCGACATGCCCCCCGGTCATCATTTGATCGCAGGGGCGCTGGCGGCGGAGGGCGAGCTGAAGGATCGCCTGCATGCCGCCTGCGCGTCCTACTACGAGACGGACGTGTTCGTGCTGCCGGCCGGCGAGCCGGATGCTCCCGCGTTCGTGCTTCCGGCAAGCGAGCCGGATGCTCCGCAGACCGAGTGAGACAGGTGGAATGAAGCCGTGATGCGCCAGACCTACGACCTACCGGGCTCGCCACATCTGACCGTGCTGCGCTTCGGTGCGGCTGGGACCGGCAGGAAAGCGTATTTGCAGGCCGGACTGCATGCCGACGAGTTGCCCGGGATGTTGGTATTGCGCCTTCTGGCCGGGCATCTGGCCGAAGCGGACGCCCGCGGCGGGGTCCATGGTGAGATCCTGCTGCTGCCGCAGGCAAACCCGATCGGCCTGGCACAGACCGAAACCAGCTTCCTGTCCGGTCGGCTCGAAAGCGGCACCGGGGAGAATTTCAACCGGGACTATCCCGATCTGTCAGACCTCGGAAACCTGTCGCTGGGTCCGGACGCGGCGTCGAACGTCGCGACGATCCGGGCCGCGATGACCGCGCGGCTTGCGGCAATGAAGCCCGACGGTGCGCTGGCACATCTGCGCATGAGATTGCTGACGCTCGCCCATGACGCCGACCTCGTGCTCGATCTGCACGCCGACAACGAGGCCGAACCGCACATGTATGTCGGCCCGGCGTTGTGGCCGGCGGCCGAGGACATCGCCGCGGCGATCGATGCGCGAGCGGTGCTGCTGTCAGAGCTGTCGGGCGGTCGGCCCTTCGATGAGGCCTGCGCCGGTCCATGGTGGGCGCTGGCCGCGAAGAATCCCGGTTCCCCCGTTCCGCCGGCCTGCCTCGCGGCCACACTGGAACTGGGCAGCAACGACGACGTCGATCCCGAACGCGCGGCCGATCAAGCGACCGCGCTGCTGCGCGTGTTGCAGGGACGCGGCTTTGTCGATGGGTCGGGAGGGCGCCCGCGCTTGTCCTGCCGCGCCACGGCGCTGACGGCGATGGCGCAAGTGCGCTCTCCGGTCCCCGGGCTCGTCGTCTATCGCCGCCGACTGGGCGATGTGGTCCGCGCGGGCGATCTCGTCGCCACGGTGATCGATCCGCTGGGCGAGGAGACGGAACTGCGGGCCGAGACCGACGGGCGGCTCTTTGCTCGCCATAGCCAGCCTTATGCCTGGCCGGGACGGGTGATCGGCAAGATCGCCGGTGAAATTCCCCTGGATAGCAGAAAGGGCAATTTGCTTTCGGATTGACGCCTGTCGCGCGGAAAATGTGGGGAAACATCCCGGTAGGTGGTGTGGTGGTCCCGGCTGGTTTCGAACCAGCGATTTGGAGCATTTCGAAAACTAGGATGAGCTGCCAATAGTCCTCGACATATAGCCTTTTACCTGCGTAGATAACCCCCTCAGAATATCTGAGTGTGTTAGGTTCTGTGGGACTCACTGTTGTGCAAATGTTGTGCGATGTTGTGCAAATGTTGTGCAAAACCGAGGGGATGAGATGGCAGGCAGCAAGCGGGGACAGTCGAAACGGCAGTCGTTCGGACGGCTCCGGCAAGAGCGGTCGGGGCGGTGGTCCGCCGCCTATCTCCACCACGGGACGCTCCACCGTGCCGCAGATACCTTCCCGACGAAATCCTCCGCTGTCCGGTGGCTGGAGGATGAGCGCGACCTGATCGAGCTGGACCGCCGGAACCTCGGTGTCTGGACCTCACCGGCAGCCCGGTTAGCGCAGGAGGAAGCGGCGCGCAAGGCGGTCACTGTTGCCGAGTACGCCGAGACCTGGATCAAGGACAAGCCGGTGGCGCGACGCACCCGCGACAGCTACCGCTACCTGCTGGACACCCGAGTAAAGGGCACAGCTCTGGCCGAGATGCCGGTCACCGAGGTCACCGTCTCCGACATCCGTACCTGGTTTGGTTCACTCGATGCGTCGACGCCGACTGCCCGCGCCCGCGCCTACGAGGTCGTCTCGTCCATGTTCAGCGCAGCCGTCGCAGACGGCCTACTACCGGCCACCCCATGCCGGGTAGTGAATGCTCGCAAGGTCCGCCGCGCCAGGCCGGTGGTGCACATCGAGTCCCCCGAAGTCGAGGAGCTGGCCACCGCCATGCCCGAGCACCTGCGCGCCGCCGTCCTACTGGCCGCGTGGTGCGGTCTGCGGTTCGGGGAGCTGATCGCGCTGGACCGCCAGGACGTAGCGGTGGATGGGTCGAGCGTGAACGTGCACAAGGGTCTGACGCGGCGCAACATGATCACGGAGGTGTCCGCCCCGAAGTCTGAGACATCGGTCCGCCTGGTGTCCGTGCCGCCGCACATCCGCGCCGCCGTAACTGAGCACCTGACCAACCACGTCAAGCCCGGGCAAAACTCCCCGGTGTTCACCGACTCCGGCAACGACCGGATCACCGAGGGGAAGTTCCGACCGGCCTGGCACAAGGCCCGCGAAGCTATCGACCGGCCCACCTTGCGATTCCACGATCTACGCCACCACGCTGGGCTGGTCGCCGCCTACGCCGGTGCGACCATCGCGGAGTCGATGGCACGGTTGGGGCACAGCTCCCCGAAGATGGCCCTGCATTACGCAGAACGTGCCGCTGCCCGTGACGCACTGCTAGCCGACCGGATCACTGCGCTGGCGACACCGAGCACAACGCCTGCAAACGACGGCAATTAGCTTGCTACCCTTGCGGTCCCACGGATTCATGCTAGTTTGACCGTGTAGGCCGGGATTGCACCCGCCGTGACAGTTAGGTCCGGCGATGAAAGGTGCTCCCACAGAATGGTCAACACTTCCCCCGCAGAATATGAGTCGTTGCGTGATACCGCAGCACGCATCGGGTATTCCGTAGACACCCTGCGCCAGAAGATCACCGCTGGCGAGCTGCGCGCGTATCGGCTCAGCGACAAGCCCGGCGGTGCGATCCGCGTCAGGCGTGCCGACGTCGACGCCATGATGACGCCTGTCATTCCAGACGCGGTATACGCCGGTCGCTGACCTCACCCCTATCTGGTCGTGGTCCCTGCGCGCCGGTGGCGGTCCCCAGCGTGCACCGTCGCGTAGGGCCACGACCTCTCCCCCAACACGTTTCACCCAACACCCAACCCGAAGGAGAGACGATGATTGACGCTGCGACGATGGGCCGGACGGGCCGCTGGACCTGGCCCGATTGGCCGACAGGACTGTACGAGGACACCGAGCACTTTCACTTCGACGGAGGCGTTCTCACCCGCGCGAAATTCGACGCCTGCGCGGCAGCTGTCGGCGAACGGGACGCAGCCGTCCTGCTCGACAACCTGGTATCTGACGGGACGCTCGACTTGGGACCCGACATGGCGGGCATCGTCGCCGCTGTCTGGGCAGCGACTTACAACGCCGAGACGGTGCTGAGCCGGTCTCAGTGGGTAGACCTGTTCCACGCGAACGGATTCAGCAGAGAGGGGCGGCGCAGCGATCCGCCCGCCGGTCCGCTCCGGTTGTTCCGGGGATGTGTGCCGGGGTTCCGCTACACCGACACCGACCGGCTGCCCGTCGAGGTCGACGACTTCGGTCGGCCTGTCGTCGATCTGGACCTGGAGACCGTGGACACCCGCACGGGCATGTCGTGGGCAGCCGATGTGCTCACCGCCCGGTCGCTCCTGCGCACAACACCAGCAGGCCGCGCACACGGTCGCGTGTTCGCAGCGATGATCGGCCCGACCAAGTTGCTGGCGATCATCGGCACCGAGTTCGTCGTCGACAACACCGGGTTGACCGTGACCGAGGTTCCCCGGTGACGACCTCGGCGACAGGCGGGCGGGGTGGCCCGGCACCGCCACCGATCCCGTTGGAATGGCGGCAGCCGATCCACGACTACTCACTTTTTGGGACGGCGGCGGGGCATTCGATGCGCACAGTGGCCGCTCGATCCAAGGCTATTGCCCGCCTTGGCCGTGAGCTGGGCTGTGCGCCCGCGTCGGTGACGACAGCGATGTTGGTGCAGTGGTTCGGGTCTCAGCGGTGGGCACCGGAGACCCGGCGCAGCCATCGCGCGGCGGTGCGCGGATTCTACGAATGGGCCACCACCACCGGCTTGATCGCCGACGACCCGGCAGCGGCACTGCCAGCCGTGCGGATTCCACCGGCCACACCGCGCCCGGTCCCAGATGACCTCTGGCTGGCCGCGCTGGCAGCCGCTCCCCCTCGGACACGCCTGATGATGCGGCTCGCAGCCGAAGCTGGTCTACGTCGAACCGAAGTCGCACAGGTTCACGCGCGTGATCTGATCGCCGGGACCGGCGGTGCGCAGCTCGTCGTCAACGGTAAGGGAGGGCGTACGCGGGTCGTGCCGATCTCCGATGATCTGGCGGCGGTGCTCCGTGCCGGTGCAGGTGGACACTCACCGGAACTCGCCGCCTACGGCAGCGGCTACCTGTTCCCCGGCAACGAGGACGGGCACCTATCTGCCCACCACATCGGAAAACTCGTCGCCCGCGCACTGCCCGCCGGTTGGTCGATGCACAAGCTGCGGCACCGCTTCGCGACGCGGGCATTTCGAGGTTCCCGGAACCTGCTGGCCGTCCAGACCTTGCTGGGCCATTCCAGCGTGGCCACCACGCAGAGATACACCGCGTGCGACGACGACGAAATACGCGCGGCGGCAATGGCGGCGAGTGTTTGCACCCCTGCTCCGTAACGTCCCGTACCGCCGTGTCACCGAAAGGATCATGCCGATGAGCGATACCGCCGCCGTTGTCCCCGAACTACTCACCGAGCGCGAAGTCGAACGACTCACCAAGGTCTCAGCCGCCGCACTCAAACAAGCTCGCCACCGTGGCACCGGGTTGCCGTACACGCGGATCGGGCGACGTATCCGGTACCGATCCGACGATGTACTTGCATATCTGTCAGCGAACACCGTTGTGCCCGAGGGCAACTGAGAGGAGAAATTTGCAACCGGTGGTCGGCAGGCCCTACGTCAGTTTGGCCTCTGCACGCGGAGCGGGCCCGCCGATCACCTACCCAAAACATCACCGAGGAGGATGACGTGTCCCATGATACCGCCGCGGCGGGCACCCGCGAGGCCACCGAGTTCGACCAACTGCTCGATCTGCTCGGCATCGAACCGACCGACCGGGTATCAATCTGTTCGATGCCACCCGGCGGGAAGTTCTGCCATGTCACACCGGACAACCGGGCCGATGCCACTGCGCTGGCGCTGTCGACACCCTTTGCCGTGCGTGATGTGTGGTTCTCGGTCAATCCGGTTGCAGTACCGGCGGGTTACCTCGGACGCGGCGCTGATGAGCATGTCACCCGGTGCGCGGCGTTGTTCGCCGACATTGACATCAAGCCCGGCGGGGTGTCCGACTCTGAGGCTGCCCAGACGGTGGCTAAGGCGATCTCCGAGGCCCTCGGTCAGTTCCCCGCCGCTGTGGTGTTCACCGGTCACGGCGGACACGTCTACTGGACGTTGGACTTTGAGGACGACGCATGGACCCTGGACACCGAGGCGAAGCGCGCTGCCGCCCAGGCGGTCTATCGCCGCTTTCATCGGCTGTGCGCCGACATCGCCGCGAGCTTCGGCGGCACCGTCGACAACGTTGGCCAGCTCAGCCGTATCTTGCGGGTGCCCGGCACGTACAACCGGAAGGACCCCGCCGACCCGATCAGGGTCAAGCTGTGGCCGTATCCGTTTGATGCCGCCGGGCCGTTGACCCACGCCGAGGTCATTGACGCGCTGGACGCCTACGGTGTGCCCGAGTACGCCGAGGACCGCGAACGCCTCGGTGTGGTCCGCAGTGAGCCCGCCGGGTGGGAGTTCGGCGATCAGACGAGCCCGTATGTCGCCACGATGACCGACGAGTGGCGCACCGACACCCCCCGAACGGGCATCCCCCGCCATAACTGGATGGTCAGCCAGAGCGTCCGTCTCGCCTGTGCACATCGGCTAGGGCGCATCACCGACGACGACCACGCCAAGGCCGTCCAGGTGCTCACCGAAGCGTTCAACTACCTTCTGGCCCACCACGGGCAGCCGCGTATCCCGACGCCCGGTGAAGTGAGCGGAGCCCTGGCGTGGGGTGTGACGCGGGCAGCGACATTCAGCGATGACCGGGCCGCAGATGAGATCGGCGGGCAGGTGGACGATGCGCCCGAGAACCTGCCGGAGTCGTTCTGGGAGGCCCATCCACGGCTAAAGCAGATTCGAGACAGTGCACATCGTCGGGTCGATTCCGCCGATGCGGTGCTCGGGGCCGGGCTGGCGCTATTGGCAGCGCATGTCGGCCCCAAGATCACGGTGTACACCGGCATCAAGGACCCCATGACGTTGAACATGTTCGTCGGCCTCGTAGGGTCTTCAGGCACCGGTAAGTCCTCGGCGTTCAGCGCCGCCTCACGCATCTTCGAGTTCGACGTAAACCCCCACGAGTACGACCCCCCTATGGTGCTGCCGGTGGGTAGCGGCCCCGGTGTCGCCGAAGCGTTCATGGACAAGGTGATTGATCCCCAGGACCCGAACGGAAAGCAGAAACTACGAATGCAGGTCCGGCACAAGCTCGTTCTGCACAGCGACGAAGGTGCCGGGCTGGTGTCCAAGATCATCGACACCCACGCCGGAAACAATCTCGGGCCGACACTGCGTTCAGCGTGGACTGGGGCGGTCATCGGAGAGGCGAATGCCTCTGATGAACGCAAGCGCGAGGTCCGCGACTACTCCATCGGGCTGTGTGTCGGGTTTCAGCTGGAAGCCCTGGCCGACCTGTCGACGCCTGAGCAGATGGAATACGGCACCCCGCAGCGGTTTCTGTACGTCTCAGCCCCCGATCCGTCGATACCGGACATCCCGCCGCCGGACCCCGGCAGGCTGATTGTGAAGCTGCCCAAGAAGCCGCTGGAGTATTGCGCTGAGCTACAGGCCAAGACACGGCGTGAGGCATTAGCACGAGCACGAGGCGAAGCTGACGACCTTGACCCGATGGATGCTCACAGGCCGGCGATGAAAGCACGTCTGGCGGCGCTGCTGGTGGTGCTGTGCGACCCCGACAGGGAGCTTATCGAGCAGGCCGACGTTGACCTCGCAGAGACGCTGCTGGACGCCTCTACGAGGCTGCATGCCAAGGCGATGGCCTGGCGACGGGAACGGGAAGCCGATCAGCGAGAACGTCGGACAGAAGCACGGATCAGTGAACAGGTGGCCACCGCCGCGCGTGTCCACTCGATGGACGACGAACTGAACCGACTCGGGAACCGGATTCTGACCTACCTTGCCAAGGATGGAGGTAGCACAACGTGGAAGGGACGCGACCGGTTGAAGCAGAAGTTCAACAGCGAAGAACGCGCCACCGCATACGCCGCACTTAGGAAGCTGGAATCGCGCGGGGAGGTCATCATCGACGGCGATAAGGTGTCGCTGCCGTGATGCCGTCAGGTCGGGTGTTTGCGTTCGCCGGTCCTGCCACCGCGAATGTAGGACAGGTAGGACTGTCCTACCGACCCCCTCGCGCGCGCGTTCTCCGCGATCCAATTGATATAGATATAGTTACTGGTCAGAGAGTTGACCGCCTAAAGTCGGCATTCTCGGTTTTGGCCGATTTTCGTCTCTCACGACAGTGGGGCTTGTCCTACGTCCTACCGTCCTACCGTCCCGCACCAGTTTGCTGGACGGGATCAGACCGGACATGTGTGACCGGATGCCCGCGTGTGCTTTCGGTGCGCCAGCACCCGGCACCTGCACCCCCTGAGGCCACCATGAGGCACATGGCCCCCACCATGCCGCTGCGGGAATCCCGAGCGCGTGCCGAGCAGGCGGCGGCGCTGCGGGCGATGGGCTACCCCTGGCGGGCCATCGCCGACAGTCTCGGGTTCAAATCCCATGGGGCTGCGCAACTCGCCGTTGCCCGACACCACCAGCGCAGCCCTTTGCCGTCCGGGGACATGGCCCGCCGCACCGCTGCGCAGCGGCTCAACACCGTGGTGACGTCATTGTTCGAACGCTTCGCCGTTGCCAAACAGGACGGGGACGACGACACCTTGGTGATGTTGTCCAAGGAGATCAGGAACAACACCGCCGAGATGGCGAAGTTGCATGGCGCTTACGCACCGCAGCGGACCGAGGTCGACCTCAAGGTCTCTACTTCGGAGACGGCGATCATCGCCGAGGCACGCCGGCGGCTGCTGGAGTTGGACAACATCGTCGACGCCGAGGTGGTGGCTGGATGACTGCGAAGCGCGACGCGATCAACGCCGCCCTGGTGCTGGCTGAAGACGTCAGCGCCGGGAAGCTCGACCCGGCCCATCTTGACCGTGAGCTTCAAGAGCGGTGCCGGGAACTCGTTGGCCATGTGGTTGGTCCCGACGATGCACTCTGGGAACTCCAATGCGAGATCGCCCGTGGTGTTCTAGCGGCGGGTGGGCTCGACCCAAACGAGGTAGCGGAATGGGGCGTCGTCCTGGCCCGCCAGCGCCCTCAGGACGGCGAAACACTTTCGGCCCCATCCGATCACCCCAGTGGCGATCCATCGACGCGCACGGAGCCTCTGAGCCCCGATGGCTTAGAGAAATCGTGATTCAAAATGAGTCACCGCCGAGGGCACCCGTCTTGGTTGACTATTGCGCTCAATGCGTTGATCGGTGCGGCTGTGAACGGCTCGAAGTGCTCAACGAGCCTTTCGCGGTCACCTGGCGCGGAGGCAGCGGCCTATTGGCTGAGTACCTCTGCCCGTGCCACCACTATTGGACCTGTCACTGGGCAGCCGACCTCTGGTTCGCCGCATGAACATTCAGTCCTTGGTCGCTGCCGGGGCGGTTGACGTTTCCCGTCAACGGCATCGCCCGCAGTCACCCGCCGAGCTTGCTCAGCGTTTGATACCCGGCTACAAAGTGACACCAGCTGTCCAGCTGATGTCCGAAGCGTTGGGCGACGTGATTACCGGGACGGACAAACGCTTGATCGTGACGGTAAGCCCGAGAGAAGGTAAGTCCACCCTGGTCTCAGTGATCGGCACTCTGTACGCGCTGTATCGCAACCCGAACACCAAGATCATCTTGGCAACCTATTCCGACTCCCTGAGCTGGGAATTGTCCAGAACCGCACGCGAACTCGTCTCCGAACACAGCGATCTGCTCGGATTCCGCTTGTCCCCGGATCGAACATCGGCAGGACGCTGGACCGTTGACAATCACTCCGGTGGCCTTCTCGCGGTTGGTATCGGAAGTTCCATCACCGGGTTCGGCGCTGACCTGCTCCTGGTCGATGATGCTGCCGCCAAGAACGCGACAGAGGCCGACAGCGCCGCGCAGCGCCGGAAAGTGCTGGCCGAGTTCCGATCCACGCTTCTGACCCGTGTCCACCCTGGCGGGGGTATATGCCTGATAGGTGCCAGATGGCATACCGACGACCTCATTGGTTCCCTGCTGCGGGAGGAACCCGAGCGGTGGCAGTACCTGAACATCCCAGCGGTGTCGGAGGAGGGGATACCCGACGCCCTGGACCGTCCGCCAGGTGTTGCAATGACATCGGCGCTGGGCAGGACGCCGGAACAGTTCGACGACATTCGGCGTTCTGTCGGGTCACGTAGCTGGTATGCGCTGTTCCAAGGTGTCCCGAGTTCTCCCGAGGGCGGGCTCGTACAGCGTGACTGGCTTGAACAGCACCGTCTACCCGCTGCACCTGCGCACCCGATCAGAACGGTCGTAGCGGTCGATCCGGCGGACTCCGGGGAACGGGACGCTGCCGGAATCGTCGCCGCCAGTCTTGGCGCTGACGGTGTGGTGTCGATGATCGCCGACGCCACCGGGAAGATGACCAGCGACGAATGGAGTCGCGCTGCTATCGAGCTGGCGGACAAGGTGGGCGCCTCGGAGATTCACGTCGAAGCTTTTAGCGCGGGCACGACGTACGTCAGGATCGTCCGGGAAGCCCTTACCCGTCAGGGAACTGGTCGCCCGATCCGCGTCACTGGGTGGCCACCGAAGGGCAGCCCGCGAAAGGGCGATGCAGTTGCCCGAGCCGCTAGCGTGCTGACTGCGCTAGAGGTAGGCACCTGTCGCCTCGCCGGGAACTTGCCCGAGTTTGAGCAGGCAGCGACGAGCTGGCAGGCCGGGCAACATCAGCCGGATGCCCTGGCCGCGCTCGTGATCGCGCATGACGTTCTTGCGCCAGTGGCCGGTCAGCAGGTGCAGTTCGTGTCCCCATTGGACATCTCGCGCCGCATCACCGACAGGCCCAGCGTGCCCGCCACGGCAACGACACGGCGGCACCTGTCGCGCAGCGTCAAGGGTGCCCGGTACGACGCACTGAGCTTCCCGCGCAAGACGTTGCGCGGGTAGCCGTGGCCCTGGACTGCGGGGCCGTCAGCCGATGCTCGGACAAGTCAACGAGTGGATACTGACGGCGATCCCGCAGCCTTCCTCTGATTTAGTTCTCAAGCAACAGTTGATAAGTCGATCAGGTCGTGACGAGTTCGCCTCGGAGCCTGGCGGCATCCTGGCCTTCGAGAACAGATTTGATCGTGCAGGCGTACCAGTCGCCGCCCTTGGCGGTAGACACCCCGTCAGCGGTCAGACCGGCGGCGATGGCTCGCAGCGAGTCCCCGCGTTCGCGTGCGGTGATGATGCGGACGATCACATCGTCTGGCAGCGCGGACGGTCGGCCTAGCTGCTCACCACGGGCACGCTTGGCTTTCAGCGCATCCCGCGTCCGCTGTGAAATGAGCCGACGTTCGTACTGGCTCGCACTGATGATGACGTTTGCCGCCATCTCGCCCGCAGGAGTGCTTGTGTCTATGTCGACGTCGGCGAAGTGCAACGTCCACCCGGACGAACGGGCCTCGTCCATCAGTGAAGCACCGTCGATCACTGACCGGCTGAGCCGGTCCATCTTGGCGACAAGAATCCCGGCAGCACGTCCGGCACGCACAGCATCAAGAGCAGCCAGCGCACCGGGTCGACCCTTCAGCGACTTGGCACTGATACCGGCGTCGACGAATTCGGCGACGATGGTCAAGCCTTTGCGGTCGGCGTAGGACGTGATGCTGTCACGCTGGGCCTCGATGCCCAGCCCGGACACGGCCTGCTCGTCCGAACTGCAGCGGAGGTAGCTCACCACGGATTCTGCTGAAGCGGTGCGGAAGCGGCGACGGGGTGCGGTCACAGGGTCTCCGCAGCCATATGAGCGAGGTTCGACGGATGGACCGGGCGCAGTCGCTGTGATCGGTCAAGTCGGACATAGACGCGGGTAAGGCCAACGGATTGCACGGTACCGAAGCGGTCGCCGCGCATCCAATCGTCACAGTGTGGACGCAACGCGACGCGCTGGCCCTCGGCGAACTCTGAGACGATCTCCCCGTGCAGGTGAGTGTTGTACATCGTGGTGTTCCTTCCTGGCTCGTGGGTGTTTCGTCAGACGGTTTCCAGCGCGTGCGCGGAACCGATGCACACCTGGTCGCACGACTCGCACTGCCAGTAGCCGGGCTTCGGCACCATCCCCGCATCGACCAGGTAGCCGGTCATCTCCACAAACGCAGTAACACGCTCATAGTCGGTGTCCGGGTCCTGCATATCGAATGCCGAGTAGTCATCGTTGACGATGGCGGCTGCGCAGGTGTCGCAGACGTGAAACACATTGACGCTCATCGGTTGCCCTCTCTGTATAGTTCGCGGTCGTTGGCTATACGCATGGCTCAAAAATACCGTCCGGCCTTGACGTAATCCACGAATAGCTAAGCGGCCCAATTGCTTTCGAAAACATCAAATTTTCAAGGGTTGAAATAGGACAATGAAGAGTTAGGCAGGCATTGTCCGTACCACTTGCCCGCAAGGTCAGCTTCTGGGGATGCCCGAAGTTGGCGACAGCCCGAGGCTCAGGGCAGTGCCAGATGACCGCACCCACGACCGCGAAGATCGCGACGCCCCTATGCGCCCATGATTTCGACGCACCGGTCATGGGCTTGGGCACGGAGGGTCTACCCGGCTTGCCGCCGCGAGGCCTAATCGCCGACGCACCTGACGTCTGGACGGGAACCTTGACATCCGATCCATAGCCTTTTGGCCCAGGACAGATGTGATCGGTCTTGCACGGATAAGTACGCCGGTGATCTAAGTTTGGCGAGATTCCGCCCCGAGGTTGTCACACCCGGGAGCTAGCGTCGTTAGGCTGCCAACTTGGGAGGTCGACGTGCTGCTGGAAGAGCTCAAGCCCGGCCTGCGCGTTGACGGATTGATCCCTGCGCAGGTAATCACGGTCATCTTTGCCCAGTGGCATGGCACCGACGCCTTGGAGTTGACCTACAAGACCAATGATGGCGCGCTGGGCCAGCAGGTGGTGTTCCGCAAAGACCAGGACAAGCTGACCGTCGCCCAGACCGGCAGCCGCGCGTTCGATGCCAACGCCGCCGACTTCAAGCTGGTCGCCGAGGCTCAGCGGATCACCCTGGCCGGGTTGTTCGACCCCATGCTGGCCGTGGCCACCAGTGACGTGCGTCCTTTGCCGCATCAGATCCGCGCCGTCTACGGCGAGCTGCTTCCCCGCACCCCGCTGCGATTTCTGCTGGCTGACGATCCTGGGGCCGGCAAAACGATCATGGCCGGGCTCTACATCAAGGAACTCCTGCTGCGTGACGATGTCCGGCAATGCCTGATCGTTGCCCCGGGCGGGTTGGTCGAGCAGTGGCAAGACGAGCTGTTCTTCAAGTTCGGGCTGCGATTCGACCTGCTGACCAACCAACTGATCGACGCCAACGTCAACCTCAACGTCTTCGAAACCAATCCGCTGCTGATCGCGCGCATGGATCAACTCTCCCGCAACGAGGAACTGCAGGCCCAGCTCAAAGACACCGAATGGGATCTGGTCATCGTCGATGAAGCCCACCGCATGGGCGCCCACTACTTCGGCGGGAAGCTGGAGAAAACCAAACGCTTCCAGCTCGGCGAGCTGCTCGGCCGAATCACTCGCCACTTTCTCCTGATGACCGCAACGCCGCACTCAGGCAAGGAAGAAGACTTCCAGCTGTTCCTAACGCTGCTGGACCGTGACCGGTTCGAGGGCAAAAACACCAAGACTGCCGACACCAACGGCATCATGCGGCGCATGGTCAAGGAAGACCTACTGACCTTCGAAGGCAAGAAACTGTTCCCCGAGCGCAGGGCCGAGACCGTACCTTACGAGCTCACTGAGCTGGAATATTCGCTCTACGAACAGGTCACCGCCTACGTCCGCGAAGGCATGAACCGTGCCGACCGTGTCGGGGGGAAACGCAAGAACACCGTCGGCTTCGCCCTGACCGTGTTGCAGCGCCGCCTGGCCTCCAGCCCGGAAGCCATCTACAAGAGCCTGGTCCGGCGTACCGAGCGCCTGGAGCGCAAGAAACAAGACATCCTCAACGGCACCTACACCGACACCGAGCCCAACATCGACATCGACGGCCTCGACGCCGACGACTACAACTCCGAACAAATCGAAGAGTTCGAGGAAGAACTGCTCGACGCCGCCACCGCCGCCCAGACGGTCGAGGAACTCGACGCCGAACTGCTTGAGCTGGCACACCTGACCACGGTGGCGCGGCAGGTTCGCGACGCCGGAACCGATCGCAAGTGGACTGAGCTCAGCAGGATCTTGCAGGACGAAGCCCTCACCACCGGCCCCAACGGCTGGCCACGCAAACTCATCGTCTTCACCGAACACCGCGACACACTGGACTACCTGGCCGCCAAGATCCGCTCCCTACTCGGGAAGCCCCACGCGGTGCAAGCCATCCACGGCGGGGTACGTCGCCGGGAACGGCGAATCATCACCGAGGAGTTCACCAAAAACCGCGACTGCCAGATCCTGCTGGCCACCGACGCCGCCGGCGAAGGACTCAACCTGCAAGCCGCGCACCTGATGGTCAACTACGACCTGCCCTGGAACCCCAACCGCATCGAGCAAAGGTTCGGCCGCATACACCGCATCGGCCAACAAGAAGTCTGCCGACTGTGGAATATCGTGGCCGCCAACACCCGCGAAGGGGACGTCTTCGTCCGCCTCCTCACCAAGATTGAAGAACAACGCAAAGCTTACGGCGGCAAGGTCTTCGACGTCCTCGGCGAAGCTTTCACAGAAACCCCGTTGCGAACCCTGCTCCTTGAGGCCATCCGGTACGGAGAACTCGATGAGGTCAAGGCCAAGATGCACGAAGTGATCGATCACCGGATTTCTGACGGGCTCAGAGACCTGCTCCACGAGCGTGCCCTGGCCTCCGAGCACCTCGCCAACGCTGACCTTGCCGCGCTCCGTGCGGCTATGGACGAAGCCCGTGCCCGCCGGCTCCAACCCCACTACATCGAACTCGCATTCAAAGCGGCATTCACCCGGCTGCGTGGACGCATCGCCAAACGCGAACGGGGCCGCTACGAGATCGCCAACGTCCCCGCACAGATCCGCGCCAGCAGGTTCCAACCCATCGCCACCAAATACGACCGCGTCACCTTCGACCTGCAACACGTGCATTCCGACGAATCGTCGCGGGCCGATCTCTTGGCCCCCGGGCATCCATTGCACGACGCGGTCATGGCGGAAGCCATCCGCCAGTTCGGCGGCACGCTCAACAGCGGAACAGTATTGGTGTCCTCGACCCTGGAAGCACCGCACCTACTTGTCGGTGTTGTCGAGGAGGTCGCCGACGCTACCGGGGCGACTGTGGCCCGCCGATTCGGCTACGCCTTCGTCGACCACACCGGCACAGTGACACCCGCCGGGCCCGCCCCATACCTGGATTGCGTCGCGGCACCAGAAACACCGGCAGTGGCAGCCGCGCGGCAGCTGCCCTGGCTGGCTGACGCAGAGGACCGAGCCACCAGCTGGATCATCACCACGCAGCTCCCCGAATATCTGGCCGAGGTCCAACCCCGGCGGGCCGCCGAACTCGCCAAGACCCGCGAACAGGTCATCACACGTCTTGAAGGCGAACGCGATCGCCTGCTGCTCGACGCAGCGGTCGCCTCGGAAAAGGAACAGCGGGGCGAGAGGCCCAGGGAGTCAGCTGAAGGCCTGAACCGCAAGGCCGTCGACCTCGATGTCCGATTGCGCACGCGCCTCGAACTGCTCGACCAGCAGGACCTGATGTCGACTAAACCACCACGCATTCTCACTGCTGCCCTAGTGCTCCCCGTCGCAATGGTGAACTGTGAGCTGCCACCAACGGCGCCAATTCACGCGAAAGAGACCAAAGAAGTAGAACGCCGTGGCGTCGATCTCGTGCTAGCACGTGAGCGCGAACTGGATCGCCGCCCGGTCGAACAGTCCTTCACCAACAAAGGCTTCGACGTACTCTCGACCGACCAGAACGGTGACACCTACCGTATCGAGGTCAAAGCACGACTGGACGGGGCGAAGGACTTCTTCATCACCCACAACGAAGTCATGGTCGGAAAAAACGCGGTTCCCCGATACCGGCTGGCACTGGTGAAAGTCGACCCCCGCGGACCCCAATATGACGACGTCCGATACCTCGACGACCCCTTCGCCCACACCGACCTGGGTGATTTCGACGCCACCGGAATTCGCGGTGACTGGAACAAGATGTGGAACAAAGGAACCGAGCCCTTCTGATGACAAGCACAACACCAGCCCCGAAGCGGAAACTCATCGAGGTAGCACTTCCCCTAGAGGCCATCAACCGGGAGTCCGCTCGGGAGAATTACATTTACAGGGGCAACCCGAGTGCCATCCACAAGTGGTGGTCGCAGAAACCCCTTGCTACGGCAAGGGCCGTCATCTTCGCGCAGCTTGTCGACGACCCCAGCGCACGGCCCGAGGAGTTCCCCACTGAGGACCTTCAGCGGGCAGAGCGCGAGCGGCTGCACAAACTTATCGAGCGCCTGGTCCTTTGGGAGAACGCGAGCAACGAGGCGGTTCTCGCCGAGGCGCGAGTCGAGATCACCAAGTCTACCGACGGTGCCCCACCTCCCATCGTCGATCCGTTCGCCGGCGGGGGAACCATTCCGTTAGAGGCGCAGCGGTTAGGGCTTGAGGCCACAGCTGCTGATCTGAATCCCGTGGCCGTGCTGATCAGCAAGGCCCTATTGCAATACCCAGAGAAGTTCTATGACCAGGCTCCCGTGTTTCCAGGCATCGCTGACTCGGAGATCCGTACCTGGCGCGGACCTCAGGGGCTCGCGACCGATGTGCGGACGTACGGCGCGTGGGTGCGCGACGAGGCGTCCCGTCGGCTCCAGCCCAACTATCCACCGATCGCGGGCAAGTCGCCAATTGCCTACCTGTGGGCGCGCTCGGTGACATGTCCCAACCCTGCCTGCGGTATCGAGATGCCTCTGGTGAACAAGTGGTGGTTGAGCAAACGAAAGAACCGTCAGGTGTTCGCGGTGCCGAGGATCGTCGGCGACGCGACACATCGATCGGGTCTAAAGGTCATGTTCGACATCCGCAATGCCGCCGACGAAGTTCTGAAGCCGGATGGCGGAACGGTTGGGCGCAACGGCGCGGTTTGTATTTCCTGCCAATCACCAGTAGCGCTTTCCTATATTCGCGAGGAGGGCCGTGCCGGGAGGATCGGGGCACTCCTGATGGCAATTGCGGTTGAGGGTGCGCGTTTGCGCGAGTATCTGCCAGCTGACGAGAAGCAAGTTCGTGCGGCTGATATGGCGCCTCCCACAGACGGGCCAACTGGCTCGATCCCGAACAATCCGCGCGATTTCAAGACCCCCAACTACGGGATGACTTTGTGGGCTGACCTTTTCACCAACCGGCAGCTGCATGCACTTGTGGCGTTCAGTGACCTGATCCTCGACGCGCGAGACCGAGTATTTGCCGACGGAGGATCCGACGATTATGCGGATGCAATCGCGACTTATCTCGCCTTCGCACTAAGCAAGATCACGGACTATGTCAACGCACTATCAGGCTGGTATCCGCAAGAGGACCGGCCTACTCACCTGTTTACCCGACAAGCCATTCCGATGCTATGGGACTTCGCCGAGCTAAATCCGCTGTCAGATATTGGCGGCGCATGGTCCCGCTCGGTAAAAGTCGTGAGCGAGTCGTTCGAAGAGCTCCGCGGACGAAAGCCAGCCACCGCGATGCAGGCTGATGCGGCGCAGCTTTCGATTAAGGGCATGGTCATCTCAACAGATCCGCCCTACTACGACAACATCGGTTACTCGGATCTGTCCGACTTCTTCTACGTCTGGCTTCGGAGGACGCTCAAGAAGATTCATCCAGATCTTCTCGCGACGATGCTTGTGCCGAAAGCGGAGGAGCTCGTTGCCAATCCCTATCGACATGACGGAAAGGCCGGGGCGAAGGATTTTTTCGAAAAGGGCTTCCGTGCCGTATTCGCTCGCGCGAGAGCGCTCGCTCGGACGGACTACCCCATCACGGTCTACTACGCATTCAAACAGTCCGAAGCAGACGCTTCGGGCAAAGCTTCAACTGGATGGGAGACTCTCCTTGAAGGCATGATCCAGGAAGGTTGGGAGATCACCTCGACGTGGCCGATGCGTAGTGAGCGAACCGGGCGCATGCTGAGCTTGAAGACCAACGCGCTCGCCTCATCGATTGTCCTGTCATTGCGACCTCGTACCTCGACGGGTACATCGATCGACCGACGCGGGTTCATCATGGCGCTGCAAACGGAGCTTCCGATAGCGCTAAGAAGAATGCAGCAAGGTGCGGTGGCGCCGGTAGATCTGCCCCAAGCAGCGATCGGACCCGGCATGGCTGTATTCAGCAGATACGACGCCGTACTTGAAGCTGACGGCAGGAAGATGACCGTTCGCGCTGCTCTCGCCAGGGTGAACGAGGTGCTTGATGAGGTGTTGAACGAGCAGGAAGGTGACTTCGACGCAACTTCGCGGTTCGCAATAGCCTGGTACCGCCAGCACGGCTACGGCGTCGGCCCTTTTGGCGACGCCGACAATCTCGCCCGTGCACGCAACACAAGTGTAGAAACGATGAGCAGGGACGAGATCCTGACGAGTCGCGCGGGCAACGTGCAGCTGATCAGCCCGGCCGAGCTGTCATGGGAGTACGACGTCGTTGAGGATGCACACGCCAGCAACTGGGAGGTGCTCCACCACCTGATCAAGGTGCTAGAGAGGGACGGCATTGCGCCGGCTGGCGAGTTCCTACGGGCTGCGTTGAGCCGAACCGACGGTGCCGCAGACGCTGATCTGCTGAAGGAACTCGCGCATTTGCTGTTTCGGGTCGCCGAGGCCAATGGATGGACCAAGGACGCGCTCAGCTTCAACAGCCTGGTGACGAGTTGGCCCGAGATACTCGACGCCGCACGTTCGGAGAATCTGATAACCACGCAGGACTCATTCGACTTCGACGAAGAGGACGACTGACATGGCGCTGAGTAACCGTGACCGCATCGACCGGATGTTCCAGATCATGTCACCGGTGGTCGATGACTTCATCTCATCGGTAATCGGACAAGGCGATGCGGCTGTTGGGGCCTCGTGGCCCAAACTCGTGCAGACCAAAGACTCCAAGAACTTCGCGCCCACTGGTAAGACCTACGATCCGCACGATCCGCAAGTCCAGCTGCGGATGCTGACCGAAAGCAACATCACCGGCGGATTCAAGAAGGGCTGGTATCCCTTCAACGAAGCCCTCGGACGGGCTGGCGAATCTTTCGCCATCGAACTTCGCGAGGACAGAAATAAATGGGCGCACAACGGGTCATTTTCCGACGACGACGCCTATCGGGCGTTGGACACCGGAGAGCGGCTCCTGCGGCTGATCGGCGCCAGCCCGGAAGCAGACGAGGTGCAAGGAATCCGGCTGAATCTGCGCCGAGTCACCGCAGACAAGGACGACAAGAAAGTTCTCAAAGCTGTCGTTGACAACCCGGAGGCTAGTGGCCTCCAGCCCTGGCGGCAAGTGCTACGCCCCCACGATGACGTCGCAACGGGCAACTTCGCGGCATCGGAGTTCGCCGCCGACCTCTACAAAGTCGCCTTCGGTGGAGAACAAGACTCCGGCTACGCAGATCCCGTAGAGTTCTTCCAACGCACCTATCTCACCGAAGGGCTTAGCGACCTTATTAGCCGGGCGGTGCGCCGCCTCGCAGGAGACGACAACGCTGCACCGGTGATCAATCTGCAAACTAATTTCGGCGGCGGCAAGACCCACTCCATGCTCGCGCTCTGGCATGTCGCTGCCGGTCTTCCGGTCGGCGCGTTTCCCCAACACACCCAGGAGTTGCTGGCCGCCAACGGCTACATAAGCGCTGCGATCAACCGGGTGGCCATCGTGGGCAATCACCTCAGCCCATCGGGAGTCCAAAAGGACGACGGCACTCGCGTCAATACGATCTGGGGCGAGCTGGCCTGGCAACTCGGCGGCCCCGAGGCCTACGCACTAGTGAAGAGTGCCGACACCGACCGCACCCATCCGGGAAAAGCACTACACGAGCTGTTGGCCAAGCACTCTCCGGCGGTCATATTGATCGACGAATGGGTCGCCTATGCCAGGTCCCTGGTCGGGCGCAGTGACTTGGCCGGCGGAACCTTCGATGACCAGTTCACCTTCGCGCAGTCGTTGACCGAGGCCGCGAAAGGCACGTCGGGTGTGCTGCTGGTGATTTCGATTCCTGCATCAGAAAGCGGCCACGACGGCGACGCCGTAGCTGGAAATGCCGAAGAGGTCGGCGGAATCCACGGCCTCGAAGCCCTCAAGAGGCTGCAGAATGTCGTGCGGCGTGTCGCCGACCAGTGGCGACCGGCATCGTCGGCGGAGGCCTACCAGATCGTCAAACAGCGACTCTTCCAACAGCCCGACGCGACGGCGCTGGCATCTATCGGTGCTACAGCGCGGGCCTACGTCGAGATGTACCGCAAGTACACCGATGACTTCCCCCGCGAATCCCGCGACCCCGCATACGAAGACCGGATCAAACGTACCTACCCGATCCACCCCGAACTGTTCGACCGACTCTACGAAGAATGGTCCTCGCTGGAACGCTTCCAACGCACCCGCGGGGTCCTGCGGTTGATGAGTACCGTCATCCACGCCTTGTGGGCCGGGGCTGACGCCTCTCCGCTGATCATGCCCGGCTCTATCCCACTGGCCACGGCCAATGTGAACTCTGAACTCACCCAATACCTGCAGGACTCCTGGAAAGCGATCATTGACGCTGATGTCGACGGCCCCAATGCCGAACCGGTACGCATCGATAAGGAAAAGCCCCTATTCGGGCAGCGGTCCCTAACCAAACGGCTCGCTAGGACCGTGTTCTTTGGCGCGGTACCCACCATCGGCTCCTCGCAGAAAGGGTTAGAAACCCAACGCGTGTTCCTGGGCACCGCCATTCCCGGTGATGTCCCGGGCAACTTCCACGCCGCTTTGACCCAGCTCGGCGACCGTGCTACCTACTTCTACTCCGGGTCGGGTAAGTACTGGTATGACCTGCAGGCCAACATCACTCGCGCAGCCAAGGATCAAGCCGAACGTCTCCACAAGGAAGACGTGTGGGCCGAGATCGTTCGGCGATTGCAGACCCAGGGTCGGACCCGCGCAGACTTCGCCGGTGTTCATGTCTGTCCCGAATCCAATGCAGATATTCCCGATACCGACGAAGCCCGACTGGTGATCCTGCACCCCAAGGATGCCCATAAACGCGGCACCGATTCTGCTGCAAAGGTGTTCGCACAAAAAGCCACCGAACAGCGCGGCACCGCTAGCCGCATCAACCGCAACATGCTCGTTTACCTGGCCGCAGACGAAGCACGACTTGCCGAACTCGACAGCTCCGCCCGTGACTACCTCGGATGGACCCATGTCCTGGCCAACGAAGCCGACCTGGACCTGACCCAAAACCAGAAGAACCAGGCTTCGCAGCGCCAAGCGCAGGCTGATCAGACCGTGACGTCACGACTGCTGCAGAGCTTCACTTGGGCCCTTGTCCCGTCACAACCCGATGCCAGCGCACCGTTCATCGTGCGCGAAACAAAGGTTGAAGGCCAATCAGAGTCGCTGGCCGAAAGGGTTTCTCGACGCCTAGGTAGCGACGGTGATCTGTGTACCCGGCAGGCAGCAGTCAACATCAGACTGGCCATCAACAAAGTTCCGCAGATCTGGAAGGACGGTCATGTCACCCTGGGGGCCTTGTGGGGGCTCTACTGCCAGTACCCCTATATGCCACGCCTACGTGATCGGACTGTATTGGAGCAAGGGATTCTCGACCTCCCAATGATCTGGGAGACCGACGCCTTCGCCGTAGCAACCGGCATTGACACTGCGACTGGACGGTACGTCGGGCTGTGGATTCCAGGAGACAACAGCTCAGCACCTGCACCCGCGGACTCACTGCTGCTGGTGCGCCCCGACGTCGCGCTCCACAAACGCGAGCACGAGGTGACACCGGAACCTCAACCAGGACCTCCTCCGGGCCCCGATCCCGGACCAGTACCCATTTCTAAAACCGGACAAGTCGACATCGCGTTCACCCGGTTCTATGGCGTCAAAACCTTGAATTCCGACCGGATCGCTATGGATTTCAAGAACATCGCCGACGAGGTGCTCGCCAACTTACGCGACAAAAGAACAAACCTTGTCGTGAAGATAGAGATCGAGGCCGTTGACGCAAACGGTTTCGACGAAAGCAGGATTCGTACCGTATCCGAGAACGCAAGAACATTGAAATTCGATCAGTCAGGCTTCGAGGAACATTGAGAGTCCAACGAACACACCAGCGCTGGCCCGATGTCTGACTTGTCCTACAGGGTCGATCTACCCGCCCCGCCGTCTTCCATCCAGGGCTCGTCTGGCTGCGGCCAGCTCGTGCTCCTCGAAATGAGAGTTCGCGTGTTCGATCGCCTCGGCTAGTAGCCCGCCGACCCGCTCCGACAGTTCTTTCGGGCATCGCAAGGTCTGTTTTTCACCCTGACTATCTGAACGGCCATTGGTGATGCGAAAGCCATACTCGGCAAGCTTCTCGCGGAAGTGATTCTCCCAAAACGGTGGACCGGCGGGTGAAAATGCCACCTGTACCTCGACCTCACCCGAGGTATCGTCAACCCTCCCGACAACAGGATCCTCTACTAGTTCGATACGTCGCCAACTGGCAACGGCTGCCACACCAAGAACTTCGAGAAGTTCCTCTGGATCTTCAAGCGGCGGTCGGCTACGGGAAAACGCAGCGCCTGCTCGCCATGCTTCGACATTGGTCATACGCCTTATTTGCTGGGGGGGCTGGAACCTGTCCGCTTCTCGGATGGGAATCGCTTCAGCCGTGTAGATCGGCTCGATCCCGCCACCCAGGTGTTGCCGCCACCGTCGGCCGCCAGAGTCCGTGTACTCGACGGCAAACTTGATCCCACGCCAGTCCGACGTGTGTACCGTGACTAGCGTGAACCACGCCTCGTGCTCATTCTGATTTCGATACGCCGTCAAGAGCTCGGCGATGGGCATGAACTCATGCAGTCTGTCCTCAGACTCGACAAGATCGTGTGTCCTTCGCTCGTAATTTCCATCGGGACCGTACGGAGAATCTACGAAAGGCACTGAGACGTCGAAGAATACATCCTTACTTCGATTTTCTATCCTGAATGTCGCCAACGAGCTTATGCCGCCTGGCATTTCAACTTTGTAAATCACCAGGAGCCGTGCCTGCGCCATGTCGTTGTTCTGCCTGACCTGAGCAGCCTCTGCACGGTCGGCGTGAGCGTGGGCACTGGATACCCGGAGACTGAACGCGGCAATTAGGAATGCCGCTGCAGTTGCTGCCCCGCCGGCCCACGTGCCCCACGCCCCGTACCAGTCCGAAGTGAGCAGCCCGGAGTCCCTAACCGCGACCACAAGCGTGATGGCGATAAACGCGACAATGAACACCGCCGCACCGATACAACAACTGATCCAGACCGCACGAAACTCACGGTCTTCGGGTAACCGCCGCTTAGGCGTGAACTCCTCTGTCATAGCCCTCCGGGGAACGCAGATACACGAAAGTAATTCACAGCGAAATGGTCTGAGTCCCTTCCTGAACCTTGCCGCCCTCCAGCCAATGCATTCTCATTCGTAGTTGGGGTGGACTTTGCCCAAACACCATCATGTTCCAGTGCAATTCAGAGTCTGGCAACAGATCTACGGGCACACCGTCATAGTGCAACGCGACAGGTGGGTCGTCACCACCCATATCGCCGAATATTGCGGGCCGAACGCCAGCGACATCGAATCGGAACTGTTCGGCAGTAACGTTGCTGCTTTTGTTTTCAACCACAAGGTCATCGCCTCGCCGCCGTGCCCGGGGGCGCGCATGCTCGACCAGGCTCGGCGAAAACGTACGACCGCTGAGTTTCATCATCGCAATATCACCCTCAATGGCACTTCACACCTTATAGGCCAAGTCAGGCGGATTGTCGTACTCACCGAGAAGCCCCTGCCGTTCCAGGTCGACCCGGAAGTTCTTGAGTGCTGCGAGTTGATTGAGGTCCGCATCACGACTGACGGGTTCGTTCGAGAACCAGACGTGGACATGCTTGCCCGCACTGGTCGCATCCTGGATTTCCGCCGCAGTGCCAGCGACCGCGTCGGCGGTGGCCTGGCCGAGTCGGCTGTCGATCAGCGCAATAACAATGTCGGCGGCCTCGACCAGTTGGTCGTTGATCACTCCCTGGCCACTGCCAGCACCGACTCGTGGCACGGCGTCGGACTTCCAGTGTCGAGGCAGCAAACCACCCGCGCCGCCTCTGACCGGTCACCATTCCAGCCATGCAACGACGCTTTGACGGCATCTACCTCTTCAGCGGTGTCACTAGGTGAAGAGATGAGCACCTTCAATAAAAAAGCTTCGAGCATCGGTTCTCCCCCACGATTCGCTGGTCATCATTCGTCGTGGCAGTGGCGAGGAGACGCGCCACTGCCAGTCAGTCTGATTGCGCTAGGTGTCAAATTGGGCCAGGACACGAAGAACATGCGAGCCTCGTTGCCGCCGGCAGTCCACGTCGTAGTTGTGCGGATGTTGTGCACAACAGTCAAATAACACTTTGACCTAGTGGTCCCGGCTGGTTTCGAACCAGCGACCTTCCGCGTGTGAGGCGGACGCTCTCCCACTGAGCTACGAGACCGGGTGGGGCCGCATCGATACGGGGATCGAGCGCCGGACGACGTCGAAGACTAGCATGGTCGGCCCCTGCCGACCGCATTCACGCTACTCGATGGCACCCCGCCTGACCTCACCACAAGCGACGGCACGCGCGGGTCATTTGAGATTTGTGCCACCGACCCCGGGTGGACTATCGTCGTCCTTCGCGACGGGCGACTGTGTCGTCCGTGGCAAGCGGATGTAGCGCAGTTGGTAGCGCATCACCTTGCCAAGGTGAGGGTCGCGGGTTCGAATCCCGTCATCCGCTCGAAGGTGCAGTGGCATCAACCCCAGCGGTGGAGTGGCCGAGTGGTGAGGCAACGGCCTGCAAAGCCGTGCACACGGGTTCGATTCCCGTCTCCACCTCAGAGTGCGTCCCGGCGCGATTAGCTCAGCGGGAGAGCGCTTCCCTGACACGGAAGAGGTCACTGGTTCAATCCCAGTATCGCGCACCATCATCTGCTCAGTTCAGAGGCGGTTTCACCGC
Source organism: uncultured Mycobacterium sp. (assembly GCA_964513475.1). Taxonomy (GTDB): domain Bacteria; phylum Actinomycetota; class Actinomycetes; order Mycobacteriales; family Mycobacteriaceae; genus Mycobacterium. The sequence continues at coordinate 16,460 of CAZEMS010000016.1, read as the reverse complement.
CGCAGAATCTACGCCGTGCCAGATACGTGCCAAATGGATTCGGCACTCGTGAAAATGCGCCTACCATTTAGGGATGAAGACCACCCGAATCCGACACCTCGTCGCCGGCGGCGTCCTCACAGCGGCGGCCGTCCTCGGCGCTCCGACCGCCCTGGCTCAGCCCGTTCCCTGCACCACCGATCCTGCGAACCCGGGCAATGAGACGTGCGCGTCGCCGGACAGCATGTACGGTCCAATTTCCGATCCGAACCCCGATGGCGATGGGCCCCCCGGCACGCTCCCAGGCCCGCTCCACGACCTTCCACCCGGCATGCCCGGCAGCCCCATACCCTGAACCCCGGAGCGCTCGACCGCTTCTTGAACCCGCGTCGAGCAAGTTGGGCGCTAAGTCGCCTCGTCGCGCGCACTCGCTCGGCACCAACCGGCATCCTGCAAAACCCGTCCTTGACCAGTTCAGAGCGCATAACATTCGGCAATGAACATCAGCCGTCACCAGGTGCGCCGCTGGGCGCCCATCCTCACAATTGCCGCGCTGCCGGTGATCGGCATTGGAGTAGCACCAACGACCATCGCCCAAGACCCGTGCGATTGGGACGCAGGGTCACAGGCGTGCCTGCAATACCAGTCCGGCGTGGGGCCATGCGATTGGGACGCAGGGTCTTTGGGATGCCTGCAAGCCCAAACCGGCGGCGGCGGCATCGGCTACCCAGACACCCCGCCGGCCGCACCGGGCGCCCCGCCGGCCGCACCGGGCGCAGGGGGATTCCAGCCTGGCGACCTAGTCATCCCAGCCGGAGGAGGACCACCCCAAGTCGCCGTCGCACCAGCACCTCCCGGCGCACCGGTCATCACCGCAGGCGGCGGTCCACCCGTTGTCCCAGCAGCCCCACCCATTGGCTGACACCAGGGTGGACCGGGCGCGTATCACCTGATCATTGAGGTCAGCAGCACGTGGGCGGCCGCGCTCGAGGCCCAGCGCGCGGACGCGATCACCATCACTTCCGAAGGGGTCTACGACCGCTACCTGCGGTCCGAACCGGATGTTCGGGCTCTTCAACCGAGGCAGTGAAGTCACTCAGTTCACCCTGACCAAGGCGTGATCGCCGCACCGCGAACGACGCCACACCCCTCGAGGTGAGGTCTACACGGGTCAGGCGCCGGTTCACGCCAGACCGCTGTGGTGCGCCCGGCAGTGTGTCATCATGCGAAACAGACGAGGAAGGCGACCATGGGCAACTACCTGCTGGGCGGGAAACGTCGCTGGCTGGCACTTCTGATGTCCGGGATGCTGGCGCTCGCATCGGCCGTGGCGGCGCCCGGTTCCGCGGCCGACACCCCGATCGGACGTATCGGCGAGACGCTGCGCGTGGAGTTCAAGACCTTCGCTGCGGACGTCACCGTGCACGACGTGGTGCCCGCACCCATCCCACCGGGGTTCGGCAATCCCCCTCGGCCGCCCCGCCAACAGGTCTACCGCGCCAACGTGACCGTGCACACGATCAAGGCGCCCAACCCCTACATGCTCAGCGTGGTGTTCTCCTTCCACGGCGTGACTCCGACCGGCGACTCCTACGAAGCACGCAACAACGACGCCCCTGACCAACTGCGGAATGCGCTGCAGAACGCACCTCCGGGTTCCACGGTCAGCGGCGGCGTCTGGTGGGACTGCTACCGCGACTTGGTGACCAATGTGGTGTTGATCGACCGAGTCACCGGTTACCACCTCGCACAGTGGAACCTCTAGCCGGCCAGCGGATTCGGGTCAGCGCGCCCTCCGAAGCCGATCTAGCCGAACTCGCCAGCGTTGCGCGGCAGACTTTCCCGCTTGCCTGTCCCCCTGGTTCGGCACCACCGGACATCGTCGCCTTCATCGACGAGCACCTCTCCGAGGACAGCTTCCGTCGCTATCTCGCCGACGCGACGCGGGTCGTGCTCACCGCACGCGACGAGGAGCGCATCCTCGGCTACGTGATGCTGATCGGCGCCGAGATCGGCGATGACGACGTCCGGCGGGCCGTCACACCGCGCCCGGCGGTCGAGCTGTCCAAGATGTACGTGCTGCCCGACCGCCACGGTGCGGGCATCTCCGCGGCGTTGATGCACGCCGCCCTACATCGTGCCCGGGACCGGGGCGCCGCCTGCGTCTGGTTGGGTGTCAACCGGGAAAACCAACGCGCACAACGCTTCTACGGCAAGAACGGTTTCACGGTCGTCGGCACCAAGAGTTTCCGGCTCGGGACGACCGTCGAAAGCGACTACGTGATGGTACGACTGCTGTAGCGGTTGCCCTCGGCGGTGAGAGCCAGCAACCGCGACGTCGCACGTAGGTACTTCTTGCGGAACCCTCCGGCGAGCATCTCCTCGCTGAAGACGGTGTCGAGCTTGCTCCCCGACGCCACCACCGGGATGCCGGCGTCGTAGAGCCGGTCGGTCAGCGACACCAGACGCAGCGCCACGTTCTGATCCTCGATCGGGTGAACATCGGTGATGAACACCGCTGTCACCCCCTCGATCAAGGTCAGATAGCGCGACGGGTGCATGGTCGCCAGATGCGCGCACAGCGCGTCGAAGTCATCCAGCGTGGCGCCCGGCTCCTTGGCCGCCCGCTCGATGACCTGCTCGTCGGTGAGCGGCTCCGGCGCAGCCGGCAGATCGCGGTGCCGGTAGTCGGGTCCCTCTATACGTACGGTGGTGAAAATCTCTGCCAGCGTGTGGATCTCGCGCAGGAAATCCTGGGCGGCGAATCGGCCGACTCCCAGCTGCTCGGGCAGGGTGTTCGACGTCGCCGCCACCGACACCCCCCGCTCGACCAACTGCGACAACAGCCGCGAGATCAACGTGGTGTTGCCTGGATCGTCGAGTTCGAACTCGTCGATGCACACCAGTACGTAGTCGGCCAGCAGGTCGATGCATTCCATGAAGCCGAACACCCCGGCGAGCTGGGTCATCTCGCCGAACGTCGCGAACGCCTTCGGACCGGGCACCCGGTAGTACGACGAGGCCAGCAGATGAGTCTTACCCACCCCGAACCCGCCGTCGAGATACAGCCCCACCCCGGGCAATGTCTCGCGCTTGCCAAAGAGTTTCCTCTTGCCCTCCCTGGCCACCTGCGCCTGGTCGCAGAACTGGACACACTCCTGCACCGCAGCAGCCTGTGACGGCTCAGCGGGATCGGGACGGTAGGTGTCGAATCCGACGTCGGCGAAGGTCGGCGGTGGGATCAGCTGAGCGATCAACCGCTCCGGGGTTACCGACGGCTGCCGATCGACCAGATGTGCCACGCCGCTGGACCCGTGCATGAAGGAAGCGTAGCGACGTGCTGCAATCGAGCCATGCCCGATGCCCCAGCCAATGCCCCAGCCGATGAAGAGCTCACGGTGCTGGGTCCGGTCGGTGACCCGCTCGGCATGGCATCCGATGAGAGGCTGGCCGCCTTCTACGCCTACCCCGAGCAGCTGCAAACCTGCTGGGTTCGGGCCAACATGATCGCCAGCCTCGACGGCGGAGCCACCGACGAAGGCAAGGCCGGCGGGCTGGCCGGAGCCGGTGACCGCGCGCTGTTCGGATTGATGCGAAGCGCGGCCGACGTCATTCTCGTCGGAGCCGCCACGGTGCGCATCGAGGATTACTCCGGTGCGCAGCTCAGCGTCGCGCAACGCCAGCTGCGGGCGAGTCGCGGACAGACCGAGGTGCCACAGATCGCCGTCGTCACCCGCTCCGGTGATCTCGATCGCAGCGCCAAGCTGTTCACCCGCACCACAGTGCCGCCGCTGGTCCTGACCTGCACACACAGCTTCAATGCGACCTGCAGCCGCCTCGGGGCGGCCATCGAGGTGATCGATGCCTCCACGTCCGACCCCGGCAGCGTCGACCCGGCCGCCGCGCTGAGGGTGCTCGCTGATCGCGGACTGCTCAAGGTGCTCACCGAGGGCGGCCCGCACTTCCTGAGCCTGCTGATCGAACACGGCCTGCTCGACGAGCTCTGCCTGACCATCGCGCCGATCCTGGTCGGGGGCAACGCGCGACGCATCGCCGCCGGGCCCGAACAGGTACACGTGCCGATGCGGCGCACCCACCTGCTCTCCGACGAGCAGGGCTACCTCTACACCCGGTACGTCAAGCACACCCGCTACGTCGAGGGCTGACCGAACCGCCATCGCTCGCGTGGTGGTTACTGTGGTGGCCATGCGTGGGCATCGACAAGAACGTCGTCACCTGGTCCGGGCGCTGGCCTGCTCTGCCGTCGCGGCCTCGACGGTGCTGGCCGGCTGCACCCCCGGGCTGGCGGCCAATCCGCGCTACGCGACCGACTCCGGCGCCAACCCACAGGGCAAGCCACCAACCACGGAGACGCCGGAAGGGCCGCCGCCCATCGAGGCACCCAAGAACGACCTGTCCTGGAGCGACTGCACCGCAGGGGTGTTCCGCGACGCCGCCGTGCAGCCGTTGCCCGGGGTGGAGCTGGACTGCGCCACCTACGATGCCGACCTGGACCCGATCAGCGGCGCGACCGGAACGGTCAGCATCGGCGTGGTGCGGGCCCGCTCGGTTCAGACACCCGACGACGCCGGGCCGCTGGTGATGACGACGGGCACCGATCTGCCATCCTCAGTGCAGCTGCCGGTGTGGCTGTCACGGGCCGGCGCCGATGTGCTCGCCAGCCGACCGATCGTGACGGTTGATCGGCGCGGCATCGGGATGTCCGGTGCGCTGAACTGCCGCGACCTCTATGACCGCCAGGAGATGCAGGAACAGGCCCAGTTCCAGGCCGGCGACGACCAGGTCGCCAACCTGGCTGCGGTGACCGTCACCGCGACCACCAGCTGCACCGACACCATCGCCCCGGGCGATTCGGCCTACGACAACGCCCGCGCCGCCGAGGACATCGAGCGACTGCGCAGCCTCTGGGACGTACCCGGCCTGGCCCTGCTGGGCATCGGCAACGGCGCCCAGGTGGCACTGGCTTACTCCGGCTCGCATCCGGACAAGGTGTCACGGCTGGTCCTCGACTCTCCGCTACCGCTGGCCATCGGCGCCGAAGCGGCAGCAGAACAGCGGGTCCAGGGCCAACAGGCGGCCCTCGATGCGTTCGCGACCCAGTGCGCGGCGACGAACTGCCCGCTGGGCCCCGACCCGAAAGCCGCCGTCGACGCCCTGCTGTCGGCGGCCCGAGATGGACGCGGACCGGGCGGGGCGGCGGTTTCCGACCTCGCCGACGCCATCTCGACGGCGTTGGCCTTCCCCCGCGGCGACCGGGTCGCCGCCACAAACAGCCTCGCCGCGGTGCTGGACGCGGCGCGCGGCGGTGACGCCAACCCGGTCACCAACCTCATCAACCAGGCCGAGTCGCTGCGCAACACCGACGGCCAGTTCGTCAACTCCTGCAGCGACGCACTGAACCGGCCGACGCCCGACCGGGTCCGTGAACTGGTCGTCGCATGGGACGACATCTATCAGCAGTTCGGCAGCGTCGAGGCGCTCGACCTCGTCAAATGCTTGAACTGGCCCAGTGGGCAGGCCCCCAAAGAACCAGCCGACCTACAGGTTCCGGTGCTGTTGCTGGGCGTGCAGAACGACCCGATCGTCGGCAACGAGGGAGTAGCCGCCGTGGCCGCCACGATCATCAACGCGGGTACCAACAGCAAGCGCGTCATGTGGCAGGGCGTGGGGCACGGCGCCAGCATCTACTCGCCGTGTGCGCTGCCGCCGGTGATAGCTTACGTCGACAGCGGCGACCTGCCCCAGACCGACATCTTCTGCCCCGCCTGACGCCCTCTGACGGGCCGCTCGGTGTACGGTGCGCATCGTGTCGGCACCAGACTCCCCCGCAACCGGCTTGACCAGCGTCCTGCTGAATGCCTTCCGGCCCCGGACCACCGCACCCGGCGCGGCGACCATCCTGCGCTCGGCGCTGTGGCCGCTGGCGATCCTGTCGATCATCCACCGCAGCTACGTCCTGGGCACCAATGGCTACATCACCGACGACTTCGGCCCGGTCTACCGCGCTGTGGTCAACTTCAAACTGGGCCTGGACATCTACGACGAGAACTTCAGCTATGTCGACCCGCACTACCTCTACCCGCCCGGCGGAACGCTGCTGCTGGCCCCGTTCGGGTATCTGCCAGTGGATGCGGCGCGCTACTGGTACATCTTCTTCAACACCGTCGCCATCATCGTGGCCGCCTATCTGCTGTTGCGGCTGTTCAACTACACCCTGACCTCGGTGGCCGCGCCGGCGCTGCTGTTGGCGATGTTCTGCACCGAATCGGTGACGAACACATTGGTGTTCACCAACATCAACGGCTGCATGTTGCTGGCCCAGGTGCTGTTCTTCCGGTGGTTGCTCGACGGCAAAGTCGGCCACCAGTGGTGGGCGGGGGTGGCGATCGGGCTGACCCTGGTGATCAAGCCGTCGCTGGCCCCGCTGCTTCTGCTGCCGCTGCTGAACCGGCAGTGGCGCGCGATCGTGGCCGCGATCGGCGTCCCGTTGGCGTTCAACCTGGTGGCCTGGCCGCTGGTCAACGATCCGATGAACTTCATCACCCGCACCGTGCCCTACATCCTGGGCACCCGTGATTACTTCAACAGTTCGATTTTGGGCAACGGCGTCTACTACGGACTGCCGATGTGGCTGATCCTGTTGCTGCGCATCGTGTTCCTGTTGCTTGCTATCGGCAGTCTGGTACTGCTGTACCGGTACTACCGCACCCGCGATCCGCTGTTCTGGATGCTGACGTCGTCGGGCGTGCTGCTGATCGCGTCGTTCCTGGTGCTGTCGCTGGGCCAGGGGTACTACTCGATGATGCTGTTCCCGTTCTTGATGACGGTGGTGCTGCCGAACTCGGTTCTGCGTAACTGGGTGGCGTGGGCGGCCATCTACGGCTTCATGACGATGGATTACTGGCTGCTCGGACACTGGCCCACCACCGGGCGCTTCCTGGAGTACATGAAGATCACCTACGGCTGGTCACTGATGCTGGTGGTGGTCTTCGCGGTGCTGTACTTCCGGTATTTGGACGCCAAAGCCGACGGCCGGCTCGAGGACGGCATCGACCAGCCCTGGATGCGGGGCGAGAAACCCTTGCCCGCTGGGGCTTGACCGCCAGCTGGGGGTTGACCGCCCGCGACACTTAACCTGCGAAGCCGACACGCCGGAAAGCGCCGCAACGGTTTGAGTCTCGGCGACGGGCAAGCGCTCGGGTCGCCCGCTCGGGGCGAGCGCAGGGCACCCGCTCACGGCAAGTGCTCAGGGCAGCTTGGTGACGAGCTCCTCGACCCCGATGCGCGGACCGGTGAAGAACGGCGTCTCCTCGCGAACGTGGCGCCGGGCGTCGGTGGCCCGCAGATCCCGCATCAGATCGACGATGCGGTGCAGCTCGGGCGCCTCGAAGGCCAGCAGCCACTCGTAGTCCCCCAGCGCGAAGGCCGGAACCGTGTTGGCCCGCACGTCCTTGTAACCGCGGGCGGCCATCCCGTGTTCGGCCAGCATCTGGCGGCGCTCCTCGTCGGGCAGCAGGTACCAGTCCAAGGACCGGACGAACGGGTAGACGCAGATGTAGGCGCCCGGCGGTTCGCCGGCCAGGAACGCCGGGATGTGACTCTTGTTGAACTCGGCGGGCCGGTGCAGTGCGACGCTGCTCCACACCGGCGTCGCGGCCCGGCCCAGCGTGGTGGTGCGCCGGAAGTCGTTGTAGGTGGCCTGCAGCGCCTCGACGGTGTCGGCGTGGGTCCAGATCATGAAGTCGGCGTCTGCCCGCATGCCCGCGACATCGTAGAGACCGCGCACGACGACGCCGTTGTCCTCCTGCTGCTTGAGAAACGTCGCGGTCTCGTCGACGAGCCCGGCGCGGTCCGGGCCGAGGACGCCGGGTCGCGCCGCGAACACCGAGAACATCAGGTACCGGATGGTGGCGTTGAGTTCGTCGAAATCGAGCTTGGCCATGGCTCCTATCGTGCCAGCCCTACGGAGCCAGTCCGGTGGCCGGGACGCCTTGAGCTATCCGGGTGGCCGCGAGCGCCGCCGACGCAACGCACGCGGGCACCCCGATGCCGTCCAGATAGCCGCCGGCAACCGCAAGCGTGGGCGGCAGAGCGGCCCGCAGTTCGGCCACCAGCTCGGCGTGACCCGGTCCGTACTGCGGCAGCGCGTCGATCCAGCGCTGGACGTGGGAATCGACCGGCTCGACCTCGACGCCGAACACCGTGGCGAGATCCTGGCCGGCCCATGACAGCAGATCCTCGGCTGCGGCGCTGCGGGCCACGTCGTCGTTCAACCGCCCGTAGGACAACCGCACCAACTCGACCTGCCCACGCCGGCCCCACTTGCGTGACGACAGCGTGATCGCCTTGGCGTGCAACCGTTCTCCACCGGCGACCAATACCCCGGACTGGTCGGGCAGCGACGTCCCGGCGGGCAGCGCCAGCGCGACCACCGCCGCCGAGGCGACCTCGATACGCCGCGCCGCCGCAGCCGCCCGCGGGGCGATGCCGTCGATCAGCCGGCCCACCTGGGGCGCCGGGACGGCCAGCACCACCGCATCGGCGTGCCACCGAGCGCCCTCCTCGTCGAGGATCTCCCAGCCGGGCTCGACGCACCTGACTGCCCTCCGGACCCAGCGCAACCCCGCACGCCGGATGAGTTCGTCGACGAGCACCGTGTAACCGCCGTCGACGGCGCCGAACACCGAACCCGGCCGCACAGGCGGCAGCGCCTCGCGTACCGCGTCGGTCAGACTGGGCGCCCCGCGGTCCAGAGCGGCGGCCAGCGCGGGGGCCGCCGAGCGCAGCCCGATGCTGTCGGCGGATCCGGCGTAGACGCCGGTCAGCAGTGGGTCGACGGAGCGGCTGACCACCTGCGCTCCGAATCGGTCGCCGACCAGCGCGGCCACCGTCGGGTCGGCGCCGCAGTGCCAGGTGAAGGGCCGGGTCGGCTCGTCACGCATCCGGGCGATCGTCGCGTCGTCGACCAGTCCCGCGAGGGCTGACGGGTGCGCAGGGATGCCCTGCAACGTGCCCTCCGGCATCGGGTGCAGCCGGCCCCGGCTGTAGATCATCGGCCGCACTCCCGTGGTACTGATCTGGCGCGCGGCCAAGCCCAGTTCGGCAAGTAGCGCGGGCATCTCGGGGCGACGAGCGACGAACGCCTCGGCGCCGACGTCCATCGGCTGCCCGCCGATCGACTCGGTGCGCAACACGCCGCCGAGCCGGTCGGCGGGGTCGAACAGCACTATGGACGCCCGCGGTCCGGCCGCGACCCGCAATCGGTACGCGGCAACCAGACCTGAAATACCTCCGCCGACAACGCAGTAGGAGGCGGTCACAGCGAATGAACCAGGGATACCGCCCTGGTGACGATGCCGGGATCGGTGGCGGGCAGCACCCCGTGCCCGAGGTTGAACACATGACCGGCCGCACCGGAGGCGACGGCAGAGCGACCGTCGGCGACCACGGCACGCACCGCCCGCTCCACCACCGGCCAGCCCGCCAGCAGCACGACCGGGTCGAGGTTTCCCTGCAGTGCGATGCCCGGCTTCATCCGGGTCGCGGCGTCGCTGAGCGAGGTGCGCCAGTCCACCCCGACCACGCCGGGCACGCCGTGCCCCGACACGGCTTCGGCCATCGCGCCCAACAACTCGGCGGTGCCGACCCCGAAGTGAGTCATCGGCACGCCTGCGGGCGCCAGCGCCGAGAACACCCGGGTGCTGTGCGGCAGCACATAGTTGCGGTAGTCGGCCAGCGACAGGGTGCCGGCCCAGGAGTCGAAGAGCTGGATCGCGTCGACTCCGGCCTCCACCTGAGCCTGCAGAAAGCCGATGGTCAGGTCGGTCAGCGCGGTCATCAGAGCGTGCCAGGTCTCGGGCTCGCCGAACATCATCGCCTTGGTGCGTTCGTGGTGGCGGCTCGGACCGCCCTCGACGAGGTAGGACGCCAGGGTGAACGGGGCTCCGGCGAAACCGATCAGCGGCACCTCCCCCAGCGCTGAGATCAGCAGCGACACCGCCTCGGCGACGGGCGCAACCTGTTCGCGCTCCAGCGGTTTCATCGCACCGACGTCGGCGGCGGTACGAACCGGATGCGCGATCACCGGGCCGACGTCGGGCACGATGTCCAGGTCGATACCGGCGGCCCGCAACGGCACCACGATGTCGGAGAACAGGATGGCGGCGTCCACGCCGTGTCGGCGCACCGGCTGCAGCGTGATCTCGCAAACCAATTCCGGGTCGAAGCAGGCGGCCAGCATGCTGTGTCGGGCCCGCAGCGCCCGATACTCGGGTAGCGAACGTCCGGCCTGGCGCATGAACCACACCGGGGTGCGGTTCGGCATGCGGCCTGACACGGCGGCGAGATACGGCGACTCGGGCAGCTCACGACGGGTATTCATCGGTTCCCATGCTGCCACGGCGCGCCTGCGGCCACCTGCGCCAGGATCGACTAGCGTTGGTTGGTGTGACCTCTGCCGAACCGGCCCAGTTCCGGGCGGCGGTGGCGGCGATGAATGCGACCACCGTGCGGCCCGAGATCGAGCTCGGCCCGATCCGCCCGCCACAACGGCTGGCGCCCTTCAGTTACGCCCTGGGTGCTGAGGTCCGGCACCCCGAAACCGCTATCGTTCCCGAACGCTCCGAGGGTGACGCATTCGGCAGGCTGATCCTGCTGCACGACCCCGAGGGCGCCGACGCCTGGGACGGGACCATGCGGCTGGTCGCCTACATCCAGGCCGACCTGGACTCCAGCGAGGCCGTCGACCCGCTGCTGCCCGAGGTGGCGTGGAGTTGGCTGGTCGATGCGCTGGAAGCCCGCGGCGACGAGGTCACCGCGCTCGGTGGCACCGTGACGGCCACCACCTCGGTGCGCTACGGCGACATCTCCGGCCCGCCACGTGCGCACCAGCTGGAGCTGCGCGCGTCGTGGACGGCCACCTCCCTGGAACTCGGCCCGCATGTGGAAGCGTTCTGCGAGGTCCTCGAACATGCCGCCGGACTTCCGCCGGACGGGGTCACCAAATTGACTTCCCGTAGCCGCGCCTGAGAATGAGCACCGGCCAGACCGACGCGGCAACTGACGCCGACACCGAACCGCAGGCCGATCCGCTGCTGGAGCCTGGCGACGGCGTACCCGAACTGTCTGTCAGCGCAAGCGAAATCGCGGCCGCAGCGGACCTGCTGGACTCCGGGCACGGCCCGTTCGCCATCGACGCCGAGCGCGCTTCGGGGTTCCGCTACTCCAACCGCGCGTACCTGCTGCAGATCCGGCGGGCCGGCGCCGGCACCGTTCTCATCGACCCGGTCAGCCACGGCGGAGATCCAAGGACGACGCTGGCCCCCGTCGCCGCGGTACTGGGCACCGCAGAATGGGTGCTGCACGCCGCGGACCAGGACCTCCCCTGCCTGGCCGAGGTCGGCATGACGCCGCCGGCCCTGTATGACACCGAACTGGCCGGGCGGCTGGCCGGATACGACCGGGTCAACCTCGCGGCGATGGTGCTGCGGCTCCTGGGCCGGCAGCTGATGAAAGGGCACGGTGCGGCTGACTGGTCCAAACGGCCGCTGCCACCGGACTGGCTGAACTACGCGGCACTGGACGTCGAGGTTCTGCTGGAACTGCGTCATGCAATCGATGCGGTGCTGGATCAGCAGGGCAAAACCGCCTGGGCCGCACAGGAATTCGAACACCTACGGACTTTCGAAGCCGCGCCGACCCGGCGGGACCGCTGGCGGCGCACGTCGGGTATCCACAAGGTGCGCGATGTGCGGCGATTGGCCGCGGTTCGGGAACTGTGGCGAACCCGGGACCAGATCGCGCGTCGTCGCGACATCGCGCCCGGGCGCATCCTCCCTGACGCGGCGATAGTCGCGGCGGCGACCGCCGACCCCAAGACCGTCGCCGAGTTGACCGAGCTACCCGTCTTCGGCGGCACCCGCCAGCGGCGCAACGCTCAGATCTGGCTCGACGCGTTGACCAGGGCCCGCGAGACCGATGACCTGCCCGAGGCCAAGGAGCCCGCCAACGGGCCGCCGCCGGCCCCCAAGTGGAGCCGACGCAACCCGGAGGCCGCGGTGCGACTGGAGGCCGCTCGCGCCGCACTGGCCGAACTGTCCGAGCGTGTCGAGGTGCCCACCGAGAACCTGGTGACCCCGGACTCGGTCCGCCGGCTGTGTTGGGACTGGCAACCGTCGGCTGACCCTGCGGCTTCCATCGACGAGTTTCTCCGCGAGGCCCAGGCCCGCCACTGGCAGCGCGAGTTGGTGGTACCGGTACTCGCAGGCGCACTTGCGGCCGTCGACTGAGTCCGCCTCAGTTCACTCGAGGCGTTCGCGGATGGCGTCCTCGATCACCGGGGCGCCGAGCGCGGCCACCCATCCGGTGATCTGGCGGGCGATGTTTCGATCGGTCAGACCGACTTCGGCGAGCACCTCACCGCGTGACGCGTGGTCGAGGAACTCCTGAGGCAGGGCCAGGTCGCGGCACGGCACATCAATTTCGTTGCGCCGCAACGCCGCCGACACGGCTGAACCCGCACCGCCGTGCACGCCGTTGTCCTCCAACGTCACCACGAGTTTGTGCATCCGCGCCAGATCCACCACAGCATCAGGGACCGGAAGCACCCAGCGCGGGTCGACGACCGTCACACCGATGCCCTGATTGCGTAGCCGCTCGGCGACCGTCAACGCCACCGACGCGAACGGTCCGATCGCCAGCAACAGCACATCCTCTCCGAGGTCGCCCTCGGGAACCACCAGCAGGTCCACTCCGTCGCGCCGCTTCAGCGCCGGAATATCTTCCCCGACATCGCCTTTGGGGAACCGGATCGCAGTGGGACCGTCATCGACCTCGAGGGCCTCACCGAGCTCCTCTCGCAGTCGCGCCGCGTCGCGCGGTGCGGCCACCCGCATCCCCGGCACCACACCCAGGATCGACAGGTCCCACATGCCGTTGTGGCTGGCACCGTCGGGACCGGTGACGCCCGAGCGGTCCAGCACGATCGTCACCGGCAGCCTGTGCAGCGCCACATCCATGATCATCTGGTCGAAAGCGCGGTTGAGGAACGTCGAGTAGATGGCCACCACCGGGTGCAAGCCCCCCATGGCCAGGCCGGCCGCCGAGGTCATCGCGTGCTGCTCGGCGATCCCGACGTCGAAGAACCGGTCCGGGAAATGTTGCCGGAACGCGGTCAAACCGGTCGGGCCGGGCATGGCCGCGGTGATAGCGACGATGTCACGGCGCTGGGCGCCGAACTTGATCAACGCTTGGGAGAACACCGCTGTCCATCCTGGCGCTGCCGCCTGGGCGGATCGACCGGTCACCACGTCGATGACGCCACAGGCGTGCATCTGCTCGGCTTCGTCGGCCTCGGCCGGTGGGTAGCCCATGCCTTTGCGCGTCACCACGTGCACGACGACCGGCGCATTGAAACCGCGCGCGTGGCGCAGTGCTGCTTCCACCGCACTCTCGTCGTGGCCGTCGATAGGCCCGACATACTTGAGACCGAGATCGGCGAACATCACCTGCGGAGCCAGCGCGTCCTTGATGCCGGCCTTGACGCTGTGCATGCCCTGGTAACACAGCTCGCCGATGACCGGCACGCCCCGCAACGCGTCGCGACCCTTCTCCAGCAGCTTCTCGTAGCCGGGGCGCAACCGAAGCGCCGCAAGATGATCGGCCAGTCCCCCGATCGTCGGTGCATAACTGCGGCCGTTGTCATTGACGACGATCACGACCGGGCGCCGGGCGGCGGCGATGTTGTTCAACGCCTCCCAGCACATGCCGCCGGTGAGCGCGCCGTCGCCGACAACTGCCACCACGTGCCGATTGCGGTGCCCGGTCAGTTCGAACGCCTTGGCCAGGCCGTCGGCGTAGGACAGCGCGGCGCTGGCGTGACTGGACTCCACCCAGTCGTGGTCGCTCTCGGTGCGCGACGGATAACCCGACAAGCCGCCCTTCTTGCGCAGGGTGTCGAATTCGTGGCTGCGTCCGGTCAGCATCTTGTGCACGTAGGCCTGGTGGCCGGTGTCGAAGACGATCGGGTCGTGGGGCGAGTCGAACACGCGGTGCAGGGCAAGCGTGAGTTCCACGACGCCGAGGTTCGGGCCGAGGTGCCCGCCCGTTGCAGCGACCTTGTGGATGAGGAACTGGCGAATTTCCTGTGCCAACTCGCCAAGTTGCACCTGAGTGAGGTGCTGCAGATCGGCGGGCCCGCGGATCTGTTCGAGCATTACGCCAGTCTACGCAGCGGCGGCGGTTCAGTCCTGCTGCGACTCGTAGATGTCAGGAATACCGGAATGATTCAGATCCTCGGTTTCCTGCTCGTGAATTCGGCGGTACTGCCGATTGCGCAGCCGCAACACTACCGACGCGAGAGCAGCGGCGGCCAGCGATCCGGTGAGCACGCCGACCTTGACGTGATCTTCGCGTGTCGTGCCGGCTCCGTAGGCAAGATCGCCGATCAGCAGCGACACGGTGAACCCGATCCCCGCGAGCATCGCCACCCCGAACACGTCGATCCAGCGCAGCGCCGAGTCCAGATTGGCCCGGGTGACCGCCGACAGCACGCGGGTGGTCAGCCAGATGCCCACCGGCTTGCCCACCACCAGGCCGGCCACGATGCCCAGCGCGATCGGATCGGCCAGTGCGGTGAAGAAGCCGTTCAGACCGCCGAGTGCAACCCCGGCCGCGAAGAAAGCGAAGACCGGCACCGCGATCCCGGCCGACAGCGGGCGAAGCCGGTGTTCGAAGTGTTCGGCCAATCCCGGACCGGCCCCGGGACCGCCCGCGGCCTCGCTACGCAGCACCGGCACCGTGAAACCCAACAGCACGCCCGCCACCGTGGCGTGCACTCCTGACTCGTGCATCAGCACCCAGGTGGCCACCGCCAGTGGGACCAGCAGCCACCACGACCGGATGCGCCGCTGCACGCAGATTGCAAACAGCGCCAGGGGCACCACCGCCAGCGACAGCGCTACCAGGTCGATGTTCTCGGAGTAGAACACCGCGATCACGGTGATCGCCAGCAGATCGTCTACCACCGCCAGCGTCAGCAGAAATATCCGTAGGGCCGACGGTAAGTGCGTGGAGAGGACGGCGAGCACGGCTACCGCGAAAGCGATGTCGGTAGCGGTGGGGATCGCCCATCCCTTCGTCGCGCCGTCGCCGACGTGTGCGGTTATCGCGACAAAGATCGCAGCGGGGACGACCATCCCGCCGACCGCCGCAGCGATCGGCAGGGCGGCGCGGCCCGGATCGCGCAGGTCACCGGCAACGAACTCACGTTTGAGCTCCAAGCCGACGATGAAGAAGAACACCGCGAGCAGCCCGTCGGCCGCCCAGGTACCCAGTGTCAGGTTTAGGTGCAGGCCGAACGGTTCCCCACCCACCTTGAGGTCACGCAGACCGAAATAGACCTCTGACCACGGCGAATTGGCCCAGATCAGGGCCACCGCCGAAGCCACCAGCAGAACGGCGCCGCCGACGGTCTCCTTGCGCAGGATCGAGGCGATCCTGTCCGCTTCCGCCCATGAGCCGCGGTCGAACAAGGCCCGGCGGGCGAATCGTCGGAAGGGATTGGCGGTCAAGGTCGGCCTTCGTCAGTCGTAGCGGTCTTGAACTTGCCGACCAGACTTCCCGGCACACCGCTGCAATCACCCTAAGCCACGAACCGCCGACCGGCTGCGCTGAGTGGTGGCGAGCGGGTATCGGCTGTGCCCAGGCACAGATTCAGGCGCCGGTCACGCTGATCTGGTTGTACGTCGACAGCCAGACAGGACGATTTCTTGTCAATCGTCACAACGCGTGTCCGTTGCGTGGATAGGACGCGTGCTCTTCTGATTTGCTAGCCGCTTGCGCAGAATTTTCGGATCGACCTTCGGGCCGGGATGGGCGAGGTCGCCGCAAGTCACCGGTGACGCTGCGAAGCGCACGACCGGCGGCCGAAGGCCGATCAGTTGCCCACGGGTTGGCATGAACCGTTTCGGTTCGACCGAAGTCTGCCAAACACCACTTCGCCAGTGGTCATCCATTGAACAATGAACAGCTAGTAGTTGCTAGCGAATCTCTTGAAGGGGGCCCGGCCATGGGCTGGAACAGCGTAACTCGAACCGCCACCGATGGTCAGCCGGAGATAGGCGCAGGTCAGCGTAGTCGGCCTGTTCGTTCGGGTGTGCGGGTGTTGCCGATTCGTGGTGGTGGGCGAGGTTTGTCTGGGGTTGAGTCGGGTTTTGCCGGTTATGTGGGTCGTGTGGGTGCGTTGGCGGTCGCTTTGGGTGTGGGTGCTGCGGTGGCGTCGATGCCGGGGGTGGCGTTTGCTGATACGACGGGTTCGGGTGGGTCTACGGGTGGTTCGAGTGCGTCGAGCTCGGATTCTTCGGGTCCGGGTTCGGATTCTTCGGGTCCGGACAGCTCGGCTGAGTCCTCTGCGGATACGGGTTCAGATTCTGACGGCGATTCTTCTGGCGGTGCGGGCCAGG
>CAZEMS010000015.1:0-86522 GCA_964513475.1 uncultured Mycobacterium sp. | reverse complement strand
CAGGCCCGCCTGCGCAGAACCCGCACCCACGAACAACCCCGCGACGGCCACCACCGCCGCAATCAGCACCCGACCGATTGCCTTCATCATCTCCCCAGTCGAATCGGCGGTGAACCGGCAGATCCACCGTGCATGCGGCTCTTGCGCATTGACACGAGGAACATAGCGGGGAGGAAGTGGCCCGGCAACGCGAGCGGTTCACAACTGCATCAGCTGTCACGTGCGCTGCAACGTTTGCTGGTACAGGTCGGGCATCAATGCCCGCCGCCCAGAAGGGTGAGTTCGTCGAAATCGCCGCCCGGGCTGGTGGTCAGACGCCACGCTGGGTCGGCGCCGGCGGTTTCAAAGGTTCACGCGAGGATCTGGGCTTTAACCGTGGTGAGGCGGAACATTGTCCCGCAACCAGCGGTGGTGATCGTCGATGTCGTCCGGCGAACTCGGGTCACGTTCATCCGGCGACACCTCCGGCAACCAATCGCCGAAGATCTTGTTAACTGAATCCCGGTCCGGGCGGTCGGGGTCAGTCACGGTTGCGCCCCCTTGTGGCGAACGTCACAGCTCCGGCCCCGAGCCCGTTCACCTGCATGTAACACAACTTGCCTGTCGCAGACCGGCGGCGCGACGCATCGGCGTGTGGTCGACTCCGGACTAACGGTTAGATCTCCAAGCTTGATAGCTGGCCGATGATCTGGAGGGCCAAAGGGTTGAGCGTGGCCATGCCGTCCCGGACCGCGGCTCGCGATCCGGCGAGGTTCACCACCAGGGTGCTACCGGAGATTCCGGCGAGGCCACGCGAGAGCCCGGCATCCGATATTCCGGCGGAAAGCGCCGAAGCGCGCAGCGCCTCCGCGATGCCCAGAAGTTCGCGGTCGAGGATGTCTCGAGTCGCTTCCGGAGTGACATCACGAGGGGTCACGCCGGTGCCGCCAACCGACACCACCAGGTCGACTCCGCCGATGACCGCCATGTTGAGGGCGTTGCGAATCTCCACCTCGTCTGCGGAGACCACGATCACCCCGTCGACGACGAAACCCGCCTCACCCAGCAGCTCAGTGACCAACGGACCGCTGTGATCCTCTTCATCACCATGCGCGGTGCGATCGTCGACGACGACCACCAGCGCCCGGCCCACCAATTCCCCTGGCTGTTCCATGCCCGCAACCGTATATCCGACGCCCGACACCGGCGCACCGGCGGTCGTCGTGTCGGCACCGACCGAGGTCATTACTGCTGGGCTTTCCCGAGGGTGACGCCCACCGTCTGCGGCCTACCGGAATCGTCGAGATAGGTCAGAGTGACCTTGTCGCCGGGCGCCTTGGAGCGCACGGCCGCGACCAGCGCGTCTGCGCTGTTGATCACCCGGTCGTCGAGCTTGGTCACCAAGACACCGCTGGGCAGTCCGGCCGCCGCCGCCGCCCCGCCGCTGGTGACCTCGACGATCTTGGCGCCGTCGGCACCCGCATCATTACCCACCTGCACACCCAGCGACGCCCGCGAGGCTGTTCCGGTGCGGATGAGCTCGTCAGCGATGCGCTTGGCCTGATCGACCGGGATGGCAAAGCCCAGCCCGATCGACCCGCTCTGTGCGTCCGCGGCACCTCCGCCCATGGTGGCGATCGCCGAGTTGACGCCCACCAGCTCGCCGCTCATGTTGACCAGCGCACCACCGGAGTTGCCGGGGTTTATCGCGGCGTCGGTCTGGATCGCGTCCAGCACGGTGTTCTGGTTGCGAGCGTCACCGGCGGCGGATACCGGACGGTTCAGCGCACTGATGATGCCGGTGGTGACGGTGCCTTCCAGGCCGAGCGGCGATCCGATTGCCACCACGTCCTGACCCACCCGCAGGTCACTCGAGGAGCCCATGGTGATCGGGGTCAGCCCCGATACCCCCTCGGCGCGGACGACGGCGATGTCACTGCCGGGATCGGTACCGACCACGGTGTACGTAGCGGTACTCCCGTCACCGAAGATCACCTTGGTTTCGACGCCGGACGGTCCGTCTTTGGCGGCGGCCACCACATGGTTGTTGGTGAGGATCAGACCATCGGACGAGAGGATGATGCCTGAGCCCTCCTCGGACTGCCGGCCCATCTCGGTCTCCAGCTTGACGACGCTGGGCACCACTTTGGCCGCTACTTCTTCGACCGAGCCCGCGGGCATGCTCGCGGCCGGCACGGTCGCTGCGAGGCCGGTGCTGGCGGCGCCCATCCCCGAGTGGTCGGATTGCGCAAGCAGCGCGACACCTCCGCCGATGCCAGCCGAAACGATCGCGACGGCTACCGCGCCGGCGGCCAAGGCGCCGGCGCGGAGGCGCGGCGACTCGTCACCGGTCCGCGGTGGCGGCGGAACGGCCGGCGGGGTCGGACCACCCACGCGATAGGGGTCGTACGGGTGGCGGAACTGCCCCCGGAACTGCCCCTGCGTGGCGTACCGCCAGTCGTACTGCGGTTGGTGCGGCTGCTGGTACGAGCCTGGACGATACTGCCCGGGGTATGCCGTGGTCGCGGGCTCGGCAGAACCCGGCGCACGGCGCGGCTGCTCGGGGTGTGGCGAGTAGCTCCGGTGGTTCGTCATGTCGCTGGTTGCTCTTCCTCTCAACCTGTCGGTCATCACGTTCTTGGTCAGTTGGGACGATTCTGTCCGGCACGACGCTGTCAGGTAAGACAACGACGGAGTTGTTCCCTACCGTGCCAGCTTCTGCTGAGAATCGACTTAGAGTTCGTTGCTGATACCTGCAGAACCACGCCTACTCGGACGCCTAATTGTCGGCGCTGACGATCGGATTAGAGGCGTCGGTACGGGGTCGTGTCATGGAATTTGTCGTTCCGTGATCGGCCCTGTCGGAATTCGGAGGAGCCGAAGCAGCGTCCCCGGCCTCAGGCAACGGGCGTCCTGGCAGCACGACGTGAACCGAGGCCCCCGGCGGTTGCCCTCCCGGTACGGTGTCCTTCACCCGCAGGACGCCACCGTGTTTGAGCACAACCTGCTTGACGATCGCCAGGCCCAGCCCGGAACCGGGCATGGCCCGCGCGGTCGTCGAGCGGAAGAACCGCTCGAAGACCAGGTCCCGCTCCTGAGGCGGGATTCCGGGTCCCCGGTCGGACACCACCAGTTCGGCGTGCGCCGGGTCGATCTGGGCGAGCCGGAGTCCTACCCGGCCGCCGGACGGACTCCACTTGGCGGCGTTGTCGAGCAGGTTGAGCACTGCGCGCGACAACCCGGCGGCGTCGCCGTAGACCTGCCAGCCGACGACGTCCACGTCGAACTCGATGTCATTGCGGCGACGGCGAACCCGTTCGAGGGAGCGATCGACGACATCGGTCATGTCGACCGGTTCGTGGACAACTCCGCGGGCGTCGTCGCGAGTCAGGTCCACCAGGTCGCCGACCAGTGTGGACAGTTCCTCGATCTGGGCGATCACGTCGGCGCGCAGCCCGGCCATTTCCTCTTCCGGGAGCCGCGGCGCTCCCGGGGCCATCGACGCCATCAGCAGTTCGACGTTGGTGCGCAATGAGGTCAGCGGGGTGCGCAGTTCGTGCCCGGCGTCGGTGACCAATCTTGCCTGTCGCTCGCGAGACTCGGCCAGGGCGCGAAGCATCATGTTGAACGCCTCGGTCAGCCGGGCGAGCTCGTCGCTGCCGAATACCGGGATCGGCCTGAGGTCGTCGGTGCGGGCCACTCGTTCGGCGGCCTCCGTCAGCCTGGCCACCGGCCGCAGTCCGGCCCGCGCCACCATCCCGCCGGCAATCGCGGCCACCGCCACACCGAGCCCACCCACGATCAGCAGGACGGTGCCCAGGCGTCTGAGCACCAGGACCGTTGGCGTCAGACTCTTCGAGATCAGCAAAGAGCTGCCATTGTTCAGGTGGATGGCCAGCACACGCTGGTGGTTCGCGGTGCGCAGCGACATCATCAGATCACCGGAAAGCACCTGCTTCTCCGGCTCACCGAGAGGAAGGGTCTGACCTTGCTGGTTCGCGGTGTAGATGGCACGCCCCGGGTTCACCAGCATGGCGTTGACATCGGAGTAGGCGGTGCCCTCGATCGCCTTTCCCGGATCGGCCGCCAACGACCCGCTCTCGATGAGCAGTCGGGCCCGGTAGTGCAGTTGGCTGTCGAGGTCGTCGTAGAGCGCACGAGAGACCACGGCGTACACGGCGACGGCCATCAGCACCACGGCCAACGCCACCATCGACATGGCGAGCACCATGACCCGCCACCGCAGCGAGAGGGAACTGCGCGCCGGCGTCCGCGCATGCCCCTGAGCGGGAATCCCGGTAGGGGACGACGGTTGGGCGTTGGTCATCAGGGCGGTGTCTCGCGCAGCACGTAACCCACACCGCGCACAGTGTGGATCAGCCGCAGCTCTCCTTCGGCTTCGGTCTTGCGGCGTAGGTAGCCGATGTACACCTCGAGCGCATTACCCGAGGTGGGGAAGTCGAATCCCCACACCTCTTCAAGGATTCGGCTACGGGTGAGAACCCGCCGAGGGTTCGCGATGAGCATCTCCAGCAGCGCGAACTCGGTGCGGGTCAAGCTGATCTGACGCTCACCGCGGGCCACCTCACGCGTCACCGGGTCAAGGGTCAGGTCCGCAAAGGACAGCGCCGGCGACTCGTGGGGGTCGTCGGGCGCGGTGCGGCGCAACAGCGCACGCATCCGTGCGAGCAGTTCTTCCAGTGCGAAGGGCTTGGGCAGGTAGTCATCGGCCCCCGCGTCCAGCCCGGCGACCCGCTCGGACACCGAGTCGCGCGCCGTCAGAACCAGGATCGGCAGGTCGTCGCCTGTGCTGCGGAGCTGACGGCAGACCTCCAAGCCGTCCAACCGCGGCATCATCACATCAAGCACCAACGCGTCGGGCCGGTCGTGGGCGATGTGGTCGAGTGCCTCCACACCGTCCTGGGCCAACTCGACGGAGTACCCGTTGAAAGAGAGCGATCGCCGCAGTGACTCACGCACCGCGCGATCGTCGTCGACGACAAGAACACGCACCGTCACAGTTTCAACCCATCGCCTGAGAGGGACCTGAGAGGCGCGCCGAAAGGAGTGGAGCGGACTGAAAAATCAGCAGAATCAGCGTCGGTCGAGGTCGATCAGACCCAACCGGGCAGCCTTGAGAAGTCGGCGGGGCACTTTGTGCTGCTGGCCGGCGACGGTCACGCTCACGAGTTCGGGGCGCTTGGCCTTCCATTGCGCGCGTCGGCTCCGGGTGTTCGCGCGCGACATTCTGCGCTTGGGCACAGCCATGGTCGTGCTCTCCTCTATCGGGGGTACATAGGTGGTACTCAAGGGTGGTACTCAAGTGCGCCGCGTGATCCCCGATCTCGCGGTGGGCAACCGTTTTCCCGGACGGCCCAGGATAGCCGCTGCGCCGGACGGCCTCCAAAACGGCGGACAGCTTGACTAGCAACCGGAGGGTGTGACTAACCTACCGGTTGGTCGGTAGTTGGCGATGGGAGGACGGGGTGGCCGTGAATCCCGTGCGCGTGGGGAACTGCTCGGGGTTCTACGGCGACCGGCTGTCCGCGATGCGGGAGATGCTCACCGGCGGTGACCTGGATTATCTGACCGGCGACTACCTCGCCGAACTAACCATGCTGATCCTCGCGCGCGACCGGGCGAAAGCGCCGGACCGGGGATACGCCAAGACCTTCCTCGCCCAACTGGAGGACTGCCTGACCCTGGCGCTCGAGCGCGGGGTTCGGATCGTGACCAATGCCGGCGGACTCAACCCGGCGAGCCTGGCGGCGGCGGTGCGATCGCTCGCCGAGCGGCTAGGGGTCACGGTCAACGTGGCCCATGTGGAAGGCGACGACCTGGTCGGTCGCGCAGACGAGTTCGGGTTCGCATCCGCTGCGGCGGCAACATCGGGCTCCGGATCCGTCTTGGCGGCCAATGCCTACTTGGGCGCGTGGGGCATCGCCGACTGCCTGAAGTCCGGCGCCGACATCGTCGTCACCGGCCGGGTCACCGACGCCTCGGTGATCGTCGGACCGGCTGCCGCACACTTCGGCTGGTCGGTATCCGACTACGACGCCCTTGCCGGCGCGGTTGCCGCCGGACACGTCATCGAATGCGGCACCCAGGCCACCGGCGGCAACTACTCCTTCTTCACCGAGATCCCCGACCTCACCGCGCCGGGTTTCCCACTGGCCGAGATCTATGCCGACGGCTCATCGGTGATCACCAAACATCCCGGCACCGGGGGCCGGGTGAGCGTGGGAACGGTCACCGCTCAACTGCTGTACGAGATCTCCGGCGGCCGCTACGCAAACCCCGATGTCACGTTGCGCGTCGACAGCATCCGACTCAGCGATGACGGCCCAGACCGGGTCCGCATCGACGATGTGCGCGGAGAGCCGCCACCGCCGGACCTCAAGGTTTCACTGAACGGCATCGGCGGGTTTCGCAACACCATGACCTTCGTGCTCACCGGGTTGGACATCGAAGCCAAGGCAGAGCTGGTGCAGCGACAGCTGGTAAGCCGACTTGAATCGGGGCTGACCAAGAAGCCGGCCGAACTGCAGTGGTCGCTGGCGCGCACCGACCATCCTGACGCCGACACCGAGGAAACCGCCAGCGCGCTGCTGCATTGCACGGCCCGCGACTCCGACCCGGACCCGGTCGGACGCCGATTCTCCTCGGCCGCAGTCGAACTCGCATTAGCCAGCTACCCCGGCTTCACCAGCACCGCGCCGCCGGGCGACGGCCAGATCTACGGCGTCTTCACCGCGGGCTACGTTCCGGCCGGCGATGTTCCGCACATCGCGGTACACGCGGACGGCCGACGCAACCCGATCCCGGCCCCGACCGAGACCCGCGTCCTGGAACCCGTCGAGCCCGTCGCGCTTCCGGAACCACTGCCTTACGGTGAGACATGCAGGGTTCCGCTGGGCCGGCTCGCCGGCGCACGCAGCGGCGACAAGGGCGGCAGCGCCAACGTAGGGGTCTGGGTCCGAACCGACGAGCAGTGGCGTTGGCTTTCCCACACACTCACCGTCGACAAGTTGCGCGAGTTGCTCCCGGAGACGACCGATCTGCCGGTGTCGCGGCACCTGCTGCCGAACCTGCGCGCGGTGAATTTCGTGATCGACGGCATCCTCGGCCAGGGTGTCGCATATCAGGCCCGGTTCGATCCGCAGGCCAAAGGTCTGGGTGAATGGCTACGCAGCCGACATGTCGACATCCCGGAGAGTCTCCTGTGAACGTGTGGAACACCCCCGAACGTGACCAACTCCGAAAGACGGTGCGAGCCTTCGCTGAACGAGAGATCCTGCCGCATGTCACCGAGTGGGAGCGGGCCGGCCAATTGCCCAGGGAACTGCACCGCAGAGCCGGTGACGCCGGACTGCTCGGCGCGGGTCTCCCCGAATCAGCTGGAGGCGGGGGCGGCGACGGCGCCGACTCGCTGATCATCTGCGAGGAGTTGCACTACGCAGGCGTTCCCGGCGGCGTGTTCGCGTCGTTGTTCACCTCCGGCATCGCGGTTCCGCACATGATCGCATCGGGCGACCGCCGGCTCATTCACACCTACGTCGGCCCCACTCTGCGCGGTGAGATGATCGGCAGCCTGGCCATCACCGAACCCGGCGGTGGCTCCGATGTCGGTCACCTGACCACCCGCGCGGTTCGCTGCCCGGATTCCACCGGTGACCACTACGTGGTTAACGGCGCCAAGACCTACATCACATCCGGCGTACGCGCCGACTATGTGGTGACCGCGGTGCGGACCGGTGGACCGGGCGCATCCGGAGTTTCGCTGCTCCTCGTCGAGAAAGGCGCCCCCGGATTCACAGTCACCGGAGTGCTGGACAAGATGGGCTGGCGCTCGTCGGACACGGCCGAACTGTCCTACGTCGACGTCCGGGTGCCGGCGACGAACCTGATCGGTGGCGAGAACACCGGGTTCGCCCAGATCGCCGCGGCGTTCGTGTCCGAGCGTGTGGGCCTGGCCGCCCAGGCCTACGCCGCGGCCCAGCGCTGCCTCGACCTCGCTGTGCAGTGGTGCCGCGACCGCGAAACGTTCGGCAGGCCGCTGATTTCTCGCCAGTCCGTGCAGAACACGCTTACCGAGATGGCCCGTCGCATCGATGTTGCGCGGGTCTACACCCGTCACATCGTCGAGCGCCAACTCGCCGGTGAGCCGAATCTGATCACCGAGGTCTGCTTCGCCAAGAACACCGCCGTCGAAGCAGGCGAGTGGGTGGCAAACCAGGCGGTGCAACTGTTCGGGGGCCTGGGGTACATGACCGGTTCAGAGGTCGAGCGGCAGTATCGCGACATGAGAATCCTCGGCATCGGCGGCGGCACCACCGAGATCCTCACCGGGTTGGCGGCCAAGACGCTTGGATACCAGTCGTGACGGGCGCACTGAAGTCAATGCTGGATCCGTCCTCGGCCGCGTTCGGTGAGGCCGCGGCTGCGATGACTGCCAAGCTGGCCGAACTGGAGGCCGAACACGCCAAGGCGCTCGCCGGTGGCGGTACCAAGTACGTCGAACGCCACCACGGCCGTGGGAAGTTGACCGCTCGCGAACGCATCGAACTGCTGCTCGACCCGGACTCGCCTTTCCTCGAGTTGAGCCCGCTGGCCGCCTGGGGCAGCGAGTTCGCGGTCGGAGCCAGCGTGGTCACCGGCATCGGTGCGGTGAGCGGTGTCGAATGTCTGGTTGTTGCCAACGACCCGACGGTCAAAGGCGGCACCAGCAACCCGTGGACCTTGCGAAAGATCCTGCGAGCAAATCAGATCGCTTTGCAGAACCGGTTGCCGGTGGTCTCGATGGTGGAGTCGGGCGGCGCCGACCTGCCCACCCAGAAGGAAGTGTTCATCCCGGGCGGACAGATGTTCCGCGACCTCACCCGGCTCTCGGCGGCCGGAATACCTACCATCGCTTTGGTGTTCGGAAATTCCACCGCCGGCGGCGCATACGTTCCGGGCATGTCCGACCACGTGGTGATGATCAAGGAACGCTCGAAGGTGTTCCTCGCCGGTCCGCCGCTGGTGAAGATGGCCACTGGCGAGGAGTCCGACGATGAGTCACTCGGCGGTGCCGAGATGCATGCTCACACTTCCGGTCTGGCCGACTACTTCGCCGTTGACGAACTGGACGCCATCGGCATCGGACGGCGCATCGTCTCGCGGCTGAACTGGCGCAAGCTGGGGCCGACGCCCGGGCCGGTCGCCGAACCATCGCACAACGCCGAGGAGCTGATCGGCATCGTCGGGTCGGACTTGCGGGTCCCCTTCGACCCGCGCGAAGTGATCGCTCGCATTGTCGACGGCTCACGGTTCGACGAGTTCAAGGCACTCTACGGCTCCTCGCTGGTGACGGGATGGGCCAGCCTGCACGGCTACCCGATCGGCATTCTGGCCAATGCCCGCGGCGTGCTGTTCAGCGAAGAATCGCAGAAGGCCACCCAGTTCATCCAGCTCGCAAACCGTGCCGATACGCCACTGTTGTTCTTGCACAACACCACTGGCTACATGGTTGGAAAGGACTACGAGGCCGGCGGGATGATCAAGCACGGTTCGATGATGATCAACGCCGTTTCCAACTCGACGGTGCCGCACATCTCACTGTTGATAGGAGCCTCCTACGGCGCCGGTCACTACGGCATGTGCGGTCGTGCCTACGATCCCAGGTTTCTGTTCGCCTGGCCCAGCGCCAAGGCGGCTGTCATGGGTGGCACCCAGCTCGCCGGCGTGATCTCGATCGTCAGCCGCGCCGCCGCCGAGGCCCGCGGTCAACAGGTTGACGAGGATGCCGACGCCGCACTTCGGGCAGCGATCGAAGCCCAGATCGAAGCCGAATCGCTGCCGATGTTCTTGTCCGGACGGCTCTACGACGACGGCGTCATCGACCCCCGCGACACCCGCTCCGTACTGGGGATGTGCCTGTCCGCCATCGCCAACGGCCCGATCAAGGGGACGTCGAACTTCGGCGTCTTCCGGATGTGATGTACATGCCGATCAGCAGAGTCCTGGTAGCCAACCGCGGTGAGATCGCCCGCCGGATCTTCGCCACCTGCCGGCGACTGGGCCTGGACACGGTCGCCGTCTACACCGACGCCGATTCCGATTCTCCGCATGTCACCGAGGCCGACGCCCGTGTCCGGCTCGACGGCAGTAGCGGATATCTGGATGCGGCACAGCTGATCGCAGCGGCCCGGGCCTCCGGCGCCGACGCTCTTCACCCCGGCTACGGATTCCTCTCCGAGAACGCTGAATTCGCCGCAGCGGTCCACGACGCCGGCCTCGTCTGGATCGGGCCGCCGACTGCCGCGGTAGCAGCGATGGGCTCGAAGGTCGAGGCAAAGAAGATGATGGCGGCCGCCGGTGTGCCGGTACTCGAAGAGCTCGACCCGGACAGCGTCACCGCCGACCAATTGCCGGTCCTGATCAAGGCCTCGGCCGGCGGCGGCGGGCGCGGCATGCGAGTTGTCAACGACATCGCCGCAATGCCGACCGAGGTCCAAGCGGCAAGCCGGGAAGCCCAATCCGCGTTCGGCGATTCGACCGTGTTCTGTGAGCGTTACCTTCCCGCCGGCCACCACGTCGAAGTGCAGGTTCTGGCCGACGCGCACGGGACGATATGGGCGGTCGGCGAACGGGAATGCTCGATTCAGCGACGCCACCAGAAGATCATCGAGGAAGCCCCGTCGCCTCTTGTGGAGCGAGTACCCGGGATGCGCGCGAGACTCTTCGAGGCCGCGCGGTTGGCCGCCGCGGCGATCGGCTACACCGGCGCCGGCACCGTCGAGTTCATGGCAGACGACGCCGGAGAGTTCTTCTTCCTGGAGATGAACACCAGGCTGCAGGTCGAGCATCCGGTGACCGAAGCCACCACCGGGCTGGACCTCGTGGAGCTCCAGCTCTACGTCGCCGACGGCGGAAGGCTCGATGCCTGCCCACCGCCGGCGCGCGGCCACTCCATCGAGGCAAGGCTGTATGCGGAGGATCCGGCCAAGGATTGGCAACCTCAGGCCGGAAAGGTGCATCGTTTCGACGTGCCCGCCGCTTCAACACGATTCGACATTGCGACCCGGCCGGGTGTATGGGTGGACGCCGGGATCGCCAGCGGGTCGACGGTGTCGGTGTTTTACGATCCGATGCTGGCAAAGCTCATTTCGTGGGCCCCGACCCGGCGACAGGCCGCCGGCATCCTGTCCAACGCACTGGCACGCACCCGCATCCACGGAGTGCGCACCAACCGGGATCTGCTGGTCAACGTGCTGCGCCATTCCGCCTTTCTGGATGGCGCCACCGACACCGCGTTCCTCGATGTACACGGACTGGCCTCGCTCGCCGCGCCCCTAGCCGATGAGCGCACCGTCCAATGCGCGGCGCTCGCCGCCGCACTGGCTGACGCCGCCCGGAATCACCGCGACGCAGACGTCTTCGCTGCGGTGCCAAGTGGATGGCGCAACCTCGGATCGGCGTTCCAGGCCAAGCGGTATCGCGACGACGCCGGAGCCGAGCATGAGGTGCGCTATCGGTTCGCCCGTTCTGGAGTCCAGATACCGGACCTCGACGGGGTCGACGTGGTCTCGTCATCGCCGGAGACCGTGGTGCTCGCGGTCGACGGAGTCGAGAGGCCGTTTGAGGTCGCCAGCTACGGCGAGGACGTGTTTGTGGACTCCCCACTGGGACCCGTCCGATTCGCCGCTCTTCCCCGCTTCGGGGATACCGCGGCCGACGCAGCACAGGGATCGCTGCTCGCCCCCATGCCGGGTTCGGTGGTCCGGGTCGCCGGTGAGGTCGGCGACACTGTGACCGCCGGCCAGCCGTTGATCTGGCTGGAGGCCATGAAGATGGAGCACACCGTGGCCTCACCAGCCGACGGTGTACTCGTCGAACTCAACGTTGCGGCCGGCCAGCAGGTCGAGGTTGGCGCCGTTCTTGCCCGAGTAGAGACCGAAGGAGAAGATCTATGAGCGACGCGAGCACGCCGGGCGGCTTCATCGAGACCGAGGAGCAGCAAGCACTGCGCAAGGCTGTATCGGCGATGGCTTCCAACTACGGCCAGGACTATTACCTTGAGAAGGCCCGAGCAGGCCAGCACACCGACGAATTATGGTCGGAAGCAGGAAAACTCGGCTTCATCGGAGTCAACCTGCCCGAGGAGTACGGTGGCGGCGGCGCGGGCATGTACGAACTGTCCCTGGTCATGGAGGAAATGTCCGCAACCGGTTGCGCTCTGCTGATGATGGTGGTCTCGCCGGCCATCAACGGCACCATCATCAGCAAGTTCGGAACCGACGCCCAGAAGAAGCAATGGCTGCCCGGAATCGCCGATGGATCGGTCACCATGGCATTCGCCATCACCGAACCGGATGCGGGATCGAACTCGCACCGCATCACCACCACCGCGCGGCGTGACGGCGGAGACTGGATTCTCAACGGCCAGAAGGTCTACATCTCCGGCGTCGACCAGGCGCAGGCGGTGCTGGTGGTGGGCCGCACCGAGGAGTCGAAGACGGGAAACCTGCGGCCGGCGCTGTTCATCGTGCCCACCAACTCCCCCGGTTTCACCTACACGAAGATCGACATGGAGTTGGTCAGCCCGGAGAGCCAGTTCCAGGTCTTCCTCGACGACGTGCGGCTGCCGGGCGAGGCGCTGGTGGGTTCGGAAGACGCGGCTATCGCCCAGTTGTTCGCCGGTCTGAATCCTGAGCGGATCATGGGCGCGGCAAGCGCTGTGGGCATGGGCCGTTTCGCCATCGGCAAGGCGGTCGACTACGTCAAGACCCGGCAGGTGTGGAAGACCCCGATCGGCGCCCATCAAGGTCTGTCCCATCCGTTGGCGCAGAACCACATCGAGGTCGAACTGGCACGATTGATGATGCAGAAGGCTGCCGTGCTCTATGACTACGGGGACGACGCCGGTGCGGCCGAGGCCGCGAACATGGCCAAGTACGCCGCAGCCGAAGCATCGGTTCGCGCCGTCGATCAAGCCGTGCAGTCCCTGGGCGGCAACGGCCTGACCAAGGAGTACGGGGTTGCGGCCGCAGTCACCGCCTCCAGGCTGGCTCGTATCGCCCCGGTCAGTCGCGAAATGGTGCTGAACTTCGTCGCGCAGACCTCGCTGGGCCTACCCCGGTCCTACTGATGGAGCATCGACGTGGAACGTGAACTGGTCGCATACTCGGCCTCGGGCAACGTCGCCCGACTGACGCTGGACTCGCCGCACAACCGCAACGCCCTGTCGAGCACCCTGGTAGACCAGCTACACCGGGCGCTGCGCACAGCCGCCGCAGACAACGGCGTGCGGGCGGTGGTGTTGACTCATTCCGGCGGAACCTTCTGCGCGGGCGCCGATCTGGCCGAGGCGGCTGGACGCGCGCCGGGCGACGTGGCAGTCGACCGGGCGCGTGAACTCACCGAGATCCTGCGGGCGATATTGCATCTGCCGGTTCCGGTGATCGCAGCTGTCGACGGGCACGTCCGTGCCGGCGGAATGGGTCTGATCGGCGCCTGCGACATCGTGGTAGCCGGACCGGCCAGCACCTTCGCCCTGACCGAGGCCCACATCGGTGTCGCGCCATCCATCATCTCACTCACGTTGTTGCCGAAGCTCACCGCGCGCGGAGCGAGTCGCTACTTCCTGACGGGCGAGAAGTTCGGACCCGCCGTGGCCGCCGAGATCGGATTGATCACCACCGCAGCCGAGGACGTGGAGGCGGCGGTCTCAGAGCTGACCACCCGGATGAGCAAAGGCTCGCCGCAGGGCCTGGCCGCCACCAAGGCGCTGACAACAGCACCGATCCTGGAGGCCTTCGACAGACACGCCGAGGAGTTGACGCAGTTGTCTGCCCGGCTCTTCGACTCCGATGAGGCGCGCGAAGGCATGCTTGCCTTCCTGGAGAAGCGTCCGCCCAGGTGGACCGGCACCTCAGGGCGGTGACCCCGCCACCCCGACACCCGATGCGCTTCCTTGCATGTATCCGGGTTCGCCGTAGTCTCGATGGTGATGAGCACTCCAGCGTCCGGGGATGAGTCCATGCGCGCCGTGGACACCGATCGGATTCAGGTCGCGCAGTGGCTGACTGATGCCGCTGCGCGGGGACGGCTCGAGATGACTGAGTACGAGAGCCGTCTCACGAAGGCCTATAGCGCGAAGACCCACGACGAACTGGACCGACTCAGTGCCGATCTGCCCGGAGCCGTGACTGCGCCGCAGGAACGGCGGCCCGGTCGGCCCGCGCCGTCCACCTTGCTGTTGGCGATACTCACCGGATACGAGCGACGCGGCCGGTGGAACGTGCCCAGTCGGTTGACCACCGTCGCGGTCTTCGGTGCCGGCGTGCTCGATTTCCGTTACGCCGATTTCACTTCGCCGGAAGTGGAGATCCGGTCGTATTCGATCTGCGGCAGTCAGTCCATCCTGGTCCCGCCCGAGGTGAACGTCGACCTGCACGGGGTCGGTGTGATGGGCACCTTCGACCAGCGCGTCAGCGGACAGGGGACGCCGGGAGCCCCGCGGGTGCGAGTCCGCGGCTTCTCATGGTGGGGAAGGGTCGCTGTCAAGCGCAAGAAACGATCGGAGCAGGACTGACTCCCCGGAGGGCTGCCCGGCGACATCAACGGCGCCGCCTGGACCGCAAGTAGTCGCCGACCACCGCCGCACCTAGTCCGTCCAGATCCGGCGCCACTACCCGGCCCTGGACCCGCCGGGCGATCTGGTCGATGAATCGAGCCAGGCCGGGGTCACTACCCAGGCGAAAGATCGTCACCTGTGCGCCCATGCGCGCGACCTCGTCGAACCCCCGCACGGTGTGGGCAACGGTACGTGGATGCGGCGGATAGTCGAAGAACACTTGTGCACCGCCACCCCCGGACCCGGGGAAGTGGTCCAAGTGCGCAGTCGGCTCGCCGTCGGTCACGACCAGCACCACCGGTTGGGCGCTGGAATGTCGACGTAGGTGACGGACCGCCAGAGCCAGCGCGTGGTGCAGATTGGTGCCCTGTTCGTACACGCCCTCCAAACCGATCAACTCCGCGGGAGTCACGGTGCGCGCGCATCGGCCGAACGCGATTATCTGCAGTTCGTCCGAGCGGAAGCGGGTACTCACGAGGTGGTTCAGCGCCAACGCAGTGCGTTTCATCGGCAGCCAGCGGTTCTCCATCACCATTGAGAACGACGTGTCGACCAGTAGGGCAACCGCGGCCCGGGCGCGCGTCTCAGTCTCGGAGATCTCCACATCGTCGACCGCGATGTGTACGCGTGAGCCCGGCTTGTCCGCAGCGTTCGCGGCCCGCCGGAGCACAGCGTTGGTCAACGTACGAGTGACGTTCCACGGCTCGGTGGCTCCGAACGACCACGGGCGCGTCGCGCCGGTCGGATCACCGACAGCGCCTGCACGTCGAGTGTCGCGTTCCCCATGTCTGCCCGAGAGCTGTTGCGCTACATCGCGAAGGGCGGTCTGACCCAATTGCCGCATCGCTTTCGGCGAGAGCCGCCAGGTTCCGTCGGAGCCACGATCGAGGAATCCCTGGCTCATCAGTGCCCGTTCCAGCTCGTTCAGGGTGCGCGCATCGACGGCGGCCTCGTCGCCGAGCTGGCGGGCCAGCATCTCCAGATCGACGTCGTCCATCGTCGCGCCCGGATAGCTCTGCGCGAGTTGCTCGGCCAGTTCCTCGAGTTCGGCGATGTCGATCAACGCCTGCGCGCCCTCACCCATCCCCAGCGGATCGCCACCGGAGAACTGCCGGGATCCGGTCCAGTCCTCTCCTGGGCGTGCGGTCTGCAGGTGCGAATCGAGCCGGCTCAGGGCATTGATCAGCGCAGACGAGCCGAAGGCCTGTTGTGCCAGCGCATCGAGCTCGGCTCGCTGCTCGGCGGACAGGCTGTTGCGAAACCGCTGCGCGGCGGCGGCGCGGCGGGCCAGCGAATCCAGCAACTCGTCAACATTGCGGGGATTCTCCGGGAAGAACTCGCCGTGCTTAGCCATGAAGTCTCGGAAATCTTCGGGCGAGTCCTGTCCCTTTTCATGCTTGTCCAGCAGGTCATTGAGGTCGTCGAGCATCTCGTTGACCCGCTGGCGGTCCTCGTCGGTGGCGTTCTCCAGAGCCTGTTTCATCCCGGCGAAACGCTGGCCGAGCATCTCCCGCCCGAGCAGGTCGCGGATTTGTTCGAACTTCTGCCGCGCCTCGTCGCTTCGCCAGTCGTAGTCGGCCAGTTCCTGCACCGCCTTGGCGGGCGACGGCGACAGCGATTCGAGTTGCAGTTCGTTGAACCGGGCGTCGTCGTCCAGAGAGCGGGCCAGCTCCTTCCGCTCGGCCAGCACCGCGGCATCGAGCAACTTCTTGATCTCCTGCAAAGTGCCGTCGAGGTTCTTCCGGCTCAACAGTTCTCGTCGACGCCGATTGGCCTCGGCTGCCAGCCGGTCAGCACCGCGCATGTTCTTGCTGCCGCGGCGCAGCAGTTCGGACAGCGCCCGCCGGGGTGAACTTCCCGCCATCACGTCTTCGCCGATCTGCTCCAACGCGTCGCGCAGATCGACCGGCGGGGCCAACGGATCCGGCCCGCCGGTATAACCGGAGTAACGCGAAGTACGTTCAGCCATAAACCGTTTCGCCTTCGCCGGACACTTTGTCGATGCGTTTGGCCAGATACAGCGCTTCCAGTGCCAACTCCAGTGCCGCCGCTCGTTCGCCGTCGCTGCACGCACCAAGCCGTGTCGAGATCGCGCCCACCACGGGAAGGTCGGGAATCGCTGAAAGTACGTTCTTGGCCGACACCCGTTCCCCCGTGGTCACCGGCGACCCCCCCTCCACCGCCGTCACCAGCGGACCGACGTCGATCCCACCGAGCCGGCGCTGCGCGGTGTCGGCAGTAGCCCTGCGCAACAGATGTTCGAGGATCGCCTGCTCGCGGCCTTCCTCACCGGATTCGAACTCCAGCTTCCCTCGTAACACTGCGACGACCGTGGACAGATCCACGACCCGGGCCACCGCCTCGTCCTCGCCGAGGACCGCCGACCGGTGCCGGGCCGCGGCGGCGACGGTTTCGGCCGCCGCGATGGCGAACCGCGCCGACACGCCCGAACGCTGATCGATGGAACTGGATTCGCGCAGCAATCGCGCGAACCGCGCCAGGATCTGCAGCAGGTACTCGGGTACCTCCGCCGCGAGGTGGGCCTCCTGGGTGATCACCCCGACCTCCGCTTCCAGCTGCAACGGATAGTGAGTGCGGATTTCAGCGCCGAACCGGTCTTTGAGCGGAGTGATGATCCGACCTCGGTTGGTGTAGTCCTCGGGGTTGGCGCTGGCCACCACCACCACGTCCAACGGCAGCCGCAACGTGTAGCCGCGCACCTGGATGTCGCGCTCCTCCATGACGTTGAGCATCGAGACCTGGATTCGTTCAGCGAGGTCCGGCAGCTCGTTGATCGCGACGATGCCGCGGTGCGCACGCGGGATCAGACCGTAGGCGATGGTCTCCGGGTCACCGAGGCTGCGTCCTTCGGCCACCTTGATCGGATCGATGTCACCGACCAGGTCGGCCACGCTGGTGTCCGGGGTGGCCAGCTTCTCGGTGTACCGCTCGCTGCGGTGCCGCCAGGCCACCGGCAGCTCGTCTCCGAGTTCGGTGGCCCGTCGGCTGGACTCGGGGGTGATCGGCGTGTAGGGGTGTTCACCCAGTTCTGCGCCGGCGATGACCGGGGTCCATTCATCGAGCAAGCCGGCCAGCGCACGCAGCACCCGGGTCTTGCCCTGCCCGCGCTCACCGAGCAGCACGATGTCGTGCCCGGCGATCAGGGCCCGTTCCAACTGCGGCAGGACCGTGTCCTCAAAGCCGAGGATGCCGGGCCATACCGCTCGCCCCCCGGCGAGGGCGGCCAGCAGGTTCTCGCGGATTTCGACCTTAATGCCCCGCTCGCGATGGCCGGAGGCTCTCAGCTCGCCGACCGTCCGGGGTAGCTCATGTGGTGAAGGCACCACTCCACGCTACGACCGCTGTCGAGCCGGGGCTCTCCATCCAGCACCGACTGTGTGGGTTCTCAGCTGTTCGTCTCGCACTTCGCACACCAAAGTCACACACTCGACGAACTGCTTAATGGGCAAAGTGCCGAGCGCCGGTGAGATAGAGCGTGACACCGGCCGCTTCGGCAGCCGCGGTCACCTCGTGGTCACGTACCGAGCCCCCGGGGTGGACGATCGCCCTCACCCCGGCGGCGGTCAGGGTCTGCAACCCGTCGGGGAACGGGAAGAACGCGTCAGAGGCCGCAACCGCGCCGAGTGCCCGGTCCCCGGCCCGCTGCACCGCCAGCCGGGCCGCGTCGACCCGGTTGACCTGCCCCATACCCACCCCTACCGTGGCGCCGTCGGCGGCGATGACGATCGCGTTGGACTTCACGGCGCGACAGGTGCGCCAGGCGAACCCCAAGTCGGCCATCAACTGCTCGTCCGCGGGCGAGCCGCTGGCCAGCGTCCAGCTCGCCGGGTCGTCGCCGGCCGCGGTGATGGCGTCGCGTTCTTGCATCAGCAGACCGCCACTGATCTGACGGATCTCCACGCCGCTCTCCATCGGCTCAGACGCCAGGAGAATGCGGATGTTCTTCTTGCGGGCAAGTACCTCCACCGCGCCGGGCTGATACGCCGGAGCGACGATCACTTCGGTGAAAATGTCGGCAACGGTCTCGGCCATCTCGACGGTGACCTCGCAGTTGGTGGCGATTACCCCGCCGAAGGCGCTGAGCGGGTCGCACGCATGTGCCTTGCGGTGCGCGTCGGCAACCGACACCGACGAAACTGCGATGCCGCACGGGTTGGCGTGCTTGATGATCGCCACGCAGGTCTGCTCGTGGTCGAACGCAGCCCGCCAGGCCGCATCAGCATCGGTGTAGTTGTTGTAAGACATCTCTTTTCCGTGCAACTGCTCGGCCTGGGCCAGGCCGGGCCACCCGGAGCGATCGCTGTACAGCGCAGCCTGCTGATGCGGGTTCTCCCCGTAGCGCAGGACGGCGGCTCGACGCCACGCCCCGCTCAGCCACGCGGGCAAGAGCTGCGCGGGTTCCTCGGGCGCAAGCGTCGAGCCCATCCAGGACGCAACCGCAATGTCGTACTCGGCGGTATGCCGAAAGGCCAACGCCGCCAACTTCCTGCGCTCAGCCAGCGTGAACCCGCCGGCGCGGACTGCGGCGAGCACCCCGTCGTAGCCCAGGGGCTCGACGACAACGGCAACGGTGGGATGGTTCTTGGCCGCAGCGCGCACCATCGACGGGCCGCCGATATCGATCTGCTCGACGCATTCGTCCATGTCCGCACCGGAGTCCACGGTCTCGCTGAACGGATACAGATTCACCACCACAAGGTCGAACGGCGCGATACCGAGCCCCTGCAGGGCTGCAAGGTGTTCGGGATTGCGCGAGTCGGCCAGCAGTCCGGCGTGGATGTGAGGATGCAGGGTCTTCACCCGGCCGTCGAGAACCTCGGGGAAACCAGTGACCCGCTCCACCGGGGTAACCGGAATGCCATCGTTGGCAATGGTTTTAGCGGTGGACCCGGTGGAGACGATGTCTACGCCGGCGGCATGCAGACCACGCGCCAGCGGGATCAGACCAGTCTTGTCGTAGACGCTGATCAGCGCACGGCGAATCGGCCTCTTCGCCATCTCATGTCCTTCAGTCCTGGTCATCCTATGGTCGCCTTTCTTCCGTTCCAGGTCACTCCGCGAGTCGCCACCGCGGCCAGAACGTCTACCAGCAGCCGCCGCTCGACGACCTTGATCCGCTCGTGCAGGGTGGTCTCGTCATCACCGTCCAGTACCGAGACCGCCCGCTGGGCCAGGATGGGCCCGGTGTCCATTCCCGCATCCACCAGGTGCACGGTGCAGCCGGTGACCCGAACGCCGTACGCCAGCGACTCAGACACCGCGTGCGCACCGGGAAACGCCGGAAGCAACGCCGGATGGGTGTTGACCACCCGCCCTTGATATTGGGAAAGAAACTGGGGCCCAAGTATTTTCATGAAACCCGCGGACACCACGAGATCCGGTGCGTGCTGAGCCGTCGCGGCGGTGATCGCTGCGTCCCAGGCCCTCCGGTCAACATGGTCACGTAGTCGCACGCAGTACCCGGGAATCGAGGCGTCCGCCGCGACGTCCAGAGCCGGGCAGTCGCGGTCCGCGCCGACGGCCACCACCCGCGCAGGATAGGCACCGACCGCCGCCTCCAGCAGTGAGGCCAGCAGCGACCCGGTCCCCGATGCCAGCACCACCAGCCGTGCCGGCGCGCTCGGGGGCACACGAAGCGGTGGCTGCACGGCTGCAGCCTAATCGGCGCCGGGACGAGTCTCGCCGTCGGACGCGACCTCGTCATCAACGATGTCGACGGTGAAGTGCTCCTCGGGATCCTCATCGACCATGAAGTGTTCTTCCGGGTCCTCGTCCGGCGGTACGGATGGCTCGGCCGCCTGGTCTCTCCCGGGCCCTACCTCGGCACATTCCTCGTCCACGGACTCGGCCTGGGCCTCGGGTTCAGGTTCGGCATCAGCCGCGGCTTCAGGTTCGGCCTCGGAGTCCACCCCGGACTCCTCCACGGATTCGGCAACGACTCCGTCCGCCGCAGCCCCCTCGACACGCGTGTCCGGCACGGGCCGCTGCCTCGGCCGACGCAAGATCCCGCCTGTCATCGCCACCGTGAGCCCACCGATGGTCACGAACCACAGGAAGACGGCCGGACCGAAAGTCGTCTGGTCAACTCCGACCTGTCCGAAGTTGCCGAGCCGGCCGCCACCGGCCTGTCCGAGCACGGCCATCGCCAGCGCAGCCAAGGCGGCCGCGACCACCAGCTTGCCCATCGCCGGCAACAGCGGCAGGGGACGGCGCGCGCACTGCTGGCCGACGGCCACCGCCGAGGCCGCAGCGATGATCAGGAGCGCCACCCATACTGGGCCCAGTGGCGGCGTAGGCACGGCGGCGAGCACCGGCAACGCGGGAATGTCACCGCCGAGCACAGTGAAAGAGCTGAATGTCGCCAAGCCGATGTGCGCGCTTGACCCGACGGCGACCGCCGCGGTACCGACGATCACGTTGGGGGCGTAGAGCACCGACAGCACTGTGAGGCTGAACTGCCCGAACACCGAGTCGGTGATCGCGTACAGCTCATGCATCGTCGACCAATGCACCACGATCGACAGCGTTGTCACCACCGCGGACAGCCCGACGAGCGCCAGCACACCCGCGGCGGCGGCTCGCAGCGCTTCGGGCAACCAGTTCGGCAGCGGGGTCCCGGCCACCACACGGCGACCGACCTGCGAGCCCACGCCGAACAGGGCGCCGATCAGATGTACTGCCAGGACTCCACCGAATGCTCGCAGCGCATCCGGCGTCTGCAGTTCGCCGACCACCGAGGCCGCATCGTGAATAACAGCCAGCGCGAGCGCCGCAATCAGCAGCGGTCCGCCCAGCGCGGCGGCAGCGACCCAGCGGACCACGAACCACGACGCCCGGGGCGAGGTGGCTGCTGCGGTGGTGCGGGCAGTTCCCCAGACCATCAGCAACACCGGAAGAAGCGGCATGACGCCGAGCACCCGTCCGCCGATCGACACCGGCACCTGGTGCACGCCCAGCCACATGCTGGCGACGGCCCCGAAAGCGCCGGTCATGTCGCTGTCCGCGATCAGCAACTGGAGCAGAGTCACCGCAGCGATGACGACCAGCGCGACCAAAGACGGCCCGAACGCGACCCTGAGCAGCTCGCGCGCCTGGCGCGCGCCGACTGGTCGGTTATCCACTGGCTGCGCCGCTCCTCGCACTGGCTCACGCACGCGTGGTTCACGCACGCGCGGGTCAGCTTACGACGGCGTCTGCGGGGACTGCGGTGAAGACGACCCCTGGGAATGCCGCGGTCCCGAATCAGACCCGGGATCGGTCGGGGTCGAGCTGGACTGCTGCTGCGGCTGACCGTATGCGGGGAAGCCGGTCGGCGGGGTGGGGGTGCCACTCTCTGAATCCGGCGCCGAGAAGCCACCCGTCGATGACGGGCTGGGTTGGCCACCGCCGTACTGCGAGGGATAGCCACCGGGGCGATGCTGTTGCGGTCCGCGTAGGTACTGTGGCTGGCCTTGAGGCTGGCCTTGAGGCTGGCCGTAGTACGTCCCGGGCCCACCGTAGGGACCGTAGCGCGGCTGGTCATACCGCGGGCGCGCTGCCGGCGCGGCGATGACGTCCGAGGTGAACAGCAGCGCAGCGACGGCGACCACGGCCTGCAGCGCGGTGAAGACGGTGATCGCGTAGAGACCCCAGCTGATGGATACGCCTCTGGGCACAGTGATGATGATCTGTAGTACCAGCAGAAAACCCAGCACGGAGAGCACCGCGACGCGGCCCGTGCTCACCGCTTGTTTGGGCAGCAAGGCCACGCCGGCAAGCAGAGCGGCCAGAACCGCGGCGACGATTCCCAGATACAGCGGAATCGGGGTGAACAGTTCGGCACCCAGTCGCGCGGTGAAGAACGGCCCGAAGCTGGACAGGTACACGGCGAGACCCAACGCCGCTACTGCCGCTCCGAGATACTGAGGCAGCCTGCCCGGCGCGTAGGCGGGGGCGGCGAACGGCGGCGCCTGGGCGGACGAGTATCCGGAACTGTCGGGCGGGTGGGTCATTACCTCTCCTGTACTGGTCGGGCTCGGACCGTGCGCCCGCGCAGGCACGGGCGCGGACCGCCTGAGCGATTCGATCATCCACGCTAGCGCACCCCCCGCCGGGCACGGCTCAACACGCAAGTGGGCCGCGCCGCAGTACGGATGCGGTTCGCACGCCGGAACACCCTGCCTCGCCCCAGGTATTGCAACACGTTCTAGATTCTGTTCATGGACTACGGCCTCGTACTTTTCACCAGCGACCGCGGCATCACGCCGGCCCGGGCGGCTGGGCTAGCCGATGACCACGGATTCCGCACCTTCTACGTGCCCGAGCACACCCACATACCGGTGAAGCGGGAAGCTGCGCATCCGACCACCGGCGACGAGACGCTGCCCGACGACCGTTACATGCGCACCCTCGACCCGTGGGTGAGCCTGGGCACAGCGGCGGCGGTCACCTCCCGAGTCCGGCTGTCCACCGCGGTGGCACTGCCGGTCGAGCACGACCCGATCACGCTGGCCAAGTCGGTCGCCACCCTGGACCACCTTTCCGCTGGACGGGTAAGCCTCGGGGTTGGATTCGGCTGGAACACCGACGAACTCGCCGATCACAACGTCCCGCCCGGACGGCGCCGCACCATGTTGCGGGAGTATCTGGAGGCCATGCGGGCGTTGTGGACCGAGGAAGAGGCGTCCTACGACGGTGAGTTCGTGAAGTTCGGGCCGAGCTGGGCTTGGCCCAAACCGGTTCAGGACCACCTTCCGGTGCTGGTCGGCGCGGCAGGTACGGAGAAGAACTTCAAATGGATCGCGCGCAGCGCCGATGGCTGGATCACCACGCCGCGCGACGTCGACATCGACGGGCCGGTGACGTTGCTGCAGGACACCTGGGCGGCCGCCGGCCGCGAAGGGGCACCGCAGATCGTTGCGCTGGACTTCAAGCCCGATCCTGACAAGCTCGCGCACTGGGCAGAGCTCGGCGTCTCCGAGGTTCTCTTCGGTCTGCCCGATCGTGGCGACGACGAGGTCGCGGCCTATGTCGAGCGCCTGGCCGGCAAGCTCGCCGCCCTCACCTGACGGCGTGAAGGATTCGGGAGCTGTTTCGGGCGCTACAGCTTCTGCAGCATCTCCCGGGCGAGCTGCGCGGTCTCCGACGGCGTCTTGCCGACCTTGACCCCGGCGGCCTCCAAAGC
This sequence comes from uncultured Mycobacterium sp., assembly GCA_964513475.1. Taxonomy (GTDB): domain Bacteria; phylum Actinomycetota; class Actinomycetes; order Mycobacteriales; family Mycobacteriaceae; genus Mycobacterium. The sequence continues at coordinate 62,742 of CAZEMS010000015.1, read as the reverse complement.
CTCTTTCTTGGCCGCAGCGGTGCCCGAGGACCCGGAGACGATGGCGCCGGCGTGACCCATCGTCTTGCCTTCCGGCGCGGTGAACCCCGCGACATAGCCGACCACCGGCTTGGTCACGTTGGCCTTGATGTAGTCGGCCGCACGCTCCTCGGCGTCGCCGCCGATCTCGCCGATCATCACGATCAACTTGGTATCGGGGTCCTTCTCGAACGCCTCGATCGCGTCGATGTGGGTGGTGCCGACGACCGGGTCACCGCCGATCCCGATTGCGGTGGAGAACCCAAAGTCGCTGAGCTCGAACATCATCTGATAGGTCAGCGTGCCTGACTTGGACACCAACCCGACCGGACCGGCTCCGGTGATGTTGGCGGGCGTGATACCGGCCAGCGCCTCACCGGGAGTGATGATGCCCGGGCAATTCGGTCCGATGATGCGGGTTCTGGGAACTTCCCCGCCACCCTTCTGAAGGTTGTAGGCCCACGCATACGCGGTGTCCTGCACCGGAATTCCCTCAGTGATAACAACCAGCAAACCGATCTCGGCGTCGATGGCCTCGACGATGGCGTCCTTGGCGAACTTGGGCGGTACGAACACCACCGAGACATCTGCGCCGGTCTCCTTGATCGCCTCGCTGACCGACGCGAACACCGGCAGCTCGACGTCCTTGCCCGACTTGTCCTTGTGGCTCACGGTCGTGCCGGCCTTGCGGGCGTTCACACCACCGACCACCTGGGTGCCCGCCTTGAGCATCAGCGCAGTGTGCTTGGTGCCCTCACCGCCGGTGATGCCCTGGACGATGACCTTGGAGCTGGCGTTCAGAAAGATCGACATTGGGTCAGGTGTCCTCTCGGGTTTCAGGCCTTCGCGGCCAGCTCGGCCGCCTTGTCGGCGGCTTGGTCCATCGTGCCGACCTCGGTCACCAGCGGGTGGTTGGCTTCTGCCAGGATGCGGCGGCCCTCGTCCACGTTGTTGCCGTCGAGCCGGACCACCAGTGGCTTGTTGGCGTCATCGCCGAGGATCTTGAGCGCATTGACGATGCCGTTGGCCACCGCGTCGCATGCGGTGATGCCACCGAACACGTTGACGAACACACTCTTCACCTGCTCGTCGCCCAGGACGATGCTCAGACCGGCGGCCATGACCTCTGCAGAGGCGCCGCCACCGATGTCCAGGAAGTTCGCCGGCTTGACGCCGCCGTGTCTCTCGCCGGCGTAGGCGACGACGTCCAGCGTCGACATCACCAGTCCGGCGCCGTTGCCGATGATGCCCACCTGGCCGTCGAGCTTGACGTAGTTGAGGTCGTGCTCTTTGGCCTTGAGCTCCAGCGGATCGGTGGCGTCGCGGTCCTCGAACTCAGCGTGGTCCGGGTGCCGGAAATCGGCGTTGGCGTCCAGCGTGACCTTGCCGTCCAATGCGAGGATCTGGTCGTCGGGAGTCCGCACGAGCGGGTTTACCTCGACAAGGGTGGCGTCCTCCTTGACGAAGACCTCCCACAGCTTGGCGATGGTGACCGCGGCGGCGTCGAGCACCTCCGCCGGCAGGTGACCCTTCTCGGCGATCCCGCGGGCCGTGGACTCGTCGACACCCTTGGTCGCGTCGACCGGCACCTTGGCCAGCCGCTCGGGCTTGGTGGCGGCGACCTCTTCGATCTCGATACCGCCCTCGACCGAACACATCGCCAGATAGGTGCGATTGGCGCGGTCGAGCAGGAAGGAGATGTAGTACTCCTCGGCGATGTCGCTGGCCTCGGCCACCAGTAGCTTCTTGACCACGTGGCCCTTGATGTCGAGCCCGAGGATGTTCTGGGCATGGGTAAACGCGTCGTCCGGGGTGGCGGCATACTTCACGCCGCCGGCCTTCCCGCGCCCTCCGACCTTGACCTGCGCCTTGACCATCACCGGCCGCCCGATTTCCTCGGCGATCGCCTTGGCGCCCTCGGCAGTGTCGGTCACCCGGCCCGGTGTGGTGGGGACGTTGTGCTTGGCGAACAGCTCTTTTGCCTGATACTCGAATAGGTCCATTGGCTCACTGTCTGTCTACGTTGACTGGCGTTGGCATACTTGGTTGGCATACTGGGTCGAACTCAAGTGTGACCTTGCACCGGACGGGTTCTTGGGCACTTTATCGACACCCGACGCAGGCATGTGGTGCATCTCACCGGGGCGAGACGGTGATACACCTCACAATCCTGCCCCGAATCGGTGGACGAGTTGCCACCGACATCGGAGTTTGGTTACCTTCCTTGCGGTCGGTTTAGGTAACGGTATGGTCACGACGATTAACGATGATTAACGGTCGGCCACGACAACTAAGGACTCATACGTTGGCGAACCACGGTTTCAGAGCCCTCGACGGGGGTTCGAAGGACGCTCGCCGCAGGCGGGTCCGATCGGTGTCCTCTGAGGTCTCAGCAGCGGAGATCACCGACATCATCCCGTTCAACGAGTTCGGCGATCTCGACGACGCGGACTGGGCCAGCAGCACCCCCTTCGACCGCGAGTCGAAGGTGATCTCGGCCCCTGAACTGGACGACCTGCACCACACCGACGACCTCGTCTCGCTACCGCTGGCCGTTCCTTCGGAGTTCCGGCCCAACCCGAGCGAGCAGCGGGGTTCGTCGCACGCCTACCGAGACAGCCATACCGACAACAGCGATGGCGCCGCCCATACCGATGTCATCGACATCAGGGGCCAGCGTGGAGCGCACCGCAGTCCGGAAACCGTCGGCGCCGTCCGGGGCAGGTTGATGGTCGCTGCGATGGCCGTCGGCGCCACAGCGGCAGGGGCCTACTCGTTCGCCACCGACTCCAAGGTCCCAGACCCGGAGACCGTGTTGGCCGCCGGACAGAACCCACTCGACGGCGACGCGGCGACCACGTCCACCGACGGCATGCAGGTCGTCATGGTCACCCCGACCGCCAGCGCGGCGGTGCACAGCGAGGAACTGGTCAAGGCGGCCGCCTTCGCTCAGGAACGCGCGGAACGCGAGGCACGCCTACAGCGGCCGCTGTTCGTGATGCCCACCCGCGGGGTATGGACCTCCGGGTTCGGTTACCGCTGGGGCGTGTTGCACGGCGGCATCGACATCGCCAACTCGATCGGGACGCCGATCGTCGCCGCGGCCGACGGCGTGGTCATCGAGGTGGGGCCGACCGCCGGCTACGGCGCCCTGGTCAAGCTCCGCCACAACGACGGCACCGTCACCCTCTACGGTCACATCAACACCTGGACCGTCAGTGTCGGTCAGCGGGTGTTCGCCGGCGATCAGATCGCGACCATGGGCAACCGCGGCAACTCCACCGGCCCGCACCTGCACTTCGAAGTGCTCGAGGGTGGCAGCTATCGCGTCGACCCCACCGCCTGGCTGACAAGACGGGGCATCGGGCCCGGAAACTAAGCTGGCCGGGTGAGTGGCGGAGTATCCCCGGGCACTTCTGATCGGTCCTCGACCGAACCCACCCGCATCATCCGGCGGCAGCCCAGCAGGCCCCAGCAGCCACCGGCCGAGTCCACTCGCGCCAGCCCCACGGTGCCGGTGACGGCTGCCGTGGCGGGCATCCTCAGCGGGTGGGCAACCGCCGTCATCGCCACCGATCTGATCACTGCCTGGTGGCGCACCGATGCGTTGTTCTGCGTGGCGATCGGCTTCCTCACCGCGGTGTCGGCGACCGCCGGCATTGCCGGGCTGATCCTGGTGCTGCTGCGGCAACGCATGGGTCGGTTGCTGATGGTGGTTGGTTCAGTGATCGGCGCGCTGATCTTTGCCAGCCTGTTCGTCGCGGGGGCTAGCCTGCCCCTGGCGGTCTACGGCCTCTCGGCACTACCGCTGGCGACCGTCGCACTCGCCCTGCACCCGGCGACACGACGGTGGAGTCCCGGCTAGTTCGGCTACAGCTTCTGCAGCGGCGCGTGGTTGTGCATCAGCTTGACCCGGCCGGCGCTGCCGAAGTCGATCAGCGACATGGCGGATTCACCGACACCGGACACCTCCTCGACCCGCCCCAGCCCGTACTTGTCATGGGTGACCCGATCACCGGGCTCCAGAACCATCAGCGGGCGCTTTCCGGCCGGCGGGCGTGCCGGCGCCGGGCTGGTCATGTCGCCGAATCGGCCGGTCTGCGAAAACGATGTCTGGCGTATCGCACTGGACGACGGCCCGGGGTCGGTGCGGCGCCAATCGATCAGCTCCTCCGGGATCTCTCGCAAGAACCGGGACTCCGGATTGAGCATCGGCTGTCCCCAGGATGAGCGGATCTTGGCGCGGCTGAGATAGAGCCGCTGCCGGGCCCGGGTGATACCGACATAGGCCAGCCGTCGCTCCTCAGACAACTCGCCCGGATCTCCCAGCGCCCGCATGTGCGGGAACATGCCGTCCTCCCAGCCGGTGACGAAAACCGCTGGGAATTCGAGACCTTTCGCAGTGTGCAGAGTCATCATGGTGACAACGCCGGCGCCCTGCTCGGGCACCTCGTCGGCGTCGGCAACCAACGAAACCCGTTCCAGGAAGGCCGCCAGCACTCCGGTGTCCGGGATGTCGTCCTCATCCGCGGCGAGCGCGGTGGCGTTGGTCAAGTCGGTGCTGAATTCATGTGCCACACTGACCAGTTCGTTCAGGTTGTCCAGCCGGGCCAAGTCCTGCGGATCGTTGGAAGACTCCAGTTCTGCCCGGTAACCGGTGCGCTCCAACACCGCCTCGACCAGTTCCCCGAGTTCGGTGTCCAGCCGGCCACGCAGGTCGTCGAGCATCTTCACAAAGCTCGCAATGCACTTCTCCGAGCGGGTGTTCAGCATCGGCACCCGGCCCTCGGCGGCGGCCTGAAGCGCCTCGTTGAAGCTCAGTCCGGTGTTCTCGGCGTAGACCGCGACGCATGCCTCGGCCCGATCTCCGATTCCGCGCCGAGGTGTGTTCAGGATGCGCCGCATACTCACCGCATCCCCGGGATTGTCCAGCACCCGCAGATAGGCGACGATGTCCCGGATCTCCTTGCGCTCGTAGAAGCGCACGCCGCCAACGACTTTGTACGGTATCCCGGCGCGGATGAACACCTCTTCCAGCGCACGTGACGAGTTGTTGGTCCGGTAGAAGACCGCAACATCTGAAAACGTGAACTTGGCGGCGCATCCGATCCCGCCCCCGGTCAGCGAGTCGATCTCGCCGGCCACGAACCTGGCTTCGTCGTGTTCGTTGTCCGCGACGTATCCGACGATGAGCTCGCCCGCGCCGGCATCGGTCCACAGCCGCTTCTCCCGCCTTCCGGCGTTGCGGGCGATGACGGAGTTGGCTGCCGACAGGATGTTCTGCGTCGACCGGTAATTCTGCTCCAGCAGAATCGTTGCGGCGTCGGGGAAGTCGCGTTCGAAGTCCTCGATGTTGCGGATCGTTGCACCGCGGAACGCATAGATCGACTGGTCGGCATCTCCCACGACGCACAGTTCGGCAGGCGGCAACCCATCCACGGTCTCGGTGCCGACGAGCTCACGGACCAACACGTACTGGGCATGGTTGGTGTCCTGGTACTCGTCGACCAGCACGTGCCGGAACCGCCGACGGTAATACTGAGCGACCTGCGGGAAGGCTTGCAGCACAGCGACCGTCTCTCCGATGAGGTCATCGAAGTCCAGTGCGTTCGCGGCCCGCAGGCGGCGCTGGTACTCCGCGTACACATCGGCGATGATTCGCGGGAGATCGCCGCCGACCTCGTCCGTGGAAGCCCGAGCCGCGGCCTGCTCCGGGCCGATCAGCTCGTTCTTCAGATTGGAGATCCCGTTGGCCAGCAGTCGCGGCGAGTGGCGCTTGGTGTCCAGCCCCAGATCCTTGCCGATCATCAGCAGCAGGCGTCGCGAGTCGTCGGCGTCGTAGATGGAGAAGTTCGAGTTGAGGCCGGGCAGCAGGGACGCCTGGTTGCGCAGGATTCGCACGCAGGTCGAGTGAAACGTCGACACCCACATCGATCGGGCCCGTGGGCCGACCAGCCCTACGACGCGCTCACGCATCTCTGCGGCTGCCTTGTTGGTGAACGTGATCGCCAGAACCTGCCCGACACCGACATCGCGCGCGGCTAGCAGGTAGGCGATACGGCGCGTCAACACTGCGGTCTTCCCGGACCCGGCGCCCGCGACGATCAACAGCGGGGTTCCCTCGTGGAACACCGCCTGGCGTTGCTGCGGGTTCAGGCCGTCGAGCAATCCCGCTTCGCCGGCCGAGGGCGTCGGGGCGGATACGTGCACACTCATGTCCGAACCAACTTACCGCTGCCCGAGGACATCGCGGCCGGCCCCACGTTCGCGCCCTTTGCGCCACCGCCATGCGAGGTGGCACACTTGTATGCGTGCTAGACCAGCAGGGACGATTTTTTTACGGGTACCGACCAGCGGTGCCCGTGGTCTAGCTGCTTCTCAGAGCCCCGCGGTCCGCTTCGGCGATGCGGGGCTCGTCTGTTGTGTGAGGCCCGACACCGGATGAGACCAGAACCACCACACAACGAAAGGGCAGAGCCCCCCATGACGATCGAGACCCAACCCGCATCAGACATCGACGGTCTGCGTCGGGAAATCGACCAACTCGATGCTGAGATTCTTGCCGCGGTCAAGCGGCGCACCGAGGTGTCCAGGCTCATTGGCAAGGCCCGGATGGCCTCCGGCGGCACCCGCCTGGTGCACAGTCGCGAGATGAAGGTCATCGAGCGCTACAGCGAACTGGGTCCGGAAGGCAAGGACCTCGCGATGCTGCTGCTACGTCTGGGCCGCGGCCGCCTCGGGCACTGAGCGCCTTAAACCCCCGCCGCGCACTGCCGAGATCGACGTTTCGTCGCGATCTACTCGCACGTTCTCGCCGAAATGTTGGTTTGGGCGCAAGGGGGATCGAGTAGGGCGTCGGTGAGCCATGGCGTCAGCCACTCCACGCCCTCCGGGGTGAAGTGCACGCCGTCGCTGCGGACCCGGACGCCGTCGATCCTGCTCGTGTAAGCACCCCACGGGGCGAGCTTCTCGTTCAGGTCCAGCACCTCGACGTTCGGCCGATCCCCGACCACCCGGCGCAGCAGCGCGTTCCAGCGGTCCACCCGTTTGGGCTCGTCCTCCGGATGGAGGCTGCCGTCAGGACGCTCACCCCGCCGGCTGTAGGGCTCAGTGGTGATGACCACGCGGGCGCCGGTGCTGCCGAGAACATCCATCGCGCGCCTGAGCTCGCCGGCGACGTACGCATCGAAGGCCGGATCGCCGATGTGCGTCCACTGCCCGTCGATCACGCGGTCTGTCGTCTCCCAGCGCCCGACGATCAACAACGCCACATCAGGCTTGTCGTAGGCGATCCGCCGCGGCCATCTGCTCGGCCAGGCATCGCATTCGGGCTTCTGGTTCAGCGTCTTCCCCAGGTAGCGGTACGGGCCCCCTCGTACCAGCCCGCAGCCGATGGTGGTGCGATCGATGAAATGCAGCCCCGGCGTCGGGGGCAGGTACCGCATCAGTGTCCAGGCGATGGAGTCGCCGAACACCGACACCGTGCGCCCGTCCGGGGTGCGCGGTGGAACCGCGGCGGGGCGAACGGCTTCCACCGACTGCTCGAGCGCCGCGGTGGACACGTCTGGGACCGCTGGTCCGCCGATCGGAACGACTTGCACGGTCAGCACCGCGGCGGTCGCCACTGTCGCAGCCGCCAGCCGCAGCTGCGGGACCCCGACAGGCCGCCACCGCCGGACCGGTTGCTCGATGAACCACCACGACGCTGCCGCCAGGGCAACGGTGATCACGCACCGAACAGCGAACAGCTCAACACCGGTCAGGCCGGTCCGCTCGCCGTTGACCGCCAGGAAGATCGGCCAGTGCCACAGGTACACCCCGTAGGAGATGGCGCCCAGCCAGACCAGCGGACGCCACGCCAGTGCACGGGCCACCGCACCTTGCTGGTCGAGTGCTACCGGGGCGATCACCAGCACGGAGCACACCGCGATCGCGATCAACGCCCCGCCCCGGAACTCGGCAGGACTCCCGGTCAGGTAGTGCGCGCCCGCGGCCAGGCCCGCCAGACCGATTACCGGCAGAATCCGAGCGGCTATCCGCGCCCAGCGCGACCTGATCAGTGACCAACCCATCGTCAGCGCCGGCCAGTCGCGGACCAGGAGCGCAGCGGCCGCCGCGCCCAGCAACAGAGCCTGCACCCGGGTATCGGTGCCGAAATAGACGCGGTCGAACAACGCGTCGGACGCCAGCACCATGGACGCGACGGCGGAGCCGATCGTCCCCACGGCGGCCAGTACGAGCACCCCTCGGCGAACAGTCTGCAGCTGCAACTGCCGTCCACTGCGGGCGGCCACACCGGCGAGCAGGACGGCCAACCCGAGCATCAGCACCGGCCAGGCAAGGTAGAACTGCTCCTCCACACCCAGCGACCAGGTGTGCTGCAGCGGTGACGGTGCGGCGCCCTCGGTGAAGTAGTTGGCCTTCTGCGCGACGAACGCCCAGTTCGCCACGAAGAAGAACGCAGCCACCGCGTCGTCGCGCAGTCCAACCACGGCCTCGGCTGGAAAAGCATCCCGCAGCAGACCGACGAGCAGAACCACGACCAACAGCGCGGGCAGCAGCCTTCGGGCTCGACGCGCCCAGAAGCCCGGGAGGTCAATTCGTCCGGTCCGTCCGAGCTCCTCGAGCAGCAGGGAGGTGATCAGGAATCCGCTGAGCACGAAGAACACGTCCACGCCGATGAATCCGCCGCCCACGCCCGGGATTCCGCCGTGGCCGACCAACACCAGGGCGACAGCGATCGCGCGGATACCGTCCAACGCAGGAATGCCGTTGCGGCGCTGTCGGCCTCGCTCTCGAGCCCTCGGGGCGCCCCGGTAGGCCGGACGTTCAACCGGGGTAACCCATTGGCGCCGTCCAGCAGCAGGCACTGCCGACACGTCGATGGTCCTCCCTCTGCGACGCGAGCAAGCTTAGGGTGCAATCGCACGCATTCCGGGGAGGCGCGACCGTCGGGGCGCGGCTTCTTCGACCGAGGTGCTGACAGGCTCGGATTCGGTAGGGAATTACCTGGTCAGCGCGATGTACTTGGTCTCAAGGTATTCCTCGATACCCTCGGTGCCGCCCTCCCGGCCGAAGCCGGACTCTTTGATGCCGCCGAAGGGCGCCGCAGCGTCGGAGATCACGCCGCGGTTGACACCGACCATGCCGGATCCGATCGCCTCGGCCACCCGCAGCGCGCGGTCCAGAGATTGGGTGTAGATGTAGGCGGCGAGTCCGTACTCGGTGTCATTCGCGGCGGCGATGCCCTCCTCCTCGGTGTCGAAGCCGGCGATGGGGGCGACGGGACCGAACACTTCCTCCTTGAGAATCCGGGCGTCGGCAGGCACGTCGGTCAGGACGGTCGCCGGGTAGAAGTTGCCTGGCCCGCCCGCTGCGACGCCACCGATCGCGACCGTGGCCCCGTGCGATACCGCGTCCGATACCAACTCAGTGACCTTCGCGAGCTGCTTGGAGCTGATCAGCGGGCCCAGGGTCGATGATTCCTCTAGCCCGTTGCCGAGGGTGATCTCACCCATCCGCTTGACCAGCTTCTGGGTGAACTCCTCGCGAACCGAGTTGGCCACGTGGAAACGGTTGGCCGCGGTACATGCCTCACCGCCATTGCGCATCTTGGCCAGCATCGCCCCGTCTACGGCGGCATCGACGTCGGCGTCGTCGAAAACGACGAACGGTGCGTTTCCGCCGAGTTCCAGCGACATCCGCAGCAGCTTGTCCGAACTCTGCTTGGCCAGCGCCTTGCCAACCCCGGTCGAGCCGGTGAAAGTGATCTTGCGGAGTCGGCCGTCGTCGATCAGCGCTTTGGTGACCGCAGCCGGATCGCTGGTGGGCAGCACCGACAGCACCCCCTTTGGCAGTCCCGCCTCGTCCATCAGCTTGGCCAGCAGCAGCATCGTCAACGGTGTCTCCTGCGCGGGTTTGACGATCATCGTGCAACCCGCGGCCAGCGCAGGCCCGATCTTGCGGGTCCCCATCGCCAGCGGGAAGTTCCACGGGGTGATCGCGTAGCACGGCCCGACCGGTTGCTTGGTGACCAGGATGCGGCCGGTGCCCGCCGGACTCGGGGTGAAACGCCCCGCGATGCGCACCGCCTCCTCGGCGAACCAGCGGAAGAACTCGGCACCATAGGTCACTTCGCCCCTGCTCTCGGGCAACACCTTCCCCATCTCGAGGGTCATCAGGGTGGCGAGGTCATCGGTGCGCGCGATGATCGTCTCGAACGCCGAACGAAGGATCTCGCCGCGCTGGCGGGCCGGCGTGTCGGCCCAGCGCTCCTGCACCGCCGCCGCGGCGTCGAGGGCGACGACAGCGTCTTCGGCGGTAGCGTCGCCCACTGCTGTCAGAACGTGGTCGTCGCTGGGGTCCAGAACGTTGAACGTCGACTTGCCTTTACGCTCCTCACCGCCGATCCACAGCCCGGTGGGAACGGTCGACAGCAATGCGGAGGTATCCATACCCATTCTCTTACACCACTCTCCCGCACCTTCGGGTGTCCAACCGGATTAATGTCGTGGGATGGCGACCGATACTCAGCAGATCCCCGATATCGTCACGACCCCCGCATGGTTGGCTCTTCGCCGCCACCACGACGAGATCGGCGGCAGACATCTGCGAGAGTTCTTCGCCGACGACCCAGCGCGCGGTACCGACCTGTCCTTGACGGTCGGTGATCTCTACATCGACTACAGCAAGCACCGCGTCACCCGCGACACCGTGAGACTGCTGATCGACCTCGCGCGGGCGGCGCGCCTCGAACAACGACGAGACGCGATGTTCTCCGGGGTGCACATCAACACCTCGGAGAACCGTGCGGTCCTGCACACCGCGCTGCGACTGCCTCGCGGAGCCGAACTGAACGTCGACGGCCAGAACGTGGTCGCCGACGTGCACCAGGTGCTGAACCGGATGGGCGAATTCACCGACAAGTTGCGCAGCGGAGAGTGGACCGGCGCTACCGGCGAGCGGATCACCACCGTGGTCAACATCGGTATCGGCGGGTCGGACCTGGGTCCGGTCATGGTCTACCAGGCACTACGGCACTACGCCGACGCCGGAATCTCGGCTCGTTTCGTTTCCAACGTCGACCCCGCCGACCTGGTTGCCAACTTGGCCGACTTGAATCCGGCAACAACGCTTTTCATCATCGCGTCGAAGACGTTCTCAACGCTGGAGACCCTGACCAACGCGACCGCGGCCCGGCGATGGCTCACCGACGAACTCGGCGACGCAGCGGTTTCACGGCATTTCGTCGCGGTCTCCACCAACCGGCGGCTAGTTGACGAGTTCGGCATCAACACCGACAACATGTTCGGCTTCTGGGACTGGGTCGGCGGTCGATACTCCGTCGACTCGGCCATCGGGCTGTCGGTGATGGCGGCGATCGGCCGGGAACGGTTCGCCGACTTCCTCGCCGGGTTCCATATCGTCGACGAGCACTTCCGCACCGCACCACTGGAGGCCAACGCGCCTGCGCTGCTGGGTCTGATCGGGTTGTGGTACAACAACTTCTTCGATGCTCAGTCCCGGGTGGTACTGCCCTACTCCAACGACCTTTCCCGTTTTGCGGCCTATCTGCAGCAGCTGACGATGGAGTCCAACGGCAAGTCGGTGCGGGCGGACGGAACGCCGGTATCCACCGACACCGGCGAGATCTACTGGGGAGAGCCGGGCACCAACGGACAGCATGCGTTCTATCAGCTGCTTCATCAGGGGACGCGGTTGATTCCGGCTGACTTCATCGGATTCAGCCAGCCCACCGACGACTTGCCCACCGCGGACGGCACGGGCAGCATGCACGATCTTCTGATGAGCAACTTCTTCGCTCAGACCCAGGTACTTGCCTTCGGCAAGACCGCGCAGGAGATCGCTTCCGAGGGCACTCCCACTGAGGTTGTTCCTCACAAGGTGATGCCCGGAAACCGGCCCACAACAAGCATTCTCGCAAGCAAGCTGACGCCTTCAGTGGTAGGCCAGCTGATCGCGCTCTACGAACATCAGGTCTTCACCGAGGGCGTCATCTGGGGCATCGACTCGTTCGACCAGTGGGGCGTGGAATTGGGGAAGACACAAGCCAAAGCGCTGCTTCCGGTGATCACCGCTCGGGACACGCCCGCCGAGCAATCGGACTCCTCCACCGATGCCCTGGTGCGTCGCTACCGCGCGGAGCGGGGTCGCAGCGTCTGAACTGGCTTGCCGTCAGCCCACGGGAACGCTCAGGCAGCCCAGACCGGGTATGCAGCCGGCGGCACCTTGAGGCCCGGCCGCACCGGACGGACCACCGGGGATCGCACCCGCCGCACCGCCGGGCCCGGCTTGGCCAACCGGCCCACCGGGTACACCACCGGCAGCACTGTCAGCCCCGACCGTCGCACAGGCGGTTCCGTCGGGGTTCACGCAATCATCGGGATTCGCCTGGGCCGACGGCGCCACGACCATCGCACCTGCCAGCGCGCCCGCAAACAGCATCGGGATCATCTTCGTCACTCTGGCTTTCATACGTATTGGCTACCACGAGCATCGAATGCTCAAACCTCCTGAACAGCCGAGAGCCGGCGGCCCCTAACTCGCCGCCGGCCTTGATTTCGTCACTCAGCACCAATTGACGTCGACGTTGGCACCACCGGAATCTACGGTCACGGTGCAGTCTTGCGGCTGCGCGGTGAGCGCCGCGTCCGGCGTCGCTGTCGCCGTCAGTCCCAGCGACCCGACGGCCAAACCGAAGGCCGCAAGTGCCGCGAGAACCATCTTCTTCATCTTCATCATCTGCCTCCCTTCTGGAGTCCTTCCCGGAGGGGTACCGCACGACGCCGAAGTTCAGGTCAGACCCCGGTCGAACCTGGCGCCTCGACGGTCAGTACGGAGCAGTTGTGCGGGCCCCAGTGAATTCCTGTCGCCTGCAGGATGTTCTGCTCGGCCCGGGCCAGACATTGATGCGGTGTGCCGCTGCCCATGGTGATCCCATCGACCCCGACCAATCCGACACCTGTCGGTGCTGCCGGGTCCGACAGCGCGAACATCGGGATCGCCGCGGCCATCAAGCCGGCGATCGCAGCAAATACAAGCCCTTTCACTTTCATGCCCTCCGCGTCTAATCATTGGGTACCCACGACGACGACGCGGTATGCACAGTTGGCTCTGGAGCCGGCCTTCTAGCGTAACCGGGCAGCCAGCTTCGCCGGCATCACCTTGAGCAGCTGCATAAACGGCGCCCACGGCCACCACGGCACCGCGGCCCGGGCCGGCTCGCGCTCCATCGCGTCGACCAACGCCTTGGTGCCGGTCGCGTTGTCGACCATCAGCTTTGTGGCCCCCACCCTGGCGGTCATCTCGGACTCGATATAACCGGGTTCGAGTGTCGTCACTTTGATCGGACCGTTCGGGTGGTCGGCACGTAGCGATTCTCCCAGCGACGACACCCCGGCCTTGCTCGCGGCGTAGGCCGCCCTTGCTCCCGGCCCACCCCTGGCGCTGGCCACCGACGAGATCAAGACCAAGTGCCCGCCGCCTGCCGCCTCGAACATCTCGATCGCCGTCTCGATCTGCACCAGCGCCGCAACCAAGTTGGTCTCGATCGTCGTCTTGTTGGCCCACAACTTCCCGGAGCCCAGCCGGGCGCCCTTGCCGATGCCGGCGTTGACGATCACGCGGTCGATGCCGCCCAACTCGTCGCAGAGCTCGGTGAACACCTTCGGCACCCGGTCGTGATCGTTGACATCCAGCTCGGCGATGGCGACCTTGATACCCGGATGGCACCCGAGCAGTTCAGCCTTGAGCTCGTCGAGCCGATCGGTGCGACGGGCGCAGAGCGCCAGGTCGCGTCCCTCCGCCGCGAAGATGCGGGCCATCCCGGCACCGAGTCCCGAGCTTGCGCCGGTGATCAAGATCTTCTGCCGTATCACCGGCCCAGCCTAACTACTTGAGCAGCCGGGACATTCGACGGTCGGCGAGCACCTTGCCGCCGGTCTGACAAGTCGGACAGTACTGGAAGGACTTGTCGGCGAAGGAGACCTCTCGCACAGTGTCCCCGCAGGCCGGGCAGGGCAGGCCGGTCCGCCCGTGGACCTGTAGCCCTGAACGCTTCTCCCCCTTCAACGTGGCGGCGTGCTGGCCGACCGAGCGTGCGACGGCGTCGGTGAGCACCGTGATCATCGCGTGGTGCAGGCGCGCCATCTGCCCGTCGGTGAGCTTGCCCGCGGTCGCGAACGGTGAGATCTCGGCGGTGTGCAGAATCTCGTCGCTGTAGGCGTTTCCGATGCCCGCTATCAGTTTCTGGTCGGTGAGCGCGGTCTTGATCCGACCGCTGTTGCCCGCCAGTGCGGCTGCGAGCTCGGTTGCGGTCAGCGCCAGCGCATCCCGGCCGAGCGTGGCGATCTGAGGAACGCGGAGCGGGTCGTCGATCAGCCAGACCGCCAGCCTCTTCTGCGTGCCCGCTTCGGTGAGGTCGAACCCCGGGGCTTGCCCGGGTTGCCCGAGGTGCACCCGTAGCGCCGTAGGACCCTTGCCGGGCTTCAGCGGTGCCGCAGCCATTTTCTCCGACCAGCGCAGCCAACCGGCCCGGGAAAGATGCGTGACCAGGTGCAGGTCGCCGGCTTGCACACCCAGATACTTGCCCCAGCGGTTGGCTTCGGTCACAGTCTGTCCGTGCAGTGCCGTGACGGCCGGATCGAAGGTCTTGAGCACAGTGAACGCGCCGACGTCGACGCGTCCGATGACCAGACCGACAGCGTGCCGACGCAGGTGGTCGGCGAGCGCCTCGACCTCGGGAAGTTCGGGCATTCGAACTAGTCTGCCCGCAACCGGTGTCTCAGCCGGGTTGTCCGGGCTGACCCGGCTGACCTGGCTGACCAGGCTGCCCGGGCTGACCCGGTTTGCCGGGTTCGCCAGGCTGCCCGGGCTGGCCCGGTTGTCCGGGCTGGCCCGGGGCACCGCCCTTGCCCCCGGCACCCCCGGCTCCTCCTTTACCGCCGGCTCCACCGGCTCCGCCGTTACCGCCGTTTCCGCCGTTTCCGCCGTTGCCCCCGTTACCGCCGTTTCCGCCGGCTCCGCCATTGACATCCGTCGTCGTAGTCGGCGGGGCCGCTTCCGGCGCCGAGCTGCTCTCGGCCTTGGTCGGCTCAGACTCATTACTGACGTCCCCGCCCTGCCCGCAGCCGACGGCCAGGACCGCCAGCGCCAGCACTGCGAGAATCCGCACGTATGTCCCCAACATTCGACCCTTCGCTCGACAGCGGTGCAGAACCCATCGTACGCACCGGGCAGCCGCGCGCCGGACGCACTGGATCCGGTGCCGGTTAGTGCACGCCCTCCATGAGCCGGCTGATCCATGGCGTGAGTCCGTACACGACCAGACCGGCGGCTATGGCGACCAGACCGCTGATACCGAAGTAGGCGAACTCGTGCGCCGGGTCGTAGTAGCGGGCGAGCACGCCCGACATCGCGGTCCCCAACCCGACCGAGAAGAAATACAGCGCCATCATCTGAGCACGGAAGGCGTTGGGCGCCAGCTTGGTGGTGACCGACAGACCGATCGGCGAAATCATCAGCTCCGAGATGGCGAAGAACGCCATGATTCCCATGACCAGCAGCGCGGGCACCGCCCTGCCTGTCGTGCCGGCCATCGGCAGGAACAGCAGGAAGGAAAGACCCATGCCGATGACCCCGTAGGCGAACTTGCGTGGCGTGGTGGGCGCCCGGCGGCCGAGCCGTGTCCACATGATGGCGAAGAGTGGCGACAGAACGATGATCCAGACCGGCTCGATGGAGCCGATCCAACTCGACGGAGCGGTCCAGCCGAATATCGACCAGTTCATCCGGTCATCGGAGTAGACCGCCAACACGGTGAAGACCTGCTGGAACAGCGACCAGAAGACGGCGTTGGCGATGAACAGCGGGATGAACGCGCGAACCCGGACACGTTCGGCAGGTGTCACTTTGGCGTTCGTCAGCATGACGGCGAAGTAGGCGATCGACGTTGCCACGATGACGGCGGTCGTGACGTGCGAAAGGTTGGACAACGTCAACAGCCCGGTCCGCGCCGCGAGGCCGATCAGCACGATCGCCACCGCAGACACACCCAGCACCTTGCTGATGGAGCTGCGGGGCAACGGGTTGGGCACGTGCCGGCCGTGGGTGCCGAGGTTGCGGCGAAATACCACGTACTGGGTAAGCCCCAGGGCCATTCCGATCGCCGCGGCCCCGAACCCGTAGTGAAACCCGTAGCGGGTCTGCAGCAGCCCGGTTATCAGCGGACCGGTGAACGCTCCGAGGTTGATGCCGAGGTAGAACAGCGTGAAGCCGCCGTCGGCGCGCGGGTCGTTCTTGCTGTACAGCGTGCCGAGTAGCGAGGAGGCGTTGGCCTTCAATGCTCCGGAACCCAGCGCAACCAACACCAACCCGCAGCCCACCCCGGCCAGCCCCGGCACCACAGCCAGTGCGATGTGACCCAGCATCACCACCACGCCGCCGTACAAAACGGTCCGCTCCATGCCCAGCACCCGGTCGGCGATCCAGCCGCCGAGCACTGTCGACAGATAGACCAGTCCGCCGTAGGCGCCAACGATCCCGGTCGCGGTGGCTCGCTCCAGGCCCAGGCCACCGTCGGTCACCGAGTAATAGAGGTAGTAGCCGAGGATGGTGAGCATTCCGTAGAACGAGAACCGTTCCCATAGTTCGACGCCGAACAGATTCGTCAGCCCGATGGGGTGTCCGAAGAAGGTCCGGTTGTTCACATGCACCGGTTCGACCGCCGTCATGACGGAAACCTTGCCCTATGCGCTGGCGGCGCGTTGGAAATTCCCAACCAACAGCGACAGCAGCCAACTCACCACCGAGAGCACGATCGCCGCCCAGATCGCAGTCCACCAGAAGTGGTCGATCGCCAAGCCCCATCCGGTGGTGTGGCGGGTGATCCAGGCGGTGATCCAAAGCATCAGCGCGTTGATGACGATGTGGATCAGGCCGAGGGTGAGAATGTAGAGCGGAAGCGACAACAACTGCACGACCGGCTTGACGAACGCATTGACCAATCCGAAGATCACCGCGACGACGAAGATGATGCCGAGCCTCTGCCACCGGTCGTCTCCGCCGACGAAGCTGATACCGGACACCACCTGGGTCATCAACCACAGCGCGAATCCGGTGAGTGCTGCACGCAGCAGAAACGATCCCATCGCCTGATTTTGTCACTCCGGGGGGCGCAGCAGATAGGTGTCCATGATCCAGCCGTGTTGCTCGCGGGCCGCCGCTCGCGACTCGACGATCCGCTCCCCTATCTCGCCGACCGTGCCGGCCAACAACAGCTCGTCCGGCGTGCCGAGATAGGCGCCCCACCAGATCCGGGTATCGGGCGGGTATTCGCGGAACGCGCAATCGCCGTCGAGCATCACCACCACCGAGCCGTCCGGCCGACCTTCCCGCAGCTGCCGTCCGGTGGTGATCAGCACCGGTTCGCCGATGTCGTTCAGCGGGATGCGATGCCGCGCGGTGAGCGCCTGGATCGCGGTGATGCCGGGTATGACGTCGTACTCGATACCGACGAGGGCGGCCACCCGGTCCAGAATGCGCAGCGTGCTGTCGTAGAGCGACGGATCGCCCCACGCCAGGAATGCCCCGACGCCGTCGGCGTCGAGCTCTCGCTCAATCGCTGCCGCCCACAGTTGGGTGCGGGCGGCGTGCCAGTCCGAGACCGCCTGCCGATAGTCGCCGGTGCGCGAGCGCGGCGGGTCGGGCAGTTCGACGAACCGGTACCCGGTTTCACCGATGCAGCGGCGGCAGACCTCACGCCGAAAGGCCATCAAGTCGTCTCGTGCGCCGTCGGCACCCGGGCTCTTGTCCATCGCGAAGAAGACCTGGGTGGCTTTGAGGGCGCCGACGGCCTGCGCCGTGATGTAGTCGGGATCGCCCGCGCCGATACCGATGACATGGATGCGTCGGGGCACGCACGCGAGTATGCGCCAGGCACCGGCTGCGCAACTTTCGGGTACCGCAGGTATCCGATACCGCGGGTATTGACATCTTGGCCCTTCGGTACATACCGTCGAAACAGGTCAACGAAGGGACGTCGACGATGACTTCTTCGGTTGAGACCGGTCCGGTCCGGGCCGGCGCGGCACCCACGCGGGAAGCCTTCTCCGAGCGTCTGCTGAACGGTTCGGTGAAGAAGTCGTATCTGCCCGTCGTGGACATCGACTGGGATGCGCCGCTCGATCCCGACAAGTTCTATCTGCCACCCGAGACGGTGTCGCTGTACGGCACTGCGATCTGGGATCGAATGACCCGGGAACAGCAGATCGAGCTGTCCCGGCAGGAGTTGGTGAACGTCCTCTCCGCGGGGATCTGGTTCGAGAACATCCTCAACCAGGCATTGCTGCGCAATATCATGCACCGGAACCCGACGGCGCGTGAAACGCATTACAAACTAGTCGAACTCGGCGATGAGACCCGGCACATGGTGATGTTCGGAAAGGCCATCGAGCGGGTCGGAGCCAAGCCGGTACAGCCCCGCCGCTACCAGCGCATGATCATCAACACGCTGCCCTTGGCGTTCAAGGGGTCGCTGCTGTGGGTGGCGGCGCTGATAGGCGAGGAGATCTTCGACTCGCTGCAGCGCCAGATGATGGACGACCCGCAGTTGCAACCGATGGTGCAACGGCTGATGCGCATTCACGTCACCGAGGAGGCCCGTCATATCCAGTTCGCCCGCGACGGTGCGCGCAGGAAGGCACCGGAGCTGCGGTGGTTCAACAGGTTGTGGGTGGCCAACATCAACGGCGTCGGCGGCCTGTTCTTTCAGCACTTGTTCACCAACCCGGCGCCGTATCGCCGCACCGGGCTCGATGTTCGCCAGGCCCGCCGGGCGGCACTCAGCAGCCCGCATCGACACAAGGTGCAGATCATGGGATTCGCACCGTTGGCGGCATTCCTCGACGAGGTCGGTCTGATGGGGCCGATCGCCCGGCGGCTCTGGCGGCGCAGCCATTTTCTTCCGCAATGATCGAGCCGGAGGACGAGGTCTACGGGGTCTACGATGGGCCAGCCATCCTGCGCACAATCGACACCGAACATGCGGTCCGGCTGCGCGTATCCGGTCGACTGGACCCCATCGACGGCCGATTCCATTGGCAGGGAACGGTTTACGGCACCACGGGGAA
This sequence comes from uncultured Mycobacterium sp., assembly GCA_964513475.1. GTDB lineage: Bacteria > Actinomycetota > Actinomycetes > Mycobacteriales > Mycobacteriaceae > Mycobacterium. The sequence goes on along the minus strand of CAZEMS010000015.1, from coordinate 43,576 downwards.
CCTATCGGCCCAGCGACTCCCGCTACCTGTGACGGTGACGGTGGGTGAACACAGTGCGCCGGCCAAGATCACCGAGCTGACCTCCCAGAACCGTTTGTCGGTCGTCGGAAAAGGTGCCCCGCCGTTCGGCCTCGACCGACCCCCCATAGCGCCAGCACAACAGCCGCGAACACCGCGCCGGTGACACCGGAGACCAGCAAGGGCAGGCTACCGTCGGCGCCCCACAGCAGGCCGGCCCAGATTCCGGCGGCCAGCACCGCAAAACCGCTCAGTCCCTGAAAGACTCCCTGTGCGCTGCCCTGAACCTGCGAGCCGACCAGCGCCGAGATCCAGGCCTTGCCAACTCCGTCAGTGCAGCCGGTGAACAGTCCGTAGACACCGATCAGAAGCCACGCGGCGACGGGATCGCTGGTCAGCCCCAGGCCGATGTATCCGACCGCGAAGAACACGAGGCCGATCGCGAAGACCGGCGGGCGACCGATTCGGTCTGCGAGTAGGCCGGCAGGGTAGCTCGACACGGCATACACCGTGTTGTACCCCACATAGGCGATAATCACCTCGGAGACTGAAAAGCCGATCTCGTTGAGCCGCAACAGAAGCAGCGCATCGGGAAAATTCACCACTCCGAATGCGACCAGCAGGGCGGTTACCCGCCAGTACCGCGACGGAAGTTCACGGATTCGTGAGAACACCGCCGGCCTTGCGGCCGATATGACCCGCCGGCGCTCTCGGACCAGAAAGACCAGGCTCACACTCAGCACTGCCGGCACCACTGCGACCCACAGCAGGGGGGCGATCTGCTGATCCAGCAGTTGATAGCCCAGCAGGCCCAGCAGCGGTCCGACGACCGCGCCCGCTGTGTCCATCGCCCGGTGGAACCCGAACACCCGTCCGCGTGCGGCTACGTCGGTACCGTCGACCAGCAGCGCGTCACGGGGAGCGCCGCGGATGCCCTTGCCGAGCCGGTCCACCACCCGGCCGGCCAATACTCCGGGCCAGGCCGCGGCGGCGGCGACCATCACCTTGCCCAGTGCCGCCATGCCGTAGCCGGTTGCGATGAGAGGACGGCGAGCGAACCGGTCACCGAGCGGTCCGGCCGCCAACTTGGTCAGCGACGCAGCGCCTTCGGCGGCACCTTCCACGGCCCCGACCACGGCAACCGGTGCACCGAGCACAGAGGTGAGGTAGATAGGCAGGAGGGGGTACAGCAGTTCGCTCGCGGCGTCCTGAAGAAAGGACACCGCCGACAACACCCGGACGTTGCGGGTGAGCCAGCCGCGCCCGCGCCTGGGCGTCTGCACCCTGGAGATACTAGAACGCGTTCTAGTATTTGGGCGTCAACCCGATGAGGAGGCAACATGCGGTTCACCTATGCGGAGGCGATGACCGATCCGGCGTTCTACATCCCGCTGGCGCAGGCCGCGGAGGCGGCCGGGTATCACGCCATGACCATCCCCGACAGCGTCGCCTACCCGTTCGAGTCCGACTCGAAGTATCCCTACACCCCGGACGGAAGCCGCGAGTTCCTCGACGGTAAGGCGTTCATCGAGTCGTTCGTGCTCGCCTCTGCGCTTGCGGCGGTCACCACGACACTGAAGTTCAATTTCTTCGTTCTCAAGTTGCCGATCCGGCCCCCGGCTCTGGTCGCCAAGCAGGCGGGGTCCCTGGCCGCGCTCTCCGGCAATCGGCTCGGGCTCGGCGTCGGAACCAGCCCCTGGCCGGAGGACTACGAGCTGCTCGGCGTCCCGTTCCAGCGCCGCGGCAAGCGGATGGACGAGTGCATCGAGATCATCAAGGGCCTGACAAGTGGGGAGTACTTCGAGTTCCACGGAGAGTTCTACGACATTCCGAAGACGAAGATGACCCCGGCGCCGACAATGCCGATCCCGATCCTGGTCGGTGGGCACGCCGATGCCGCGCTGCGCCGCGCAGCACGCTGCGATGGCTGGATGCACGGCGGGGGTGACCCTGAAGAACTCGATCGCCTCATCGCCCGACTGCAGCAGTTCCGCGCTGAACAGGGGCGTTCGGGCCCGTTCGAGATACACGTCATCTCCGTCGACGCGTTCACCGTGGACGGCATCAAAAGGCTGGAGGACAAGGGCGTCACCGACGTCATCGTCGGGTTCCGGCTGCCCTACATCATGGGTACGGACACCGAGCCACTGGAGAACAAGATCCGCAACCTGGAGATGTTCGCCGAGAACGTGATCGCCAAGACCACCTGACCGGCCCCACGCAGCGCCGTGATGGGATGTCAGATGTGTCTGTACTCGAGAGATTCCGACTGGACGACAAGGTCGTCATCGTCACCGGCGCTTCCAGTGGACTGGGTGTGTCCTTCGCTCAAGCGTGCGCCGAGGCGGGGGCCGATGTGGTGCTGGCTGCCCGGCGGGCGGACAAACTCGAAGGCACGGCAGGCCTGGTACGAGCCGCGGGGCGACGTGCGCTGACCGTGGCCACCGACGTTGCCGACCCCGCACAGTGCCAGGCTCTCGTCGATGCCGCGGTCGACGCGTTCGGCCAGGTCGACGTACTGGTGAACAACGCCGGGGTGGGAACCGCGGTACCCGCCACCCGCGAGACGCCCGAGGAGTTCCGATGGGTCGTCGACGTCAATCTCAACGGGTCCTACTGGGCGGCCCAGGCCTGCGGGCGGGTGATGCAGCCGGGCAGTTCGATCGTCAACATCTCCAGCGTGCTGGGAATCACCACCGCCGGGCTGCCACAGGCCGCCTACAGCGCCTCCAAGGCTGCGATTGCCGGGCTGACCCGCGACCTGGCACAGCAATGGGGTTCGCGCAAAGGAATCCGGGTCAACGCCATCGCGCCGGGCTTCTTCGAGTCCGAGATGACCGAGCAGTACAAGCCCGGCTACCTCGAGAGCCTGCAGCACCGGATAGTGTTGGGGCGCATGGGTGATCCGGCTGAGCTCGCGGCGACCCTGGTGTGGCTGGCCTCCGACGCCGGCGGCTATGTCACCGGTCAGACGATCGTGGTCGACGGTGGCGTGACGATCACCTGAGGCCGCGACTACTCCCAGTTGACCTCTCCCGGAGTCTTGTCCGGCCGCAGTCCGCGCCAACTCGGCTGACGCAGCCGGTCGTCCGCCGTCCGCTCGCTGTACCGAACCTCGCCCACCAGTTCGGGCCGGACAAACGTCGCCATTCTGGCGTCCTGGGCGGGAAGTCTGGCATTGAAGGGCGATTCGGTGGTCTGCAGCGGTTTCAGTATCGACTCGAGCGCGGTCCGATCCCTCTCGGTGAAACCCGTGCCAACGCGGCCGACGAACTGCAGCCCGCCATCTGCTGGAATACCGAGCAGCAACGCCCCCATGCCGCCCGCACGGGTTCCCTGGCCACCGCGCCAGCCGCCGATCACGACGTCCTGGGTGTTCCAGATCTTTTCCTTGATCCAAGCCCTGGACCGCCTACCCGGCTGGTACGCGGAGTCTCTGCGCTTGGCGACCACTCCTTCCCAGCGGTGCCGGTGTGCGTACTCCATCGCGGCCGCGCCGTCTCCGGGCAGTAGCCCCGGAACGATCAGTGCTGTTTCTTCGGCCAGCGTCTCGAGCAATCGACGTCGGTCTGAATACTTCGCCCGAAGCAGGCTGCGCCCGTCGAGAAAGAGGATGTCGAACGCCCAGAATTCTACGTTGGTTGATCGGGCACGGCTCTGCAACTCACTGAAACTCGGTGTCCCGGAAGCATCGAGGGCCACCACTTCCCCGTCCAGCACCACATGGTGATCGGCGAGATCTGCTGCCAGCGCGCCTAGTTGAGGGAACTCCGTTGTGACGTCACGTCCGCTGCGTGCGCGCAGGCATAGGTTTCCGCGGTCGGCGTGCACCAGCAGCCGATAGCCATCCCATTTACCCTCGAACGCATAGTCTTTCGCATCGAGGCCGGCCACTGATCCGTGCGTTGTCAGCATCGGCTTGACATCCTGCGGTCGACTCCGCACTTCGGGCTGTTCCTTCATGCGGTGCGCCAGCCAATGGTCGCCGTTGGTCTGTATCAGTGCGTATCGACCGGATGTCCGCGTTCCGTGCAGGTTGACGATGACCTCGGATTCGCTGAACTTCTCAGCTACATAGGTACCGGAGTCCCATAGCACCACCCGGCCGGCGCCGTACTCGCCCTGCGGAATGTCGCCCTGAAAGCCCAAGTACTCCAACGGGTGGTCTTCGGTGTGCACTGCGAGCCGGTTCTCCGACGGCGCATCGGGCAGGTTCTTGGGCAGCGCCCAGCTGACCAGCACGCCGTCCCGTTCCAGCCGGAAGTCGTAGTGCAACCTTCGGGCATGGTGTTCCTGGATCACGAACCTGTTGCCCTCGTCAGCCGGAGGCGCATTCTCGGGAAACGGTTCCGGTGTCCTGGTCGAGTCGCGCATGCTGCGATACCTGCTGAGCCGGTCAGCCGGATTTCCGTGGTCGGCGGCCGGGTGACCTGTGGGTCCACCGGCGTCCAACGACGCCAGCAGATCTCCCTCGGACTCGACGCGCGCCAGTACCTCCTCGAACCGGAGCTGCCGCAGATCGGGATCTTCGATCTCTGCCCAGGTGCGGGGTGCGGCCACCGTGGGATTCACACCCCCGCGAAGTGAATACGGCGCCACCGTGGTTTTGGCGGCACTGTTCTGACTCCAGTCCACGAAGACCTTCCCGGCGCGCTGGCTCTTGGCCATGCTGGCCGTGACCAACTCGGGCATCGTGTTGGACAACTGCAACGCCACCCGCTTGGCCAGCAGTGACGCCCCTCGCGAGCTGACCGGCTCATCGAACGGCACGTACAGGTGCAGGCCCTTGGAGCCGCTCGTCACCGGATGGATGGTCAGCCCGATCTCGGTGATGAGGTCGCGCACCTCCTGCGCCACCTCGCACAACCGGCGCATTGTGACTCCGTCGCCGGGATCGAGGTCGAAGACCATGCGCGTCGCCGGACCCACGCTCGACTCCTCCCCCGCCCGCGGATCGGCGATGAATCGCCACTGTGGGACATGCACTTCCAGCGACGCCTGCTGTGCGATCCACGCGAGTCCCTCACGGCTGTCGATGATCGGGTAGCTCGTGGTGCCCGACCGGTGTTTGATGCTGCGGCGGGTCAGCCACTCCGGAGCCGACGACGCCAACTGCTTCTCGAAGAACGACGGCTCGTCGACGCCGTTTGGCCAACGCTTGCGGGTTACGGGCCGTCCGGCGATGTGCGGCAACATGACATCGGCGATCACCACGAAGTACTCGAAGATCTGGGCCTTGGTGATGCCGGCAGCGGGATAGAGCACCTTGTCGGGGTTCGTCAGGCGCACCCGTCCGCACTGCTGCATCACCTCAACGTATTACCCGCCCCGATTCGACCGCCAACTGAGCCATACTGACCTCATGCGTTCCATTTGGAAGGGTTCGATCGCCTTCGGCCTGGTGAACGTCCCCGTCAAGGTCTACACCGCGACCGAGGACCACGACATCCGGTTTCACCAGGTGCACGAGAAGGACAATGGCCGCATCCGGTACAAGCGGGTCTGCGAGGTATGCGGTGAAGTCGTTGAGTACCGCGACATTGCCCGCGCATACGAATCTGACGACGGCCAGACGGTGGTCATCACCGACGAGGACATCGCCACACTGCCGGAGGAGCGCAGTCGAGAGATCGAGGTGTTGGAGTTCGTGCCGGCAGATCAGCTGGATCCAATGATGTTCGACCGCAGCTACTTCCTGGAACCCGATTCGAAGTCGTCGAAGTCCTACGTGTTGCTGGCCAAGACGCTCGCGGCAACTGACCGCGTCGCGATCGTGAACTTCGCACTGCGTAACAAGACCCGGCTGGCCGCACTGAGGGTCAGAGACTTCAGCAAGCGCAACGTTATGGTTCTGCACACGCTGCTCTGGCCCGACGAGATCCGCGATCCGAACTTCCCTCTGCTGGACAAGGAGGTTCAGATCAAGCCGGCAGAACTGAAGATGGCCGGTCAGGTCGTCGAATCGATGACCGACGACTTCCATCCGGACCAGTTCCGCGACGACTACCAGGAGCAGCTGCACGAACTGGTGCAAGCGAAACTCGAAGGCGGCGAAGCGTTCAGCATCAAGGACCAACCCGCAGCCCTCGATGAGCCCGAGGACGTGTCCGACTTGCTGGCCAAGCTCGAGGCCAGCCTGAAGGCTCGAAACAAGGCCGGGAAGAAGGCCGGGAAAACCTAGCCCGGCAGCGGTCGTCTCCTCCAATCCTGGCCGATAGTTGATCCCAAGCACGCGCTATACTGCCTCCCGCTGAGAATCGAGGGAGCCGGACCTCATGCCGTCAACGACGGAACTTCTGAGGCGTAGCGCACCGCTGGCGCAACAGCTTGCGGACGTACTGTGCACTACGCCCAACGGAAACGATGACTGCGGTGCGCTGCATGGCGTTTGGCCGGCCTTGCGCCTGCTGCACCTCGGCGCAGATCCAGCGCGCCACGCTGACTTCTTCGAATGCGCAATCGGCGGGCTCGCGCCTGTTTCGGAACGGATGCTCATCTCGGGCTGCGCCGACTGGGGCATGCTGGCTACTGCCGCTTCGATATATCTCCGCAGCGGTGCCGCACTGCGCGCGACCACGCTGGATCAATGCGTTACTCCGCTGCTGCTTTGTGCGTGGTACGGCGCGCAGCTACATCTGCCGGTGCGCACTGTCTGCGCCGATGCACGTGAGTTCGATGAGTACGAGGAGTTCGACATCATCACCACCCATTCGCTGTTGACATATGGACCGCTGACGAGCCGGCGTGCGCTGGTGGCGAACTGGCATCGGTTGCTGGCGCCAGGTGGCGCGGTCGTGACGGTTACCCGCCTGCAGTCGGATCCACTGCAGCATGCTGCATTGGCCGATGATCGCGCCCAGACATTCGCTGCCCGCGCAGCTGCGGCCATCGCGGTCTCAGAACTTGATGTCGATGCGGCGGAGCTGCGCGCGCGCGCCGAGCGTTTTGCGCGCGCGCAGGTCTCTCACCCGGTGGGAGATGCTGCAGATGTGCGCACGTTGTTCGAAGAGGCCGGCTTCGACGTTGCGCGTCTTGATGTGCGCCACATCGGCGGTCAGTCCGATGACTGGCCGCCGGTCAACGGCGCAGCCCGCGCCGGCGACTATGCCGAGATCGTGGCGGTGAAACGATGAACGACCCCGCGTCCCTGCGGCCGGTACCGCATGAACTACATGCCTTGATTGCCGCGAACGCGCGGATGTGGGCCGGCGAGGCGGAGATCTTCTCCACCTACTTCGGGTGGTCCCGGCGCAGTGCAGCCACCGATGCCGTCTGGCTTGCGCGCCAGTGCCACAAGGAACTGATGGATGGGGTGGTTGCGCGAATCGTGCGGCTATCGCAACCGGCGCAGTTCGACCTCGCACCCACGCTCGCCGAGCGCGCGCTCGCAGACTCGGTGGCGCGCCAGGAGCTGACGCATTACATCGCGTTCGCCGCTGCCTATGAGAAGTGCACGGAGGCAAGCGAGCCTTTCAGCGGATCCCGTATCGGAGCCGACTGGCCGGAAAACGCTGACTTGCAGAATCTTCGGGCGCAACACTGCGCGGAGCACGGCGTACTGGGCTTGCGTGCCCTGGAGTTCACCGAGGGCGGCTACTGCACGTTGTACAGCGCCGGGATGGCGCTGGGAGATGGCTCCGCCATAGATCAGGCGATCGCCGCCGCGTGCGAGATGGTATTCGACGACGAGTGGGATCACATGTTGCACGGAATCGCTGATCTCTCCGATACGTCCACCACCCCGGAGGAATGGCGAGTCTTCGAAGCATTGACCGTCGCGCAGGGGCGACTACGCATACGCATGCGCAACGCGCAGTTCGGTCATCCGGTGTCGGATGCTCGTGTCGCGGAACTGGAGGACGGAGCAGCCGAACCGCTCGTCTTCGACTATCAGCGCGCCGGTATGCAGCCCCCCAGCTGACCCGTCAGGCCCGGACCTCAGACACGAAGTCCTCGAACTTCCCGCTGGCGCTGCGCTCCAGAGCGTTGCAATACGTGACCGCCAGTTGTACGCCGTCGGGCAACTGCGACTGAATCCGCTGGCGTACCTGTTCGTGCTGTTCGCTGGTCAACGGCGTGGCCACCACCAGACGGGCCTCTACCAGGTCGAACGACTTCTGCACGAACTGGTGCGCGCGGATTGGAGCGATGGCCACCAGCGCGCGCTTTCCGAATGTCGGCCAGAAGCGCCGTCCGTCGGCAGTGATCAAGGTGTTGCGTACCCGTCCCAGTATGCGGTGCAGCACCGGTAGCCCTCTGCCGCACGGACAGACATCGCCGACCTCTGCGTAATCGCCAATGTCGTAGCGCACCATCGGCATCGCGAAATTATGCAGCGCGGTGACGACCACCCGGCCCACTTCACCCGGCGCGCAGGGTTCACCCGCGTCGTCCAGCACTTCCAGCAGCACACCTTCTGATTGAACGTGGTAATGGGGCTGTTCGGGGCACTGCAATGCGAAGTAGCCCACTTCGCTGGCGGAATACATGTCGGTGAGCGGTACCCCCCAAGCGCTGCGGCACAAATCGCGCACCTCAGTACTCACCGACTCGGCAAAGGTGCGCACTTCCAGCAGCCCTTCCAAGGCAGTACCGCGCTCGATACCGTGCAGCGCCAGATCGCGGATCAGTGAGGGGTAACTCAAGAGGTAGCCGGGCCGCTCGGTACGCAGCCAGTCGAACAGCGTCGCGACATCCGACTTCACCGACTGGCCAACCGCCGGACCGGTTTTCACTACCCCCTGTGTCGCGGCCCCCCAGTTGGCGGAGGGTTCTGAATCTTGTCCGTGACGGATAACCGCTAGCTTCGCGCGTAGATCGCGGCGATGCCACACGTGGTCACGCATCGTAAACGCGTTCCAGTACAACCCGCCGACGTCGGTCGCCAGGAAACGCACCGGGGCGCCCGTCGAGCCGGACGTCAGGCGTTGCCACACCCTGCCGTGGTCTGCCGGCATTCTGGCGCTGCGCAGCTGCGCAAAGTTGTCCTGGATGTCACGCCTGGTCAGCAACGGCAGCTCGCGGATTGTGTCGTAAGTGAGTTCGCGTGCCGGGTCGAACTGTTTCGCCCACTGCTCCCGATACCAGGGAACCGATTCATAGGCATGGCGCAGGAGCGTGTCGAGTTGGCGTAATTGATGCGCAGCCAGTTGCGCGCCATCCCACCACTGCGTGCGTTCCAGTTGCTGAAGTACCCCCAGGATCCGGCCGGCACGAAGTGACGGAAAGGCCGGCCAGGTGATGCCGGGCAAAGCGCTGATGAAGGACCACTCAGACTCCGGCTGCTCTGTCATGTCGTTCATGACGCAGCCTGGACGATTGGCGGTTCTGCTTTCATGCTCGTGCGCAGATGCTGAACATGGCGACGAGCGTAGCGGCCGAGCGCCCGGGTCGAGCACTATCGCGATGTCGTCGCAGGGTTCCCGGGAGGTCGGCGACTCGTTAGGCTCGGGTCCCATGACGGAATCTCGGACCGGCTTGCGCGAAGGATCGGCACCGAAGGTGGTCTCGTCGGCGATCACCAACGTGGAGCACGTCATCGGCCCCACGGTGAACCGCTTCTTCGGGCGGTTTCAGGAGCGTGTGGGCATCGCGCGAACGCGGAAGATCGCGAAGTTCTACAACAGCATCCGGTTTCGGGCCGAACGGGCCGAGGTCGTCGAGGGCTACCAGCGTCGATACGACGAACTCTTCAAGGGAAACGATCCTGGCTACTCCGGTACACCGCGGAACCGTCTCGAAGATGGCTGGGTGATAGACAGGTCAGGCGACTTTCCCGGGCTGGAGTCGTCTCTGGCGGAAGCGGACCGATTGATCGAGGAACGAGGTGGGCGGGATCAACGCGGCACGCCGCTCGCCCAGCAGGACTACCTCTTCTACCTGAGTAGCATCGATGAACTCGATCGCTACCCTCGCCTGATCGACTTCGCTACATCTTCGGAAGTGGTGGCGACGGTGGCTGACTACATGGGGATGGTGCCGACGATCGCGCTCAATCTTCCATACGGAATTAGAGTCTTCGAGTCGACCGAACGGTTCAACCAGCAAAAGACCTACAACGAGAGTCAGCTCTATCACCGTGACATCCATGACATGCCGTTGGTGTACGCGATCGTGCTGGTACGCGATGCCACTGAGAAGAACGGGCCCTGGACGTTTCTGCCCGCGTCGGCCTCCGAGCGGGCCACCCGCGCTCTGAATTACCAGGCGTGGCGACAGCCGTACCGGGTGACGGACGAACGGATGTATGAGGTCGTCGATCCTTCCGAACGAATCGTGTTCACCGGAAAACGCGGGGACGTTCTGTTCCTGGACAGTAGCCGGTGTTTTCACTACGGCAGCCGCGATGCGATTGACCCCGGCTACCGGATCATGTACGCCTACACCACTAGATGCCGATCCGACTTCCGGATGATGCTCTACCGTCAGCAGTTCCCCAAACAAGCAGGGGATTCGGCGCTTCGGAAGATGGTCTTGGGCCAGTAGCCGGACCCGCGACCACTCACAGACGACCCTGCCCCGGATCAGAAAGGCGGCGGTTCACCGTCGCCGGCGACTGGCCGGGCGCGGCTCCCGATCGATGCCGATCCGGCTGAGTGGGCCGTGCGTCTGCTGCGATTCTCTGCGCGTTCGGCCGCGATACGTCGGATCTTGTTCTGCGCCCGGCTTCGTCGGCGGGTGGGCATCATCGCGGTGCGCTCCGCACAGTGATCGCCCGCGGCCACCTCCTGAGTGGGCAGCGGCCCCGTAGGAGCACACAAGCCCGGGAACAGAATCGCGCTGCCGGGGGTCGTCACGTAGGTCGCGCCTGAGGGAGCGATCCAGATCACGGTGCCGTCAGGCAATTGTTGGTCAGCCCATCCCCAGAAGGTCTTGAGCAAATGATGCTGGCGGCAAACGCATTTCAGGTTCGAGGCGTGGGTGGCCCCACCGTCGGCATGGGCGATCGTGTGGTCCAGGTCGCAGCCTGTCGCGGGCCGGTCGCAACCAGGAAAGCGGCACGTGAGATCACGGGCCCGGACAAAGTCAGCCAGTGCCCGCGATGGGACATAGCCGGCCTCTGGCGGGGCATCGGCCGGATGAAGCAGCGGCCGCTGTGCCGCAGACTCGGCGAGTTCCGCAAGCAACTCGGGTGGAACCAGCCCATCGCCGCCCATCACATAACCCGGCTCTGTCCCGGTGCCCTCGACGCTGGCCTTCTCGGCGACCACATGAATCAGCACCGGCGCAACGGACTTCGCGGCCCCGGAAGGACAATCGGTGCGTCCGCAACGGCACGCCAAGCCATCGGCCCCGGCGCCCAGCGCACCCAGCGCATCGGCGCGGCGTTCGGCCCTGGTTCGGGGATCCCGGTCACATACGGCGTCGGCTAGCGAGTCGAGACGCTTGTCGAGGGCGAGAGCATCGGTACCAATGAGCCGTCCGCCGAGTTCGGCCATTCCGTCCACGTTGGATGCGATCCAGATCTCCCGCCCGCGGGTTGTCTCACGGCGGCGCCGCACCGCATCTCGGTCGGCGCGCAAGACCACTTTGTCCACAGCGGCGTCGAGACGACCGCGCGTCATCGACGGCCAACGCGGAATCGCCTCCGCCAACTTGGCATCCACACCGGCCAGCACGTCGTCGTCGGTGATCAGGCCGGTGCGGAAAACCAGTGTCTGGAACATTCGTAGGTCGATGTCGCCCGCCAGCAGCAGTGCACCCACCCGCGGCAGCTGTTCACGCATCGCGCGCGCGTAGTGCAGGTAGCTGCCCGCCAGCGCCTGGCTGATCCGCAGTGCGGCGGCCACCTCCGCCGCGACCGCAGCCGTCGTGTCTACCGCCCAGTCCTGGTTCTCACCGCACCTGCTCAGCCGCAGAGCGAAGAGCTCTCCGATCGCCGCCAGCCTTAGCCCCGCCGCGCGGTTCTCCACCCGCGAGGCGCCACGGATTCTCTCCACCAATGCCGCCGATTCCGGCGTCGTCGACGGGTAATGCCGCTCGAACAATTCATCCAACCGCGCAAGATCTCCCGGCGACGACCCTCTAGTATCGCTCATATGTTCGATATTAGAGGGTCCCGCCGACAAAATGACTAAACTAGAACGTGTTTCAGAAGCAGCCGGCTGCAACCACTGAGAGGGCCACGTGATTCTCGACAGATTCCGGCTCGACGACCGAGTCGCAGTCATTACCGGAGCGGGCCGCGGACTCGGTGCCGCCATGGCGCTCGCATTCGCCGAAGCCGGCGCGGATGTGGTGATCGCCGCGCGGACCCAATCTCAGCTCGACGAAGTCGCTGCCGGCATCAGGGCAATCGGGCGCAGCGCGCATGCGGTGGCCGCGGACCTCGCTCACCCGGAGGCCACGGCTGAACTCGCAGACCAGGCCGTCCAAGCATTCGGAAAACTAGACATCGTCGTCAACAACGTCGGGGGTACCATGCCGGCGCCGCTGATGCACACCTCCACCAGAGATATGCGGGATGCGTTCACCTTCAATGTGGCCACCGCCCACGCGTTGACCACCGCCGCCGTCCCGCACATCCTCGATCGCCCCAACGGCGGCAGCATCATCAACATCACCTCGACGATGGGCCGGCTCTCCGGCCGCGGATTCGCCGCCTACGGCACCGCCAAAGCCGCTCTCGCCCACTACACCAGGCTCACCGCGCTCGACCTGAGCCCCCGCATCCGGGTCAACGCGATCGCACCCGGATCGATCCTCACGTCGGCACTCGACATCGTCGCCGCCAACGCTGAGCTCCGCGGACCGATGGAGAAGGCGACGCCGCTGCGTCGATTGGGAGACCCGGAAGATATTGCGGCCGCCGCGGTTTACCTCGCCTCCCCCGCCGCCAGCTTTGTGACGGGGAAGACTCTCGAGGTCGACGGCGGCCTCACCTATCCCAACCTCGACCTGTCGATCCCCGACCTCTAATACCCATCGAGCCCCGACCTCCAGAGGAGAACCGTCATGACCATTCGCGTCGCTGCGATCGGAACCGGCAACGTCGGCCGCCACGCACTCAACCAACTCATCACCGACCCGCAGTTCGAACTGACCGGCGTGTGGGTGTCATCGGAGTCGAAGGCCGGCAAGGACGCGGCCGACCTGGTCGGCTTCAGCGATAGGACGGGAATCGTTGCCACCACCGACCTCGGCGCAGTCCTCGCCGCCGGGCCGGACTGCGCCGTGTACACCGCGCTGGCCGATCACCGCCTGGCCGAGGCGATGGACGACTACCGGCGCATCCTGGCCGCCGGGGTGAACGTGGTGGGCAGCGGCCCGGTCTTTCTTCAGTATCCGTGGCAGGTGCTGCCAGATGAGCTCATCATGCCGCTGCAGGAAGCGGCGACGGCGGGCAACTCGAGTCTGTTCGTCAACGGCATCGACCCGGGATTCGCCAACGACCTGCTCCCGTTGGCCCTGAGCGGGACATGTCAGCGCATCGAGCAGATCCGGTGCATGGAGATCGTTGACTACGCCACCTACAACAGTGCCACCGTCATGTTCGACGTCATGGGCTTCGGCAAACCACTCGACGAGATCCCGGTGCTGCTGGCGCCGGGCGTATTGAGCATGGCGTGGGGCTCGGTTGTCCGGCAGATAGCCGCCGGTCTGGACATCGAACTCGACCAGGTGACCGAGATGTACGTGCGCGAACCGGCGCCGGAGGCGTTCGACATCGCCGCGGGACACATCCCCGCGGGCAGTGCTGCGGCACTGCGGTTCGAGGTGCTCGGACACTCCGGCGGAGCGCCTGCCGTGGTCCTCGAGCATGTGACCCGCCTGCGTGCGGACCTCTGCCCAGACTGGCCGCAACCGGCCCAGCCCGGCGGCTCCTACCGGGTCGAAATCACCGGGGAACCCTCCTACACCATGGATCTCTGCCTGAGTAGCCGCAACGGCGACCACAATCACGCGGGGCTGGTTGCCACTGCGGCACGGATCGTCAACGCAGTACCGGCGGTGGTCGCAGCCCCACCGGGCATCCGCACCACACTAGACTTGCCGTTGACAACCGGACGCGGTCTGTACGCTGTCTAATAACCAGCCTGGAAGGATTTCTAAGATGAAGGCTCGTTTGAGCGCTCTGGCAGGGGCTCTTGCCGTCGGGGGCGTCTCCGCAGCTATCGCCCTGGCGCCCATGGCCGGCGCGCAACCCCCGGGCGAAGACCACAACAATCCGCTGCTGCCCGGTTGCGAAGTGACCGGCGGCGGCGGGGGTATGCAAGGCGGCGAGACCACCGACTGCGCGTCGCCGGGCAATGTGCAGGTCGACTCGACACCGTCTATCTACTTCCCGTGGAGCGGCGGGATGTACTACGGGGGATTCCTGTGACGGCCAGCCGTACGACTAGCTTGATCTGAATCCCGAGGTTTGACCCACAAGCGCGGCCCCGCGCCGAACCACAACTACTTCGCTTATGGGTCCAACCTGTGCGTGAAGCAGATGGCCCGACGGTGCCCAGGCGCAGTCGATCCGCGCCCGGCAACGCTGCCGGGCCATGATTGGCTGATCAACCAGCGCGGCGTTGCAACCATCGAACCGCTGAGCGGATCTCAGGTGCACGGCGTGCTGTGGCGCCTCACTGACTACGACCTCGCAGCGCTGGACAGTGCGGAGGGGTTACCGGTGCGCTATCGCCGTGACCGGCTCTCCGTGCACAGCGACGGCGGTTCGGATCAGGCATGGGTGTACATCGACCCCCGCGTCGACGCGGGGGCACCGCGTCCGGGGTACCTGGAGCGGGTCATCGACGGCGCGGTCCATCAGGGTCTGCCGCACCGGTGGGTCGAGTTCCTGCGATGCTGGGATCCGACCCGTTGGCCACACCCCGACCGGCAGTCGAATTCATCTGGTCCACGGTCGATTTCGGATCTTCTCGCCGAACCTGGGGGAGGCGAGCGCAGCAGGCTGCGCTAGCGGTTCGGGTTCCTGCGATCCACGGCAGGGGGCTCGAGCAGATGCCCGACGTGATCGCCGAGCGCGCCGCAGCGGCAGCCGGGGCATCGGTGCACGTCCTATGCCATCCCGATGCCTATCCACACCACCTGCCGTCGACGGCGTACCGGGCGGCGGAATCACCGCGGCTCGCCGAGTTCCTGGACCACGTCGACGTCGCGGTGTCCCTGAACGGATACGGCCGCATCGGGCAGAGCACCTAGGCACTCGCCGGCGGGGGCAACCGGGCACCCGCCGACCATCTCGCCGGACACCTCGACATTCCCGGTATCAGGTGGACACCGATCTCACCGATATTCCGCCAGAGCTCCGCGGTCTGCACCCCGACAACCCGGTGAACCGGGTACGTGGAGGCGGTGTCCAGCTCGAACTGTCCGCCCGGGTGCGTGGGCTCGGTCCACGCAGTCCGCTGTCGGCCGACGGTGGACTGTCGTCGGCAACGCCCGCGCCGGCCCAGGGACTCTTTGCAGCAGCGCGAGCTTGGCAGCCACCCATCCGGGAAGCCCACCGCCCGACTAACGGACGTGAAGCAGTCGCCTGCCGTGTACCGGAACACCAGGGGCAACGCCACGCCCAACTGCTGCCCACGCACGGAGCCGAACCTGCGATGGCGATGGACAAGCTGTACGCGTCACCGTTCAAGGGCATCCGGCCGCCTGAGCATGCGCATCCAGGGCGTCAAACTGTGGCTGCGTCGGGAGCCGTTGCAGCAGCCGGTGAATACCTTTGAGCCCGAGCCGGTTCGGCAAGTGTGACGGAGGGCACACGGTGGTTCGTTAGGCTACCGGTCGTGACCACCGACCTCGACGTGCTGCTGCGCCGGGTCGCTGATCAGGACGTCGATGCGTTCGCGACCTTCTACGACCTGACCCGAACCAGGGTGTTCGGCCTGGTGCTGCGGGTGTTGCGCGATCCCGGGTACAGCGAGGAAACCACCCAGGACATCTACCTCCAGGTATGGCGGACCGCCGACAACTATGACCCCGCTGTCGGCTCCCCGCTCGCGTGGTTGTTGACGTTGGCGCACCGCCGGGCGGTCGACCGGGTCCGCTCCGAGCAGGCGGCCACCCAGCGTGAGTCACGATACGGAGCCGCCAACGCCGACCCGCCCACCTATCACGTCGCCGATTCGGTGATCATTCTCGACGAGCGCCGGCAGGTCGCCGATTGCCTCGAGTCGCTCACCGATGCACAGCGCGAATGTATCCATTTGGCCTACTACGAAGGGCTGACCTACGCCCAGGTCGCCGAACGGCTGTCGGCGAACCTGGCGACCATCAAGTCTCGGATGCGTGACGGTATCCGCGGACTGCGCAACTGCCTGGGGGTTGCATGACCGTGCCGACAGACGATCAGATGGCGGTGGTTTCTGAAAGCACCGCCGCCGAACCACCCGAGCAGCTTCGGGACCGCCTGTTGGCCTCGTTGTCCGCGCCTGCGGCGCACGAACTGCGGCCCGGGTCCGCGCGCTGGCGAACGGCTGCGCTCGGCGCCGCCGGCCGCGGCGGTGATCGGCCTCGGCGCCGTCGGGGCGGTGCTGACGCTACGCCCACCGCCGGTACCGTCCACCGCCGAGGCGGTGTTCGCCGCGCCGAACGTCCGTACTGTGTCCGGCCCATCCCCACGGGCGGCACCGCCACCTTCGTCTTCTCCAGGGAACGCAACGCCGGGGTTCTCGTGATGAACAACGTCGCGGCCCCTGCGCCGGGATCGGTCTACCAGATGTGGCTGGTCGATGACGGCGGGGCACACTCGGCGGGCACCATGGACGCGCAGGCCGTTGCACCGTCGACGACTGCGGTGCTCCCCGATATCGGCACGTCCAATGCACTGGCGTTCCCCGTCGAGTTGGGCGCCGGTTCCACTGTGCCGACCGGCCCGCTGGTGGCGGAACTGCCACTGCGCTGATCGGCCCCGCCAGGCACAAATCAGAGCCAGAAATACAATCCGGACAATAGCGCCCATACACCGAAGCAGTACCCCTCGAACGCCATCCGCAACGGTATCGGCGCATTCCTGAGTTCCATGAAATCGAGTCCGACGAGCCGCGCTTTCCCCGCGGCGATACCCAGCACGACGATAGCCACCAGCGAACCCGTGCCGTGCTCGGCACCGACGGCCCACGACAGGACCGTGGCCGCGATCAGCAGCAGCCAACTCAAGCCAGCGCGGTTGCGCACGAACTGCAGCAACGACGGCCCCGGCATCAGCTGACCAGATACAGCAGGGCGAACAGAAAGATCCACAGCAGATCGACGAGGTGCCAGAAACAGGCACCGCCTTCGATGAGAGCCATACGGCCAGTGCTCAGTTCCGTTCTGCGGGCCTGGGCTAGCAGGAACACCAGCACGGCGAGGCCGAGGAAGACGTGGAAGAGGTGCAGCCCGGTAAGGATGAAGTAGTAGAGGTAGAAGCCGTTGGCCCCCGGACCGTGGCCGTCGCCGACCAGACTGACATACTCGAACACCTTCAGTCCGATGAATATTAGACCGAGCGCTATCGCCAACGAGACAGCTCCGGTGGCAATGGACTTCGCCCCTACCCGAATCGCGCCGACGCCGACCACCATGCACAGCGAGCTGGTGAGCAGCACCAGGGTGTTGATGAGCCCGACACCGATATGCAACGTCGTACGAGAGGAGTCGAAAAGGTCTGGCGCGGCAGACCGCTCGACCAAAAAGGTCGCGAAGAACACGGCAAAGACGAGCAGGTCGCCGAAGAGGAAGACCCAGGTGCCCTGTTCGCCCGGGACGCGGCGACCGGCAGGGGTCGTCGTCACCGTCACAGTGGGCTGACCGGAGACTCTTCCCCACGTTGCTGCGCGCCGATGCCACGCAACATGACGTAGGAGGTGACGAAGATCCACAGCACGAGCACGATGCCCGGAATGTAGAAGGCGAATACACCGTTCCACGCCAACGGCCCGTCATTGAAGACCACGACAAGCGCACCCGGCAGGGACAGGGTCGCCACCCAGAGATTGAAATAGCCGTACCACCTCGGGAACGTAGGCGGATCGCTGTCGTCGACGAATGCCGCGGCGGCGAGCGTGATGTTCTGCACGACGATGGTGCCGACGATACCGATGAACATCAGCCAAAAGACGTCGTTGAGTGCCTGAGTGACCTCCGGCGACCGCTGCTCGGGTCGAAAAGCCGCCGCTGCCAGCACGATGAGCGGGAAGATGAGGGCCGGTACGAAGATCGTCGCGGCGAACAGCTGGGTCAGCGACAACATGCCCCACCTGCCTTCTGCGCGTCGGATTCGCAGCACGACCACGGCAAGGAATGGCAGCGCGATCACGGCGCTCAGCAGCGCCGCGGCGATGCCGAAACGCATCATCACCTTGTGTTCGACGATGAAACCGGCAATTTCGGTAGGCGAGTCGGTCGGTGATAGCGGCGGGAAGAGCTGCGCTAATCCGGAGAACGCAGTGCCGTACAACAGGATCATCACACTGCCCGACCAGGCGCCGAGGCGCTGCAGTCTGAGTTCCACGGCTGGCACGCTACCGCGCATCGGGCTCTGGCCGAGGACTTTCAGCGGTGCTGGACATCGATCCCCGAATCACGCTCTGGCCCAGGGAAGAAGCCGTATGTGTGTAGGGGGGCGAGCCCGAACCGGCCGCCGAGTTGCTCGTCATCCACTCGACATTTCCGCCCGGCCACTCAAGCCCCCTGCCCGTCACGGCTGTGCGAGCGCCTGACTCGCAGCTCGCCGGACCGGGAGATCCGCCTTGACTAGCCCGGGCAGGCGGCCGACCCGTCGGAACCATCCGGCGCCTCGATCGGCTAGGTTCTAGGCAGAGATCCAAGGACATCGCACGTCCCGACCGCCCTCGTAGCTCAGGGGATAGAGCACGGCTCTCCTAAAGCCGGTGTCGCAGGTTCGAATCCTGCCGGGGGCACTATCTGAACAGCGGAAACAGTCCGCCTGGCAGTATCCCGGCAGCGGTGATCGACGTGGTCGTCGTCGACTGCGACGACGCGGTCGCCTTCGTGCTGAGGATGTTGGGAACCAAGCTGGAAGGGCAGGCGAACCCGTCAACAGGCTCACTTGACAACAGGACACCCTGCACAGTGCCACAATCCTTTTCACGACGATTCGGTTTCCCGCTGTGGGTACTTCGGCACGCCGCGCCCGCTCGATGCGGGACGACCGAGCCGGCGAAGTATCTGTCCTCTGCAGCCGCGAGGGCGCTCGGCTTGCGCAGGTGGATGCCCGTCGCCTGGTGGCCGTGTCACACTTTGGCCGTGACTTCCGACACCTCGTCCTTAGTGCTATTGCATGGCGTCACATGCACAGGTGGCTTGTGGCAGGACATCGTCCCACCGTTGTCCGAACACTATGAGGTTCACACGCCTACGATGCTCGGCCACCGGGGCGGGCCTGCCATCAAGCGCCGTCCGGTGACCGTCGGCGACGTCGTGGACGCGACGGAGCGCTATCTGGACGAACACAATCTGGAGCGACCGCATCTCGCCGGGAACTCCCTAGGTGGATGGGTGTCCGTCGAATTGGCGCGACGCGGGCGCGCAGCGAGCGTCTGCGCGCTGTCCCCGGCCGGTTTCTGGTGGGACAGCAAATCTCATAAGCAGGTCGTCGGACGCCTCCGCAGGTCGCGCGCGCTAGGACGCTTCAGTCGACCGATAGCTCCACTGATGCTCAAGTCTGCAACTGTGCGCCGTATCGGTATGCGTGAGGCCATGTGCCGCGGTGACCATCTCAGCGCTGAACGAACCGTTTCGTGGATAGACGACATGAGGGACTGCCCGTTCTTTGATGACTACAGCCCGGACGAGCAGGTCGCCCCGATGGACCCGCTGCCGTGCCCGGTCACGCTGGCCTGGAGCCAGGTCGACCGGATCGTTCCGGCCGAGACGTACGGCAAGACGGCACGCGAACGCCTGCCCGGCGCTACCTGGGTGATTCTGCCCGGCGTCGGGCACATCCCATGGATCGACGACCCCGACCTGGTCGTCCGTACCATCCTGGCCACGACTGGTGCTACCGGTCCAGGCGAACACCGGCGCTGACCTCCTGAACAGTCGTCGCAAGTAGCGAATTGGGCACCCGTCTTAGGGGGCGATTTCCACGCCGGGCGGCCGGCGGCTCGTCCTCCGCGACTGAAAGCCTCGGCATCGTCGCCTTGATCGATGGGCTGCCGAAACTCTCACAGCCAGCCCGCAACCACATTTGCAGCCGCAGAGTCTGGGACGACCGCTGGCGACGGATGCCGAAATACTTACCAACGCAGCCAAACTCGCTATCAGCAATACTGATCTACTTCGTAGGTGATTCGACTGCCGCATTTTCGGCTAGTGGTCTCGATACCACGATCAATCCCACTGACAATCGGATGTGCCAACGCTCGTGGGAGGAAGAGCGTTGCGATTTGGCGGCTGGTCTCCGAGAGCGCATCTTCACCTGCAGTTTCAACGGTCACTCCCGATGCCGCCGGAGAGAACATCGGACCGTCGTCTCAAACTGAAACAATCCATGTATCCTCGGTGATGTTCACCCTTGGGTCGCGGCGAAGTCTTGGCCACCAGCCAGCCAGCATTTCGCGATGCGTTCGCCGTGGCCTCTTCGCAGGTGGCACCGGCAGCGTGGAAACCCCAAGCGCATCATCGAACGTGCCGGTACCGATCTCCTTGTACATGGCATTGGGCCGTCGATAAGGCCGGCAATCGCCCGTCCACGCGGTACCCACCGACATCGCCGATGCACCAAAGCCGCTAGCGACGATCGCTGAAGTTCAACCGGAACTGGTCACGCGCATCCCGCTTTGGTTACGGCGCACTTCGGTTAGGACTCGCTCAGCTTCCAAACAAGGTCGAACCACTGGCTCAACAGCCAAATACATGCGGACCCTGTAGTTCTGGGCCACGGAAATGTCGATCACGCTGGATACGAAGGAAGTTCCGACAGAACGACGCCGCGCACTACCTCGGTATTCGTACCGCGGACCAGAACCCCTAGCTGGGTTCTAACAAAGCGGTCGGCGAGGTGACCATGCCGGACCACTCCATCGGCACGTCGTGCCAATAAGGCAGAGAACGCGGACGCAACAGTCGCCATGGTTGGGCCGCGGTGCGGGCTCACCCGGTCAGACAGCACCCCGACCCGAACAAGCTCCCGGCCGCGCTGTTCATCCCGAGGGGACCGACGTGGTTACGTGCGAATCGGTGAGCCAGGCTCTGCGAGGACAACAGTCGCATCATGCAGTGCGGCGACGCACCGCTGAGCGTGAGCGTCGAACTGGATCCAACCGCATCTGCGGATACCTATCCGGCCGTCTCCACGCTGTCGCGCGACCCGGCGCTGACCGTCTGAGCTGCGGTGATAACCGGTCAGGATTGACCGTCTTAGATCTAGCACTCTCGCGACCCGAGTGCTAATATTGGCATCGCACAGTGATTGGGCTGCCCGCCAGGGTGGCGGGCTCTGATGTGAAATAGGAGGTGCATTGCTGTGCTTCGTTTCGACCCTTTTAGCGATCTCGACGCCTTGAGTCGGGGCCTGTGGAGCAATCAAACCGGAACCAATCGCACTCCACGCTTCATGCCGATGGATCTGTGCAAGATCGATGATCACTATGTACTAACCACGGATCTACCCGGCGTGGATCCCGGTTCGGTGGACGTCAATGTCGACAACGGAACTCTGACGATATCCGCTCACCGTACGTCTCGGTCTGAGGATTCTGTTCAGTGGCTCGCCAGTGAACGGTTCTTCGGCACGTACCGGCGACAGCTCTCGCTCGGCGATGGCATTGACGCATCAGCGATTTCGGCCACTTACGAGAATGGTGTGCTTACCGTCACCATTCCGATCGCCGAACGCGCCAAGCCACGCAAGGTCGAAGTAACTCGCGGCGGTACTGCCAAGTCGATCGAAACCAACACCATCCAAGCGGACTAGAGGGTACGGGCGACGGTACGGGCCCGCGGCGGGCATTCCTCGCTGCGGGTCCGCCCCGTCATCTGCGCGACAACCGGTGCCGCAGACCGGCGCGCACCGCCGGCCACTCGATGTCCAGGATCGAGTAGACCACGGTGTCTCGCCGCGAACCGTCTGCGTACAGCTGGTGGCTGCGCAGCACTCCGTCCTGCTTGGCGCCGAGCCGTTCGATCGCGGCCCGGCTGGCGAAGTTGAAGAAGTGCGTCCGGAATTCGACTGCAATGCACATCAATTCATCGAATGCATGGCCGAGCATCAACAGTTTGGTCTCGGCGTTCACCCCGCTGCGCCGAGCCGAAGCGCAGTACCACGTGTAGCCGATCTCCAGTCGGCGGTTGGCGGCATCGACGGCGAAGAAGCTCGACGAGCCGACCACCCTGCCGTCGAGTCGGCGCACCACCAGGGTCAACCCCTGGTCGCCAGCCTGCATTGCCAGCATCATGTCTACCCACTGAGCGGCGGTACTCGGTGACGGCGCCCTGGTGAACCAGAGACTTCCAGGGTCGCCATCAGCTGCGGCCGCTGAGATCTCCGGAATATGCTGACGGCCAAGTGGTTCCAACGACACGTGCAGCTTACCCAGCAGCGTGACCGGTTCGACGAAGCGGCTCATGATGCCCTGCTGCTCTCCGCCCAAGCCGCAACCATGGTCCATACCGACAGCACTACCGCGACCCCCGCAACGGCGCCCCCGAGATAGAACCCGTAACCGGCCGCCACCGGCGGATGCACGTATAGCCGGTAGTACCACGCGGTCAGCACCGCCAACAAAACCGAAACCGTGAAGGCCGCAGTCGATGCCAGCCGAACAGACAGTCCGCGAGCCGCCATCGCCCCCGCCACGATCAGCACCGACGACAGCAGCACAATCAATTGACCGGCACCGAATCCCGGCTGCGGAACGCCGATACTGCCAACCATGCCGCCGACCGCACTGGATCGCCCGCCGCCATTGGCTGAGGTCGTCAGCCACGGCAGGAATGCGCTAAACCCCAGGCTCGCCGCACATAGCGCGACAAACCATCCGGGACGCACGCCTGCCATGCTCTGAGGGTATCGGGTCGACGGTGGCCTAGGGTGGAAGGCCCGAACCGATGCGAGGGCAGTATCACGATGACCGAACTACCCGATTGGGCCCGCCAACTCGACCTGTCTCCCCACCCGGAAGGCGGCTGGTACCGCGAAACGTGGCGCAGCGACCTGACCATTGCGCAGTCAGCGCTTCCGGTGGACTACACCGGGCCGCGCAGCGCAGGAACGGCGATCCTGTTCCTGCTCGAGCCCGGCCAGCAGTCGGCGTGGCACACCGTGCGCAGTGCCGAGGTCTGGCTTCATCACCGCGGCGGTCCGCTGCTGCTGGAATTCGGACCCGAACGCGAAAGTGCGACCGCATACCTACTCGGCAACGACATCGCCGCCGGTGAGAGCCCCCAGATTGTCATTCCGCCGGGCTACTGGCAGCGGGCCCGGCCGCGGGATGACGAGGCCACGTTGGTCAGTTGCGTGGTGGTGCCCGGCTTCGACTTCGCCGATTTCGTCATGGCCGCGCCGACTGATCCAGCACCTAACCCCGCACCCGGCGGCTGAGCAACCGGACCGCCGCGGTTATCAGGGCCGCGTTGTCGGGGGCCGCCGAGCCGTCGGGCAACACCAGCGTGTCCTCCAGACCGATACGGGTCTGGACACCACACGTCCCGGCGTACTCGAGCAGAGCCCAACAACTTTCGTCCAATCCGTGCAGCAGTACCGGGACTTGCGGATGTGCCGCCGCGACCCGTGTCAACAGGCCGTCGGCGCTGGCTGACCACTTGCTCCAGTCTCCCTCGGCGGGGAGTTCGATCATCACCCGCATGCAGTGCCCGGCCACGTCTGACGCCGCCCACGACTCGGCGGACTCGGCGTGAAATATCCCTGCTTCCACGCCCACCCCCTTACCTAACAGCATCCGGGCCAACTCCACCGACCCTGGCTCGTGCCAGTTCACCGAAGCGAAGTCAGGCAGCACCGTCCAGCCGTCGACGGCGCGCAGTCGCGCATCGGCGTCAGGTAGCGCCCAGTACCCGGTGGTGACTCCCAGCGGCAGCCCGGGCGCAGCGAGACGGACAGCCGACACCGCCGCCGCGACTGTGTCCGGCAACAGTGAGTCGACCCCGTCCGCCGATTTCGGGTGCATGTGCACCGCCTGGGCACCGGCCCGATGGGCAGCCAGCGCTTCGGCGGCCAACTGCTCGGGGGTGACCGGCAGCCCGGGATGCTCCTGCGGAGTTCGCGCACCGTTGATGCAGGCCTTCAGATAGGTGGGTGGCCTCATCGCTGGATACCGAGTACGCGCAGCGCGTTTTCCTTGAAGATCAGTGGGAGCACCGTCGGGTCGAGGTCCAGCTTCTCGAAGTCTTGCCGCCAGCGGTCCAGCCCGATGTACGGCGAGTCGGTGCCGAACAACACCTTGGTGCGCAGAGCCCGGCCGGCGGCACGCACCAACTGTGGCGGAAAGTATTTGGGTGACCAGCCGGACAAGTCGATGTAAACGTTGGCTTTGTGGGTGGCGATTGCGATCTGGGCGTCGATCCACGGCACCGCGGGGTGGGCCATCACGATGCGCAGATCGGGAAAGTCGGCGGCAACATCGTCGAGCAGCATCGGATCGGAGTAGCGCAGCTTGATGCCGTACCCACCCGGCAGACCCGAACCCAGACCGGTCTGCCCGGTGTGGAACAGCGCCGGCACGCCGGACTCGGCGATCGCAGAGTAGATCGGGTAGTAGGTGCGGTCGTTGGGCTCGAACGCCTGCACGCTCGGGTGGAACTTGAACCCCTTCACGCCCAGCTCCACCAGTTCGTGCACCCTGCGCATAGCGCGGTTGCCGGTAAGTGGATCCACGGTGCCGAACGGAATCAGGACATCGTTGTGTCGGGCTGCGCCCTCGATGAGGTCTTCGACCGAATTCGGACGGTGACCGCTGGCGGTCTGCGCGTCGACGGTGAACACCACCGCTGCGGTGTTGCGTCGCCGGTAGTGGTCGGCAACGGCATCCACCGTCACCAGCCGGTCCCGCCCTAGCTTGAAGTACGCATCGGTGGCGGCGGCTAGTTCGTCGTCGAAGGCGCAATGTCCGGAACCGTCGACTTCGACGTGGGTGTGGATGTCGATCGCCTCGACGGCGTCGAAATCTATTCCGCAGCGGTACTTCTCTGCCGGCATCTCAGGCGCCGGCCTCGTCGGGCTCGTAGCCGAGGATGCTCTTGGTCTCCAAGTACTCGTGGAAACCGAACTCGCCCCACTCGCGACCGTTCCCGCTGCGCTTGTAACCGCCGAACGGCGCGTTCATGTCGAAGTGATGATTGATCGCCACCGTACCGGCGCGGATTCGGCGTGCCAGAGCACGCGCGGCGTCGAGGTCGGCCGCCGACACGTAGCCGGCCAGGCCGTAGTCGGTGTCGTTGGCGATCTCGACGGCCTGGTCGAGGTCGTCGTAGCCGAGGATGCACAGCACCGGACCGAAGATCTCCTCCCGGGCGATGGCCATGTCGTTGGTCACCCCGGCGAAGACGGTGGGCTTCACGTAGTAACCGGTGTCGAGACCCTCGGGGCGTCCCGGCCCGCCGGCCACTACCGTGGCTCCCTCCTCGATGCCCTTCTGGATCAGACCCTGGACCTTGTCGAACTGCGCCTTCGACACAACTGGGCCGATCGCCGAACTGTCTTCGCGATCGCCGACCCTTACCCGGCTCGCGATCTCCCCGGCCAGCGAGATCGCTTCGTCCATCCGAGATGTGGGAACCAGCATGCGCGACGGCGCATTACAGCTCTGCCCGGAGTTCAACATCATTGCCGTCACGCCCTTGGTGACACTCTTCGCGAAGTCCGCATCGTCGACAACGATATTGGGGCTCTTGCCCCCGAGCTCCTGGGTAACCCGCTTTACCGTTGGCGCGGCGTTGGTTGCCACGTCGACACCGGCGCGGGTCGACCCGGTGAACGAGATCAGGTCGATGCCGGGATGGCGGGCCAACGGCACTCCCACGCCGGGACCGTCTCCGAAGACCAGGTTGAAGACCCCTGCAGGAACCCCGGCGGAGTGAATGACTTCGGTGAACACCTGAGCCGAGTACGGCGCCACCTCGGACGGTTTCAGGATCATGGTGCAGCCGGTGGCCAGCGCGGGGTACACCTTGCAGGCGATCTGGTTGAGCGGCCAGTTCCACGGCGTTATCAGGCCGCAGACGCCGATCGGCTCCCTTGCGATGAGCGTGGCTCCGAGTTGTTCGTCAAAGTTGAAGTTCTTGAGCACGTCGATCGCGATAGCCAGATGTCCGACTCCCATCCGGACCTGGGGCCCGGCCGCAAGCGATGGCGGCGCCCCCATCTCCTCGGCCACCGCTTCAGCCAGATCACCTTGGCGTCTGCGATATTCGTCGAGAACGGCCTGCAAGACCTCGAGACGTTCTGCCCGGGTGCTCTGCGACCAACTGGTAAAAGCCCGCCGCGCCGCGACAACCGCAGCATCGACATCGGCAGCGGAACCCAGCGATATCCGGCCGGAAACCTGTTCGTTGGCCGGGTTCTCCACATCCAGGGTGACCGGGCGAACCGGATCCACCCACCGGCCATCGATGTAGAACTGCAGGTATTCACGCATGACCCAACGGTACCGACCCGCGATCAGGCCCGAGAATCAGGACGGGGCGAATACCGCTTTGAACCGGTCGAGCGACTCCCGGATATCACTTTTCAGAGCACTGGCGACAACTATGCCAATGGGTCCGAACAGCGCCGGCCCGCCAAGGTGAACGTCGAAGGTGACGATGGATCCGGTCGGGTCCGGTTTGACCTTGCCAATCAGCTTGACCTTCACCCCGCCCCTACCGTCTCCGTTGAGGGTCATCGACTCCGGCGGGCGGTAATTGACGATGGTCCAGCTTACCCGGTTGGGCATCCCCTTGACCTCGACAATCGAGTCCAGCGACACCCCCTTCTCGAGGGTCTTGGGCAGTGTGGACCGCCACACCCGGTGGATTGTCAACCACTCCTTGAACCGGGACAGGTCCGATGCGCAGTCCCACGCCTGCTCCGGGGCGAGCGGGACATCTACCGATACCGACAGCTTGGCCATCGGTCAGTGCTGCGGGTCCGGTGGATCGCCTTTCGCAACGGCCTTCTTCGCGGCGTCCTGCACCTTGTCGACGGTTTCGGCGTACTTGCCCTGTGTCTTTTCGTCGACAAGGTCGCCGGCCTTGTCGATCGCGCTGTCAACCTTGTCAGCGTTCTTCGCCAGCAGGTCCTTGGCCTTGTCTAGAAATCCCATGCCGCCAGACTATCGCCACAGTCGTCGCGGTTCGCCCAGCACCGCTCCCTGAACCCACCACGACAACTCGATGACCAGTGCCGCTGCCACGCCGATGCCCAACGCGACCGCGGTGATCGCCACGTTCGACGGGTCCAGCATGAAAAGTCTCCGCGCCAGCGGGATCGAGAAGATCACCAGGTAGGCGAGCCCCGATGTGACCACCAGCGCCACCCGCCACCACTGGTAGGGCCGGGCCACCACGGCCAGCACCCATACGCCGGCCACCAGCAGGGTGATCAGGGCGGCAGTCGAGGCCTGCGTCTGCTCTGCCTCAGTAGCCTCGCGGCCCTGGTAGGCCACCAGGTACGAGACGAACGTGGCAACACCCACCACCACACCAGACGGCAGCGCCGAGGTCATCACGCGGCGTACGAAACCGGATCGGGCCCGCTCGTGGTTGGGCGCCAGCGACAGAATGAAAGCCGGGATGCCGATGGTGAACCAGGCAGCGATCGTGACGTGAATAGGCTGGAAGGGGAACAACAACGGGTCTGATCCGAATATCTTGGCCGACAGTCCGGCCAGTCCTACCAAGACCGCCAGCAGCACCGAGTAGACGGTCTTGGTCAGAAACAGGTTCGAGACTCGTTCGATGTTGCCGATCACCCTGCGCCCCTCGGCCACCACGTGGGGCAAGGTGGCAAACTTGTTGTCCAGCAACACTATCTGCGCCACCGCACGCGAGGCCGGGCTGCCGGATCCCATTGCGACGCCGATATCGGCATCCTTGAGCGCCAGCACGTCGTTCACTCCATCGCCGGTCATCGCGACGGTATGCCCATGCGACTGCAGGGCATGTACCATCGCCCGTTTCTGGTCTGGCCGCACCCGACCGAAGGTGGTGTGTTCCTCGAGTTTGTCGGCGAGCCGATCGAGGTCGTCGGGCAGGTTGCGCGCATCCAGGGTGGAACCGCCCAGACCCAGCGACCGGGCCACCGCCCCGACCGACACGGCGTTGTCACCCGAGATCACCTTGATCGAAACATGTTGCGCAGTGAAGTAATCCAAGGTACCGCGAGCATCGGGACGGATCCGCTGTTCGAGGACCACCAGGGCCTTGGGCGTGACGGTGCCCGGTGCGTCGGGATGGTCGACCGGAAGATCGCTGGATCCGAGGAGCAGTACCCGCAGCCCCTGCGCCCCGATCCGCTCCGCGCGCACTGCGACCGGCGAGGCCGGTTCCAGTAGTACGTCCGGAGCGCCTATCACCCAGTTGCCGTGCGAACCGTAGGAGGCACCGCTCCACTTGGTCGCCGACTTGAACGGCGCAGTACCGGTCGCGGTCCAACCCGGTGAATCGCCGAAACTCTCCGCGATGGCCTGCATGCTGGCGTTGGGGCGGGCGTCGTCTGCGGCTAGCGAAGCAAGCACATCCACCACGTCGTCATGGGTGAGGGCCTGTAAATCCGATACTCGCATGCCGTTTTCGGTCAATGTTCCGGTCTTGTCCGCGCACACCACGTCGACGCGGGCCAACCCCTCGATTGCCGGTAGCTCATTGACCAGGCACTGCCGTCGGCCCAGCCGGATCACACCTACCGCGAAGGCGATCGACGTCATCAGCACCAGACCTTCGGGCACCATCGGCACCAGGGCGCCGACCATGGCCAGCACCGCGCGCCGCCAGCCGGCGTCGGTGGTGAACAACTGCGTGTAGATGGTCAGCAGCCCAGCCGGAATCAGAAGGTAGGTGATGAACTGCAGGATCTTGTTGATGCCGTTGCGAAGATCAGACTTCACCAGCGTGAACTTGCTGGCCTCTTCGGCCAGCTTGGCGGCATACGCCTCGCGGCCAACCTTGGTGGCGCGGTAGGCGCCGGTGCCGGCACTGACGAAACTGCCCGACATCACCGGGTCGCCTCGTCCCTTCGCGATGGCGTCCGCCTCGCCGGTGAGCAGCGACTCGTCGATCTCGAGGTTGGCTTCTTCGACGACCTCCCCGTCCACCACGATCTGATCGCCGGGGCCGAGTTCGATGATGTCACCGAGGACCACCTCGTTGGGGGCCAGTTGCCGTGAGACGAATCCGGCCCCGGACTGCCTGCGCACCAACGGTTTCGCCTGCCCCACGATGGCCAGTTTGTCCAGCGTCTTCTTGGCACGCAGTTCCTGGATGATGCCGATCCCGCTGTTGGCGATGATCAGCAGGCCGAAGGCGCCATTGATGATGGAACCGGTGGACAGCACGATCAGGAACAGCACGCCCAGGATCGCATTGATGCGGGTGAACACGTTGGCGCGGACGATCTCCTGGACGCTGCGCGCAGCCCGGGTGGGCACATCGTTGGTCTCATCGGCAGCCACCCGCTGGGCGACCTCGGCATCGGTCAGGCCGGTCGTGACGACGGCGGTCACCTGGTGAACACCCCATCGTGGATGTTGTCGAAGTACTCCAGGGTAAGCCGGTTTCCGTCGAAGGAAGCCTTGGAGATCGTGCCCGGCGGGGCGTTCTCGGTGACGAGGGTGAACGTGAACACGTCGGCGTCCCAATGCTTGAGCGCAAAGGTGTCGCGCGGCCCCAGAGCCAGCAGCAGTTCACCGCCAACCTCGGTGACGCGAGCCGGACCCCAGAAGTCGTTGCCATAGATCCCGACATAGTTCGAAAGTGGTTCGGGCGGAGCCGGGTTGGCCGGTGGTCGCTCGCCGACCAATGAGCCCTGCGGTTTCACCATCGGGGCGTACGCCTGCTGGTACAGCTCGTACCAGGCCTCTCGAACCTGTCCGAACTGAACCAGATCCGCGAACTGCGCGGTCAGCGCCTCCGGCACGCCGGACGGGGTCGCGTTGGTGAGCGCGACGATGCCGACATCGGCGGAGGGCAGCATCAACACGTTCGTCCCCGCTCCGAGCTGAAACGCTCCGGAGTGGCTGAGCTGCACCCGCGCCGCGGACGTCGTCGACACGTTGAAGCCGTAGCCGTAGAAGCCAGAACGCATGGCAGGTTCGCTGGCCGGGCTGGACACGATCTGTGGGGTAACGGCCGCCAACAGGGCGCGGTCGTCGACGATCTGCCGGTCCTCATACCTGCCCTCGGCCAGTACCATCGCCAGCCAGTGCGTCAGGTCGTTGACCGAGGAACTGATGCCACCGGCCGGTGTTTGCTGGTCGGGATCGCGCACGTGGACCGGCCGGTAACCGTCGTCGGTGCGGATATGGCCGACTGCGCGGTTGGCCCGGGCGGCGAAGTCGGCGAACCGCGAACTTGTCGAGGTCATGCCCAGCGGCTGGTACAGCACCTGCTCCGACAACTCCTCCCACCGCTTGCCGGCACTGGCCGCGACCGCCTCTGCGGCGGTAGTCACCCCGAAGTTGTTGTAGTTGTACGAGATTCGGAACGGGTCCAGCGGCAATTGGCGCAGCCGCTCGATGACGTAGCGCCTGTCGTAGCCGAGATCTTCGAGCGCATCCCCGGCATGATCGGGCAGACCCGACCGGTGTGAGTACATGTCACCGACGGTGACCATCTGGGTCACCGACGGGTCTGCCAGCGCGAACCACGGAAGCTTGTCGACGATCGGGGTGTCCCAGGAGACGGCATTGACGCCGACTTGCCGCGCGACGACGGTGGCACCCAGCGGCTTGGACAACGATGCCAGTTGAAAGACAGTATCGGGATCGACCTTGTTGGCGCGCTGGTCGCCATCGCGGGTGTCCTTGACGCCGAAACCTTTGGCGTACAAAGTCTTCCCACCGTGGACGACCGCGACAGCCATTCCCGGAATCCCGGACTGAGCCATCAGGTCACCGGCGATTCGGTCCAGTTCGGCGACCGCGTTCTCGACCGCGTTCTGCGGAAGGTCCATCGCAGGCACCAATGGCGGCGGCAGGTCGGACAGCGTCGGTGCCGTGGCCGGAGCAGGTGCGGCCGTTGACTCGACCTCCCCGGACTCCTCAGAGGCGCATCCGGCGACCAGACCTGCCAGCGCGAGCAGTGCCGCCCATCTCTTCACAGCCAGCACGCTAGCCGCTCATAACTGCCACCAAGGGTCCGACTCCGAACCCGTGTCTCCATCGACACGCTGTCCGGGCCGGGGCACGTTGACCCGCACACCGGCTGGATCGGCGGCGCGCAACAGCCTCTCCACCGGCTCGGACCAAGGATGCGGGGCCAGCCGGAAGGTGGCCCAGTGGATCGGAACCAGCAGCCCGGCACCCGCCTCGGCCATATCGAGGTGCGCGCGCACCGCTTCCTCTGGATTCATGTGAATGTCCGGCCAGGCCGAGTGGTAGGCGCCGATCGGCAACAGGGTCAGGCCGAAAGGTCCGTGGTCGGCGCCGATCTCGGTGAAACTCTTCGTGTAGCCGGTATCGCCGCCGAAGAAGGCCCGGTTTCGCGGGCCCATGATCACCCACGACGCCCACAGGGTGGTGTTGCGGGTGAACAATCGCCCGGAGAAGTGCCGCGCCGGCGTGCAGACCACGGACAGTTCTCCGATCCGGTGGCTCTCGTGCCAGTCCAGTTCAACGATCCGGTCCTCCGGAATACCCCACTTCCGCAGGTGGGCACCGACGCCCAGCGGTACACAGAAGGGAGCGCGTTGGGTGCGGGCCAACCGCGCGATGGTCCGGATGTCGAGGTGGTCGTAGTGGTCATGGCTGATCAGCACCGCATCGACGGCGGGCAGGGCTTCCACGGCCACCGGCATGTCATGCATCCGCCGCGGGCCGACCACCGGCGAGGGTGAGCAGCGCCGGCTCCACACCGGATCGGTGAGCACTCGGTAACCGTCGATCTCCACCAACGCAGTCGAGTGGCCATACCAGCTCACGGCGATACCGGCGGACGCAACGCCGCCGGTCACCGGCGTTGCCAGCGGGATCGGGCTGCGGGGTCGTGTGCGCGCGCGGAACCCGAACAGTTCACGCATCAGCATCCGTCGTTCCTCGCGGTCGAGGTTCACCGGCGC
The DNA here is from genome assembly GCA_964513475.1 of uncultured Mycobacterium sp. Classification (GTDB taxonomy): domain Bacteria; phylum Actinomycetota; class Actinomycetes; order Mycobacteriales; family Mycobacteriaceae; genus Mycobacterium. Next base: position 11,394 of record CAZEMS010000015.1, on the reverse strand, counting down.
CGCGGGGTCGACGTTGACGAACGCACCGTCCTGGTAATGCGACGACCGCTGCGCGACCTGGCGGATTTCACCGGGCCGAGCTCCCACTGCGGCCATGGCGCCGCGCACGGAGCGCACCAGCCACCCGCCGGCAACCAGGCCGACCAGGCTCGCCCCGCGACGCGCCAGTCGCATCCCGCCGTCCAAGCCTAGGCTCCCTGGAAACGCGGCGGGCGCTTCTCCACCCGCGCGACCTGGGCCTCGATCACGTCTTTGCTCGCCCATGCCTTGTCGAACAGTTCCTTGTGCGCCGGCCAGGGATCCTCGAAGGCGCCGTCGTCGTTGAGCACCCGCTTGGAGTGCTGCACCGATATCGGCGCGAGATCTGCGATCTCGACCGCCCACGCCTGCGCGTCGGCCAGCGTGCCGATACGGTTTGCCATGCCGGTCAGAAGGGCAGTGTCGGCGTCGAGGCGCTCGGCGGCAAGCAGCATCGCCCGGGCCCGCCCATAGCCGACCAGCGAAGCCAATCGGCGAACACTCCAATTATCAAGAGCAAGACCGTATTTGGCGACCGGAAACTGAAAGTACGCTTCAGGTGCCACCACCCGCAGGTCGCTGACCATCGCGAGCTGGACACCGGCACCGATCGCGGGACCGTTGATCGCGGCGATCACCGGCATCGGAGCAGCATCGATCGCCTTGTTCAGGGCGATCGCCTTGTCGGGGAAATCGGCAGCGAACACATCGCCGGACAAGTCGGCGCCGGCGCAGAACACCGTGCCCTGGCCGGTGAGCACGATGGCCCGGATGTCCTGGGCCGCCGCGTGCTCGACCGCCTCACGCAGGCTGTCGACGAGATCGCTGTTCAGCGCGTTGCGGCGTTCGGGGCGCTGCATCTCCAGGGTCATGACGTGGTCGTCGCGGGTCACACCAATCATGCCCCTAGCCTATTAGCCTTTCCACGTGAGCCGGATCGGCGCCCTGGTGCTGCGCGACGCGCTGCTGGACGAGGGGTCTTTCCGCAATTGGGACGCACCGCTGCCGGCCATCACCGCGGATGCGCAGTACCGGACCGAACTCGCTGATGCCGCCGAGGCGACCGGAGTGGACGAATCGGTGACGACCGGCGAAGGCACCGTACACGGCCGGCGTGTTGCTCTGGTGCTTTGCGAGTTCGATTTTCTCGCCGGATCGATAGGAGTGGCCGCCGCCTCGCGGATCACCTCAGCGGTGCAGCGGGCCACCGCCGAACGGCTGCCGGTGCTGGCATCACCGAGTTCGGGCGGCACCCGCATGCAAGAGGGAACCGTCGCGTTCCTGCAGATGGTGAAGATCGCGGCCGCCATCGAATTACACAAGCAGGCCCACCTGCCGTACCTGGTGTATCTGCGCCACCCCACCACCGGCGGGGTGTTCGCGTCCTGGGGTTCGCTGGGACACGTGACCGTGGCCCAACCCGGGGCGCTGATCGGGTTTCTCGGGCCGCGGGTGTACGAGCACCTTTACGGCGCACCCTTCCCATCGGGCATCCAGACCGCGGAGAATCTGCACCGACACGGCGTCATCGACGGCGTGATCCCGCTGGAGTCGCTCCGACCTACGTTGCACCGGGTGCTCGCGGTCATCGCCGACGGTCCGTCCTCGCCGCCGTCTCCGGTTCCGCGGGAACCTCCCGTCGACGTCCCGGCTTGGGAGTCCGTGACGGCGTCGCGCCGCCCGGACCGGCCGGGAGTCGGCTACCTGTTGCAGCGTGGCGCGGATCTCGCGGTTCCGCTGTCGGGAACAGGTGGTGAGAACACCACCATGCTGCTGGCGCTGGTCCGGTTCGGCGGTCAGCCGGCGGTGCTGCTCGGTCAGCAACGGGTGTCCGGCGCTCTGGTAGGTCCGGCAGCGCTTCGGGAGGCGCGCCGAGGGATGGCACTGGCGGCCGGCCTGAGACTTCCGTTGGTTCTGGTGATCGACACCGCCGGGCCGGCACTCTCGGTGGAGGCCGAGCAGGGCGGCCTGGCCGGTGAGATCGCGCGTTGCCTGGCCGACCTGGTCACCTTGGACACCCCGACGCTGTCGGTGCTGCTGGGTCAGGGCAGCGGTGGACCGGCATTGGCCATGGTGCCCGCCGACCGAGTGCTGGCCGCGATGCATGGCTGGCTGGCTCCGCTGCCACCGGAAGGTGCCAGCGCCATCGTCTACCGCGACATCGCACACGCCCCTGAATTGGCTGCAGCACAGGGCATCCGATCGGCTGACTTATTGCGCAACGGCATCGTCGACACGGTCGTGGCTGAGCGCCCCGACGCCGCCGACGAGCCGCTCGAGTTCACCCGCCGGCTGTCCAACGCCATTGCCGTTGAACTGCACCGGCTGCGTGCGGCACCCGATGAGGCCCGGCTGGCGGCGCGGCTCGAGCGCTATCGCCGGATCGGCCTGCCGCGGTGACCCAAGCGTCAGGTCAGTGAATCCATCCAGACCCGATGCAGCGCGGCGTACCGTCCGTCGTCTTGGCGGATCAGGTCATCGGGCCGACCGTCCTCGACGATTCGGCCGTGCTCGAGCACCAGCACCCGGTCAGCTATCTCCACGGTCGACAACCGGTGCGCGATGACCAGCGCGGTGCGGTCGGCCAGCACAGTCCGCAAGGCACGCTGCACCATCCGCTCACTGGGGATGTCCAGCGACGATGTCGCTTCGTCCAGGATCAGCACCGCGGGGTCGGCGAGGAAGGCCCGAGCGAAGGCAACCAGCTGCCGCTGTCCGGCCGAGAGCCGCCCACCGCGTTTAGCAACGTCGGTGTCGTAGCCGTCGGGCAGCGCCGCGACGAACCGGTCCGCACCGACCGCCTCGGCCGCTGCCACCACTTGCGCATCGGTGGCATCTGGACGGCCGAATCGGATGTTGTCGGCGACGGTGCCTTCGAACATGAAGTTCTCCTGGGTGACCATCACGACATGGCGGCGCAGGTCTTGCTGCGTCACATCACGCACATCGACACCGTCGACTGTCACCGAACCCGACGTCACGTCGTAGAAGCGGGCAAGGAGTTTGGCGATTGTGGTCTTGCCCGCCCCGGTGGTGCCGACCAGTGCGACGGTCTGCCCGGCGGGCACCGTCAAGTTCAAACCCGACAGCACCGGTCGATCTGGCGCATAGGCGAATCCGGCGTGGTTGAAGGCCACCTCACCACGAACGGCATCGAGTGCGACCGGATGCGACGGATCGGCGATGCCCGGCGGCTCGGCCAGCACCCCGGCCAGCTTCTCCAGCGCGGACGCCGCGGACTGAAAGGTGTTGAAGAACTGCGAGATCTCCTGCATCGGCTCGAAGAACATCCGCAGGTACAGCAGGAAGGCGGTCAGTGTGCCGATCGTCATCTCGCCATTCAGCACCCGGTAGCCGCCGTAGAGCAGGACCACGCCGGTGGTGACGTTGCCGACCAGTTTGACTCCGGGCATGAAGATCGCCAGCAGTCGGAAGGTCTTCTCGTTGATCTCCCGGTAGTCGTCTGCGATGCCCTCGAAGATCTCCTGATTTCTCGGCTCGCGGCGGTAGGCCTGCACTGCCTTGATGCCGGTCATCGTCTCGACGAACTGGACGATCACCAGTGCGGCGCTCTCCCGGACCCGTCGGTAGGTCTTCGCGGACTCGTTGCGGAACCACCACACCAGAGCAACCAACACCGGGAATGCGCCCAGGCACATCAGTCCGAGCTTGACGTCGAGGGTGACGAGCAGGATCGCGGTACCGGCCAACGTGAGCACCGCGGTGATGAGGCTGTCGAACCCGGTTTCCAGCATGTCCTGGATCGCTTCGACGTCGTTGGTCGAGCGGCTCACCACGCGTCCCGACGTGTAGCGATCGTGAAAGGCGATGTCCAGACGCTGAAAATGGCGAAATACCCTCCGCCGCAACTCGAGCAGGACCCTCTGGCCGATACGGCCGGAGCGCTGCAGGAAGAACATCCGGCTGCCGGCTTGCAGCAGAACCACCGCACACAAGCCACCGACTACGAGCATGAGTTCGTGCGCGGGACCACCGTCGGCGATCGGCGGTATGCCGCGGTCGATGCCGCGCTGCACCAGGAGCGGAACCGAGAGCCGCGCAGCGTTCTCCACCACGACCACCAGCGCCAGCAACAGGACAACGCCGCGGTACGGCCGCAACAGCGAGCCCAGCAGTGCTCGGGCCTCGCGGCGGCGGGGCAGTTTCTCATCAATGGGCAATTCGTCGTTCGGGGCATCCTCGGGGGCATCGTCGAACCGGCCCCGCCAGCCCCCATCCGGCTGCTGTGGGGTGGTCATCGGCCCTCACGTTTCAAGGCCGCGTAATCCGCATCCGCGCACGCCGCACGCGCCTGGTCCAAGGCCTCCTGCTCCTCGTGGCGAGACCGAAGAAGATTGCGTTGTTCATCGCCCTCCCACACCGGGATGGGTTCGGCGTCGTCGGGCAACTCGTCCTCGGCGGCCAGCAGGTAGCGGTACCGCGGCACCCCGGCCAGCAGCTCGGCGTGGGTACCGACATGGGTGATGGTGCCCGCCCCGTCCACCCAGTCCAACAGCGCGACCTTGTCGGCCAGTCGCAGTGTCGACGCGCGTTGTGCGACAACAATCCCGGTGACCTCGCGCAGCACCCGCTGCAACGCTTCGGTGACAACGGCTTCGGTGTGCACGTCCAGCGCCGACAAGGTGTCGTCGAGCACCAGGATTCTGGGCCGCGCCACGATGGCGCGAGCCAACGAGAGCCGCTGTCGCTGCCCCCCGGACAGGCTCATCCCCTGTTCGCCGATCCGGGTGTCCAGTCCGTAGGGAAGCTGGTAGACGAACTGAGCGGCAGCAGTGTCGATGGCCTGGGACAGTTCGTCGTCGGTCGCCTGGTCCTGCGAGGGCCGACCCAGGACCAGGTTCTCGCGCACCGACATGGAGAAGAGCGTCGGATCCTCGAAGGCGGTCGCGACCGTTCGACGCAACACCGGCAGGGACAGTTCCCGGATGTCGGTGCCGTCGATACGGATCGTTCCTTCGGTGACGTCATAGAGCCGGGACAGCAGCGCAGAGAGCACCGACTTTCCGGAGCCGGTGGCGCCGACCAGGGCCAGCGTCTCCCCCGGTTCGACGGTGAGGTCCACGTGCCGGAGCACCCAGTCCCGAGCGCCCGGAAACCGGAACCCGACGTCGATCAGCTCCAGGCGCCCGCGCCGCACCGGCTCGCTTCGCGGACCGTCGGTGATGTCGTTCGGCGCGTCGAAGATCTCGGCGATCCGATTCGCCGCGGTCATCGCCTCCTGGGTCATCGACAGCAGGAAGCCCAGCGAGGCGACCGGCCAGACCAACGAGAGCATCATCGTGATGAACGCGACCAGGGTGCCCATGGTGACCAGCCCGTGGCCGGCGGCATAGGCGCCGAACCCCAGCACCACGATCAGCGTCAGGTTCGGGATGACCTCCAGCAATGTCCAGAACTTGGCGGAAACCCGAACCCGGTCCATCTGCGTGCGGTACAGCCTGCGGGCCTGCCGGTCGAACCGGCGATACACGTAGCCCTCCCGGCCGAAGGACTTCACCACCCGCAGCCCGAGCGCGGACTCCTCGACGTGCGTCGCGACATGGCCGGTTTCATCCTGGGCCTGACGCGACAGCCGGATGTACTCACGCTGGAAATGCAGCACCGTCGCAGTGATCGGCACGATCGACATCAGCACGACCACGCCCAGAGGCCAGTACATCCCCAGCAGAATCGCGGTCACCACGGTGATCTGCAGGACGTTGAGCAGCAGGAAGACCAGCCCGAAGGACATGAACCGCCGGATGGTGGACAGGTCGTTCATCATCCGGGACAGCAGCTGTCCGGACTGCCAGCGACCGTGAAAAGACATGGGCAGAATCTGCAAACGCGCGTAGAGATCCTTGCGGATGTCGGCCTCGACGCCCATCGTCGCCCGCGACACCAGCCAGCGCCGAATGAACCACAGCACCGCCTCCGAGATGCCCACACCCATCGCAGCGGCGCCGACCAGCCACAGGCCGCGCTGGTCCTGCTGATGGATCGGTCCGTCGATGACCGCCTTGGTCATCAGGGGGATGGCGACCGTAGCCCCCAGACTCGCGACCGCGACGATGATCATCGCGATCCAGCGCACCCGGTAGGGCATCAGGTACGGCAACATGCGCCACAGGTCCGAACCGTGCCATCGGCGCTGTGGTGGCGAAGCGATGGCCGGCGCCGCGCTCAGATCGACCACCCCTTTCCGGCCATGCCGTCATCGAGATTGAGTCCACGCAGGAGAAGTACGAGTAGAGCCCTGTCAGGATTCAGTCTCGACGTTCACCGTAGAACCTCAACAAAAGCTGCCACCGAATGTTCCTGCCCAGTTCCGGGCCCGCATCCCGCACCCGGCCGCGCACATCAGGCAAGATTGCGACCATGGACAGTGGTGCGACTTCGCCCCGGGTACTCGTGGTGGATGACGACCCCGACGTGCTCGCGTCACTCGAACGCGGGCTGCGGCTGTCGGGCTTCGAGGTGGCCACCGCCGTCGACGGCGCGGAAGCGCTGCGCAGCGCGACCGAGACGCGCCCTGACGCCATCGTCCTGGACATCAACATGCCGGTGCTCGACGGCGTCAGCGTGGTCACCGCGTTGCGTGCGATGGACAACGACGTGCCGGTGTGCGTGCTCAGCGCACGCAGTTCGGTGGACGATCGGGTGGCGGGGCTGGAGGCCGGGGCCGACGATTACCTCGTCAAGCCGTTCGTGCTGGCCGAATTGGTCGCACGGGTCAAGGCGCTGCTGCGGCGACGAGGGGCGACCGCGACGTTCTCGTCGGAGACGATCCAAGTCGGGCCCCTGGAGGTGGATATTCCCGGCAGGCGTGCGCGGGTCAACGGCGTCGACGTCGACCTGACCAAGCGGGAGTTCGACCTGCTGGCGGTGCTGGCCGAACACAAGACCGCGGTGCTGTCCCGCGCTCAGCTGCTCGAACTGGTGTGGGGCTACGACTTCGCCGCCGACACCAACGTCGTCGACGTATTCATCGGATACCTGCGCCGCAAGCTGGAGGCCGGCGGCGCACCCCGACTGCTGCACACCGTGCGTGGCGTCGGCTTCGTGCTTCGGACTCAGTAGGGAACTCGGCAAAGCATGGACGGTAAGGCATGAACGCAGGTATGAACCTGGTCACGCGCCTTTTTCGCCGCACTCCGTCACTGCGGACCCGTGTCGCGTTCGCCACCGCGATCGGGGCGGCCATCGTCGTGGTGATCGTCGGAACCATCGTGTGGGTGGGCATCACCAACGACCGCAAGGAACGGCTGGACCGCCGGCTGGACGAGGCGGCCGGCTTCGCAATCCCGTTCCTGCCGCGCGGGCTGGGGGAGATACCGGCGTCTCCGAACGATCAGGACGCGGTCATCACCGTGCGCAGCGGGGACGAGGTGAAGTCCAACTCCGACGTCGTGCTGCCCAAGCTCGACGCCGACTACGCCGACACCTACATCGACGGCGTTCGCTACCGGGTTCGGACGCTGGACATCCGCGGACCGCAGGGGCCGATGTCAGTAGCCGTGGGCGACACCTACGACGACACTATCGCCGACACCAACAACCTGCACCGGCGCGTGCTGATCATCTGCGTGTTGGCGATCGGCGCGGCGGCGGTTCTCGGTTGGGTGCTGGCCGCGTTCGCGGTCCGTCCACTGAAACGACTGGCCGCGCAGGCCAGGTCGATCGACGCCGGAGACGAGGCGCCCGACGTGGAGATCCGGGGGGCAACCGAGGCAGTCGAGATCGCCGATGCCGTCAAGGGCATGCTTCAGCGGCTCTGGAAGGAGCAAGACCGTACCAAAGCCGCGCTGACCTCGGCGCGCGACTTCGCGTCGGTGTCGGCCCATGAGTTGCGCACGCCACTGACTGCGATGCGGACGAACCTAGAGGTGCTCACCACCCTCGACATGCCCGACGAGCAGCGCAAAGAAGTGCTCGGCGACGTGATTCGGACCCAGACCCGCATCGAGGCCACCCTCGGTGCGCTCGAGCGCCTGGCCCAAGGCGAGCTCTCCACATCCGATGATCAGGTGCCCGTCGACATCACCGAACTGCTGGACCGCGCAGCGCACGACGCGATGCGGGTCTATCCGGATCTGGAGGTGTCGTTGGTGCCCGCGCCGACGATGATCATCGTCGGCTTGCCCGCTGGATTGCGGCTGGCGGTGGACAACGCGATCGCCAACGCGGTCAAACATGGCGGGGCCACAAAGGTGCAGTTGTCGGCGGTCAGCTCGCGCGCCGGCGTCGAGATCGCCATCGACGACGACGGGGTGGGCGTGCCGGAAGAAGAGCGCGAGATCGTCTTCGACCGGTTCTCCCGCGGCTCCACGGCGTCGCACTCCGGTTCCGGCCTGGGTCTCGCCCTGGTGGCGCAGCAGGCCGAACTACATGGTGGCACAGCGACACTGGAGGCCGGCCAACTTGGTGGAGCGCGCCTGGTGCTGCGCTTGCCGGGTCCCCGGTGATCGGCTAGCGGGTGGCCAGCAGGTCGATGACGAAGATGAGCGTCTTCCCCGACAGCCGGTGTCCGCCCCCGGCCGGACCGTAGGCCTGGTCAGGCGGGATGGTAAGCCTGCGCCGGCCACCGACCCTCATCCCGGGGATGCCGTCCTGCCAGCCCTGGATCAGCCCCCGCAGCGGGAACTCGATCGATTCACCCCGGTCCCAGGAGCTGTCGAACTCTTCGCCGGTGTCGTACTCGACCCCGACGTAGTGCACCTCGACGTTACTGCCGGGAACCGCCTCGGCGCCTTCGCCGACCGTCAGGTCCTCGATCACCAGCTGACTCGGGGCCGGGCCGTCGGGGAAGTCGATCTCAGGTTTGCTCGTCATCGCCTACACCGTAGTCGGGACTGCCGCAGACTCGACCGGTATCGGGTCTTCGATCGCACCGGATGCAACAGCGGGAGTGAAAGGGTTGAGCGATTCATCCGCCGGGCGGCGGCGGCGGGGGCAGATTCGGATCGATGTAGAACTGCTCGAGTCCCGGCGGGATTCGGGTGCCTGGCGGCGGCGCGGTGCCCGGTAGCGCCTGGCCCAGCTCGGCGCCGGGCATTCGGCCGAGTGTGCCGCGGAGTATCGCCTGTGCACCGTTGAGTGCGCTCACCCGGGCGAACGGCCCGGCCGGCACACCGCTCTCCAGCGCATACGGCGACGGCACGTCGTCAGAGGGCATCCGGAAGCCGTTCGCCGACAGCAAGTCCACACCGGCCAGCGGATTGATCGGACTCGGCGAGTTCAGGCCGATCCCCTGAAGCGCGCTCGCTCCGTCGACCATCAGATCGGGCAAGGTCTCTCGAGGAACGGACTTCGTCAGGTCCGAGGCCGCGGCGACCAGATCCATCGCGGGCAGCGGAGGAGCCGGGGGAGCTTCGGGCGCCACGATCAACGGATCCGGCGGAAGTGGAGGCGGAGGCGGGAGTGGAGGAAGAAGTGGATCGGCGGCCGCAGAGCCCGCCGCCAGCAGCGAAGCGGTGACCGCGGCAGCTGCCAGCGCTCCATACAGTGAACGCAGCAGTGCACCGTGCAGTGAACTCAGCATGGCCATCAGAACACCTTCGGTACGCCGTAGTAAGCGACGATGTCGTCGTCGTCGGTGCTGGAGCTGGTCAGAACCGCATACGATCGCAGCGACGAAGCGCCAACGCAGCCGTCCACACCGATGTGGATGTCACGTAGCGTGACCCGCGCCGATGTGCCCTTGAAATCCTTGCTCTTCACAGTCACCGTGGTGACGGTGCCTGGAAGGGCATCAACCTCGATCGCGCCGTTGACCTGCAGGGAGGCCGAAGGCGGGAGGACCAGGCCCGATTGGCCGAAGTTGGTGTCACCCAAGACGCCGGTTAGACCGCCGTACAATTCGACCCTGTCCATCTCCACGCCGCAGCCGATCTGGTACCCGACCTCAAGGGTGCCACCGCCCACCGAACCCGTCGTCTCGCCGGTGAACGTCCCCCCGACGACCCAGTCCCGGGATGCCAATGACGTGGTCAGCGGCGCCACCGGCAGCTGAGTCTCGTCCTTCGCGGCGACGGTGATCGTTCGGCCGTCAAGGGTCTCGGCACTTACCGGAAGTTCGGAGGGAACCGCGCCGGTGTCCAGCGGTGGGGCCGGCGGCGGCGCGTTGCCCGGCGGGACCGCGTCTGCTGGAGCGGGCCCAGGGGGCAGCGGAGCGACGTTTACCAACGGGACCGCCTCCGCTGGATCGGGTCCCGGTGGCGGCGGGATCCCCGGATCCCCGACTGCGAGCGGAGCCGAGCCGACGGCGAGAACGATGCCCCCCAGGGCTGCGGCGAGTCGATGCCACATGAGGTCTGGATTCCCTTCGTCGTCAGTCAACGGGAGTCGGAGATTGACAGCTAGTCCACTAAATCGCCCGCGTGACGCCGAGATAGGTCACGATGTCGTCGGTGTCGTCGGTGGAACTCGTGAAGGTCGCATAGGAGCGGATGAAGGACTGGCCGGCGCAACCGTCGACCCGGATGCGAAACCCGGTGATGTTGACATGCGTCGTGGTGCCCTCGAAAGACTTCTCGCCCACCGGAACGATGTTCACCTCACCGGGCAACAGGTCGATCTCAACCGTGGTGCCCGCCGTCCCGCCGAACACGAAGGGAAGGATGGATCCGCTGACGAACGGAATGGAGATGCCACCAAGACCTACCACTTCTGTGTTCGGAGCAACGACGTCCTGGAGAATGCCGCAGCCGATCTGATAGCCGGCTTCCAGCGTGCCGCCAGCCAGTTGGGTCGTGCCCGAACCGGTTACCGTGCCCTCGAAGCTTCCTGCGACGCGATACTCGCGCGACCACGGCGACTCGGTCAACGATGCGACCGGCTCGATCGACTCGCTGCGTGCCCCTACCGTGAGCACCCACCCTTCTGGGGTGGTGAGCGTGCCCGGCTGAGCGGAGGCAATGGGTGCGGCCAGCGCCGGTGGCGGCGCGGCGTTGCCAACGGGCTGAACCACCGGGTCGACGGGCGCCGGTTCGGCGAGACCCCGCGGGGCCGTCGCGGTGGCGGCCAGCAGAAAGACCAACAGCAGAGGGCCTAGGAGGCGCAGCATCCCCGGTCGCCTCCTCGCCGTCTGATTCGTGTCACAAACGAGATGATGCCATGACCAATATGCGACAAATCTTTGGGTTGACTAACTCGTAACAACAACACCTTGTTGGGTTGACCATCTCGTAACAACAACACCTTGATAGCCGATTATCGGAGTGGCAAATCGATTCGTTACCCGGCAGTGGGTCTTGCCAATCGGCGAAGTCCGCGACCGGATGCGCCTGCGCACCCTCGCCGGTAACCTCGGGCGGGATCACCGGCGGCGAAGGGAGCGTGTTGACCATCCGAAAGGGCGCACCCGTGGCGGTTGCC
>CAZEMS010000014.1:0-86718 GCA_964513475.1 uncultured Mycobacterium sp. | reverse complement strand
ACTGATCCTCAACAACCCCCAACCCCTGACCAACCTCGCACTCACCCTCGGAGCGTGATGTCTGACCTGGGCATGGGTCAGCTCGTGTTGGTTATCCCCAGTTTCGTGTTCATCCACAGCGGGGGTCGGCCGAGCAACGGCTAGCGGGATGCGTAGCTAGTATCGAATGCATGTTCGATCAACTCGGCGAAGCGCAGCTGCTCGACACGATGCGCGAGTCCGCGCGGGCTGAACGGATCACGGTCGCCCGACGCGTCTTGGCAGCCGGGCGGCTGTGCCAGATTCGCCTGGCCTCCGCCGAGCCGGAACGCGAGCAGTGGTGCATCGACAACTGGGAAGCCCTGGCCGCAGAGGTCGGGGCCGAACTCGGGATCAGCCGCGCCCGCGCATCCTCTCAGCTGCACTACGGACTCCAACTTCTCGAACGCCTGCCCAAGCTGGCCGCGGTCTTCGCTGCCGGCGAGCTCGACTACCGGCTCATCGTCGCGATCGACTTTCGTACCGGCCTGATCACCGATCCCGACGTGCTCGCCCGCCTCGATGTGGCCCTGGCCGACGAGGCGCCGAGCTGGAATACCTTCTCCCGCGACAAGATCACCCAGCTCATCGACTGGCTCGTCGTCGACCTGGACCCCGACGCGCGGCGCATCACCCGCCAGCACCGCGACGATCGCCGCATCACCGTGACACCAGGCAGTAACGGGCTAGCCGAGATCTGGGGCAGCGTGCACGCCCCCGACGCGGTCGCACTCGATCGCCGCCTTGATGCACTAGCCGACACCGTCTGCTCCGACGACCCCCGCAACACAGCCCAGCGCCGCGCCGATGCGCTCGGCGCTCTGGCCGCCGGACAACCCAACCTGGCATGCGGCTGCGGATTACCCAGCTGCGGGGCAACCAGCGACGCCAGCGCGGGCAGCGCGCAGATCGTGATCCATGTACTTGCCGAATCGCGCACCGTCGACGGCGCCGCAACCGTTCCGGGATACCTCCCCGGCTACGGCTCCCTTCCCGCCTCCACGGTCCAGCAGCTGGCCAAAAATGCCAGGCTGCGCCCAATCGCCCGGCCCGGCGACCTCGTCGCCGAATCCCGCTACCGACCATCGCCGAGGTTGGCCGACTTCATTCGCTGCCGGGACCTGACATGCCGCTTCCCTGGCTGCGACTGCCCCGCCGAGCTCGCCGATATCGACCACACTGTGCCCTACCCCACTGGGCCCACCCATGCCTCGAACCTCAAGATTCTCTGCCGAGCACATCATCTGCTGAAGACCTTCTGGACAGGTCCGGGCGGCTGGAACGACCGGCAACTCCCCGACGGGACGATCCTCTGGACCTCCCCGAACGGACGGCGCTACACCACCCGGCCGCACGGCGGCCTGTTCTTTCCCCAGCTGGCCGTGTCCACCGGCGAACTCAACCTGCCCTCAACCGGCAGCACCACAACACGGCCACGCGCGCTGGCCATGCCCACCCGCGCTCGCACCCGAAAACAAGAACACAGCTACCGCGTGCAATGGGAACGGGCCCGCAATCAGGCAAGCGACGAGGCCAACCCGCCGCCGTTCTGACGGCCGACCTCAGCCGAACCGGCCGGCGATCGCCTCAGCGATTCGCTCGGGTTCGTCCTCCTGGATGAAGTGCTTGGCGGTGGGCAGTTCGACGAGCAGATGGTCGGCAAATGTCGCCCGCATTCGCGGCAGCATCTGCGCGGGTTTGAAGGCGAAATCCTTCATGCCCCAGACGAATAGCGCGGGCTTGGCCCCCAAAGTCGCGGGCACTTCACGGGCGAGGCGCGACAGCAAGGGCTCGGCGGCCAGGATCTGCTTGGGTAGCTCCGCAACACCCCTGCGCGCCTCGGGCGAAGGCTGAACAGCCCGATAGTGATTCATCTCCAGCGGTGACAGCGTCCGTGCCGTCCCGGTTGGGATGAGTCTTTCGACGAAGAAGTTCCGGTTCAGGATCGCGCTCTGCATTGGGCTGCTGGACATCACCTTGCTGAACAGTTTGATCCGCAGGTTGTCGGCGGGCCAGAACCACGTGTTGCCCAACGCGATGCCGCGCACCCGATCCGCCCGGGTCGAGTCAACGGCCATGCTGACCGGGCCGCCCCAGTCCTGCCCCATCGACACGTATCCGTCGAGTTCCAGGTGATCCACCAGCTCGCCGACGATACCGGCATGTTCCTCGACCGTGTAGCCGTATCCGGTTGGGCGGTCCGACAATCCGAAGCCGAGGTAGTCGGGGGCGATGCACCGAAACCGGTCCCGCAACCGGGTGATGATGTTGCGGTAGAGAAAACTCCAAGTCGGGTTGCCGTGGCAGAACAAGATCGGTGGCCCGGCGCCCTCGTCGATGAAATGGACTCGGCCCTGCGAACTGTCGAACCATCGCGGCTCGAACGGATAGAGCCCACTGTCCGGTATGAAATCGATCTGCACTGTCAGTCTCCGTACTCGATGCGGTGTCGCAACTGTTGCAGCCCGGCCTCGATGTGTCTGGCGAGGATCCGGTCGGCCAGCAGGCCGGTGATCCAGCCGGTGAGCAGCCTGCCGGCGAACTCAACGGTGATCGTCATGGCCACCCGCGCGCCATCCGGTACCGGTGCGACCTCGATCACCGCACGGTGTTGGGTGCCGCGCACCGAATGCCAGCCCAAGGAGCTTCCGGATGGTGGATCCACCAGCACGCGGCCACCCACATGGATCGTCCCGACGTCGAGATACAGGTCCCATTCCTGGGAACCGTCGGGCCGTCGCTCAATGCGATCGAAACGGCCGAAGGCACCCATGATCGGGAAGATCACCTCAGGATCGGTCGCCACCTGCGCAACGTCGTCGACCCCGGCCCGGATCAGAGTAGATCTGGTGACCGAACCCATCAGCCCAGCACCGGTATGACTGTCTTGGCCGCCAGGTCCGAGAGGCCGACCTGCATCACCGAGGTCACGTATCCGTAGACCACGTCCCAGTCGGGATCGTCACCGAAGCGCTCACGCAGGTCTATCGGCGGCAGCACCTGTATCCGGATCTTGGCCGGAAACGGGACGTGCGGAAGGTCTCCCGGCAGCAGGCCCCACGGGAAGCTCAGGCTCAGTGGCAGCGTCTTCACCCGGAGCAACTTGTCGAACCGCAACAGCTTCGCGATTCTGCGTCCGTCGTTGAACACGAAGAACGTCTCCTGACCGCCGACGGCGACGACTGGGACGATCTTGACCCGTTGCTCGTGCGCCAGCTTCAGAAAGCCCTTTCGACCGTCGAAGACGATCTTGTTGCGGTCCCGCCACGGCCGCAGCGCCTCCACGTCGCCGCCGGGATAGACCAGAACGTTGGCGCCCTCCTTCAACAGATCCGCAGCGACGGTTCGCCCGGCCTTCACCATCCCGAACTTTCGCGCCATATCTCCGATCACCGGCATGCCTACGACGATCTCGTGGGCCAACGCAACCAGCGGACGACCTTCCACAGTGAAGTAGGTGTGATAGGCGAGCGTGAACACGAACGTGTCGGGGATGTTCGCTCCGCCACTGTGGTTACCGACGAACAGAACCGGCTCGTCGGGGACGTTCTCGAATCCATGCACCTCGGCCCGGAAGTACACTTGGGCGGCAAGCCAGAATCGGGGCAGCATTTCGCGGATGAACTCCGGGTCGCGGCCCTTGAGTCCCTCCGGCGTCCTTGCCAACGCTCGGCCCAGCTGGTCCAGCGGTCTAGTCACGGCGATCCCAGTCTTTCGCTGCTGCATCGTTTCGGTGGTCATCGAAGGTGACGATCTCGCCGCGATTGATCGACACCCAGTCTCGCGCCTCCAGATAGGGGCTGAATGTCTTGGCGATCAACTGCCCATCGGCGGCGGTCTTGGGCCGCTGAAGCTCATAGAGGTGCGGGAACTCGGTCCACGCAACGACTGCGTCCCACAGCCGCAGTGCGGCCTCCCCGGCGGGTGGGTCGATGAGGACCGGCCCGAAGAGGCACTGGCCATCCGGGAAGAACAACGTCGGCACACCGTAGCCGCCGGCGTCCACCACCCGCTGGTGGTCGGCCATCACCTCGTCGCCGGTGGTGGGATCGGCGATCGCTTCATCGACGAATCCCGGGTCCAGTCCTAGTTCCCCGAGCAGTTTCCGGGCAACGTCCTTCTGGTGCGGCTTGTGACCGTCGACGTGCAGTGCCCGGCCGGCCCGTTGATACCAGGCATCGAGGTCGGCCATCGAGTGGCGGCGCAGCAGCGCACCGACGCGCATCATCGACCAGCCGTAGGACCACTCCCGTTCCCAGGGGTGCTTCTTGCCCTCCTGGCGATTGATCTCCTCGAGGCTGAAGAAGCGCCAGTTCACTTCCAGTCCGGCGAGGTCGCGCACTTCGCGAATCCAGTGCGAGGTCTGGAACGCATACGGGCACATGAGGTCGAAGTGGAAGTCGACGGCAGCGGGGCGAGGCGTCACATCGTGAACCTGAGATTGCGGGCCGCGCGGTCGCCGAGTTCCGGGTCGCCCGACCAAGTGACAGCACCGGAGTCGATAGGAATCTGCGGATCGATGCGGCCACAGGCGAGCTGGACGAACGTGGTCGAGTCCGTGGTCAATGTGACGTCCGGGTCCTGCAAGCGCTCGACCCGCTTGGCCCTGCCGTCGACGAGGACGTCGATCTCACGGGCAACCGGCCCGGTGAGCCGGAAGGCGATGCTCTTGCCGTCCGGCAGGCCCACCTTCTTACCGACGATGTACCCGATCGAGCCCTCCACCTCAGACAGCGCGATCTCAGCGGCGACACCGGTGTCGTCGGTCATCCGGTCAAGCGGGACGGTGATGTCACGCTGGTGTACCCAGAAGTCGAAGACCCGGATCTCCAGGAAGCGCCCGTACGTTCCGGCTCCGGTCGGCGTCCAGGACGGCCGCTGCAGATCTGCGGGCGTGAGCGCGGCCAAGTCCCGCCGACGGCGGTCATAGACCTCCCGAACTCGCGCGGTGTAGGCCGCGCCTTCGGCGTCGCCGCTCAAGAACTCCGCCGCCCGCTCGAACGGGGGCGGCGTCCGATCGTCCTCCGGTAACCAGCCGGCCAGAACGGCCTCAATGCTGGTCACGTGGTCGACGACAGCACGGACCTTCCAGTCCGGGCAGAGCGATTGGGCCTGCCAGTCGGACTCGCTCAGGTCGGCGCAGAGTGCTTCGAACACCGAATAGCAATCCTCGAGGGCACCGCGAATCTCGTCGAGGCTCCTCATCGCATGAATCGTAGCTGGCGGCAACAGCGGCAACAACGACAACAAAGGGGTGACAACCCGCCGATGTCACGCGTAGGGAATTATCGGACGTGATACTGAGATCCGACAGCCAGCGACGCCGGGAGAACCGGGAGGACATCGAAGATATGTCAGCCGACCAGCCGACCATCATCTACACGTTCACCGACGAGGCGCCGCTGTTGGCGACCTACGCCTTCTTGCCGATAGTGCGCGCGTTCGCGTCGGCCGCGGGGATAGAGATCAAGACCAGCGACATCTCCGTGGCAGCCCGCATCCTGGCCGAGTTCGGCGACTACCTGACCGAAGAGCAACGGGTCCCGGACAATCTGGCGGAGCTGGGACGGCTGACACAGCTGCCCGACACCAACATCATCAAGCTGCCGAACATCAGCGCCTCGGTGCCGCAACTGCTGGCTGCCATCAAAGAACTCCAGGGCAAGGGCTACGCACTCCCGGACTATCCCCAAGACCCGAAGACCGACGAGGACCGGGCAATCCGGGCACGCTACGGCAAATGCCTTGGCAGCGCGGTCAATCCCGTTCTGCGGGAGGGTAACTCGGACCGCCGGGCACCGAAGGCGGTCAAGGAGTACGCGCGCAAGAACCCGCACAGCATGGGCAAGTGGTCGATGGCCTCGCGCACTCACGTCGCGACGATGCGGCACGGCGATTTCTATGACAGCGAGAAGTCGATGACCCTGGACCGCGCGCGCGACGTGAAGATGGAACTGGTGACCAAGGGCGGCGAGACGATCGTGCTCAAACCCGAGGTATCGCTGCAGGACGGCGACATCATCGACAGCATGTTCATGAGCAAGAAGGCTCTGTGCGAATTCTACGAGGAACAGATGCAGGACGCGTACGAGACCGGGGTGATGTTCTCACTGCACGTCAAGGCCACGATGATGAAGGTCTCTCACCCGATCGTCTTCGGCCACGCGGTCAAGGTGTTCTACAAGGAAGCCTTCGCCCGGCACCAGATGCTCTTCGACGAACTCGGTGTCAACGTGAACAACGGGCTGGTCGATCTCTACAGCAAGATCGAGTCGCTGCCGGCAACGCTGCGTGACGAGATCATCCAGGACCTGCACCGCTGCCACGAACACCGTCCTGAGTTGGCCATGGTGGACTCGGCGAGGGGAATCTCCAACTTCCATTCGCCCAGCGATGTGATCGTGGATGCCTCGATGCCGGCGATGATCCGCGCCGGCGGCAAGATGTACGGCGCTGACGGGCGGCCCAAGGACACCAAAGCGGTCAACCCCGAATCGACGTTCTCGCGCATCTACCAGGAGATCATCAACTTCTGCAAGACCAACGGCGCCTTCGATCCGGTCACCATGGGCACCGTCCCCAACGTCGGCCTGATGGCGCAGAAGGCCGAGGAGTACGGCTCACACGACAAGACTTTCGAGATCCCCGAGGACGGTGTGGCCAACATCGTCGACCTCGCCACCGGTGAGGTGCTGCTGACGCAGAACGTCGAAGAAGGCGACATCTGGCGCATGCCCATCGTCAGGGACGCGCCGATCCGCGACTGGGTCAAGCTGGCCGTCAACCGAGCGCGAAACTCCGGCATGCCGGTGCTGTTCTGGCTCGACCCGTACCGTCCGCACGAGAACGAACTGATCAACAAGGTGCAGACGTATCTGAAGGATCACGACACCGAGGGCCTAGACATCCAGATCATGTCGCAGGTCCGTTCGATGCGGTACACACTGGAGCGGCTCATCCGCGGGCTGGACACCATCGCCGCGACCGGCAACATCTTGCGCGACTACCTCACCGACCTGTTCCCGATCCTCGAACTCGGCACCAGCGCCAAGATGCTGTCCATCGTGCCGCTCATGTCCGGCGGCGGCCTGTATGAAACCGGGGCCGGCGGATCTGCGCCCAAGCACGTCAAGCAACTCGTTGAAGAGAACCATCTGCGCTGGGATTCCCTCGGTGAGTTCCTCGCACTGGCGGTCAGTCTGGAGGACCTGGGCCGCAAGAACGACAACGAGAAGGCCCGAATCCTGGCCAAGACGCTGGACGCCGCAACCGGCAAGCTGTTGGACAACAACAAGAGCCCGTCACGCAAGACCGGTGAGCTCGACAACCGCGGCAGCCAGTTCTACCTCGCGATGTATTGGGCGCAGGAACTCGCCGAGCAGACCGAGGACCGGGACCTGGCCGAGCATTTCGCCCCCTTGGCCGACGCGTTGACCAACAACGAGGACGCCATCGTGGCGGAACTGGCCGAGGTGCAGGGCACGCCGGTCGACATCGGCGGCTACTACTCACCGGACCCCGAGATGACCGCAGCCGTGATGCGCCCGAGCGCGACGCTGAACTCCGCGCTGGGCTGATACCGGCCCGCTAGGCCACCTTCGTCCAGGGTTGGCAGTTCGCGGTCTCGAAGGTCGCCACCGATGCCGGAACCTTGGCGTACATCGGCCCCAACGCGGAGTTGGAATCGACGATGTCGGCTTTGTTCGTCCCCGGTTTGCTGTAGGTCGCCCAGGTGCAGAACGAAACCGGCGCCACATCACCGAACACCAGGACCAGCGGAGTGGACGGTCCCAGCGTGTGGTAGGTACCCGGCGCCATCTCAGCCCCAACCCCGAAAACCCCGTTGCCGGGGATTTGGGGGCCGGGCTGAGCATTGGCCGGTATCGCGAAAGCGACCGCCACCACACAAGCGAGCAGCCCCGCCGATGCACGAGCCGCGATCGCCGCTTGCATCTTGCCCGGCTACTTCTTCTCGGTAGATCCGCAGCTACAGTCCTTGCCGCAGGCGCAGTCCGGTCCGCAGGTGCAGTTGGGATTATCGCAGTTCGGTGCATATGTTCGGTTTCGCATGCGTCCACCATATACCCCCCGGCGGTATATGACCAGTCCGGATCACCAACTGCACCGACCACCCGCGTAGCCTGACCTGACATGGCCGGTCGTGGAGAGGCTTCGGGCATCTCGCGGCGCAGCTTCTTGGGCGGCGCGTCGACCGCGTCGGCGCTGGCGGTGCTCGCGGCATGTTCCTCGTCGGCTCGCGTAGGCGGATTGCCCGCGGAAAGCGAGTGGGCGGCGCTGGATAAGCAAGTCGACGGTCGGCTGATCAAGGTCGACTCGCCACTGGCGCCCTGCAGGGCCGATCCGAACAGCAACGCCTGTTCGACGGTGTTGGGCGACTTCGAGAACCCGTTCTGGATCGAGGACCACCCTGGCGCGCTGCAGACCACCGGCTGGCTCGACGCATGGCAGATGGCGGTCAGCCCCTACGCCGTCGCCGCGGAGAGCGCCCAGGACATCGCTGCTGCCGTGAACTTCTCCCGCGACAAGGGGGTTCGCCTGGCCGTCAAAGGCACCGGCCACGACTACCTCGGCCGGTCGAACGCCGCCGACTCGCTGTTGGTCTGGACGCACAACATGCGGGAGGTCAGCTTTCACCGGCAGTTCCGGCCCACCGGAGTCGACGCAGACCGGCCACCGGTGGCTGCGATGAGTGTCGCCGCCGGCGCGAGATGGCTGGAGGTCTACCAGGTGGCGAGCCGGAACGGCGTCTACGTCCAGGGCGGCGGGTGCACCTCGGTCGGGGCGTGCGGCGGTTTCACGCTGGGCGGCGGATTCGGCAGCTTCTCGAAGCGATTCGGAAGTAGCGCCGGAGGCGTGCTCGAGATGGAGGTCGTCACCGCCGACGGGCAGGTGCGCGTTGTCAATGAGGTGCAGGACAGCGATCTGTTCTGGGCGCTACGAGGGGGCGGCGGCGGCACATTCGGCATCGTCAGCCGCATCACCTACCTTGCGCATCCGATTCCGCAGACCGCGGGCATCCTGAGCGGATCCATCAGGACATCTGGCGCGGCCGCGTTCCGCGAGCTGCTCGGTCGGTTCGTGCGGTTCTATCCCGACGCGCTCAACAACCCGTCCTGGGGCGAGCAGATCACCGTCACGCCCGAAGGCTCCCTCGAACTGGCGATGGTGTGGCTGGATCTGACCACCGAACAAGCGCAGGCGGTATGGCACCCTTTCACCTCGGCACTGCAGGCCGACGGTGTGGCGACTGTCGACCTCGACTTCCAGAACCACCCGTTCCGCGAACTGTGGAACAGCGAATACTGGTTGCGGACCGACCCGGGGATGATCACCGTGGACCCTCGCGCCGACCAACCGGCCGGCCAGTTCTGGTGGACCAGCAACCAGAACGAGGTTTCACACTTCATCAACACCTATCTGTCGCGTTGGGTTCCGCTGAAGACATTCGTCGAGGAACCTGACAGTCTGGCCACCACCCTCTTCGACGCATCGCGGCTCACCAAGATCGGCATCCACATCAACAAGGGTCTGGCCGGCGCACCGGACGAGGTCATGGCCCGCGAACGCGGCACGAGCATCAACCCGGCTTGTCTCGGCGCTGCCGCCGAGGTGATCTTTGGGTCGTCGCAGACTCCGGCGTTTCCCGGAATCGCAGGTCACGAGCCAGATCTCGCGGCGGGACGAGATGCGGCCGAATCAATGAACAAGGCAATCAGCATAATCCGCGAAGCCACGCCAGGGGCCGGTACCTACGTCAACGAAGCCGACTACTTCGAACCCGAATGGCAGCATGCGTTCTGGGGACCAAACTACGACCGGTTGCTAGAGATCAAGCGAAAGATGGACCCTGACAACATTTTCCGCGTGCATCACGGGGTCGGCAGCGAGTAGCGTCCGCGAGCGCTCACACCGTCGTCACGGGCTTCATCACGCTGAAGGTCGCGCCCTGCGGGTCGGCCAACACCGCGATACGACCCACCGACGGAATGTCGAAAGGCTCTGCGACAACCGAACCGCCATTCGCGGCGGCCTTGGCGCCAATAGCGTCGACGTCGTCCACCGCGAAGTAGACGTGCCAGTGGTTGGGCAACCCGGGCATCGGCGGTTCCATGCAGCCGCCGACTTCGCTCCCGCCGGCTTTCAGCACCGTGTAGTTCTGGTCCGTGGCCATCTCCTCGGTGGAGTGCGTCATGCCGACTATGGCCTGATAGAACGTCAACGCCAGCTGCGGCCGGTCGGTCAGCAGTTCGTTCCAGATCAACGTGCCGGTCTCGTTGACCAGATTGGCGCCGATGTGCTTGCCAGCCTGCCAGAGCCCTACGACCGCACCCGCCGGATCGGCGACGAAGGCCATCCGACCCGAATCGCCCACGTCGGCCGCCGGCATGAGTACCTGGCCGCCCGCCGGTTCTACCTTGCCGACCACCGCGTCCACATCCTCGACGGCGAGGTACGTGTTCCACATCGGCGGCATGCCCTCCGGAGCGCCCGGCGGCATCGGTGCGACCGCTGCCACGTCCACACCGTTGCGCTTCGCCATCGAGTAGGCCCCGCCGCCAGGCATCGGCATGTCTTCGAACGTCCAGCCCAGCAACGACGCGTAAAAGCGTTTGGCCGCAGCCTGATCGGTGGTCTGCAGATCCACCCAGTTCGGTGTGCCCTGTACGTACTCGGTTCGCATCGGCATGACGTTCCCTTCGCTAGTTGGCGGTTGTGCCGGAGCCGACCGGGTCACGGCCGGTGAAGGCGATCAGCCGGTCGAACACCCCGGCATCTGATCCGGTTTCCACCGGGTCGGAGAATCCCGCGAAGCCGCGGGCTTGCGGCGTGATGATTTGACGGGCCAGCCCGTACACGTAGTCGCATACTGAGTCGGACACCACCACCTCGCGCCCGGTAGCCTTCGCGAAATCCCAGGCATGAACCAAGAACTCGATCGACATGACTCCGGCCATCACGGCTGCGGGCATCTCGGATGAGCCCCGCGGGACACTGCCGTCCGTCCCCCGGCGACGCCACGCCTCCAGCGCCACCTGAGCGGCGTCGGCCACCTGGACTTCCAGTGGCGCATTGCTGTCGCAAGGTGGCATCTGTGCTCCCGCGGCCACGCCAATGGCCGCTATCGAACCCATCAGGTGGTCGGCCAACTGCGCGACGTCGAACTCCGAACAGGGTGTCTGCCTTGCCAGGTCTGCGGCTTCTACGTTCCGCAGCACGTGCTGCAGGATCGCCAGTGTGGCTTCAGCGCTGGACAGTTCGTCGATCTGATCGGGGGCCGCGGCCCATTCGTCGGGGCCGGCGTCCCCGCGGCGGCCGGCCTCCACCAGTCTGTCGAGGAAGTGGGACCATCCCTCGGCGTGCCGCTCCGACTGCTCATCGGTCAGCCCGTCGTGGACCAGACGAACCTCGGTGCCCCCCTCGACGGGGGTCAGCGTGACCGACACCGTTGAGCCACCTGGTAGTGGATCGCCGCCGTGCTCCCACCCCCAGGTGAAGACCACCCGCCTGTCCGGGTCCACCTCCACAAAAGTGCCTGCCGCGGAATGGCCCGGGGTCACCGTCCATCGGAATTCGCCGCCGGCGCGCAGTTCCACCCGCGCAGCGATGGCCACCCAGCGCCGCAGCCTGTCCGGCTCAGTAATGAGAGCGAAGGTGTCGGCCGGTTCGAGTGGAACGATCACCGATTTGGTGAAAGGCGCGCAAAGCGTGAAAGGCGTGAAAGGCACAGTGCGTTTCTCCTCGTGGGATGCTGCTGGCGATGAGGATATGGCGGCATCGGCGACGAGCCGGGCGAGCTCGTCACTCCAGAACGTCTCGAACAGGGTGCGGAGCTGCCGCACGCCCGTTTCCGCCAGCCGGTAGTGGCGTTCCCGCCCCTGCTTGCGGGCCGTGACCAGACCGACCTCGGCGAGTACCGCCAGGTGTTGTGATATCGCCGATCGGGTGACCGGGAACTCCGCGGCCAGCTGGGTGACGGTCCGTTCACCCGAAGCCAACAGCTGCAACAGCCGGCGCCGGGTCGGCTCTGCTGCAACCTCCAGCATGTCGGGCACACATTAATACGTTAGCTATCACTAACGCATTAGTCAATTTAGGCATTCTCAGCAACTTCACGGGTAAAGCTGACGGTCGCGCTCAGGTTGACCGAGCAGTCTCAGCGGTGGAAGCCACACAGCGCTCCCGTTGAGTTCGGCGAAAGAGGTCCCCGATGACGGTCGTTTCTCTTGAATCGCACCCGACCTGGCGTTCGGCCCAGCGGCGGTCCAAGGAACTCCACGACGCCATGCGCAGGCATCCCTCGTACCAGTTCGCCCAGGCGCGGGCCCAAGCTGCCGACAGCGGCGGCGCCGCAGTCTTCGCGTTACCCCGACGCTGACCGACTCTGCGACCACTGCCGTTACGGCTACTTCCAGGCGAACACCGGTTGTTCCAATTCGTGAACCGGGTCATGGCGACCCTCCAGGCATAGCCACCGAAGCTGCAGCAACACGGCACCTGTCGGCGCGTGGATGAGGTCGTTTCCCAGCGGAATCTGCACCACTGGACGCGGGCTCTCCGGGATGTCGATGAATCGCGGAGAGTCCTCGCGTTGCAGTTGATGTAAGCCCACCCGGTAGACCGCAACGACCTCAGCGGGCGCCGGCCGAGGATGCAGGCGTCCACCGCCCCATAACACCACCGGGGTGATGATGTACCCCGAGCGGGTCGAGTAGTCGTCCAGGAGGCCGAGTACGGCGCTCTCCGGCAGCGAGATGCCCACTTCTTCGTCGAGTTCCCGGAGCGCGGCGTCCACTGCGGTCTCGCCCTCGTCCAGGCGCCCGCCGGGCAGCGCCCATTGTGCGGCGTGGGTACTGAGTCGGGACGCTCTGCGGCACAACAGGAACGCAGCACCACCTGAGACATCGATCATGCGACCGTCGAGGCCGGCCGCCGGCGTCGGCCATCCGGCGTTCCAGTCGTCGGCCGGCGCCGGATCCACTCGATCCTCACCGATCTCGGACTCGACCAGCACCACTGCCACAGCCGCGCGCCGCTTCGTGGGGTCGTTCGCAACCCGACGGCCGTGACCCGCGAGATGCACTTGGATCTGGGCGCGCAAGGCTTCGCCGTAGGTGATCGTCACCGCACGACCAACTCCCTAACGTGCTCAGTTCAACAGTTCACTGGTGCTACATGCTATCCGCGAAACCCATTCGGCCGTCTTGCCGGAATCTTCTTGCATCGTTCGACGAGCTCGGCAAACTCCGCGTCGTTGTCATCACTGTCCGGCAGGGACAAACTGATCCCGCTGCAGGATCCCGCGTACCACTCGCCGAGGATGTCGGGTATGTCCGCGTACACACCTTGGGGAACAATGCGGTTCATCGCCTCATCAGTGAAATGTTCTGACAGGTGTGACCATTCATTGCGCTTCGCTTTCGCGGTCAGATCCGCCCCGATGGAGTCCAGCCCGAAGAACTCCAACTGCCGCCGGTACGCCGGTGTGCTGTAGAGGAACGCGAGTTCCGCTCTTCGAGATTCCCGCAGTGCTACCAAGGCCTTCCCGGTGGCGGCCATGACCGGTTGCGGGTTGGCGATCAGCGCCACACAGCGGTCGCGCGACACCCGCGCAGCACCTTCGGTCAGAGCGGGCAGTGTCTGTGCCGCGAGAATCTCGGGATGCGAATTGGTCGGATGGCAGACGAATCCATCCGCCAGCTCGCCCGCCATCACACACATGCGCCTGTTGACGCCGCCGGTCCATATCTGCGGGGGCGGATCGTTGAGCGGCCCGGGATTGAAGTACGGCTGCAAGCGATCGAACCGATAGTGCGAACCGTTGTAGTCGAGTGGCTCGCCGCTCTGGAAGGAATCGAAGATCGCACGTAGGGCCTTGATGTAGTCCGCGAGCCGCTCTACCGGTTCAGACCACTGCGTCGAGAACCGGCCGACGATGTTGCCGCGCACCTGGGATGCGACGCCCAGCTGAAATCGCCCGCTCGAGTACCCCACCAGGTCCCAGGCCGCACATGCGGTGATCATCGGGCTGCGAGGAAACGCCACCACCATGCTCGTGCGAACGATCAACCGTTCCGTTCGCTGAAGCGCAAAGGCCGCGACGGTGAATGGGTCGTGGATCGTCTCAGACACGTGGATGGTGTCGAATCCCAGCCGCTCGGCCCTGTCAGCCCAATCGGCGATATCCCGCGGACCCATCTGGGCAGGCGCCGACGCAACCATTTCCATTGCCGGGTATCCCAAGTCCTTCGCACGAATCGTCTCAACTGCACCATAATCCAGGACACAGGCCGACCGGCCATGCGAAGGGGTGCGGGTGTCGAACAGCGAATCAGAGGGCGCGTCCAACCCCCGTCCGTCCGCACTGTCGAGCATGGCATCCGACTACGCGCGCAATGCGCGCTCGCAGGCAGCCTCGTTCTCCCGGACCTACGAAGCGGTTCTTGCCGCGGCCAGGGCCCAGCACGACGTCGGAGACCTCGTGGTCGCGGATCTAGGCGCCGCCGATGGCGTGAATTCACATGAACTCATCCATGCGCTGGTTCAGCAACGGGCCGGCCGGGGATTGCACTACGCGTTGATCGACCTGCCGTCCAACCTGTGGCAGGTCACCTCGCGGCGGCTGATCGAGATGGTCGGACGAGTCGACGCTTCCGAGCGGTTCGCGGTAGTTCCCGACGACCGGACGCCGCATGAGTTGGTCACTGACACAGGCGCCGGTCGCCACTTGGCCACCGCCGATGATCACTTCCTGGCATGGCGCGAGGCGTCGGCGCGGAGGCCCAAGCCGACGACGGTGCTCACCCTTGCCGGGATTCCCGTCCAAACGGGTCCATGCCTGCCGCCCGGGACCGTCCATATCGCCGTCAGCGGGACCGCCATGCATTGGATCTCCGATTCCGGTGGCCTCAGATCGACCGGTTCGGTCTTCCCGGGATATCCCAATCATCGGGACGCTGCAGAACGCGCCGCCTGGGAGATGGCGGCGGCACACGATTGGACACGGATACTCCGCCACCGGGCCGAAGAACTCGCACCGGGCGGCACCTTCGTTGCAGCAATACCGGCATCCCGAGGTCGGTGGCCGGAATTCGGTGGCGTCTACCGGGCGGTCAGCGCGGATATAGATGCCGTTCTCGGGCAGTGGCGTGCGACAGGGCGCATCGGCCCACGGGCACATGCGGCGGTCGTCGTCCCCGTGTGGAACAGAACTATCGAGGAGTTTCGGGCCCCCTTCACCGACGGTGAGTTCGCCGGCCTCACCCTCGAGCACGCAGAGATCTTCGGTCTGGACAACCCTTACTGGGACGACGATCCGAAAGTGTTCGCCGAAAGCTACATCCGCAGTGTCGAAGCGTGGGGCGGGCCGCTGTTCGCCCGGGCGTTCGCCATGGACGGTGCAAGCGACGCTGCCGAACTCTTGCAGGATCTACATGACGCGCTGGTGTCGCGAATCGCGCTCAACCCCGAGCGCTACCGCTGGGACTACAACGAGGCGTTGATCGTATGCCGCAAGGTCACTTCCGCCCCGGCAGCTTCATCACCACCCGCACAATCGGCAGCAGCGACTTCTGCCACAAGGCGTCGGGAACGCCGAACGGCGCATCGAGATTGAGCACTCGGGCTGTCGCAATTGTCTGCGGCTCAGTGTATTTCAGCAGGCCCTCGGGACCATGCCTGCGCCCCACACCGGATATTCCCATCCCGCCCATCGGTGCGCTGAGGCTGCCCCAGGCGAACGCATAACCTTCATCGACGTTCACCGTGCCTGACCGCAACCGGGCGGCGATCTTCTCGCCCTCCGCAGTCGAGCCCGCCCACACGCTGGCATTGAGCCCGTACTCGGTGGCGTTGGCCTTCTCTACCGCTTCGTCGACGTCAGAGACCGGGTAGATCGAGACGAGCGGTCCGAACGTCTCGTTGTCGGCGCATTCCATCTCAGGTGTGACGTCGGTTAGCACGGTCGGCTCGTAGAACAGCGGACCGATGTCCGGCCTGGCCTTGCCGCCTGCAATCACCTTGGCGCCCTTTGCTTTCGCGTCATCCACGTGGCTGGACACCGACTTCACCTGACTCTCGGAGATCAGACTGCCCATATCGACCGAGAAATCGTAGGCAGTACCGAGTTTCATCTTCTGCACCTCCTCGCCGAACTTCTGGGCGAACTCGTCGGCGACATCTTTCTCCACGTAGATCCGTTCGATCGAGATGCATAGCTGCCCGGCATTCGAGAAGCACGCCCGCGTGGCAGCCTTGGCAACCTTGCTCAGGTTGGCGCCGTGCGTGACGATCATCGCGTTCTTCCCGCCCAGCTCGGCCGAGAAACCGACAAGCCGTCGGCCGGCGTGCTCGGCGAGTCGGCTTCCGGTCTCTGAGGAGCCGGTGAACATCAGGTAGTCGCAGTTGTCGGCGATGGCAGTTCCGACCACCGAACCGGGGCCGGGCACGATCGCATACAGCGCCCGGGGCAGGCCCGCCTCGTACAGCAACTCAGCACAGGCGAGCCCGCAGAACGGCGTCTGGCTGTCCGGTTTTACCACCACCGCGTTGCCTGCGATCAGTGCCGGCACCGAGTCCGAAGCCGTGAGCGTCATCGGATAGTTCCATGGAGAGATCACTCCCACCACACCCTTGGGCTGGTAGCCGACGGTGGTCTTGCCGACCGCGGGAAGCAGACCCTGCACCGTACGCGGCTTGAGCAGCCCCTCGGAGACCCGCGCGTAATAGTTCGCGTTCGCTATCAGGTCGATCATCTCTTCCTGCGCGGCCCACCGAGCCTTGCCGGCTTCGGCCTGCAGCAGGTCCATCAAGAACTCGCGGTTCTTCATGACCAGGTCGCGGTAGCGGCGCACGACGGCTATCCGCTCCTTCACCGGACGACTCGCCCAATCAGCCTGCGCCAGCCGGGCTTTAGCGAACGCCACCTCCACATCGGCAGCAGTGCCGATCGGGATAGTCGTCAACGGCTTGCCGGTGAACACTTCGTCGATCGTCTTGGTCGGACGTGCGGCGATGTCTTCGATCGCGCAGAGCCTGCGCAGACGATCGAAGACCTCTACGGACGGTGCGGGCATGTCGTCACCTCTCGAAGTCACATAGCTGAGGCCACCAGGCTATCGCCCCCTGGTGGTGGCGCCCTTGTCCAGGCCCACCCCGTCAACCCGGACCCGGCCGGCTTGCGCACGTACGAGGACCCGCCCGTGGTGAGGCCGGATGTCATCGAGCAGCTGCGCCCACGCCAATACCGTGAACGTTGTGGATGGGGACAACGTTGCGAACCCTGGTGGGCGCTGGATCGTCGATGGCATGAACGTGATCGGGTGCCGCCCGGACGGGTGGTGGCGGGACCGTCGGAGCGCAATGGTTGCACTGGTAACCAAGCTCGAACGCTGGGCGGAGGCCGCCGGCGACGTGACGGTGGTGTTCGAGCAGCCGCCGGTGCCGCCGATCAACTCAAACGTGATCACGGTCGCATACGCCTCCAGTGCATATGCGAACTCGGGAGATGACGAAATCGTTCGGCTGCTGGAGGCCGACGACCAGCCCCAGGACATCCGGGTGGCAACTTCGGATACTGCTCTGGCCGAACGGGTTCGGGCAGCGGGCGGGTCCGTCTACCCCGCGGCCGGATTCCGCAACCTCATCGACCCGCCGAAGTCGACACCGGAACGCCCCCGAACCCCCGGATCGGACGGCAGCTAGCCCACGACCGTCAGACCGATCGTCAGCAGAATCACGGCGATCAGCGGGAATATTCCCTGCGTGACGGCCGCGCGGGCCTTGTCCGGCGCCGACACCAATAGAACCACCGCTGCCAGCAGCATCGATCCCACGCCGGCGAACACCAACGCGGAGCCGACGGCCGTGTGACCGAGGCATACGCCGATCACTCCGACAACCGTCACGATCGCAAGGAAGAGATTGTAGAAGCCTTGATTGAAGGCCAGCAGTTTCGTCGTCTGTGCCTCATCCAGGGTTGTGCCGAAGGTGGCACGGGTGCGCGGCGCAGTCCACAGCAACGACTCCATCACGAAGATGTAGACGTGTAGCAGCGCCGCGAGGATGGCGGCAATCATTCCTGCAGTGATCAATTCCGCACCCACACTTTCCGGTTGTCGCTGTGGCCCGGGTTGGCCCGCCGACCATCTTTGCGCAGCTTGAGCCGAAGGCTCACCGATTTCGACGCCATGGCTGCCAGGAGCCCGTCGACCGCGACCATGGTGTAGAACTCGGTGCCGAAACGAGACAGCGCGTTCTATATTGAGCTTCGAATGAACTCACGGCATCTGCTCTTCGACGTGCTCTACCGGCTGGGGCGACCGATCTGGGACATCCCCCCGCCTGACAACCTTCGTAGCGCCGTCGAAGGCACCGATGCGCTGCCGCCCGGAAACGCCCTCGATGTCGGATGCGGAACCGGCACCAACGTGATCTACCTGGCCAAGCACGGCTGGAGTGCCACCGGCGTCGATTTCTCCGCCGCCGCGATCAGACAAGCCCGCCGCAATGCGCAGGGGATCGACGGAGCCGCCTTCCTCGAAGGCGACGTGACGCAGCTGTCGCAGCTGGCGATTCCCAAACCGATCGACCTCGCCCTGGACATGGGCTGCTATCACTCGTTGCCAAGCCAGGCCAAACCGAAATACGTAGCCGAGCTGGCGGCCGTCCTCGAACCCGGCACCCCGCTGATGATGTGGGAGGGCATCCGCATCGCGCCCGGTGAGATTCCCGAGGTGTTCAACCCCTATTTCACCATCGAGGGCATCGAGTCAAAGGATTTCACCGTCAATCGGCGGCTGCTCCACCACACCATCGCGGCCCAGTGGTACTGGCTGCGCCGGCGGTGACGACCATCGACGGTCTGGCCGCGGCGCGCGGCTAATCGCGTGGCTAATTGCCCAATGTCCCCGGGCGGTTCGGCCTAAGTTGGTGAGATGAATCGCATCTCTGAAGCTCTTGGGTCGGTGTCGCGTACGTTCACTCGTCCGACCGGTGCCGGCCGTTACCGTCCGCTGTACTTCCTCAACGTGATCGACCGGTTGCGCGGTGCTTCGCTGGAGAACGCTGTGCGCGGCCGCATAGTGATGATCACCGGTGCATCGTCGGGTATCGGCGCGGAGACGGCCCGCCAGATCGGCGCCGCCGGGGGTGAAGTGGTACTGGTCGCGCGGGGCCTGGAGAAGTTGGAGACCACCGCCGAGCAGGTGCGCCAGGCCGGCGGCAAAGCGCATATCTACACCTGCGATCTTTCCGACCTCGACGCAATCGTGGCGATGACCGACAAAGCGCTGGCCGATCTCGGTCGGGTGGACATCTTGATCAACAATGCGGGCCGGTCGATCCGCCGTTCGCTGGCGTTGTCCTATGACCGCATGCACGACTATCAGCGCACGATGCAGTTGAACTACTTCGCGCCGGTGCAGCTGATGCTCAAGCTGCTTCCTGGCATGCGGGAGCGCAGATTCGGCCACGTGATCAATGTGTCGTCGGTCGGGGTGCAGACCCGGGTTCCGCGTTTCGGCGCCTACATCGCCAGCAAGGCTGCGTTGGACATTCTCTGCGATGCGTGGCAGGCCGAGACCCACTCGGAGAACGTGCATTTCACCACGGTGCACATGGGCTTGGTCCGTACGCCGATGATCGAGGCGACGACCATCTACGATCAGTTCCCAGTTCTCACCCCCGAACAGGCGGCCGACACGCTGTGCCAGGCGATCGTGCACCGACCCCGGCGCTCTACCTCTCCCATGGGCCAGTTCGCATCCTTTGCCGATTCGGTCAGTCCGCAGATCATGGATCGTGTCCGCAGCCGCGGGTTCGATCTGTTCGACGACTCCGATGCGGCCAAGGGCAAGGAGTCCACCGGAGCGGACCAAATCTCTACGCAAGGAAAGGTGTTCGCCGAGATCACCCGCGGCGTGCACTGGTAGATCAGGTGGCACAGTTGACGCGGGCGGCCCGCAGGCCCGTGCTGGCAGCGGCGACCGGGATATTGGTATGCGCACTGCTTTCCACATGCGCATCGGGCACCCACAGCGGCGCAGCCGATCCGGACGATCCCTACCCCGACTACACCGTCACCTATCTGCAAGGCCCACCGGAGCAGGCCAAGATGGAGGTGCCGGAGCTCTCGAAGGACGGCCACCGATTCTGGATGCTGCCGGCCACTCCACAAACGACGCAGTGGGGTGTCTACGACAACGGCGTTCCGCCCGTGTTGCGCATCGACTCCGGCGACACGGTCGCGATCCAGACTGATCCCGCGGGCGGCGGGCAGGTCGCGCCCGGTATCACCGAAGGCCAGATCGAAAAGATCAACGGTGCAGTGAAGAACCGTGGCCCCCACACGGTCACCGGACCGATCTATGTCAACGGCGCCGAGCCCGGCGACGTCCTGGCGATCCGCATCAATCGAATTCGCCTTCCCAACTACGCGACGAACAACACTGCTCAGGGCAAAGGACTCTTCCCCGGGGAGTTCCCGGAACAAGTCCGGAGCTACTACCTGGACACCGAGAAGATGCAGATGCGGTTCTCGCGCAACGTCGTGGTGCCGCTCGAGCCGTTCCCCGGTGTGCTCGCCGTCGGACGCTCCGACACCAACAGCTCCTACTGCACCGACGACAAGTGCAGCACCGAGCAGCCCGGCACCTACGGCGGCAACATGGACCTTCGGGAGATGCAGGCCGGCACCACCACCTACCTGCCCGTACAGGTGGACGGCGGGCTGATCTGGACCGGTGACTCGCACGCAAAACAGGGCAACGGCGAGATCGACCTCGACGCGCTGGAAACCTGGTTCCCCGAACTCAACATCACCGTCAACCTCATCAAGAACCGTCCGCAGGAGTGGCCGACAGTCGAGACCCCGACCAGTTGGATCACCGTCGGCTATGACGTCGACCTCGACAAGGCGCTCGATATCAACAAGGCCGAGACGGTCAAGCTGATCATGGACACCTTCCGGCTATCCGAGGCCGACGCGAAAGATGCCATGTACCAGACCTGGAGCTGCCGAATATCCGAGGTGGTCAACGAGGTCCTCGGCACCCACTGCGTGGTACCGAAGAACCTCGACGCACCGCGGGCGCCGAACCTCCCCACCGACGACACCGCCACGGAGTGGGTTTCCACCGGGACGGCGCCCAAGGCGCTCGATGCCATGAAGACCGCCGCGCGGGCGGCGCTGGACAAGATGGCGAAGAACCTCGACATCACCCGCAACGATGCCTACCATCTCGCCACGATGGTCCTCGACTGCCGGATCGACCGGTGGGAAGGCGGCCACGACGAGACAGACAAGACCGTGGCTTGCATGGTGCCCAAGAGCATCAAGGTGCCGCAGTAGTACCCCGAGTCCGCGTCACACCGTGCGCCGTACCGGGCGTCCCGGCATGGCGTCGGGAACGAGTTCGGAGTCTTTGACCACGAACTCACCGTTGACGATGACATATCTGAACCCGGCCGACGTCTGTCGAGGATTCTCGTAAGTTGCTCGGCAGTCAACGCTTTCCGCGTCGAAGACGACGACGTCCGCGTCAGCGCCTACACTCAACCGCCCCTTCTTTCGCATCGCCGGGACCGACTCTTCCAAGATCTTCGCCACCACCAGTGAACCTCGAGCGATCGCGTCCGGCAGCGTCAACCAACCCCGGTCCCGCACGCAACTGCCGAGTAGTTTTCCGTAGGTGCCGACAGCACGCGGGTGACAGCTCGCAGTCTCGGGAACCGGCCAGCAATCCCCCTCCAGATACTGCTGACCCACTTGATAGGGCAGAGCGTCGGTGCACACAGCGCCACCGGGAAACAGCAGGGATTTGCGCATCAGCTCCAAGTCACCCGGTTCTGACTCGTCGAAGAAGTGGACGATGCATGCACCGCCTGGATCCTGCTCCCGGATCTCCACCAGACGCTCATCGCTGGCCACGCGTTCACCGGTAGCGATGTACTCGATATCGGTGCTCTTCAACATCTTCTGGGGCAGAGCCTCGGGCGCCAGATAAACCGCCCCGATCACCGTTGATGCGGCGCCCCACGGATAGGCCTCCGTACTGATTCGCACCCCGCGCTCTTGTGCGCCCGACACCAGATCCAGCACTCGGCCGATGGCCCGTGAGGACGTCGAGTTGATGTGGCAGTAGTGCACATGGGCTCCGGTGCCGGCTGCCGCCGCGACGATCTCTGCCGCACCCTCGTAGGCGGCCCTCGGCTCGGTCACGTTGAAGCTGGTCCGGGAGTGGGTGAAGGTCACCACGTTCTTGTCAGCAGCCAGCGAGGTGATGTCGTAGTACTCGTCGCGTCCGGTTTCCGGGAGGTAGCCCAGCAGGATGCCGATTCCCAATGCCCCACTGTCGATTTCCTCGCCGAGCACACCGACGATCTTCTTCGTTTCCTCCGGTGTCGCCAACCCGTGGACTCGTGGGCCCGCTGTCATCAGGTTGCTCAGGCCGGCGATCGTTCCGTCGCCGCTCACCCCGCTGAGAACTCGCGACCGCACCTCGGCCCAGTTCGCGGCGAAGCCGTAGTTCATCGGACGGCCCTCGCGTTCGGCCTTGTCATAACCGGCAGTTCCGGGTGATCCCCCGGCCTCCAGATCCAAAGCTGTTGTGATTCCGTCGAAGAGCATCGCCCGCATGGTGGGCAGGTACTGATTGCTGTGATTGTGCGGATCGATGAAACCCGGGGCCACCACCAATCCGCTGACATCGACCGTGACATGTCCCGCTATTGGTGTTTCAACCAACGCAGCGATGGTGTGACCGGTGATCCCGACATTGCGGATGGCGTCCAGCCCGGTCTCAGGATCGATGACCCGGCCCCCGGTGAGAACCAGATCGTATTTCTCCACTACAGGTAGGGACATCGCCTAATGATCGCTGGACAACCTGGCCAGCGAAGCGACTTCGTTGATTCGGCGCATCGTCAAGCGGACCTCGTCGGCAAACTCTCGGCGCAGCTTGGGCAGTTCCGGGGTGCTGGGGTCGAGCAGGCCACGGTGGCGCGCAAGGCGCAGCGCGGGCCGGAACAGTTCCAGAGAGACCGACTCCTCGCTGCCCAAACGCCGTTGCAGCACCCACTGCATACCGACGCGCAGGCATTCGTCGAGAAACAGCTTCTCGTCGAACTCCTCGTCGGCTTCCCAGTCGCAGAGTCGATCGGCCACGACGTGGTAGGCGTCCACGAACGGCCGCAGCACCAGATGCGCGGTATACGGTCGCATCGCCTCCAGCCACCTGCGCGCGTCGGCACTGTCGAACTCGGCGAACCTGTTGACGGCGGTGGGGTCGACTTTGGCCAGCTCTGCGCGCATCTCTTCGGCGAACTCGGCGCGGCCGGGGAAGAAGAAATCGAACTTCAACAGTTCACGCAGTCGCAGCGATTCCCGTTCCGCTGCCTGCGGGGCATCGCCGTCGGCTTCGGCGGCCGCCACCAGCGACAGCTCGCCGATCGCCCGATCCACCAAGACGTGCACCGTGGTGTTGCGGTAGAACGAGGCCACCAGGTGCTGGTGCGCACCCACCCCCCAGATGGTTTCGGTGCCCGCGGCGTAACTTTCCAATACACCCGACGCCACCAACTCCTGCAGCGTGCGGCGGATCGTGGCCCGGTCGGTGAGGTTGACGCCCCCGGCGACCGGCCAGCCGCGGCCTTCCAGGTAGCGCGCCAAGGGCGCGACGGTGCCGAGCACTTCGTCCAGCGTCAGCGACCGGTCCGCGGCCAACAGGGCCAGGCACACCACACCGGTTGCCGTCACCGGTGTTGCGCGGTTGATCCGGTGGCAGGTCTCCAGTGCGATCCGCTCTACGCTGTGCGCACCCCCGGTGTCCTCAGACGACAACTCCTCAAGCCGCTCCCGAACGGGAATCGGCGTGCCGAAGTCGAGGTAGGCCTGTCCGAGCCAATCGCTCTGCAGACGAGCGAAGTCCACCAGCCACCGCAGATCCTCCGGCCGCTTTGCCCCGCCACGCGCCTCGGTCGTCATCAAGGAGACTTCGTGCAATTGCTCGTACACGAACGACACCGGGATGATCAGCGGGTCGGCACCGGTCGAAGCATCGACAGCGTCCAGGACGTAACGCAGTATCCCGTACGCGGGCGGGCGGAGCTTGCCCGTGCGGGTACGTCCGCCTTCGATCGACCAGAACAGGCTCTGTCGGTTGCGGATCAGCTGCCCGATGTAGGAACGCAGACAAAGACGATAGACCGGGTTGTCGGCGGTTGACCGCCGGATGAATACGATGCCTGTCCGGCTGGCGATCGCTCCGAACGGGAAAAAGTTCAGGTTCGCCCCGCCCATGGTGAACGGCGGATCTATCCCGTGCTCAGCGAGCGCTTTCGGGAGGGCGAACCCGTCCAGGTAGGAGCGATGCGACATCAAATAGAGCAACGAATGCTTGCGGCTCAGGTTCCGAATCTCTCGGGCCTGTTCCTCATTGACCTCGACGTCGTGCGCGCGGCTTAACCATCGGCCGAAGCCGTCCCAGACCTTGCCGACCCTCGCTGAGTGCGTCGCCGACATTTCTCGCAGGTAGCCGGCCGCATCGGATTTCACATCCGAGAAGTCTCGGCCCAAGTTGCGCGCAAGCTGCTCGAGGGCCCGGCCGAAGGCGTCGTCGGCGAGCAGTTGTCTCACCTCAGCCGTATCAGAGGCAAGCCCCGACCCGGGCTCCGGGGCGCCACCGAAGCGTTGAAGAAGTTTGTGTGCGCCGATCCTGTCGAGCGTGCTCGACCCCACGATCTGCTCAATGCGTTCGTTGTTCATCTGCCTGCCTTGCTGTCCGCTGCGACTCAACCCGTTCCGAGTCTGGTCCGTGGGCCATGGCGGGTGCAAGCAAACGGTGTCCTCCGCACGATCGAGGCATGGGCTAGCGTGGCGGTAGACACGCACTAACCGGCTCAGGGGGGCCTGATGACGGAGACCGACCGCCCGTTGGACTGGGCGAACCATCCGATGATGGGCTCGCTGGACACCGTGATGTGGCGCGGCGAGGCTGATCGCCGATTGCGCAACCCGATTTGTGCCGTCGAGTTGCTCGACTGCGTCCCCGATTGGGATCGACTCGTGGCCGCGCACGACTGGGCCACCCGCATGGTGCCGCGGTTCCGGCAGCGGGTACAGGATTCCCCGTTCGGGGTGGGCGCACCGAGCTGGGTTGTGGACTCGGAGTTCGACCTTCACTACCACCTGCGCCGTGTCCGCATCGCCGGCGACGGTTCATTTCGCGAGATGCTGCGCGCCGCCGAACAGATCGCGATGACACCGTTGGACCCGGCCCGATCTCCCTGGGAGAGCGTGCTGTTCGAGGGTCTCCCCGAGGGCAAAGCTGTCTACCTGCTCAAGGTGCACCACGCGATGACCGACGGTCTCGGTGCCATCGATCTACTCTCCGGATTGCACAGCAAGAGTCGAGATCGGCGTCCCGACAGGCCTGAACCACCTCCGCCGGATGCGCAGCACCTCGGTCCGCTCACGGTGATCGGACGGCAGATCGCGGCCGATCTGAGTCGGCTGCCCGGTGCGGTCGTCGAGGTGGCCAAGACCGTGGGCGCAGCGACGCATCCCGGCCGGGCAGTGGGCGACCTCGTCGGCTACTGTCGATCAGCCTTGAAGGTTGCCGGGGTGACCAGTCCTGCCGGGTCGCCTCTCCTTCGCGAACGAAGCCTCTCTTGGCGGTTTGCTGCGTTCGACATCGAATTCGCCGATCTCAAGGCGGCCGGCCGCAGCGCCGGTGCTTCGGTGAACGACGCCTATCTTGCCGGTCTGATCTCCGCGTTCCGGCTGTACCACGAACGGCTCGGCAGTCCGATTTCGGTGATGCCGGTGGCCATTCCGATTTCTGTTCGAACCGCCGACGACCCGGCCGGCGGGAACCGTATCGCCGTCGGGCGGATCGCGGCCCCGGTCGGAATCAGCGACCCCGCCGAGTTGATGGCATCGATCCACCAGCAGGTCGGCGACGCGCGCCAGGAACCGGCGGTCGACCTGTTCAACGTGATCAGCCCCGCACTTGCCTGGCTGCCCGGCGCGGCCATGTCGATGGTCGGCGGCGCGGCCAGCGTCAACGACCTCCAAGCCAGCAATGTGCCCGGCATCGCGCACGACGCCTACCTGGCCGGAGCAAAAGTGGAGCGGATGTATCCGTTCGGGCCGCTACCGGGATGCGCGGTGATGGCCGCCATGATCACGCACGGCTCGACTGCCTGCCTCGGCATCAACCACGACGGTGCAGCGATCCAAGACCCCGAGTTGTTCGCCGACTGTGTCGTCAACGGTTTTGCCGAGGTGCTAGCGCTGGCTCCGAACCCGAGTCGACCCGTCCGGCGCACCTGAACCGCGCCTGCTACTTCGGTTGGGACTCCCCGTCGCCGGCCACCTGATCGGCCAGTTCCAATCCCGCGCCGGCGTAGACATTGAAGGCGATGCCGACCCCCTGATCCTTGGCCGATTGCACCTCGTCGTCGTAACGGGCGACTGCGGCGACCTTGCCGCTGAACCCCGACTCGCGCAGACATTCCAGCGCGGTGACGTTGGCCCCGTGACGTGGCATCGCCAGAACCGCGATGCGCACAGACCCGGAGCGCCGTAGCCGGTTCCAGAAGTCCAGGTCGGTGGCGTCACCTTCGATGACCCGCAACCCCTCCGCCGCAAGTCGCTCGATTCGGGGTCCGTCATAGTCGACGCCGACCACCCGCAGCCCATAGTGGTCGGTCAGGCGCTGGTAGGCGGCGAACCCGACTCGGCCCATGCCGATCACCACGACCTCGGCGTCGCCCGCGTCGCCGGGGCGTTCCTCGGGAACGAGGGTGCGTTCGTCGCGGGCCGGGAGGCGCATAGCGATCTTCTCGACCATCAGATGCCGGCGCCCGTTCACCAGTGCCGACACCACGAAGCTCAAGGCCACCGCGATCGACATCTCCACCAGCCAGGCCGGGGCCAGCAACCCGGCGGAAACCCCGACCGACACGACGATCAACCCGAACTCGGAGTAATTCATCAAACCCAGGCCGGCAAGTAGCGCGGTGCGATAGCGCAGCTTCATCGACGACAACAGCACCACGAACCAGGCCGCCTTGAACGGCAGCAGCACCATCATCAGCAGGGCGACGCCGATGGTGGGAAGATCCGGCAGCCCGGTCAATCCGATCGACACGAAGAACCCCACGAGCAGCAATTCCTTGATGTGGAACAGCGAACGTGCGAGCTCGGAGGAGGCCGGATGTGAAGCCAGCAGCACGCCCATGATCAGCGCGCCGAGATCGCCCTTGAGTCCGAGCGAGGTGAACAACACGTACCCGGGCACCAGCGCCATCACGATGCCGAACAGCGACTGCATCTCACCGTGGCCCAACCGCCCCCAGATCTTGCGCAGAACCCGGGTGAGCGGCCACAGACCCACCAGCGTCAGCGCCCACGGACTGGGCAGATGACCGCTGGACGCGGTCAAAAAGGCCACGGCGATGACGTCTTGCATGACCAGGATGCCGATCGCAACGCGACCGTAGAGCGCGTGCGATTCGCCCCGCTCCTCTAAGACCTTGACCACGAACACCGTGCTGGAGAACGACAGTGCGAAGGCCAGCAGGGCGATGGTCTGCACGCTCTGCCCCGCCAGCATCGCCACCCCAGCCACAGCGGCCAGCCACATGGCGACGCTTCCGAGGACGACGCTGACCACCATGTGTGCAGACGTCGTCAGCCACACCTCGCGACGCAGCAAGATGCGCACGTCGAGCTTGAGCCCGATCGCGAAGAGCAACAACGTGACGCCCAAGTCCGCCAGCACTTCCAGTTGCGGCACCTCGCCGACGTCGAGGGCGTTGATGACGAATCCCGCCGCCAGGAAACCGACCAGGGGCGGCAGACGCAGCGCCAGTGCGAGTCCGCCGAGGCCGAAGGTGACGACGAGATAGATGGCGACGACTGTCACTCGCGCTTCCCCTGCCCCCGATGTGTAGGCGGTCGCCGACAATTCCGGCGATCACCGACTTTCGCTCGATTCCCACATGTATCACGACAGTCGCGAAGTTTCTCAGCTACCGCACGAGCACCCGGTGCAGTTGTGGGCCGCGATGTGCCCGCCTTCGAGCGACAACGCTGGTCACCCAAAGTCGCTGAGAGCCGGGCACTTCACGCACCACCCATGTGCACGTATCGAGCGGGAGGCACTAGGTTTGGCCGATGCGACGCCAATCAGCCACGGTCAGTGCCACAGTGACAACATCCGCGGCAGTCCTCGGCAACGTGTTCGTCGGCAAGGAGGCCCTGGCCTGGTTCCGAGGTCTGAACACACCTCGGTGGCAGCTGCCCATGCCAGGATTCTTGATGGTGGCTGCGACCTACTACCTGATACTGGGATACGTCCTCGCACGAGGGATCGACCGCCGCGACGCACGCACGGTTGCGTGGTCTGTAGCCGTCTTGGCCGGTAACGAGGCATGGAACGCACTCCTGTTCGGACGGCGCAGTACGAGGGCCGCATTCGCAGGCTTGTTGGCGTTCCTGGTACCGCTGGCTGGTCTGCAGCGGTCGGTGTGGCAGGACCGTCGCTCGTGGGGGTCGTTGGCGCCGTACTCGGCATACGTGGTCCTGTACGACATTCCCTGGGCGTATCAGTTGTGGCGCCGCAATACGAAAAGCTCAGCCTCCGCCGAACTCAGGTCCCGCCGAACTCCGGGCGCAGAACCGGGCTGAGCACCGCAAGCGGAATGTGCGCCTGAACGACCCCGCCGTTCATCGACCACTGATTGAGCAGGTCGTACCGGATCGGGGTGTCATGTGCAACCGGGTAGTCCGGCATGTAGATGATCAACTCGTCCGGGGTGAGGGCCCAGGCCTTGTAATCTCCCGAGAACGGCGCGGGCGGCGTCCAACGGTCGACGGTGAACGGGTACGTGCCGGGGTGATTGTATTGCTCATGGAACACCACGCTCAGCGCCGGACCGTGCCGGAAAACCTGAAAGTTCTCCGTGCCCCAGCTGTCCTGGGCCATCGAAGCGCCCTTGGCCCGCCAGTTGGTGAAAAGGGCACGCAGGTAAGGACGGATCACCGAACTGGTGGTGGGTTTGTCGATGAGATCACCCGGTATCGCCATCTTGATGTCCCGCGTCGCTTTCCGCTCAGAAGTCACCGACGTCCGGCAGTACTGTCCGTCCCAGTCACCGCCGAGCTCGCCACAGAACGCCGGTATGGACACGATCCGATCCACGTGGCCGTCGAACTCCTCCCACCCTTCAAGCCGAACTTGCACGTCACGGTCGGTTTCCAGGGCGGCCAACTTCGCCGTGGCGTAGGCGTGCTGACGTTCGCTCAGCGTCAGGCCGATGACGTTGACGTCGTACTTCTCCACCGCCCGCCGCATCCCGAAACCCCACCGCAGCCGATGTCCAGAAGCGTCATGCCGGGCTCCAGGCCCAACTTTCCCAGCGCCAGGTCGAATTTGGCTATCTGCCCCTCATCGAGGCTCATTCCCTCCGCGGGGAAGTACGAGCAGGTGTAGCCCATCGTGGGGCCCAAGAAGAGCTCGAAGAACTCCTCGGAGATGTCGTAGATCGACTGCAGCTCCTCGTACTTGGGCTCCAACCTATGCACTCTTGACCACCCCGTTCGATGACTCAGGTTGTACCCGAACCGATGACACACTCGCATATTGCGGGCCGTCCAGTCCCGGACTTCGCCGTGGCCGCTGTGCAGAATCCGCCGATTCGAGCATGTTCCCCACGATAGATGCTCAAGATAGGTAGGAGATCGACTCCAGCAGAGGAGTGGCGTGAGGCACCGTCGAGCTGAGCCACCGCGGGGCGTCGGCCGTATGGGCCAACTGGCCGCGCGCGCGGTCACGTTGGCCGTGGGTGCGGCGATCCTGTCGTTGCCCGTGGTGGCGTTGGCCGACAGCGCCGATCCGACCAGTTCCACAGAATCCGGTTCGGAATCCGGTTCGGAATCCGGTTCGAACGCCGCAGACTCGAGCGACACTCCTGCCGATCCGAGCGAGGCCGCCCCGGGATCCGGTGCGTCAGACAGGAACGACACGACGGTTGTCAGTGACCTCGCGGACGAGCCCGAGGAGGTTCCCGATTTCGTCGGGTCTGCTGGCGGTTTGCCTTCGCCGCCAGATGTCGGTGAGCCGCCGGATTCGGTGACATCGATACCCGACGAGCCCACCTTGAGCGTGGATGTGAGTGACGATGTGCTGGAACCCGTCATTCCGGTGGCGCCGACGGATCGCGGAGTGCCGCGGCATGGGTTGTCATCCGGCGATGGCGCCGACCTTCCGGCAGCGGTTCCGGTCGCGTGGACATTGGCGGCGTTCGCGCGCCGCGACCTCGGCGGCGCAACCACCGTTGCGGCCGAATCCGGTTCCACGTCGAAGCCCCGGGTCCTCTTCGGGGACGGTACTGCCGAGAACCCCGACGGCGGGCTCTTGATCGGCAACGGTTTCAGCTGGGACGGTGAAACCTGTCCGGGGATCACCGCCTGTGACGGTGGCGACGGAGGGCTGTTGCTGGGCAGCGGCGGCAACGGGTGGAACGGCGGCCGCGGCGGGTCGGCGGGCTGGTTCGGGAGCGGCGGCGACGGCGGTGACGGCATCCCCGGCGGCGACGGTGGCGCCGGCGGCCGCGGCGGGTTGTTCATGGGCAACGGCGGAAACGGTGGCGCCGGAGGAGCAGCGATCTTGCCCAGTGCTGCCGGCGGAAGCGGCGGCGACGGTGGTGACACCGGACTGTTGTCGGTGCTGGGCAGCGGCGGCAACGGCGGACCCGGCGGACCCGGTGGGGCTGGCGCCCACGGTGACGATGCGGTGCTACCCGGCGCTGACGGTGGCGATGGCACCACCGGTGGGACCGGCGGAAACGGCGGGGCCGGCGGAGGCGGCAGCGTGGTTTGGGGTTCGGGTGGTCACGGCGGTGCCGGCGGAAGAGGCGGGATCGGCGGGGCCGGCGGATCGGGCGC
Organism: uncultured Mycobacterium sp.; assembly: GCA_964513475.1. Taxonomy (GTDB): domain Bacteria; phylum Actinomycetota; class Actinomycetes; order Mycobacteriales; family Mycobacteriaceae; genus Mycobacterium. The sequence continues at coordinate 55,730 of CAZEMS010000014.1, read as the reverse complement.
AGACGGCAGTGATGCTGATGCCGCCGGTGGCGACGGTCAGGCCGGCGGTGACGGTGGCGACGGCGGCGACGGCGGTCACGGCGGTGACGGCGGGAGTGCCGGTGCGGCTCGATTCCTGTTCGTCTTCAACACCAACGGTGACAACGGTAATGGCGCGGCCGGCGGCACTGGCGGCAGCGCCGGCACCCCCGGCGACGGAGGTGACGGCGGCGACGCTGGCACGGCAATCCGCAACGGTGGTCGCGGCGGCGCCGGAGGCGATCCCGGCGACGCTGGCGACGGCGGACCCGGCGGCGCGGTAGGCACCGGCGGCTTCGGCGGCACAACCGGTACCAGCGGTGCCGGTGGCGCAGCCGTCGTCGGCCCGGCCGGAAACGGCGGCCGCGGCGGCAACGGCGCCGCGGGCACCAACGCCGGGGGGACCGGTGCCGATGGGGGCGACGGCGGCGACGGGGGCGCTATCGGCACCGGCGGGAACGGCGGTGACGGCGGACCGGGCGCCACCAACGCCGACGGCGGCGATGGCGGGTCCGGCGGAAGCGGTGGCTCGATCTCCGGCGACGGCGGCAACGGTGGAGACGGTGGGCTCGGTGGGGACGTGACGGAGTCGGCCCCCGGCGGTAACGGCGGCAACGGCGGTGCGGGCGGCGCCGGCGGTGGGGTCGGCAACGGCGGTAACGGGGGCAGCGGCGGTGCCGGTGCGGCCGGTCTGGCGGACACCGAAGCCGCTGCTGCCGACGGCAACGGCGACGACGCCGGCAACGGGGGCAACGGGGGCGCCGGCGGGAACGGCGGCCCCGGTGGAGCGCTCTCCGGCAACGGCGGCGACGGCGGCGACGGCGGCGCCACCGGTTATGGCGGAGTCAACGGCGGCCCCGGAGGCGCCGGTGGCGCCGGTGGCGCCGCCGGCGACGGCGGCAGCGGTGGAACCGGCGGTGCCGCAACCGAAAAGGCACCGCTGTTGCTGAACCAGGTGATCGCCGGCAGCGGCGGAAACGGGGGCCGGGGCGGGGCGGCATCGGGCAACGGCGGATCCGGCGGCGACGGCGGGAACGCGGAAGCTCGCAGTCTCGACGCCGCTGCCGTCGGTGGCGTGGGTGGCGCGGGTGGGAACGGCATGGCGACGGGCGCCGTGGGCGGAACCGGTGGAACGGGCGGAAACGCGGAAACCTTCGGCGCCGGTGCTGCGGCCACCGGAGGCGCCGGCGGGGCAGGCGGAAACGGCGTCGCTGCTGGCGGAGACGGGGGCGACGGCGGCGACGCGGCGGCGGTGTTCATCATCGACGCCTCCGGAGGCGCTGGCGGGACGGCCGGCACCGGTCAGGTCGACGGCCGGGCCGGCGCGGCAGGCAGCGCATCCGTCAACACCTCCACCATCGCCGTCGGCGATGGTCCGGCGCAGATCGCGGTCACCCCCGACCAGGCCCTCGCCTACGTCACCAACACGACAAGCAACACCGTGTCGGTGATCGACACCACCACCAACATGGTGATCGACACGATCACTGTCGGCGAGCTGCCGTGGGGGGTGGCCGTCAGTCCAGACGGCTCGGTCGCCTACGTCGTCAACAATCGCAGCAAGAACGTATCGGTCGTCGACACCACCACCAACACGGTGGTCGACGTCATCGAACTCCCGGCCGACAGCTTCCCCGACGGGGTCGCGTTCAACCCGGTCGAGCCGTCGGCCTACGTCGCCGGAAGCGGAAGCGCCGAGGTACTGGTGATCGACACCGCCGCCGGCGAGATCGCCACCACCATCGCCCTGCCGGCCGACACCGTTCCGGTGTGGGTCGCGCTCAACCCGGCCGCGCCGATCGCATACGTCACCAGCCTGGTCGGTGTCATGTCGGTGATCGACACCACCACCAACACCATCACCGACACCATCGCCTTCGAAGACGGTTCGTTGTGTGTGGCGGTCACCCCCGACGGCAAGCTCGCCTACGTCACCCCCTACTTCGGGGACACCGTGTCGGTGATCGACACCGCGACCAACGCCGTCATCGACACCATCACCTTCCCGGCGTTCAGCTATCCCGGATTCATCACGTTCAACAACGACGCCACCATCGCCTACGTCACCAACTATGGACGCGCTGACATCTCGGTGATCGACACCGCGACCAACACGGTGATAGACACCGTTCCCGTCGGCAGCAGTCCGGTGGGGATCGCCGTCGCCGATGGAACGGTCTACGTCGTGAACAGCGCGAGCAACACCGTCTCGGCGCAGCCGGGGTAACTCATCGGCTCAGGTCCCGCCGAACTCCGGGCGCAGAACCGGGCTGAGCACCGCAAGCGGAATGTGCGCCTGAACGACCCCGCCGTTCATCGACCACTGATTGAGCAGGTCGTACCGGATCGGGGTGTCATGTGCAACCGGGTAGTCCGGCATGTAGATGATCAACTCGTCCGGGGTGAGGGCCCAGGCCTTGTAATCTCCCGAGAACGGCGCGGGCGGCGTCCAACGGTCGACGGTGAACGGGTACGTGCCGGGGTGATTGTACGGCGGCCTGGCCCGGTCGACCGCCTCGGAAACAATGGGCGCCGCCAGTGGCGGTATGGCCACCAGCGGGTCGACGCCCGGCTTGGTGATGTCGGCCAACTGCAGCTGCCTACCGGTGTCCATGTCGAAGGTGAAGGTCCGGTAGCCGTTCATGAGCTCGACCCCGGACGAGTTGTATTGCTCGTGGAACACCACGCTCAGCGCCGGACCGTGCCGGAAAACCTGGAAGTTCTCTGTGCCCCAGCTGTCCTGGGCCATCGAAGCGCCCTTGGCCCGCCAGTTGGTGAAAAGGGCACGCAGGTAAGGACGGATCACCGAACTGGTGGTGGGTTTGTCGATGAGATCACCCGGTATCGCCATCTTGATGTCCCGCGTCGCTTTCCGCTCAGAAGTCACCGACGTCCGGCAGTACTGTCCGTCCCAGTCACCGCCGAGCTCGCCACAGAACGCCGGTGCCGATGCAGAGACGACTGGCGCCGTCACCATTGCCGACGCCATGGCAGTCGCGACCGCCGCCACGGCCACCATCACCCGGTTCACCCGCATATTGACAACTCCTAAGGAAGTTCGACTTTGCTTGCGAGCCAACGGTCATGGACTTTGTCCATGGTGATCTTCATCCGGCTGCTGTCTATTCGAGCGTCGGGAACCGCGGCGTTGGTGACTGTCTGGTCCACCAGCAACAGAACCACCACCTGGTCTTTGGATTCGGACTGGATCGCCGAATCCACCACGACTCCGTGGGCGGTGGCTTTGTTGTCGATCAACAACTGGCGGAGCTTCATGCTTTCCTTGGTGTACATGTCTTTGAAGTCGCCGGTTGCGCCGTTGAGCACCTCGTCGAAGTTCTGGTCCAGATTGTTCGAATCGATGCTGGTCAGCACCTGGGCGTAATTGATCGCCGTCTGCTGGGCATCCTGGCCGGCCTCATCCAGCGTGTGCCGTTCCCACAGCTTCCAGCCCAGGAAGCCCGCGAGGCCGAACGCCCCGAGGTAGACCGCGGCGACCAGACCGACCTTCGCGTAGCGCCTCCACGGGCGGCGCGCCGGTTTCGTCGGTTCCAGGCCGGTGGGTTCGTCGTCTTCGCTGACGGCCTTTTGGTTGTCGGTCCCTTCGCTTTCAGCGTCGTCGTTGTCAGCCGATTCGTTCTCGGCCCCGTCCGTTTCGCCGTCGGCGGGAGCTTCTGGCTTGTCGGTCCGATCGGTGTCGTCTGGCTGATCTGTGCTATCGCCCACGGCGATGTCTCCTCGTGTGTCGGCTCTCCGCTGGGCCTAGCGGGGCGGCTCGATCGGCAGCGTCGGTCCACCATACGGCGTGGGGATGGTGTAGCGGCCCTTGGGCGTTGGGTCGGCTTGCTGTCCCAGATCGGCGCCCGGAGGCGGCCCGGCAGTGTCGTCGCCAGCCGGCCGAGGAGCGTTCTTGGCGCCTCGAACCAGTACCTGGGGATCGGTGTCCCGGCAGTAGGTGTAGAGGAACGGCTCGGGGTAATCGGCCGACGACGGTGGGCGGCGCGGAGTGCCGTAGTCGCACGCGTAACGCGGGTAGATGTCGGCGCTGACCCAGGCTCCCTGATCGTGGAACGTGGTCGCGATGGCTTCCAGCGCCGAACCACGGAAGTTCGGGAACAGTGCATTCAATGCCGGAACCCGCAGATACAGCAACTGCGAGGAGGTCACCAGGTTGCCCAGCAACCCCACCATGGTGTCGGAGTTGTCGGCGAACAAGTCGTCGACGGCCGACAACATTCCCGGCGCTTGGTCGACCAACTTTCGGTATCCGCCGTCCATCTTGTTGACGCCGGTCATGAGCTCGCTGACATTGCCGGCCAGGGCGCCGATGCCGGGGTTGACGTCGGCGAGCATCGTCAACACGATCCGGCTGGTCTTGAGCACACTGACGGTCTCCGGCAGCACCGAATCCAGGGTGGACAGCAGGAAAGTGCCGCCGTCGACGATATCGGTGAGCTTTTGTGGCCCCTCTTTGCTCAAACTCAGTTCGCGCTTGATGATTTCGAGCTTCGCGGGGTCAGCTTGAGCCAGCACCCCGTCGGCGTTGGTGAGCAGCTGGTACAGCGGAACGGGGGTGCTGGTCTGCGCCAGGGGCACCGTGCTGCCATCGGACAGGAACGGACCATCGGTCGACACCGGCTCGAAGTCGATGTACTGCTCGCCCGCCGCCGACAACCCGGAGACGCGCACCGGGCTCGAGACCGGGATCTTGGCACTCGAGTCGATATCGACAGTCGCCCGGACACCGCCCGGCGTGAGCGTCAGCGATTCCACCCGCCCGACCTTGATGCCGCGGATCGCGACATCGACGTTCTCCAGCAGACCACCGGAGTTCGGCAGCTCAATTTTGACCCGGTAGGTCGAGGCGAACGGGTCCACCCGCAGGGCACCGAACGTCAGGTACGCGATAGCGACCAGGACGACCACCACGAGGGCTACACCGGACAACCAGAACCGTTGGCGGTGGCCTGCTTTGACGCCGCCGACGATGCCCCGGCTGATGGAGTTGATCATCGCGGTGGCTCCGGCGCGGAAGGAGCCGCGGGCTCCTGCGAGGGCGGTACCTGCTCGGCGGGAGCCGGAGGCAGCGGGCCACCGCCGGCCGGCCACTGCACCTGGCCCATCGGCGAGTTCGGGCCCTGCCCCACGACGCGCTCCTGCAGCCGCCACAAGACGTACTTGATCGAACCGACCATCGTCGCCCAGTCGCCACGCTTGGGGCCGTGGAATGCCGGATCCCCCTTGAATCCGATATCCGGTATCGATCCGAGGATCAGTCGGTCGATGCTCACCGTCAGCGATATCGCCGAACCGGACGTCACCTTGAGCACCGGTGGAATCAATCGGTTGAGACTGGCCAGGCTGGTGTCGGGATGCTGCGCAACCTCGTTCCACGCGCGGGAAAGCGTGTTCATGTCGCCGATGACGCTGCGCCCGCTGTCGTCGGTACCGGCAATCGACGGGAACTTACCCAGCTGGTCACTGACGGCGCCGAGTTGCATGACGACATCGGTTATCTGGTTGGTGTTGGCGGCCAACACGTCAGTCGCCGGGCCGACAGCCTCCAGAATCTCAGTGAGCTCCGGGTTCTTCTCGTCGAGACGCTCGGCCAGCCCCGAGGTTTCGGTGAGTGCATCCGCTATCTCACCGGACCGGGCGTTGAGCTTTCCCAGCACGTCATTGGTCAGGTTGATGAGGTTGCCGAACGCCTCACCCTGGTCCCCTGTCGCCTTGCCCGCGCCGTTGATCAAATTCGTCAGGTTTCGAACGGTGCCGCCATTGGCGACGATCGCCGCCGAACTCAGCACCGCCTCAACCGTGGCGGCAGCCGAGGTGGACTCCAGGCCGATGGTGTCGCCGTCTTTGAGCAGGGGCGCGTTGGGCTGCGGCGGGGTCGGGGGTTTGATCGCGACGAACACGTCGCCCAGCGGCGTCGCCGAACGCAGCTCCACCGTACTGTCCACCGGGATCTGGACTCCGCTCCTGATCTGGAGCTCGGCCACTGCCGTGTAGTTCTTCGCGACGAGCGACTTGAGTTGTCCGACATCGGCGCCCGAAAGTTTGACGAGGGCTTCGGCGGGCAGGTTCAGCGCGTTCTCGAACACAGCCGTGATCGTGTACCCGCCCCCGGCACCCATCCCGGGGGCCGGGAGCGGCAGGTCGCCCAGCCCGACAGCGCAACCGGTGGTCAGCCCGGCAGTCAGCGCCGTGGCGGTCACCGCCTTTGCGAGTGCACCTTTGGTTCGCAGAGCCTTCATCACTGTCCCATCGCCGCGAGACCGTCGAGAATGTAGGTGAGACCGAAATCGGGGCCGTAGTCCTGTAATGTGCCCGTGCTGCAACCCAATTGACGCAGATGCATCAGATTGCAGATTTCCTTGGCGGACTGCGCCTCGACCAGAATCTTGTCGGTGAGGGCATGCACCCGCACCGCGCCGTTGTACCGGTCGGTCATGTTGTACAGGTTCTCCAACGCCAGCGGGGCAACATCGAGGAACTCCGCCACCTCACGCTGACGGTCGATGACCACGCCTGCGGCGATGTCGCCGTTGACGATGCTCTCCTTCAGGTTCTCCCGGTTGCTCTCGATCAGAGTCGTCGCCTGTTCGATGATTTCGTTGAGCTTGCGGCCGGTGGCGCCGGTGCCGAAGTTCTCGTCGGCCATGATCTGGGTGAACTGGCGGGTGGTCGATCCGAACTGACGCAACTTGGCGTCGTTTCGGGCGGCCGCGTCCATCAACGAGTCGAGGTCGGTGATGATGGTCGTCAACTGATCGGCGGTCACCTCGCCGCCGTCGGAGCTGAGCCGCAACGCGTCGGAGAGCTCGCCGAGGGCCGCCTTGATCCTCTCACCGTTGCCGTCGGTCGTGTCGACGGCGGCGTTGACCAGGTCGGCGATCGGTCCTCCGCCCTTCTCGTCGCCTGCCAGCGACTTGGACAGTTTGTCGAGCATGTCGATCACCCGGTCGAACGCGATCGGCGTACGGGTTCGCGGCAGCCCGATCGTGTCGTGGTTCTGCAGCACCGGTCCGCCTCTGTAGGGGGGCGTCAGTTCGATCTGACGGTCGGTCAGGATCGATGTGTTGATGGTCACCGCATTCACGTCGGCGGGAATCTTCACGTCCTTGTCGACGGTGAACTCGACCTCGACGTAGGTGCCTCTCGAGGTGATCTTGGTGACCTTGCCCACCGGCATTCCGACCACCGCAACCACGTTCTCGACATACAACCCTGCGGCGTTGTCGAACTGGGCGGTCACCGTGATCGAATTGCGCTGGGACTTCACCGAATACCCGACAGCCCCGATGATGGCGACAGCCAGCACGGCCAGTCCGGCCACGATGGCGATGGTCTTGCGCCGCCCGGTGCTCATTTGCAGTCCTTGAAGTACTCGATCATCTCGAACTGGTCGGCGCGGCCGCTGATCGCGCACATCCAGGAATCGACAGCGAGCCCGTTGGGGAAGAAGAACTCAAGGGCCGGACCGTATCCGGTGGCATTCGTGAGGTTGCGCAGCGCTACCGGTGCGACCTGCAGCAGACTGCTCACCATCTCCTCGTGGTGGCCGAGCATCTCGGTGAGTTCACGGATGTTCTCGAGCATGTCGTCGAGCATCGCGCGGTCGTTGACCACGATCTTGTTGAGGTCGTTGGTCAGACCGGTCACGCCGGCCAACAGGGCCCGGAAGGCGGCCTGACTGGCCACGAACTCGCCGAGCAGGTTCTGCCCCCGGTCGATCAGCACCCCCACCCTGGCTTGCTGACTCCGCAGCGTGTTGGCCACCGTCTGGGTGCTCTTGAACAGGGTGCCGAGTTGGTCGCGGCGCTCGGCGATGACAGATGACAGCCGGTGCACGTTGTCCATGGCCCGCGGAACGATGGCCGGCAACCCGTTGACCTGTTTGCCCAGGACCGCCAGGGACTCCCCCAGCCGATCGGAGTCGAGTTGGTCCAGGGTGCGCGACGCGTCGCCCAACAGCTCCTGCAGGTCGTAAGGAACCTCGGTGTGGGCCAGGTTGATCCTGTTGTCCGGCACCGAACCCGTGCCGGCAGGCATCAGGGCCAGATAACGGCCGCCGAGGAAGGTCTGGAGCTGGATGGACGCTCTGGTGTCCTTACCCAGCTTCACGTTGTTGCGGACCGTCAACCCGACCTCGACGCGGTCGCCGGCGAGTTCCACGCTGCGGACAGTTCCGACTTCGATACCGGCGACGGTAACGATGTTGCCGGGTTTGAGTGACGCGGCTTGCGCGAACTCGGCTGTGTAGTCGGTCTGGCCGATTCCGAGATACTTCACGCCCACTGCCGCCGCGACCAGAACCGCAATCGCGGCGAGCGCAATGAATCCCAGCCAGGTCGCGTTGTAGTCCTCCGGCCGGCGGCCGCGGAGGCGCTGGATCAACGATGGTCTTGCCGCTTTGTCAGCCATTGGACATGTTCCTGCATCGTGGGCTGTGCCATCCCTGGTTCTCGTTGAGCAGCGGGGTGGCATTGCCCGGCGTTGCCGCGTTGACGACGTACTGCGTGACATCGTTCAACCCGGGGAAGAAGCCCAGCGCATTGAGGTCGCATGCGTAGGCGTGGGCGTAGCTGCCGGATTCGGTCATTCGGGCCAGACCCTTCAGCATCAGCGGAAGGTTGGCGCCGGTGAACGCCAGCTGAGGTTCGATGCTGACCATGTGCGAGGCGAAACCGGGCTGCCGGTTGATGAGTTCGTTGAGCGAAGGGTAGACCTCGTCCATGACCGTGGACAGGCGCCGCGTCACCCGAGACAGCGAGCCCATCGAGGCCTCCAGCTGCGGGCGTTGGGCGTCGAACTGCTCGACCACTTGACTGGTCTGGTTGAGGGTGTGGTCCAGATTGTCGTTCTGCTCGGCGAGGTTGGTGGTGACCTTGCTGAGACTGGTGATGGCGTCGCCGAGAACCTTGTCGCGCCCGGCCAGGGTCTGGGTGAACGTCGTCGTCTGGTCCACCAGAGCGTTCAGCGAGGACCGACCGCCCTGGAACGACTCGATGAGGCCCTGAGTGAGATTGTTGGCCTGCTCCGGATCCAGCAGGCTGAACATCGGCTCGTAACCGTTGAGCATGGTGCCCACGTCGAAGGACGGCTCCGTTCGCTCCAGCGGGATGACACTGTTGGGTGGCAGCTGTTCATTGCTGCCGGTGCTGCCGAGGGAGAGCGCCAGATGGCGCTGCCCGATGATGTTCTCGTAGAGCACCGAGGCGAACGTGTTGCCGTACACGTTCTGATCGCTCTGCACGACGAAGGTGACCTTCGCCACGTCGCCGTCGAGTTCGACGCTCTGGACGCGCCCGACGCGAACACCGGCCACCCGGACGTCATCACCCTCGTGCAGTCCGAACACATCGGTGAAGATGGCCGCATACGGTGTGGTGGACCCGGGCACCTCGCGTCGCAGGGTGTTGAACACCAGCCAGGTGACGGCCATGGCCACGACCATGAACAACGACAACCCGATCAGCGGTCTACGCAGGCTCATTTCGGCTCCCCCGCGGGTCCAGGCGCTCCATCGGCCCCGGATGACTCAGACGCCCTGGAAACCACCGTGCCCCGGGCAACGGGACCGAGAAGCAGGCCGGTGACCACCGACGCCGGCTCTGCCTGGCCGGTGATCAGGCCCAGTTGACGAAGTTCCTGCTGGCTGCCGACCGGGCCGACGTTGCCGCCGTACGAGGCGGGTGCCGCCTCGGCCGCCAGCGGTGGCGGTCCGGGTAGCGGCGGCGGCGACTGTGGCACCACCGGAGCCGGCGGGGACGCCGGACCCGGAAGCTGGCCCATCTGCATGCCAGGCGGCGGCGTGTCGACCGGAACCCCAACGGGCAGCGCCGGATTCGGTGGCGGCGGCGCAGGCGGTACCGGCAGCCACGGCGGCACCACCAGCGGGGCCGGTCCCGGCGGGATGAACGGTGTGTTGTCGGGGTTGGCGGTCGTCGGAACCCGGTAGGCGGGACCCGTCCACCATGGCAGCGGCGGGTTGGGGTCGGCCAGGTTGGGGTTGGGGTCGATCAACGGCGGCCCCACCGCGTGCAGGTTTCCGCTGGGTCCGAGGATGGTGCCCGGCGGCGGTTCGAGGCCCGGCGGCGGCTGGTAGTTCTGCGGCAGCAGCACCGGGGGCAGGTCGGGCCGCACCGAAATCTCCGGCGCGGTAAAGCAGCTCGGCCCCTTGAGCTCGCCGTACATCGGGCAGTCGGCGCGGGTGTAGGTGTAGATCGGGGTAAGCGACAGGTTGCCCCGCACGTTGATGGTGTCGAGGTCGGCGTTCCAGGCATGTTCGAAGAACAGGTCCGACAGGCGTTGCAGCCTGGTGAAGATGGGCACGTACTTGTCGTCCTGCATGGCCAGCACGCCGATGACCGGCGTGAGGTCGTGAGTGATGTGGATCAGCCGGTCGGTGTGGTTGTCCAGGGCTTGCCTCGCGACACCGAACGTGTACTGCGACCCGGCCACCAGCGCGGTGAGTTCCGCTCGCTTCTCTGCGAACGTCCGCATCGGCTTGACCGCCTGGTGCAGCGCGTCGGCAAGTTCCGGCGCGCTGGACTGCAGCCCCCGGGCGGCGTCGACCAGGGCCGAGACCGTCGACGGGCCGGGTTCGGTAGCGACGATGGAGTTGAGCTGGTCGAGCAGCCGGGTCAGCTGCGCGCCGGCGTTGAGCAGCTTGACGCGCCGGTTCTCGGTGGCGGCGCCGACGGCGGCGAGAATACCGAGGCTGTGGTCGTCACGTCCGCGCCCAACCGCGGCGAGGACGTCGCGCAGCTTGCTGATGGTGGTCTGGAAGATCACCGTCGACAGGTCGCTGTCCTCGGCGATGTGCGCACCGTTCCGGATCCCGGGACCGGGACCGTTGTCGACGAGCTGGACCGAGGACACCGCAAACACGTTGCTGGGAACGACACGTGCAGTCACAGTGTCGGGAATGTCCTTGGCATAGCGCGGTTTCAGGTCGATATGAACGAAGTTGGGCTGACCGTGAACCGCCGGGGTCACGTTGGTGACGCTGCCGACCAACAGTCCGTGGTACTTGACATCGGAACTCTTGGGCAGGCCGTCACCGACGTTCACCAGATCGGCAACCACCCGGACGTACTTGTCGAGTCGTCCTGTCGACTTGAGCAGCAAAGTTCCGACGGTCAGCGCGATCACCAGCGCGACGACGGTCCCGCCGACGAGCAACTGGCGGTTCGAGGGACCGCGACCATCCTGGTCCAGGGAGTTACCCATCTAACCCCCGAACTTCGCGCCGGCGTCGACACTCCAGAACGCCATGGTGAGGAGCATGTTCGCGATGACCACGACGGTGATGGCTGCGCGCATGGCATGTCCGGCCGCCACACCGACGCCCGCGGGTCCGCCCCTGGCGTAGAAGCCGTAGTAGCACTGCAAGGTCGAAGCGATCCACACGAACACCACGCACTTGATCACCGAATAGACGATGTCCTGGCTGGCCAGCATCATCGTGAAGTAATGCAGGTACGGGCCGGTGGAACCGCCGCTGATGATGCCGGCAACGATCTGGGCGGTGATGAACGTGGTCGCCAGGCATGCCAGGTACAGCGGGATGACGGCGATGACCGCGGCCATCAGCCGCGTGGTGACCAGGAACGGGATCGGCGGGATCGCCAGCGTGTCCAGGGCGTCGATCTCTTCCGCGATCCGCATCGAACCCAACTGGGCGGTGAACCGGCAACCGGCCTGCATCGCGAATGCCAGCGCCGCCATGATCGGCGCGAGTTCGCGGGTGTTCACCAGTGAGGACAGGACACCGGTCGCCGGCCCCAACCCCAGCAGGTTGAGAAAGTTGTAGCCCTCGAGGGCCACCAGGGCGCCGGCCGTGACACCCAGCACGAGCACCACGCCGGCGGTGCCGCCACCGACCACGATGGAGCCGTTGCCCCATGCGATGTCCGAGAGCAGCTGCCGGAACTCCTTCCGGTAGTGCCGCAGAACGGTTGGCACGCCGGCCACCACCCGGAAGAAGAACAGTGCCATGTGGCCGAGCTTGATGGCGGGCTGGGCGATCCTGTCGGAGAGGCGCTGCAGCGTCCGCAGGCCAGGGGGCACGTAGCGCGAGGGGGAAGCCGTCATGTCACAGACCCGACCTCGGGAAGAGCACGTTGTAGAGCTGGCTGATCGCGACGTTGACGATCATGAGGATCAGGATCGCCTCCACCACGGCGGCGTTCACCGAGTTGGCTACACCGGTGGGCCCGCCCTTGGTGGACATGCCCTTCTGACAGGCGATGATCGCGACGATGGCGCCGTAGACGACCGCCTTGAGCAACGCCACCACCATGTCCTCCGGTGTGGCGAAAGACGCGAAGGTAGCCACGAAGCTGCCGGGTGCGCCGCTCTGGAAATAGACGTTGAACAGGTAGCTGGCCAGGAAGCCGACGAAGGCGATGATCCCGGTGAGGGCGACACCGACCATGATGGCCGCGGCGAACCGAGGCACCACCAAGCGTCGGATCACCGACACCCCCATCACTTCCATGGCGTCGATCTCGTCGCGCATGGTGCGGGCACCGAGGTCAGCGGTGATCGCCGACCCGACGGCCGCGGCCATCATGATCGCCGCCACCAACGAGGCGGCCTGACGGATGACGGCCAGCCCGCTGGCCGCGCCGGCCAGCGACGTGGCACCGACCTGGTTGGCGAGTAGGGCGAACTGAACCGAGAGGGTGACCCCGATCGGCAGCGCGACCAGGATGGTCGGCAGCACGGCCGTCGACGCCATGAAGTTGCCCTGCCGCAGGAACTCGCCCCACTGGAACTTGCCGGTGAACAGATCCAGGAAGAAGTACTGGACCGTCCGTAGCCCGAGGACGCACTGGTGCCCAACCGTTGCCAGGGATTCCAGGGGGTGCCGCTTGACGTAGCCCTTGGCCCAGTCTTCGATCTCGGCCACGCCGTCGCGGGCCCGGGCCCGATCCTCGTCGGTGGAGGCCGGGAGCTCCTGCTCGATCGTCATCGCAGGGCGCCCGCCAGGTAGCCGCGGCTGTGCACGGAGGTCACAGTAGAGCGCGCGCGCGGTTCATGACCGCTTTCGGCGAGAACCATCCTGACCCTGGGGAGCCGGGCAGTGTGTGAACGGTTCGCACCGAGCCCGCTGAACTCCCGCTGCGGGCCTAACGACCGCATATACCCACATCGCGCGCGCCTTGATGACGGCGCTCGCTGCGTTTGGCCGACGCGAGGTCCAGAGACTCCCCCATGGCGGCAATGATGAGACATTCGGAACCGCCGTGTGGTCGATTCGGGCAGATTGGCTCGACGGTGTTTGCCGGATCCCCTGCCAATTCGCCGCATACGCCGAACCGTTCGGGTAATGATGTGCTGGGAGGATGCGAATGGGCGCGCAAAGATTGCGCTGGGTGGCTGCAGCTCTGGCGCGAGCCGGAACATTGGCGGTGACCGGGACGATGGCGGTCGCCGGCTTGGCGCTGTCCGGCCCAGCCAACGCCGATCCGGATCCGCCGCCGCTGCCGGTGTTCACCCCGGGACCCACCGACTGGGCACCCAACTTCGAGATCTGGCCGTACAGCACATTCACCTACCAGGTGACTCCCGAGATGATCAGCGGGATGTCGGACGCGTGCCAATGGTTCAACGCGCAGTACGACCCCCTGATGGGTCAGATCCATGCGTTCAACCGCCGTCTCGGCGATGAGCACGATGACTATTCGGTTGGCGGACTGCAGCAGCAGGCCAATGGTGTCGTGGCCAATATCGATCGCTCGACGGCCTTTCTGCTCCCCCGGGTGCAACCGCTGATCATCACCAACACCCCGAACAACTTCGGCCCTTACTCGCCGATCTACGGGGGCGAACCGATAACCAGCGTGACCTTCCAGCTGACTCGCATCTCCGACAGCATCAAGAAAGAGGAACCGTCGGGGGTCACCCACGCCAATATCGTCTCTGCCGCCGAGTGGGGTAACGCATTGCGCGCTCAGGGCGCGTGCAACTGACGATCGGCCGGGTGCACCTTTCCTGAAAGAGGATATGGTGTCGGCGTCGTCTCCCGATCCGGGGACGAAGGGTTAAGCAGTTCAATTGGGTAATCGAGGTTGGGCAGTTGAGGTGAAACCTCCGGCTGATATCGACGAGGCATGCAACGACTCGGACAACGACCGGGCACCGGCCGAGGATGAGCTGACGCAGGTGGTGGCTGAACACGGCTCCGACGACGACGGAGACGGCGGAGACGGCAGCGACGGAGACGCAACCGACGGCGGCGAGGATGCCGAAGACGATGCTGCCGCCCCGGACTCCGGCGACGAACCCGCCGATCAGGACGAACCGGCAGGCCCGCGGCGGCGCCGGTCGGCGGCCAAGTGGTTCGCGGCGGTAGTTTTAGTAGCCGTGCTGGCGGCCTCCGGCTATGCCGGCTGGCTGTTGTTCGAGCAGCACCAGAAGGATGTCGCGGCCGCCGAAGCACTCGATGCGGCGGAGAAGTTCACCCTGGTCCTGACCACCATCAACCCGCACGCGATCGACCAGAACATCACCGAGGTTCGCGATGGCTCGACCGGCGAGTTCAAGAACCTCTACGAACAATCCAGCGCACAGCTCCGCCAGGTTCTGATCGACAACAAGGCAACGGCGCACGGCGTGGTCATCGAATCCGCGGTCAAGTCCGCTAGCAAAGACCGGGTGGAGGTGGTGCTGTTCGTCGATCAGGCGGTGAGCAATGCCGCTGCGCCCGCGCCGCAGCTGGACCGCAGCCGAGTGGTGATGACCATGGAGAAGGTCGACGGCCGCTGGCTGGCCAGCAAGGTCGACCTGCCCTGACGCCGGTGCGTTTTCCGCCTCTGCGGCTGAATACCCTTACTGGCCCGCGTTGCTGGCCAGTTCGATGGCGTATTGATTGACGAACTGGCCCGCCCCGGGTTCCCCGCGGTCGCACGATCCGTCTGATTCACCGGGGCGCTTGACCCACAGGTAGGCGTCGGCGTGCGGACCGGCCGTCGCCGTGGTGGGCGGCACGCCCAGTGCCCGGCCGCTGGGGTTGCACCAGTGCAGCCCGGTCTGGGCCGCAGGTCCGACGCCGTTGCGCGACGTGTCGATGACGTAGTGCGACCCGTTGGTCAACGCCGACACCGTCTCGCCGAAGCCGATCTGCTCATCGGTGGTGTAGAAGTTCGCGGTGTTGAGGCTGAAGCCGCGCGCACGGTCCACACCGACCTGGTTGAGCCGAGCGGCCAGTACGTCGGCACTCAACCAGCGCGAGTGCCCACCGTCGATGTACACGGCAGCGGCCGGGTCGCGGGTCAGCGCATCGACGGCGTAGCTCAACAAGTCGAACCGCTCCTGACTCTGGTCAGGGGACAGGCAATCGGCCATCGCGATCGCGTCCGGTTCCAGGATGATGGCCGCCGGAGCGGAGCCCAGCCCAGCGGCGACAGCGTCGATCCACTGCTTGTAGCTCGCGGCCGTCGCGAATCCGCCCGCCGCGAAGTGACCACAATCGCGGTGCGGGATGGCATAGAGCGCGAAAACCGGGATGGCGCCGGCAGCTTGCGCGTCGCCGGCATATCTGGAGACGGTGCCGGCGACGGTGCTCGCCGGGAATGCCTGATCGATCCAGTACGCCGTGGGTGTGTTGGCGATGCTCGCCAGCTGAGGACTGGGCGGGGCGGCGCTCTGCGCGGCGGCCTTGGCCTTCGATATCGGGTCGACGTAGAACGGCTTTCCGGCCAGCGGATTGGCATCACTGGCCAGGCGCACCGACGGGGTGGCACCGACGCGCTCCGGTTCGGCGAGCAGACCGGTGGCGACAACGGTCGCCACAGTCAGCATGGGAACGATCGAGCGCAAGACTGCGCAGGCAGCTGAAGAGATCACCTCGAGGAAAATAGCGCCGCGATCCGAGAAGTGCCAATCGCCGCCACCGCGTTCAGGTCGCGCGCTTCTCCCGGGGCGGAAATCGGCGCTCGAATGCCTCGAGCTCGGCCGGGTCGACCGAGTAGACGTCGCTGACCGTCAGGCGTCCGGAGATCCCGTCCAGCCCGCCGGGGATCAGTTCGACGCCCATGAAGGCTTCGAAGTTCGTGCCCTCCGGGGTCGTCACCCCCCAGCGACGCGCATCGTCGAAGCCGAACCTTCGGTAGTAGCCCGGATTCCCGTACAAAAACGCCCCCGGCCAGCCTCGTCGCCCGGCCCGCTGCAGCATGGCGCCCATCAGGCTGCGGCCGACCCCGGTGCGC
Organism: uncultured Mycobacterium sp.; assembly: GCA_964513475.1. GTDB lineage: Bacteria > Actinomycetota > Actinomycetes > Mycobacteriales > Mycobacteriaceae > Mycobacterium. The sequence goes on along the minus strand of CAZEMS010000014.1, from coordinate 39,489 downwards.
TGACGGCCGGGATGCACCGCGATCGGCCCGACGCAGAGAACTCCGCGCGAAGTCCCCCGGGCGTCGTCCGCCACGCTCGCCCGGGTGGCCAGCAGGCAGCCGATGATCCGGCCATCGTCGGCGGCAACCAGGTCGAGTTCCGGAATGAAGTCCGCAGCTGTGCGCGCCTTGTGCAGGATCAGGTGCTCCACGGCGCCGGGCTCGTAGACATCCCAGAACGCGTCGCGCACGAGTGTCTCGCAGGCGAATCGGTCGTCGCGCTCCTCGGGGCGGATGAGGATTCCGGTCACCCCTGATCCCCCTCCTTATCGGAATCCAAATTGACGAATTATATTTCGTAATATAGTTTGCGTATCTGCATTGCGCCGAACCCGAGTGCGAGAGGCAGAGTGTGGACCCACTGGCCTTGCAGGTACCGGTCTGGGCATGGGTGGCCCTGACCGGCGCCATCGTCGCGATGCTCGCCATCGACCTGTTCCTGCATCGCGACAACCACGTCGTCGAGTTCCGCGAAGCGGCAGTCTGGTCCGGCATCTGGGTCGCCACCGGACTCGCCTTCGGCGTCATCGTCTGGGGAGCCTACGGCGCCGACGCCGGTGGGGCGTACTTCGCCGGCTACCTCATCGAGAAGGCACTCTCGGTGGACAACATCTTCGTCTTCGCGCTGATCTTCACCTACTTCGCCGTGCCCGACCGTTACCAGCGCAAGGTGTTGTTCTGGGGGGTCATCGGCGCGCTGCTGTTCCGCCTGGTGTTCATCTTCGTCGGGGCCGAACTGCTGAGGACGTTCTTCTGGACGGCCTACCTGTTCGGAGCCTTCCTGATCTACACCGCCTACAAGATGGCGTTCCGCCACGACCAAGATCTGCAGCCCGAGCGCAACCTGCTGGTACGGCTCGTCCGGCGGGTGATACCCACCGACCCCACCTACCATGAGGGCCGATTCTTCACCCGGGTCAACGGGAAGCGCGTCGCCACATTGCTTTTCGTCGTACTGGTCGCCGTGGAGGCCACCGATCTGATCTTCGCCATCGATTCCGTGGCCGCGGTACTGGCGATCACCACCAGCACCTTCATCGTCTGGACCGCCAATGCCTTCGCCGTCCTGGGACTGCGCAGCCTGTACTTCTGCCTGGCCGGGTTGCTGCGCCGCTTCACCAAACTGCACTACGGCCTGGCGCTCCTCCTCGCGTTCGCCGGTGTCAAACTCGTCCTCTCCGAAACCCCGGTCGGCAAACTGCCCATCCCCGTCACGCTCGGCGCCATCATCGTGGTGCTGGCCGGCTCGGTGGTCTGGAGCCTGGCGACCAGTCCGGCGCCCGACGAAGACGAACCGCTACCGACCGGCGCCGACAACGACTCACGAAATGCACTGCGCGAGTGACGACCCGGCCCTGGACCTTCCTCACCAACCACGCGCATGTACTGCTGTGTGTGGCCCACGGTGAACCGTCGACCGCGCGCGCGCTGGCCACCCGCGTCGGCATCACCGAACGAGCAGTCCAGGCCATCCTGAGCGACCTCACCGAGGAGGGCTACCTCACCAAGTCGCGGCAAGGCCGCCGCAACAGCTACACGATCAACCCGAAGGGCCGCCTGCGCCATCCACTCGAGGCGCACCACACCGTCCGCGACCTCATCCGGGCACTCGAGTAACGGCGCTAGGGGCGCTCGCGCAGCATCCGCTCCAGGACCCATGGCGCGAGTAGGCATGTGGTCGCGGACAGGAATGCGATCGCGGAGAGAGTCTCGCAACACGATCCCGGGGATGACGGCGCTGTCGAACACGCTGGGCGTGATCTGCAGCCCCACGTGGATGAAGAAGAAGGGGACGATCAGGTCGTAGATGACTGCGCAAAGGCGTACATCACTGCGACGAAGGCCGCCAGCAACGCCAGGACGGTGCCCAACGACGAGGCAATTGCGCCGACGGACCACGCCTGGCCGGCGGGCAAGCCGATCAGCACCGAGAGCAGGACCGCGACGGCGACCACGCCGGAGATGTCGTCGAGCTCGGCCACATCGACGAACAGCTCGCCGTCGGGCGTCTCGAGCTTGCCGGCGCGGCTCCAGACCTCTGCCGAGATTGGCCCACCTGAAGTGTCCTCCCTCCTCGACCGGGTCCCTGGCCAACGATTCTCGGTGCCGGCTTTGCCGTCGCCAAAAAGTTCGGGCGATTAAGACCCATCCCGGAACACCGTCGCTCCGAATTTCTATGCGAGGACCGTCCTATGATTTCCGTGCGGACAGCGCGGTGGAGGTGAAGACGCTGATGGGTACCTTCCCGGGGGCAACCGTTCTTGAGACCGCGTTGGACCTCGCCGCACGTGCGCCATCGGCCCAGAACTCGCAGCCCTGGCAGTGGCACGTCGGCCGCGACGGCGTGGGTCTTCATGCCGATTGGACCCGCCGGCTCGGTGACACCGACTCCGACCGGCGCGATCTCCTCCTCAGCTGTGGCACCGTGCTCGATCACTGTGTCGTGGCGCTGGACGCGGCGGGGTGGCGTCCCCGGGTCCACCGACTGCCCGATCCCGGCGACGCCGGCCATCTGGCGTTGCTCGAGTTGGTGGAACAGCCTCCCAGCGACTTCGGCGTCCAGTTGGCCGCGGCCATCCCGCGGCGCCGGGCCGACCGCCGCCGCTACCTGGCGCGGGCGATTCCGGCTGGGACGCTCGAGTGGCTCTATGTCTGCGCCGCGCGGTCCGGGGTGAGGCTGGGGGTGGTCCCCAAGATCCGGTGGGCCCGGCGTACCGACGGCGAGATCCTGCTTCGCTACGGAGGGAGGCCCGGCGACGACGACGGTGCGCGCGGCGACGACGCCACCATGGTGGTGCTCGGCACCGAAGCCGACAACGATCTGATGCGGTTGCGGGCCGGTGAGACGTTGAGTCGAATCACCCTGTCTGCCGCGGCGATGGGCTTCGCAACCTGTCCCCTGACCGAGCCGTTGGGCGATGTGCGCAGTCGTCTGGCACTTGCATGCGAGGTGTTCGACGGCGAGGCCCACCCCCAGACGTTGATCCGTGTGGGTTGGGCACCTGACGGCGATCCTCCGGCGCCGGCGTCACGGCGGCCGGTCGGTGAGACCACCACCTGGGACCGCCGCAACTGAAGGCGGGCACCTCGGGGATCGCCGCGAGCATCACCCAAGAGGCCGCAGCACGATGGGCATACCGTCGATCGGCACCGGCATCCCCGCGTAGTCGTAGCGCGGCTGGTGGCCGGGGTGCGGCAACTCCAAACGGTATCGGCGCAGCAGCCGGTGCATGACGGTCTTGATCTCCAGCTGGCCGAACACCATTCCGATGCACTTGTGCGCACCGCCGCCGAAGGGGGCGAAGGCATAGCGGTGCTTCTTGTGCTCGGCCCGCGGCTCGGCGAACCGGTCCGGGTCGAACTTCTTTGGGTCGGTCCACAGTTCCGGCAATCGGTGGTTCAGGCCGGGCCAGATGTTGACATTGGTCCCAGCCGGTATGTAGTAGCCGAGCAGTTCGGTGTCGCGGACCGTCCGGCGAATGTTGAACGGCAGCGGAGTCACCATCCGCAGTGACTCGTTGATCACCAGGTCAAGGGCTTCCAGCTTCTCCAGCGCCTCGATGTCCAGCGGGCCGTCACCCAGCCGGGCCGATTCGTCCCGGCATCGGTCCTGCCAGTCCTGATTGGCGGCGAGGTGGTGGGCCATCGTGGTCAACGTCGAGGTCGAGGTGTCGTGCGCGGCCATCATCAGGAAGATCATGTGGTTGACGATGTCGTCATCGGTGAAGCTGTTGCCGTCCTCGTCAGTGGTGTGGCACAGCACTGTCAGCATGTCGGTGCCGGTGGCCCTGCGGCGCTCGGCGACGCGGTCGGCGAAATAGGACTCCAGTAGCTTGCGGGCCTGCAAACCGCGCCACCACTTGAAGGGTGGAACTCCGCGGCGGATGATTGCGCCGCCGGCCCGGGTGGTCGTGGTGAACGCGCGGTTCACCTTGGTGACCAGATCGTGGTCTGTCCCCGGGTCGTGGCCCATGAACACCAGCGAGGCGATGTCCAGTGTCAGCTCCTTGGCCGCCGGATGGAACAGGAAGCGTGGGTCGTTGGTCGCCCAGTTGTCGGCCACCACCTGGGAGGCCACTCGGTCGATGTGTTCGACGTAGCCGGACAACCGGGTGCGGGTGAACGCCTCCTGCATGATCCGGCGGTGGTACATGTGCTCGTCGAAGTCGAGCAGCATCAGGCCTCGGGGGAAGAAGGCACGGATGAGTGGGTGCCAGCCCTTCTGCGAGAAGTCTTTGTTCTTGTTGGAGAAGACGACCTGGGTCGCGTCAGGCCCCAACGCAACGACGGCGGGCACCGCCGGTGTGTATGCATAGTGGATCGGCCCGTACGTCCGGTACACCTGCATCAGGTAGTCGGGGCCGCCGCGGAAGGTTTCGATCATGTGGCCGATGACCGGCAGGCCGGAGTCGCCCATGACGGTCTCGAGCCCACTGCCCGCAGGCGGTTCCGCCAGGCGGAACTGGGGCCAGTCTCGCGCCCGCAGCCGGTTCTCGACCACGCCCATGCCGGGAATCGTGTTCAGCGTCGGGGTGAATCGGCGGCGCGCCTGGTCCATCAAGTAATGCGGGGTGCTGATCGTGGCCATCGGCGCTCCTCGGCAATGTAACCGATACCAACGGTATCAACGTCGTGCGCAGGCCCGATCCGATACGCTCGACAACGTGCACAGCGGGGTCCGGCGCAGCCCTCCGATGCTGGCAGTGACGGCGCTCGCCGCCCTGCTGTCGGGAGTCGTCCCAACCGCCCCGGCCCTGGCCGGTCCCCCGACCTACGGCAGCAACGGGGTGTTCGGGATCAGCGGACAGCCCCCGCAGTGGTGGGCGACGAGCTTCATCCCGCCTGGCCGCTATCGAGTCGAGCAGGCCCATAGCATGCCCCCGTATCAGAGTGCCCCTGGCTTCTGGCAACGGTGCAACAACTTCCCCTGCACTGGCGCGTACCCAAGTCACATCATCGCGACCGGCTCCGCACCCGCGGAGGGCAGCACATTCATGGAGATCCTGCCCAGCGACACCGCCGTAAACCTCTACAACGTCATCCTGACGGCAAGCTGAGGCAGAGCAGGCCGATACGTCAGCCGGCTTCGATGGCCGCCACCACCGCTGCAGCATCGGGCCCACACACCGGCTGCAGATTCACTGGCCCGGCCGCGACCAGATCGTCGACGCGCCGTTTGAGGCCACCCGAGACAAGCTGGGTCTGCAGATCGGCGCCGGGACACGACGTCGCTGCGTAGTCGCCATGGCCGGCCAGGGTGTCGGTCGCCACGCCGAAGGTCTGTGCGGCCCAAGCGAATGCGAGCGCAGCGCCGTGCAGTTGGGCTTCGGTCACGGCTTCCTGGTCGAAGTCGCCTTCGCAGACAACCAGGAAATGCCCAGTCGGGTCGTAGCTCGTGGCGGTGTCGCCGGCCAGTTCGGGCGTTCGGAGTTCGAAAATGTTGCCGTTGCGGTCCACGCCGAGGTGGTAGGCGATGTCGCTCCAGCCCTGCTGGTCCTGGTGATACCGCTGGTGCTGACGCAGCCGATCGGTGATGTTGCGGTTGTCGCCGAGGACCACGGCGGTGTGATGAAGCGTCATGCGCGAGATGGTGTGCGGCGTGCCACCGGGACGAGCCGGCCGCGCACCCCAGCCATCCCGGCATATCAGGCCCGCCGACGAGGCGAACGGGGTCGGCGCGGGTGCAGCGGCGGACCGGGCTGTGCACGCCGCGGCAACGACCGCCCCGCCGACAGCACCGGTCAGCTGTAACAGTCGCCGCCGGCTGAAGAGCTCGCCGGGACCGGCTGGCACAGATGCGCTCACGACGATCACCATACGGAGCTTGGGGCGCCAACGACACAATCAGCAGCGGGCGCACGAACTACGCTCACTGGCGTGGCGCCGTCAGTGACTCGACGCGGCTCGTCGACTTCGCCACCCGGCTGGTGCAACCAGAGCAGCTCAAGGCGGCGGGATACGACGGGGCATTGGTGTACGTGTCCGAGCTGCGACCTGGCGCCACCTTTGACCTCAAGCCGGTCACCCGTAGTGATCGACGGGGTTTCCGTCGACGTGGACGACGTCCTCGCAGCCGACTTCGGTCAGTGGGACCTTGTCAGGTGAGCCGGCCCGGTCGGCGCCGGCAGGTACGTTCCCTGCGGCTGGTGGCATCGACGCTCGCCGCCGGGGTGATATTCGGCTGGTTGGTCCCGGCGCCGGCCATCGCCGGTGGTAGGCCCGGTGCGCTGAAGATCTGCACCACGGGTGACTACCAGCCGCTGACCTTCCGGGATCCGAGAACCGGGCTCTACAGCGGTATCGACATCGACATGGCGACACGCCTGGCGGCTTTCCTCGGTCGCGAGCCCCAGTTCGTGGCGACCACCTGGACGACGTTGAGCCAGGATGTCGCTGCGCCCGGACGATGCGACATCGCGATGGGTGGAATCACCGAAACCCCTGAGCGACAACGGATCGCCGACTTCACCCAGTCGTATCTGTCGAGCGGAAAGGTTCCCCTGGTCGCCGCTGGCAATGTTGAACGGTTCGGGTCCATCGATCAGATCAACCGGGCGGGGGTCCGGGTCATCGAGAATCCGGGTGGCACGAACGAACAGTTCGCCCGGCAGAACTTCCCCCACGCTGAGATCACCATCTGGCCGGACAACACGACCATCTTTGATCAACTCGCGGCGGGCAACGCCGATGTGATGATCACAGACGCGATCGAGGCGTTGTACCAGTCGACTCGGTACCCGGGCCTGGTCGCGGTGCACCCCGATCATCCGTTTACCTCCGAGCACAAGGCCTATCTGCTACCCAAGGGCAGCCCACTTGTCGCCGAGGTCGATGTGTGGTTGAACCGGACGCTGCAAGACGGCACCTTCAACCGCATCTACCATCAATGGGTCGGCTGAAGGCGGGTCCACGCTCCGACTTCGGAGCGCCCGACAATCGTGGCGCCGGACTCTGCGACCTCATCGACTAGGCGCCGCACCAGCGTTTCAAGCTCGACCTCGGCGGCGCTGGCTACACCCTGTGCCTCGATGCTCGGCAGCAACGTCTCGACGATATCGACCAGAGCCCGCAGCCACACCTCAGCCGAAGGTCCTGCCCCGATGAAGGTCCGCATCTTCAGCGTCGGCGCAGCGAGTCCGGCACCGGTGAAGGCGCCGTGCATCCGGTCGGCCATGTTCCAGGAAGTGTCGGCCCTGTCGAGTGTCTCGAGGATCCATCGACAGCAACGATCGTGCGTCGGCGCCGGCGGCGAGGAGCGGACGGCACGCCAGTCCGGCTCGTGAAAGACCACGATGCCGCCCGGCACCAGATGCCGGACCAGGCGATGAATCATGCCGGCCGGATCTGGCTGGAAGGTCAGCACGTACCGGCCGATGATCGCATCGAACGGTTCGTCGAAGCTCATCTCCGAGGGGTCGCCCACCATGAAACGGACGGTCTCCGACGGGCCGCGAGCCGACGCTAGGCCTGACGCTGTGCTGACCGCGGTCTCCGCCACGTCCGTCCCGATGACTTCACCACCGGGAGTCGTGAGCTCCGCGGCGAGAAAGGCGACGTCTCCTGCGCCGCTTCCCACGTCCAGGACACGCATGCCCGGTTGCAGGCCTGCGGTTGCCAGGTATTCCCGCGTGATCGAGTCGAGGAGTACGGCCTGACGACGCAGGCGGCCCAACTCGTGCTCCGAGTGGCCCAGAACGTAGTCGGGTGGGTTCACTCCTTCACCACTGTTGCTCGGCACGGCCCTTTCGCTTCCCGCGCCGCCGCCGCGAACGCCTCCATGCTGGGGAATTCGAGGTCATAGCTGTACTCGTCGGCGGGCTCGGGTGTGGCGCCCCAACCGGATCGATGGTGGCGGCGGTTGATCCACACCGAACGCAAGCCGTGCCGCTTGGCAGGCACATGGTCATGGAACAGACTCTGCGCAACGTGCAGGAGCCGCCGACGCTCGACGCCAAGCCCTTGCAGGGCCGCATCCAGCGCCTCGAAATGGTGCGGGGCGGGTTTGTAGGCTTTGACGTCCTCGGCGGTGATTATTCTGTCGAACTCCACGCCGAGACGAATGTTGCTGGCGGCGAACCCGTCACGATGGACGTTGGAGACGATGATCAGCTTGTAGTCCGCCGCCAAGGACACGAGTGCGGCAGCGGAATCCGTGAATGCCGGCCAGCTGGGCACCGACGAGCCGAGCGTCAGCGCCCATTCGTCGGTCACTTCACCGCCGAGCTTTGCCCCGGTGCGGCGGAATGCCTCGGCCAGGATCGACGAGTACAGAGCCTCGGGGTATTCACGTTCGGCCTCGGCTTCACTCTCGGCGTAGGCGGTGAGCAGCTCTTCGTCGGGCAGCGACAGCCCCACCTGCTTCGCCCACCGGGCCAGGACCGAAGCGATGCCCGTTTCCCAGTCGATCAGCGTGCCGTAACAGTCGAAGCTCAATGCGTCGTAATCAGCAAGGTTCATTGCTACTCCTCGACTGCCGATTCTGCTGGAACGGCAGTCGATGTCGCTACGGTGTCTCGGCGGGTTCGAGAACCTTCTGCGGTGTACCGCGGGCCAGCAGCCACCACACCACCGGATAGGCCGTGATGAAGCCGAGCATGATGCCGCCCCACATCACCAGCCAGAAGGCCATCGTCGTGGGGGGATAGCCCAACACGAAGGCCACGATCAACATCGTGGCGCCCATGCCGAGGTCGAACGCGAGGATCGCGAGGACCGAGATCAGCGTGGCGACCCGCAGACGTCTTCCCGGGGATGATCGCGGCCCAGCAAACATCGTCAATGAGCGGTATTCGAATGCGATCAGCAGCGGCAGCGCGAAGGCGGCGATCAGCAGAATCATCGGCCACACATGTTCGCCGGCGATCGTGATTCCCGTAGCGACCACGATCGGCACCGCGATCGCATGGCCCACGAACGATGCCGCTCCACCGGGGATGGTCTCGACGGCGGCCTTCGCGGGCAGCCCCAGTTCCGGGGCGGGCCCGTTACGTGCTTGCCACTTCTGCGTGGCCGGACGGCCCCACCGGAGATAGGCCCACAGTCCCAGCGGACCGGACCAGATGGCAGTGATCGGCCACACGATCTCCATCGCCCACATCTGCTGGCGATACCGGCCCAGGTAGGTATCGGCGACCATCCATGCCCCGATGAGCACCCCGGCGCTGGTATAGACCCAGGCAAGAATCGTCACCCACGCCGGGACCATCGCCATGGAACCGTGCATCACGCATCCTCTCGCCGATCACCACGACCCGACCCATATCTCCGTACTTACTACGTACGTAGGTATACAGTTAGTTATGTCGGCGGTCAAGGGAGGTGCGTGGCATGGCGCGGTTCGGGACCCAAGTGCGCAGAAACCGGAAGTCCTCGCGGGCAACCACATTCACCAGGCGGACGGCGCTGAGCGCGTTGGCGACGGCGGGAGGTTTACTCGGGATCGGGTACGTCCTGCGCGGCGTGTTCGGCCTGCCGACAAGCCTCGCGCAACCCGGGATGGACGGGGCGTCCGGCGCGGACATGCACCAGTACCGGAATATGTTCATGCGCCATGGTGAACTGCGGCGCAGCGTCGAGTATGTTCCCGGCGGTGTCCGCACCGTCACCGAATCAGACTCTGCGGACCTCGTCGCCGAGTTGCAGGCGCACGTGTCCTCGATGTACGCCCAGCTGGAACGGGGCGCAGAAGTTCACTGCATGAGCTCGAGCCTGCCAACCTTGTTCCGCCACGCATCCGGCTACCAGCGCCAGCTCAGCTACTCCCCCAACGGTGTAGTCGTGGTGGAAACCTCCGGTGACCCCGAGTTGACCCGCGTCATCCGTGAACATGCTCAGGAAGTGACCGGCTTTGTCGTCGACGGCATGCCGGCGATGATGCGCCCGATGATGGGTGGCCCAATGATGGGTCCCGGAATGCCCGGAAAGAGAGGGATGCACGGCTGATGGCCGGCCGGAGCCGCTAAAAGCTCACTGCATCCCGCACATCAGCAGCCCAGAGGCGGCCATGACGCCGATGATCAGCGGCCCGGCGGCGATCGTCATCATCACCGTGCTGGTCAGTGCGGCCCTTCGTCGTGTGTCGGTCAGCTTCAGGCCGGATGCTGCGAGGCGTTGCGCACGCGCGAGGACGGCAATGTCCGCCGCACCGAGCGCGCCGACAGGGGTCGCCCCCGACATTGCCAGCAGGCCGGTCAGCAGGGCCGTCCGGCCGTGTCGCTGGGCGGCCGCATCGTCGGCGCACATCTCCAGCAGCTGGGAAACCTGTTCGGCGCCTTCGGTCATCAGAGCGATGCGGGGGAAGGCTCCGGCCAGTCCACGTAGCGCGGCGACGATGTGGGGGTGGTGCCCGGCCAGGTGGGCACGCTCGTGGGCAACCACAGCTCCGAGCTGATTCTCATCAAGCGCGGCCACCGCAGCGCTGGTGACGACGATCGCCGGCGGGCGGCCGGAGACACAGTAGGCGGCGGGCCTTTCGGCGTCCAGTACCACGACATCCGGTGCGGCGGTTCCGTGTCCGACGAGATGCACGGCTTCGGCATGGTGGTACGAACGCCGGCGAATGCCGAGGAACGCGCGAGCGAGCCGTGTCCCTGCGACACCCAGAACGCCGACCGTAGCGACGACCACAGCCAGCAGGACGAGCTGGGGAACTGTGCCCGCCTGACCGCTGCCGATAACCCGCAGTTGCGCGACGCAGGATGCGACGAGGAATTGCCGGTGCTCCCAGTGACCGAAGATCTGAATGACTACCGCCACCACTGCCGCTGCCCAGCTGATCAGCACAGTGCCGATCGCGGTGAGCCACGCCGCGACTCCCCATCGTGGGGTTTGATTGTCGGCGCTCAACCGGCGAAGCAGCGGGGGTCCGGCAACGATGACCAGTGCGCTGTAGAGCAGCAGGACGGCAGCGGTGATCACCGTCTCTCCGTTCTTCTCGACAACCGGCGCAACGCCTCTCGCAGTCCCGCGGACTCCTCGGGACCGATCTGTTCGACGAAGTGACTCAGCACAAGGTCATGGCGTCCGCCACGCTCGAGCGCCTCGCGCATCAACCGGGCACCGTGCTCCTCGCGTGACAGGATCGCCCAGTACCGGTACGCCTTGCCGTCACGTTCCCGCCTGAGCCAGGCCTTGGTGTGCAGGTTGTCCATCGTCGACATCACCGTGGTGTATGCGATGTCACGTTCGGCCACGAGCTGGTCGAACACGTCACGGACGGTAACCGACATATCCGGGCCACGGTCCCAGATGCGGTCCATGATGACCGCCTCGAGTTCGCCGAAACCCCTTGCCCGCACCCGTTTTCCTCCAAGCCCGTTCGTCGCGAGTGTACCCGGTCATTGGTGTCTCATATCGGCAACCGTCTCACCGTCGAGCCCAATCATAACGTACGATCTACGTACGTACATAGTAGTTATGGTTAGCCCCGAACGGCGCTTTGACGATGGGAAGGACTGAGGTGGCCCACGCTGGAGAATTCCTGCCGGATCAGGCAGAGCTCGTATGACGCCCCGCGACGAACGCGCCCGGGCGCTGGTGATCGGGGCCGGTGTCAGCGGACTGACCACCGCCCTGGTGCTGACTCGCCGCGGGTGGCAAGTCACCGTGCTGGCCAGTCGCTTCGGCTCCGAGACGGTGTCCACGGTGGCCGGAGCGGTATGGGAGTTGCCGCCGTCGGTTTGCGGACGCCATCACAGCGACAACGTGCTGGCCCGTTCGGCGGGCTGGGCGATGACGTCCTATCGCCGGTTCGCCCGCCTGGCCTCCAACCCCCACACCGGGGTCAGCCTGCGGCCGGCGGTGTTCTACTTCCGGCATGGTGTAGAAGAGGATCCCGCCGAACTGGACAAGATGCGCCAACTCGAGCAACTCGTGCCGGGTTTCGTCCACGACCCCACATTGATCACCGCCCACGGGGTCAACCCCGCGGCCGGTGTGGTCGACGCCTACTCATACCTTGCGCCGACGGTGGACACCGACCGCTACCTGGGCTGGCTGGCCCACCAGGTTCGAGCCGCCGGCATCGAGATCGTCTGCCATGCGCTCCATGGCACCTTGGTAGCTCAGGAGCAGCAGCTTCGTTCAGAGTATTCTGCGGCGCTCATCGTCAACTGCTCTGGTCTGGGCGCCTTCCAACTGGCCGCGGACACCACTTTGGACCCGCATCGGGGCGCCTTGCTCCGAGTGGTCAACAACGGGGCGGCCATGCAGCGGATCACCGCCGTGCACGCAGTCGCCAACGACACCCACACCACCGATCAGGACATGATCTTCATCGTCCCCCGCGGCGAGGACCGACTGCTAATCGGTGGACTGGTGGAACCCGGGCAGTGGAACACCGACCTGACCATCCATGACCGACCGATTCGCGAGATGCTCGCCCGCGCAACTGATTTCTTGCCGATTCTCGCCGGCGCACCGCCGGATACAGCCGATCCGCTACGTGTCGGGCTACGCCCCTTCCGGGCCGGCGGCGTCCGGCTGCAGGCTGAGCCCGGCACCATGATCGTGCACAACTACGGCCACGGCGGTGCCGGAGTGACCCTGTCGTGGGGCTGCGCCGACGAGGTCGCCGACATCGCCGAGTCCATGTCCGAAAATTGTTGCGCCCTGTTGCAACGAGGTGGATGAACCTGGAGGTCAAGCGGAAATGTATGAAGGTGATGGGTGGATGTGGGGACATGGCTGGGGTTGGGGGATTCCACTGGGCGTTCTGGTGATTCTGGTCGTGGCGGTTTTGGTCACAGCCATCGCGCTCGCCATCAGATACCTGAGCGCACCCCAACAGACCCCGGGACCTCCTGCCGACAGAACGCAGGACCGTTCGGAACTGATACTGGCAGAACGTTTCGCCAGGGGCGAGATCGACGAAGACGAGTACCGCCGGCGCATCGCGGTCCTACGAGACAGCCGCTGACCACCGCGCTCGGGAACCTACTCGCAATAGCTAGAACTACTCGTAATAGATGAACGTCGCCATCCCCGCATCCAAGTGGTAGGTGTTGTGGCAGTGAGTGATCCATCGTCCGGGATTGTTGGTGTCGAAGTCGATGTCAACGGTCTGCCGTGGCGCAACCAGAACGGTGTCCTTCCGGGCGGCGGGGCTTGCCCGGTTCGCACTCCCCTGCTCAACGGATCGCATCACCTGAAAGGTGACCCCGTGCAGGTGCATCGGGTGAAACATGTCCGTTTCGTTGATGTAGCGGATGCGAACCCGCTGATTCGATTCCACCCGGTACCCGTCGTTGGGCGGGTCATAGGTCTTGTCGTTGATCGTCCACAGGTAACCGCTGCCCGGACCACCCAGTCGCATGTCGATGATCTGGTCCGGATCCGATTGAGACAGCATGACTTCCGGTGCCGCGGACAGGGTCGCGGTGTCCAGGGGGATCTGATTTCGCAACGCGTCGACGTATTCGTCGGCCTTCACCGAGCTGGCCGTACTGCCTACCCGCATGTTCAGCCGCGCGTAGCCGTCCTTGCGATAGGCTGCGGCGATCAGCGGCACCGACGAGGTAAGCGTAATAGTCGCGTCGACCCGCTCGCCCTGGCCCAGGATCACCGACTCGGCCGGCTTGGGGATCACCGGGAACCCATCGGCATGCGTGACGGTCAGGGTGTGACCGGGCACGCCGATCCGGAACGCGGTATCCGACCCGGCGTTGATAACCCGTAGCCGGATACGCTGTCCGGCAGAGTAATCCACCACCTGCGGATCGGTGTGCACCCGCCCGTTGATCAGATAGTAGGGGTCCTTTACATCGCCGCCGTCCTCGCCCATCGGTCGCACCGGAGTGACACCCGCGTTCGGCCCTTCGTCCTCCATGCCAGGCATACCGGTCCGCTGCAGGTTGGCCAGCACTTCATCAACATTGGTGTCTACCCCGTCGATCCAGTCATCGAGCACAACTACGAGTTCCTCGTCGTAGTCGGCTCCCTCGGCGGGGTCTTCGATGATCAGCGGGCCATACAGACCGCGGTCGAGTTGCATACCGACGTGGGAGTGGTAGAAGTATGTTCCCGCATCAGGGACGACGAACTCGTAGGTGAAGTTCTGGCCCGGCTCGATGGCAGGTTGGGTCAGCACCGGAACGCCGTCCATCGCATTCGGGATCGCCAAACCATGCCAGTGGATGGTCGTCCCCCGGTCGGGAAGCTGGTTCGTCACCGACGCACGCAAGGTCTGACCTTTGCGGATGCGGATCTCTCGGCCGGGTAGTTGGTTCCCGTAGGCCCACGTGTCAACCGTCACACCACCCAGGTCCAGCTCGGTAGCCTCGGGTCGGAAATCGAAATCGACGGTGTTGGTCGCGCCCCGGCCCGAGGTTGTTGAATCCGCCGGGCGCGACGTACACGCCGCCGCCACGCCGGCCGCCAGCACCAGAAAGCCTCGCCTGTCGATCACGCCGAACATCCTCCAGTCCCAAGACGGCGATTCCCCAACCATACCCGCAAGATTCAGCGCGGAAGCTCTGCGGCGAAGCCCATGTTTCGACACCGGCATGCGCAGGGTGCACACTTGACGGATGGAGGTATGCGATCGTGCACACGGCCAAAGCTGAACCCGAATCGCGCCGCAAGTTGCGCGGTATCTCAGACGTTCGAGCGTTCTTTCACACCAATTCCGTACCGCTGTACTTCATTTCGCCAACCCCGTTCAACTTGCTCGGAATCGACCGCTGGGTCAGAAACTTCTACTACCTGACGTACTTCGACTCTTTCGAAGGCGCACATCCGCGGGTGTTCGTACCCCGACGGCGCGACCGCAGAGATTTCGACTCCATGGGCGATGTCTGCAATCACCTGCTGGGCGACCCCGAAACCCTCGAGTTCGTCAGTCGGCGCGGGACCGGTGGCAAGGCCTGCTTCGTCATGCTTGACGAGGAGACCCAGGCTCTTGCACACAAGGCGGGGCTCGAGGTCATGCACCCTCCGGCTGAGCTGAGCCACCGCCTGGACTCCAAGATCGTGATGACCCGCCTCGCCGATGAGGTGGGCGTGCCGAGCGTGCCCAACGTGATCGCGCGGGTCGGTTCCTACGACGAGTTGATGGGCCTGGCCTCGGGCGCCGGGCTGGGAGACGACCTGGTCGTCGAGGCCGCCTACGGCGACGCCGGCAGCGAGACCTTCTTTCTTCGCGGTCAGCGTGACTGGGACCCGTGCGCCGCCGACCTGGTCGGGCAGGAAGTCAAGATCATGAAGCGCATCCGCAACGTCGAGGTGTGCCTGGAAGGTAGCGTGACCCGGCACGGCACCATGGTCGGCCCCGCGATGACCAGTCTGGTGGGCTACCCGGAGCTGACTCCGACCAAGGGCGGCTGGTGCGGTAACGACGTCTGGCGCGAGGTGCTGCCGCCGGGACAGACACACCTGGCTCGCGAGATGGTGCGAAAGCTGGGCGACGCCCTCGGGCGGCAGGGCTACCGCGGCTATTTCGAGGTGGATCTGCTTCGCGACTTGGATTCTGACGAGCTCTACCTCGGCGAGGTGAACCCGCGTGTGAGTGGGGTGAGCCCGATGACGAACTTGACCACCGAGGCCTACGCCGACATGCCGCTGTTCCTGTTCCACCTGCTCGAGTACCTGGATGTCGAGTACGAGCTCGACGTCGGGGAGATCAACTCGCGCTGGGAGCGCGGCTACGGCGAGGACGAGGTGTGGGGTCAGCTGATGATCTCGGAAACCGCGCCTGGTCTCGAGCTCTTCACCGCGGCCCCCCAAACGGGAGTGTGGCGCCTCGACGAGGACGGTCGCGTCTCGTTTGCGCGCTCGGGCAATGATTGGGACTCACTGATGAACGAGTCCGAAGCGTTCTTCATGCGCATCGCGGCGCCCGGCGACTTACGTTGCCAGGGAGCTGAATTAGGAGTACTCGTCACCCGCGGGCACCTGCAGAGCGCTGACTACCAGCTGACCGAGCGTTGTCGGCGCTGGATCGACGGCATCAAGGCGCACTTCACCTCCACGCCCTTGGCGCCGGGTGAGACGGCCACGCCGAGCGTCTCGCGGCTCGTCGCACGAGCGTGACCGGCGGCCGCTTCCCGGCCGGTATCTCGCTGCGCAACTGGCTGTCGCCGCCGTACTCGCAGTGGTCGTTCCAGCATGTCGCCGACTTCGTGCCGACGGCGACAATCTCCCGCGGGAGCGGACCGGCCGCGGTGTTTCCGGCAGCCGGCGCCCCATTGGGCGAGATCCGGGTGACCACCACCGAAGGGTTCAGGACCACCGTTGGCGCGGTGATGGCCACCACCGCTACCGATGGATGGGCCGTCATCCACCGCGGCTCGATGGTGGCCGAGGAGTACCGCGGCGGCCTGGAGGCCGAGACCGGTCACCTATTGTTCTCGGTGAGCAAGTCACTGGTGGCAACCGTCGTCGGCGCGCTGCACGGAGCCGGCGCGCTCGAGCTCGATGCCCCGGTCACGGAATTCGTTCCCGCCCTGGCGCACTGCGGCTACGCCTCCGCGACGGTGCGCCACCTGCTGGACATGAGGTCCGGTATCGCCTTCTCGGAGAACTACTGCGACCCGGCCGCCGAGATACACGCCCTGGACCAGGCGATCGGCTGGGCACCCAGGAGCGGTCCCGCTGTTCCCGCCACACTGCGCGAGTTCCTGCTGACACTGCGGCAGAAGTCGATTCACGGCGGCCCGTTCGAGTATCGGTCGTGTGAATCCGATGTACTCGGCTGGATCTGCGAAGTGGCCGGCGGCCAGCGGATGCCCGAACTGATGTCCGAACTGCTGTGGGGTCGCATCGGCGCCGAGTACGATGCCACTATCGCTGTCGACACGGCCGGGACCGGATTCTTCGACGGCGGCGTCAGCGCAAGTCTCACTGACATGATCCGGTTCGGGTCGGTGTTCTTACGTGCTGGTGCCTCGCTGACCGAGCAGCAGGTGGTGCCGGAAACGTGGATCGCCGATACGGTCGACGGTGGGCCCGATTCGCGTCAGGCGTTCGCCGCCAGTCCCGACCACACCGGGATGCCCGGTGGGATGTACCGCAACCAGATGTGGTTCCCCTATCCGGGCAATGACGTCACGCTATGCCTGGGCATGTGCGGTCAGATGATCTACATCAACCGCGCAGCGGAGGTGGTCGCCGCCAAGTTGTCCACTCAACCGCGGTCCGCGAGTCCGCACTTGCTCTTCGACACGCTGCGCGCATTCGATGCAGTGGCACACGAACTGGCCGGTATCAGCAGCTAGCCCAAGGTTCCCCTGCGCTAGGGTGCTCTGGTCGGAGACATCAACCAATGCCGACAGAACAAATGGCCCCAGAACAGATGGCACCCTGATGACTGCAGCAGAAGAAGCGTCGCTGATCGAATCGCGGGTCGGCCACTGGTACCAGATGAGCGGCACCTATCTCGTCGGCCGCGAGAAGGTACGCGAGTACGCCCGTGCGGTGCAGGACTATCACCCCGCGCACTGGGACGTCGCCGCCGCCGCGGAACTGGGCTATCCGGACCTGGTAGCGCCAATCACTTTCACGTCGACGCCCGGTATGACGTGCAATCGCCGCATGTTCGAAGAGATCGTCGTCGGCTACGACACCTACATGCAGACCGAGGAAGTCTTCGAACAGCACCGGCCGATCGTGGCCGGCGACGAACTGCTCATCGACGTCGAGCTGTCATCGGTGCGCAGGTTCGCCGGCCGAGACCTGATCACCGTGACCAACACCTTCACCGACACAGCCGGCGAGAGGGTCCACACGCTGCACACCACCGTCGTCGGGATCACCGCCGAGGACGTCGATCCGGGAGTCAAGACGGCGGTGCAGAACGCGATGATGCACGACGTGAACATCCTCGATGTGGGCGGATCCGATGCGGTCTACCAGAAGGCAGTACGCCCCGCGGGCGAGGTGCGAGTCGCCGAGGCAGGTGACACCCGCACCCCGGGCACCCCGGCTTTCGGCGACGTGCAGATCGGTGACGAGCTGCCGGTGCGCCACACCCGCCTCTCCCGCGGCGACCTGGTGAACTACGCCGGCGTGGCCGGTGATGCCAACCCGATTCACTGGGACGAGGACATCGCCAAGCTGGCCGGGCTGCCCGACGTGATCGCCCACGGAATGCTCACCATGGGCCTGGGTGCCGGATTCACTTCCACATGGTCGGGCGACCCTGGTGCGATAACCCGCTACGCGGTCCGGTTGTCCCAGCCCGTGATCGTGTCGGCCACCGAGGGAGCAGATATCGAGTTCAGCGGCCGGATTAAGTCGCTGGATCCGGCAACCCGCACCGGAGTCGTCATCGTCGCCGCGAAGTCCGGGGGGCGGAAGATCTTCGGCCTGGCAACGATGAACGTTCGTTTCCGCTGAGTCGGCGTTCGGCAGCGTCACTCAACGGCGTCGCGGTCGCCCGGGAAGCGGCCGGGTGCGGGCTGCGCGGATCGCATTGAGGATGACCAGAACCTCGGCGAGTTCATGGATGAACACCACGGTGGCCAGCGCCAGAATCCCCCCGGCAGCAAGCGGGATCAGGGTCGCGATAATGACCAGTGACAACCCGATGTTCTGGGCCATGATCAACCGAGCCCGACGGGAGTGCGCGAGGATCTGCGGCAGGTGACGCAGATCCTCGCCCATCAGGGCGACGTCGGCGGTCTCGATCGCCACATCGGTTCCCATGACGCCCATCGCTATTCCGATGTCGGCCGTTGCCAGCGCGGGGGCGTCGTTTATGCCGTCACCGACCATCGCGATCCTGCGCCCCCGCGCCAGTTCGGGCAGGAGTCGCGCCTTGTCCTCGGGGAGAAGCTCGGCGTGCACGGTGTCGATCCCGGCCTGCGCAGCAAGGGCAGCGGCGGTACGTTCATTGTCGCCGGTGAGCATTGCGATGTCGATTCGCAACTGGCGCAGCAGATCCACGGCTTGACCGGCTTCTGGCCGAAGTTCGTCGCGAACGGCGATCACCGCCGTGACGTCGGCCTGTACTTCCAGCACGACGACCGTCGCGCCGGCGCTCTGCCAGCGTTCGACATCGTCGGCGAACGGTCCCGGATCAATCCAGCCAGGCTTGCCCAGGCGAACCGGGAGCCCCTCGACGTGTCCGTGCAATCCATGACCGGCGACGGCGGTGACGTTCTCGGCTGGCGGAACATCGTCGGTGACCGCAGCAAGGACTGCTTGCGCCAGCGGATGTTCGCTGCGGGCTTCCAAGGCCGCAGCGATCCGGAGCGCGTCGGATTCAGTTGTGTTGTTTCGGGTTACCGTCTGCACCACCTGAGGGCTGTTGCGGGTGAGGGTTCCGGTCTTGTCCAACGCGATCACCTTGATGCGACCGAGTTCCTCGACGGCCGCGCCGCCCTTGATCAGTGCTCCCTGCCGGCTCGCCGCACCGATGGCGGCCACCACTGTCAGCGGCACCGCGATCGCCAGCGCGCACGGCGAGGCTGCGACGAGCACAACCAGTGCGCGCTGGGCCCAGAGCAGCGGATCACCGACTAGGGCGCTGACACCCGCGACACCGGCGGCAAGAATCATGATCGCCGGAACCAGCGGGCGTGCGATGCGGTCGGCCAACCGCTGGCCGGTCCCCTTGCGCTCCTGGGCCTCTTCGACAATGTGGACTATTCGCGACAGTGAGCTCTCGCCGGACAGGGCAGTGACTTCGACCTCGATGGCGCCGCCGCCATTGATCGCACCGGCGTGCACCTCGTCGCCGGGTCCGGCCTCGACCGCAACGGACTCGCCGGTGATAGCGGACAGGTCGAGGCTGGTGCGGCCCGACCGGATGACCCCGTCGGTTGCAGCGCGCTCGCCAGGTCTCAACACCATCACCTCGCCGACGGCCAGATCGTCTGGTGCCACGGTGGTTTCACGCCCTGCGCGGATAACTGAGACAGTCGGCGGCACCAGTGACAGCAGGGCCCGCAACCCGCGCCGGGTGCGGGCTACCGCGTGCTGCTCGAGCCCTTCGGCGATGGAGAACAAGACAGCCAGCAGAGCGGCCTCTGCCACCTGACCCAATGAGATCGCACCGACGGCGGCGATCGTCATCAGGGTTCCGACGCCGATTCGTCCATACCGGAGATTGCGGATCGCGTCGGGTACGAACGTGGCCGCGCCCGCTGCGACGGCGGAAAGTTCCAGCGCAACCGACGCCTGCTGGCCGCCCAGCCTGCCGGCCACCCATCCTGCGGCCAGTAACCCCGCGGCCAGTGCGGCCAGCCGCAACGCACGCACCTGCCAGATCCGTTCCGGTCCGGCCTGCGACTCTACGTGTCGTTCGGCGCCTTCGGGCCCACAGCACACATCAGCCATGCTCGTCTCGCCGGGCGATATCGTGAGCCGGATGCCCACCGGGTTGAGCCAGCGTGGCACCGGCGCTCAGGGTCGGGTGCATGGCCGGTTTGGTTACGTCCATGCCCTCAGAATGCCCCCCGTGACCGTGGCCGAACGAGGCGGCCAATACGACGATCCGGGACAGCAGGCCCGTTCGCTTCGGAGGCTTCGCGGGAGAAGCTGTCGTTTACCCGGATGAGTGGCGCGACGATCGGTGCCCACCGCGGTGACGGAGCACCTCTGCCACCTCTTCCCTGGTGGTGTCCGGATCGCGGGGACCGGTGTCCGGGTGCACCACCCGTTCTTCCTGCATGATCTCCCGTTGAACTGCGTGGTCACCAGCATGAACGGGCGCATCGACCGAGGTGATGTCGTCAGGATAGTCGGCCTCGAAGTGCAGGATCTCCTCTTCCTCCGGCTCCTCGGTGGACTGCACGGCGGGGTGCCTGCGCACCCGCACGGCGTCGACTGCCAGCAACGAAAATCCGATGACACTTCCGGCGATGCTGACCCACCCGATGGCTTCGTTGCCGCTGACGAAGGCCGTCACCAGCGCGGCGAGACCGATGGTGGCGACTGCAAGTGCGGCGATCAGCATCCCCATCGCTCCCTCTCGGGGCCATCAATCCCGGCCGACCTATCGACAGTAGCGCAGTTGGTGCCGGGCTACTCTCTGTCCCGAGCCCTGTCCCACTCCCGCAATTGTTCAAGGGGGCCCCGATGGCCGGCTGGTCACCGAACGGCGCAACGGTAGCCGCGAGGGTCGCGGTGTTGCTGGCGGTCTGCTCGATCGCTGTTGCCGGATTCCTGCTGTTCGCCGGCGTTAGCGACAACGGAACGGACTGTGGAACGTTCGGCAATCACAAGAGCTGGGAGTACCTGCTGAACAACGAGCGCATCCCGTCCCACCTCAGCGGTTGCGACGAGGCGTTCAGTGCCCGGGAAACGAAGGTTATTGCCGCCGGCGTCGCGGCGCTCGTCCTGTTCGGCATCAGCGTGACGATCTCGCGCGCCCGCCGTCAGTAACATCGAATCTGGACAAGCGTTGAACCGAGCACGCGTTCGCGTTCCGGTTCGCATCCGCCGAAAGTGAGACCGCCATGCCATCGCGTTACCCGCCGGGGCCGAGGTGGCCGGCGGCCGTGCAGAGCGTGCTCTTTCAGCGGTACCGCTCGCGATTCCTTCCAGCCATGGCGCGACGCTACGGCGACGTGTTCGCTTTACGTGTTCCGCCGTATGCCAGCCACCTGGTGATCTTCAGCCGACCCGAGCACATCAAGGAGATCTTCGCCGCCGACCCTGCCGAGCTGCACGCCGGGGAAGGCAATCACATCCTCGGGCCGGTAATGGGTCAACACTCGGTACTGCTCACCGACGAGGACCAACACGCTCGGGCACGCCGGCTGTTGATGCCGGCGTTCAACGGCTCATCGCTGCGAGGCTACCGCGACTTGGTCGCGGACCTGGCCAGGACGGAAGTCGACCGTTGGGCCGCCTCATCTGGAACCTCGTCTGAGGTTGTAGCACTGGACCGAATGAACGCGCTGACCCTCGAGGTGATCATGCGGGTGGTGTTCGGGGTCACTGACCAGCACACTCGCGATCAATTCGCGCCGCGCCTGAACAAGATGGTCGACATCAGCCCAATAGTGGTGCTGGGCTGGGCGTTTCCCAAACTGAACAGGTTCGGACCGTGGAAACGGTTCCGCAACAACCAAACCGAGGTCGACTCATTGCTCTATGCCGAGATCGCCCGGCGGCGCCGAGCCACCGACCTCGGTGAGCGCACCGATGTACTCTCCCGTCTGCTGCAGGTCGGCAACGAGTCCGATGACCCCCCGCTGACCAACGCCGAGTTGCGCGATCAGCTGGTCACCCTGCTGCTCGCGGGCCATGAAACCACCGCCGCAGCGCTGGCATGGACGCTGTATGAACTCGCCCGGCACCCCGACGTGCAGCAGCAGGCGTTCGCGGCAGCCCGCGGAAATGACGACAAGTACCTCGAGGCACTGCTCAAGGAGAGCATGCGTCTGCATCCGGTGATCGCCTCTACCGCACGCAAACTCACCCGGGCGCGCGTTGTCGGCGGATGGCAGCTACCGGCGGGAACCATCGTGAGCACATCAATCCTGCTCGCCCACCAACGATCCGACAGCTATCCCGAGACCTGGACCTACCGGCCGAGCCGGTTCCTCGACAATGAGGTTGAACCGAACACGTGGCTACCCTTCGGCGGCGGAGTGCGTCGCTGCATCGGTGCGGGATTCTCGCTCATGGAGGGCACGGAGGTACTGCGCGAGATCCTGTCCCGCTACACGCTCGCCCGTCCCCCGAACTCCAAGCCCGAACACGGGCGGGTGCGCAACATCACCAACGTTCCGCGCGGCAAGGCCCGGATCGTCGTCGCGCCCCGAGAAGACGTCTACAGCACCGACGGCAGTTGCCCGCAACCGAGGACCGGCTGACCCGCTATCGCGATGTCAGGATTCCGAATCGCCCGCGTACATGCCGTTGGAGCCGTCTTGCTCACCCTCGCGGTGGCCCCGGCGTGCGGCCAGTCGGCGCACCACTCGCGAGATGTCGCCGCGCCGACGCCGACCACATCGACACCGACCTCACAGATACCAACCACACCGCCGCCGACCATGCCTGTCGTGGCCCCTCTCGATCAGCTCGCACCGGTCGCCCCGCTCGTCGACCAAGCGGTTGCCGAGCATCGTCTGCCCGGCGCAGTGGTTCTGATCGGGCACGCCGGAAAGATCGTGTTCCATCAGGCTTTCGGATCACGCAAGCTGGCCGGCGAACCCGGACTGGATGGAGCACCCGCGCCCGCTGAACCGATGACCACGGACACGATCTTCGACCTGGCGTCGTTGACGAAGAGCATCGCGACGACGACTGCCGTTCTCCAGCTCGTCGAAGAAGGTCTGGTGCAGGTCGACGATTCCGTGCAGACCTACCTGCCAGATTTCAACCCGGCAAACGACCCGCGACGCGCTCGGGTGACGCTGCGCATGTTGCTCACACATACGTCGGGGATAGCGGGAGACCTGAGCCTGGACGGACCCTGGGGGCTGGAGCGGGCTGACAAGGCCGACGGCATCCGCCGCGCACTCGCCGCCCAAGTGGTGTTCGGTCCCGGTGAGCTCTTCCACTATTCCGATATCAACTTCATTCTGGTGGGCGCGGTGATCGAGAAGATCACCGGTGAACCCACAGATGTCTACGTGGCGAGCAACGTGTTCGCACCACTGGGCATGCACGACACCCGCTACCTTCCGCCAGCCAAAGCATGTGGGCCGCACAAGATCCGGGGAACCGCGATCGCACTCGATCGGAACGCACCGGAGGTGGACGAGTGTCCGGCAGGTACCTGGAGCACCGAGCTCCTGGCGCGCATCGCGCCCACCGCCCGTGACCACGACAGCCGGAACGACCCAGCCAAGAACCCTGACTACGACCACTTGCTTCGCGGTACCGTGCATGACCCGACAGCACGCCGCATGGGTGGGGTGGCCGGGAGTGCCGGGGTGTTCTCGACGGCGCTGGATGTGGCCAGGTATGCACAGGCGCTATTGGATCGTCGCGCAGGACGTGCCAGCGCGTTTCCGTTGACGCGATCGACCCTGGAGTTGATGACGACCCCGCAACAGCCCGGACATACCGCTGGACAACTCGAAGCGGCGAACGCCGCGACCCGCGAGGCCATCGCGATGGCCCCCAACACGATCGATCCGTTGCTCGCTCCGAGGTATCCGGCAATCAGAGGGCAGAACCTGCGCGGCTTCGGCTGGGACATCGACACGCCTCACTCCACGCCGCGCGGGATGATCTTTCCCATCGGCAGCTTCGGCCACACCGGCTTCACCGGGACAACGCTGTGGATCGACCCGGGCTCGGACACCTACGTGGTTGTCCTGGCCAACGTGATCCATCAGCGCGGCGGTCCTCCCATCACCACGCTGAGCGGCGACATCGCCACGGTGACAGCCCGGGCCCTGGGTCTGTACGGCAGTTAGACATCTCGGTCTCACGTCCGGGACGACCGGAGCGCCTCGTCGACTAACGGCTGGGTCTGGTGGTGATGTGCACGTGGTCGTAGTGGCCGTAGCCCGACCCTTGCGGGCCGCCCGGCGTGTAGTAGGTGCCGCGCCAGATCACATCTTGCAACCCGAACCGAGCCGCGTTGCCCATCATGAAATCGAGAATCTCGTTGCCTAGCGCAATGCCTTCGGCGCTAAGCGGATTGGGGATCATCACGTCGATCGCCAGGCCGTTCGGATGCCACGGTTTCGAGTCCGGACGCACCCCGTCGATGTGGGCAATCTGGGGAAATCTGGCGCTGATCGCGCGAGCGGCCAAGATGGTGTTGGGCTGCAGCCCGGCCTCTCGCGCGACGCCGACGGGCAACGCTTCCGGAACATCTGCGCGAACGGCGGCAAGGGGTGACGCAACGTCGGCCGGAGGTTGGTCGGGCATCGCGACAATCGCAGGTTCGGGGGGCGCCGGGGCAGCAGGCGCGGGCGGCGGGGCAGCAGGCGGCGGGGGCGGGGCCGGTGGTGGAGGCGGGTTGTCGAACACCGCCCGCTGCTGCGGTGTCAAGGCAGCGTACTGAGCTTCCGCGGCGGCGATCTTTCGTTGCAACTCGCTCCACTTGGCCTGCAGGTCGGCGCGCACCGCGGCGGACCGCTCGGCCGCGGCGCGGGCGTCGGTGGCTGATGTCTCGGACGCCTGGGCGGCGCCGGCCGCGCGCTGACGCGCCGACCGGAAGTCCTTCATCTGATGGGCCATCTCCGCGGCTACCGCTTGCTGCGTCGTCATCTGGTCGATGAGCTGTTGCGGGGAGTCTGCGGTCAACACCGCCGCCAACCAACCGGCATTTCCACTGACGTACATCGTCGCGGCGGTCCGGTCGGCGGCGGCCTGATGGGTCCGCAATCGGGAGTTCGCGACCTCGAGGGCCAACAGGTCAGCGCGGTGACGCTCCTCAGCCTTTTCCTGGCCAGCCAGTTTGGCGTCGAGGTCGAACTGCGCGTTGGTGACAGCCTCTCGGCTCTGCACCGCCTGACGGGACAACTCGTTCAGCCTGGACAGCGCGTCGGCAGCCGGGTCCGCCTTCGCGTCGCCCATAAGGGACAGCGCCAACGCCAGGACCGCGGTCACCACAGCACCCACCGTTCTCCGTGGCGGCGGGCACGTCCTGGTAACGCGGCTTGTCAACCGACGATCCTTCGCTGCCGGGGACCGAATACTGGTCCGGCTACACATGTCCCGGACAGGCTAGTTCGTCGGTGTGGCTCTCATCGAGCCAGCCCCATCCGGCCGTCAGGCGGACGGCAGGTTCAGCCGACCGGGTTCAGCACGAACACCGGTATCTGGGATCCGGTCTTGGATAGGTACATGTCATAGTCGGGCCACACCGCGACGGCTCGCTCCCACCAGATCGCCTTCTCGTCCCCGAACACTTCGCGGGCGTCGTAGTCGCCGGTGGTCGGACCGTCCTGCAGCTCGACCCGCGGATTCTTCTTGACGTTGTGGTACCAGACCGGCGGCTTGATCGTCCCCGTCGGGGGACCGGCGCCAGGTTCACCCTCTGCCACTGCGGCCGCCGTCGCCGACGCGACGACCGCATACTGCCCTTCGTGCTCGACCCTCATCAATGGGGTCTTGCGAAGTTTGCCGGTCCTGGCTCCGACCGTGGTGAGGAGGATGACCGGCTTTCCGTCGAGCTCGGTGGCTTCGGTGCCGCCGGATGCCACGTACGCCTCGGCTTGTTCGCGTGCGTAGTCGACTGGGCTGGGAACGTAGTCACCGGAAAGCGGCACGTCACCACCTTAGCGCCGTGGCCAGGCCGGCTCTCAGGCCTCGTGATCGCCGCTGTGCTCGTCCCGCAGCACCTTGCCGCCGTGCCGGATCGTCTTAATCCGTACGCATCCGTCGTGGTAGAAGTGCCGGATCTCTCGGCAACCGCAGGAGTAATTGAGGTCGTCGTACAGCAGGCCGTGATCGTCATCCTCGACGTGGTGATCGCCGTCTGCCTTGTGTCCGCAGGGCGCCTTCTGCTTCGTGAAGTAAGTCGTGGCAACAACCATCGGCCTGCCTCCTTCAATGTGGTGCAACTGATCTCACGTCGGAGCTGTGGGCTCCCACCGGTCAGGCTGCACACCGAACCTGAGCGTGACTGTCAGCTTTGGCCGTGAACATGCTGAGACGTCGAGAACCGGCCGGCTGGCGTGGCTGGGACCGACCTGAAACGGCCAGCTTCATCAGTGCCCGGAGCTCTGGCGGTGCCAGCGACGCGCCGATCTGCCTGCAGTCCGCTAACGTTAAAGTGAGTTCAGGAGGTTGTTTCCGATGTCCATCGGGCGCGCGTGGTGGGGTGCTGGCCTGGTGTTTGCCAGCCTCGGATCGGCCATGCTCGCAGGGATCGGCGTCGCCGGAGCCGACGCGGAACCTTCAGATGCCGCTGGTCCTACGAGTCGATCCGCAGAACGCGACGAGGCAAGGCCGGCAAACGAGCAGGGTGTTCAGGCGACGACATCGAGCGGATCAAGTACTCCGAGTGTGCGCACAGTCGAGCAGATCCCGGACCAGACCGACGTCACTACGGTCCCCGCGCAAACCGCGGGCTCCAACGATGGGTCGCCAGAGGCCGTCTTCTCCGATGTCCTGGTCCCGCATATCCAAGCCGAGCGTGGGAGCATCGCCAAGCCTCTGACCACCGCAGACGACAGCTCCGTAGCCAGCTCGATAGATTCAGAGCTCGACGCCGCGCTCGCCATCACCGATCGACCGGATGCATCGGACGGCGCCCTGGAGCCAGTCGCCGACTTGACCGTTCCCACCGAAACGGCTGACCACGACACGGCTGACCCGCCCGTTCCGGATATCGAGGCAATCGCAGCACCAGGTTCCCCGGTCATATCAGCTTCCCCCACCCCCAGCCAGACGGTGACCGGCGTCAAGGTCGACACCTCGTTCCTCGACATCCCAGTAGGTCCCCACGGTTACAAGACCCGCGCAGACTGGTACTTCCCGACCCAGGCGGACGGTTCGGTGTCAGCGGCAGGCGTCACATGGCTGCAGCACGGTTTCCTGGGCGAGAAGTCGTTCTACTCCCAGCTGGCCAGGACGCTGTCGCAGGAGACCAACAGCATCGTCGTGGCACCCAACGTGTCGTCGTTCCCATTGCGGTGTGCGGGCTGCTGGCTCAACGGCGCCGCGATGCAGGAGGCGGTGGCGGGCATGTTCGTCGGGGATCGTGCGTCACTGAACTCCAGCGCGAGCGCCGCCGGCTTCGAGGGCGCGCTACCCGAGCATTTCGTGATGTCCGGCCACTCCGCGGGAGGTGGCTTCGCCACGTCTGTCGGCGGGTTCTACGCCACGGATCCCGGCAGTGACGGCAGCCTGCGCGGTGTGGTGATGTTCGACGGCTTCGCGTTCAGCGGTGTACTGCCCGAAGCGCTGCAGAAGCTTCAAGATCCCTACATCCCGGTCTATCAAGTCGCTGCACCGCCCCAGTTGTTCAACTTCTTCGGGATGACCACCAAAGAGTTGGTGGCCGCCCGCCCGGATGAATTCGTCGGCGCCGTACTGGCCGGCGGTTCACACGTCGACTCGATGCTGGGCAGCAATCCCATCGTCGACTTCTTCGCGCAATTGGTGACCGGGTTCTCCCCACCGGGCAACACCGAGGCGGTCTACACGCTGGCCACCGGCTGGATCAACGACATGTACGCAGGCCTCGGTCCGATCGACGGCAACGGCATCTACGGCGAGCCCGACCAGTTCATCGTCTTGGGCGACGCGTCCGCCGTCGTACTGGGTCCGCCCCCCGTCGTCGATCTCGGCGACTACCTCGGCACCTGGTACGAGGTGGGCAGCGTCAAGCAGTTCTTCTCGATCGGTTTGGTTAACACGAAAGCGGTGTACAGTCTCAACCCCGACGATTCGATCAAGGTCGTGAACTCCGGCAACTACTTCTTCGACAACGGACCCGAGTCGAAGATCGTCGGCGCCGCATTGCCAGTCGACCCCGCCAACAACAAGCTCAACGTGAGCTTCTTCTTACCGGTCAAGCCCCATCCCCCTGGCAACTACTGGATCATCGACCTTTCCGCCGACTACGGCCAGGACTCCGACGGCTGGGCCATCGTGAGCGATCCCACCGGCAGCACCGGGTTCCTGCTCAGCCGCGCACCAACCGTCTCCGACGGTTTGTACCACGAGCTGCTGGACCGCGCGTCGGCGAAGGGCGTCAGGGGGCGGATCACTCCCACCCGCCAGTACGTGTCTACGTCAGCTGTGCTTGCGGTCTAGGTTCGTCATCGACCCACCTGGTGGTGTGCCGGGCTAGGATCAACTGGTTCGCTGTGGGGAACGCCGGTGTGAATCCGGGGCTGTCCCGCAACTGTGACTGGTCGCTCGCATAGCCGCGCTGATCAGGAGCCAGATCGCCACGCGGACTACATCGAAATAGCTGGTTCGTTCCACGAGGATGGAGAGTCCAATGTCGGTTACCTTGCCCGATGCGCCAGCACGGCCCACCGCTACTCACGTTCCCGCCCCAGTCGCAGCCGGCATTGAGGTGCCGGCATGGGCCTGGGTTGTGGTCGCAATCGCCACTATGTGGATTGCCTACGCCCTGATGGGGGCCGCGGTGGCCCCGGCTTTCTGGGACGGCGTACATGAGTTTTTCCACGACGGTCGTCATTTCCTCGGCGTTCCGTGCCACTGACGACCCTCTGGTGCAGTCATGACGTTTAACACTGTGATCAAGCGGTTCCTCCTGGCCGGCCTGGCTGCAGGTGTCGGCTTTGCGCTGTGGCTGTGGCTGAT
Source organism: uncultured Mycobacterium sp. (assembly GCA_964513475.1). Classification (GTDB taxonomy): domain Bacteria; phylum Actinomycetota; class Actinomycetes; order Mycobacteriales; family Mycobacteriaceae; genus Mycobacterium. Next base: position 10,317 of record CAZEMS010000014.1, on the reverse strand, counting down.
CGGCGAGCCGTTGATCCGTCAGGCTTTGGCGTTCGAGGAGACCCTGCCCAGCGCGGGCCCGAGCGAACCTGAGATGTTCACCCGGGGCACACAGCTTGTCGGCGGAATGCTCGCCGTGGTGGTGTTCGGGTTGATCATGGCGTTTCTGCTGGGCACCGCCTATGCGCTGATACGTCATCGCATCATCGGGCCGTTCGGTGGTGATCAGGTCGGCGCGCTCGCTGTGGCAGGTGTCGCGTTCCTGCTGACGGCGGTGGTGCCGATGGTCAAGTATCCGGCCAACCCGCCCGGTATCGGCAATCCCGAGACACTGATCACGCGAAGTATCGCCTACTTCACGTTGGTGCTCGCGTGCCTGGCGGTCTTTGTCGCGGTCGTGTTCGTGTTCGGTCGGCTCCAGGGCCACTTGGACGATGCGACTCGGTTGGTGGTCGCGGTGGTGGTCGGGGTCGTCGCGGTCGCGGTGGTGATGCTGATCTGGCCCGAGGTGAACGACGCACTGCCCGAGACGATTCCGGCGCAGATGGTCTGGAGTTTCCGGGTCAGATCTCTGGGCGGGTTGGCGCTCTACTGGGGAGTCGTCGGCGCGATGGCGGGATGGTTGCTCAGCCGGGTGCCGGCTTCGGCGCTCGGCAGCTCGACTACCACCACAGGTGACCGACCCTAGTCCGGCTGCCATCCGTTCCCTGCGCGACGACCTGGCGGGTTTGGGCCCCTTCTTCGCGGTCGAAATCCATGGCAGCGATCCGGGTCCGGCCTCACCGTGGCAGCCGATGGAGGCACTGGTCACCGACTCATCGGTGCTGGCCTCACGGATCGACACCGTTCGGGCAGTGCTGGCGGACCGCTGCCATGTCCAGCCGGAAGACATCGGACTCCGGGTCGCCGCCTCGGTCACCCACCTCGGACTCATCGCACGACTGATGGCACCCGCCATCGCCGCCGCCGCTGCCGGATGCCCGCTGTCCTTCGCGCTCGAGGATCTGCGCTGGCAGGACCGACTGGGCGGTCCTTTCCCGTTGTCGGTCACCCCGGGGCCAGAACGAGCCATCCTCACCACCGGTTTGGCGGTCGAGTCGCTGACCGGCGCCATCGCCGAACGGTATTCGGTCAGCGACCAGGTGTTGTGGGGCAACGTCGGCTCGGCGTCCAACAGCTCGGTCAGACTCATCGACGCCGCGCGGCCAGACCTGTCGGCCGCCTCGGGCCGCATCGCCGACGGCGTCCTGGCTGACACCCGCATCGCCGGAGGAACCGGGCGGAGTGGCCCAGACTACCGACGGCGCAGTTGCTGTCAGATCTACCTCGCCGCCAAGGACCGCGCCGGCACCTGTGCGGACTGCATCCTCGGGTAGGACCCGCCCATGTCTTGTCCGACCATGTCTTGTCCAACCATGTCTCGCCCGACCATGTCGTGCACCAACGTGGGCACTAGGTGACAGGATTCCTGTTACGAACCCGGGCAAACGAGGAGGACACGTGACCGACAGTCCTAAGCAGGCTTCCCAAGCGAAGAACGCGCCGGCGGCCAAGAAGGCGCCGCCCAAGAAGCTGCGCGGCAAGGATGCGGTCACCGAGGCCAGAAGGCTGGGCGGGTGGGATTTCGCGACGTGGCGGATGGCCACCGACGACCCGGTGATGCGATCGACCATCATCGGCCTGCTGGTGCTGGAGGGCAGCCCCGACTGGGAACTACTGCGCGAACGCTACGAGCGGGCGACACGCCTGGCGCCGGTGCTGCGTTCGGTGGTCGTGGAGGGTCCGCTCGACCTGCAGACGCCGCGAGTGGTGGTGGACCCGAACTTCGACTTGTCGTTTCACATGCGCCGTTTCAGCATGCCCGAAGGGTCCACATGGGACGACGTACTCGCCGAGGCCCGCCGGCAGAGCATGTCGGACTTCGACAAGGACCGGCCGCTGTGGCGGGTGACCGTCCTGGAGGGTCTGCCCGGCGGCAAGTCAGCCCTCATCATGAAGCTGCACCACGCCATCGCCGACGGTCAGGGCACCGTCCAGCTCGGCCTGGCGCTGTTTGACTTCGCCCCGCAAGGAGCCGATCTCGGGCCGATGCCGCCGGCGCCGGAACCGGCTGTGCTCGACAGCAGTGGCTTCATACAAGCCGTCATCCGAAACAATGTCGGATGGGTCACCAAGACCGCTGAGGACGCAGTCAAGGGCATCGGACCGCTGGCCCTGTCCGCGATCAAGAACCCCCGGCAATTGGTCAACCAGGTCGTAGGAACCGCCGCATCGCTGGTGCGGTTCACCAAGATCCCATTGCCGCTCGGCCCGCTGTCCCCGATCATGCAGGCCCGCAGCCTCAACTACCACTTCGCCACCATCGACATCGACTTCGCCGAGTTCCGCGCAGCCGCCAAGAGACGCGAGCGCACGGTCAACGACCTGTTCCTGGCCGCGATCAGCGTCGGCATGCACCGCTACCACGAGAAGATGGGCCGCCCTGTCGACGAGCTGCGCATGAACATGCCGATCTCGCTGCGCACCTCGGAGGACCAGACCAACGCGGTAACGATCGCCCGTTTCGAGATCCCGGTCAGCAACGCCATCGACGACGTGCTGGAAGCAGCAGCGCACACGGTTCGCCGTTGGCGCGCCGAGCCGGCCCTGCAGCTGGCCGACTACCTCGCCGAGCTCAGCCGCTTCCTGCCCCCGGAACTGGTGTCCGCGGCGGCGCAGACTTCCGACTTGACCGCCTCCAATGTGCCCGGTGTCCCGGCGCCGGTGTGGCTGGCCGGGGCGAAGGTAGAGCGGATGTACCCGCTGGTCGGAACGATCGGCGCGGCGATCAACGTCACCATGCTCACCTACGAGGGCACCGCGAGCGTGGGTGTCAGCAGCGACGACGCCGCGGTCGACGATCAGGAGGAACTGCTCGCCAGCCTGAGGTATGGGTTCGGTGAGGTCATCGGCACCGCAGTGCTGGCCGGGGATCCGCTGACCCGGTGATGCAGACGGTGCTCAGGCGACCTGGGTGAGCCTGCGCGCCGCCGTCGATGTTTCCGGGCGGACGTTCTGCGGGCGTACGGCAACCAGTGATCCCGATCGAACGACGCCGAGGGGTCCCCGGCGGGCAAAACGCGCTACACCAGCTGCGCGCAGTTCCATTCGCGCTTTAGCGTGCCGGTATCCGATGCGCACCCCGGTTGCGTAGAACATCAGAAGTCCTCCCACACCCGGCAGGGCTAGTGCAACCAGCGCCGCCAGCGAGACCGGAACGAGAATGGCGGCGACGACGTGCGCGGTCTGCAGACTCGTCGTACCTGCGTCGGCCTGCGAGCGCGGCGGCATGGCAGACACCAGCGGATCAGGGCTCGAGCCGCCCAACGCCACGTTCTCCGGCATCAATGGAACGGTGACCTGGCCCACCACCGGAGCACCCTCGAGGTCGGCAACGCCCACCACTTGCGGCAGGAGTGGCGCGCGCGACGGTTCGGGCAGAGCGATGTTCACACCGGTGGCCGAAGCGTTGCCGGTCTGCACCCCGTCCACCACTGGACCCGCGGCGGGAAAATCGAACAACTCGTAGAGATCCGACGGCACGTGTGTCAGCGGAACAACGGCGTCGTGAACCGAGGTGAGCATGCCCTGCATCAAGGTGATGACATCGGTAACCGGCGTCTCGGAGGTGGGCAGCGTCGCGACTGCCGCCGGAACCGATTCGACGACGGCAGCCACGGTCTTGACCGCGTTCCTGATCGGCTCGACCGCCTGCGCGTAGGGGGTGAGCGGATCGTCGGCTGGTTTAGCGCTCGCCGCCGGTGCGACCCCGCTCAAGTCCGCGACAGGGTCGCTCGACTCGAGGGCGACGTCACGCAGAGCCAGGGCCGCCTCGCTTGAATCCGACCTTGTCTCCCCTCTTGCACCCGGCCTTGCATCCGACCCGGTACCCGCAGCCGCCGAGCTGTATCCGTCGACGCCACCCCTGGCCACTGCGGTAGCCGACGGTATCCCTGGCAGCGTTGCAGCTGCTGCCGCCCGTTCCTGACCTGCCTTCGCCAAGGATTCGACCGTGCTTGACAGGTCGTCAACCGTGCTGCGCACCGTGCTGCGCAGGGCCGTTACCGCGTCTCTGACCGGGCCGCTCGTCGATCGCTCGGCGCTGCCCGCACTGTCGGCGCCCTGGCTCGAGGTGGATTCGGCGCCGGTCTCGGCCCCCGCGACCGCTCCACCAGCACTTCCGATGACGAGGCCGGCGAGAAGCAGGCAGATCCCTGCCACATTGCGCACGATCGTCCTCAAGATGGGGGTCTCCGTTCGACAAGTAGATGTCGTCAGCGGGATTCGCGATCCAGTCTTGCCACCCAGTATTACACGTTTCGGCGAGTCGGTTTTTTCAGCCGGTGATCGACAGCCGGGCCTGAGTGTACTCGGCATAGTTGCGGCGATCCCAGACCAGATGGCCCGACCCCACACTCATATCCCGGTAGCAGCGCTGCAGGCGATTGGGATTGCGGATGGCTGAGCTGCCGGCGGCTTCCCAGGAGAACGTGGTGGCGTGCTTGGCCGTATCGACAACCCAACTGCCGGTCGCCTTGACCAGCGCTGTCGCTTCGATGATGTCTGCATCGTCAGCACCTCGGGCGTGGGTGTGCACGGCCCTGTTCACTGCGGCGGCGTACGCCACTCGTGCCGCCGCCAGCGCTGAGGCATGAAAGCCCCACTGCTGCTGAAAGCCCGGCTGAGCGACCAGTTGAGGACTGCCCATCCGGGTTCGGCCGGCTTTGGCGACATCGGCAATCTCATGAAGGGCTCGTTCGGCGACGCCGATGGCCCACCCGGTCGAAGCGACACCTGCCAGCACGATGGGTCCGAGGCGATATAACGGCCCACCGGTGATGACCCGGGCCGACAGCAGGGGGAAGGTCTGGCCGGCGTCGACGTGCTGACGGGGAACCCGGAAGTCAAAGCTTCCCGTTCCGCGAAGTCCCATGACGTCCCAGTTGCCGAGCAGCTCGACACGGTCAGCCGGGACGAGGAACCCACGGATGCAGTCCAGCGGATCGAGGCCATTGGCCTCGCCGTCTTCGATGTACACCGCACCGCCGACATGGTCGGCATACGATGAGCCGCTGCCGAACGGGTACGTGCCCTCGACGGTGAAACCGCCGACATCGACGTTGCCCTTGCCGATTGGCGCGAACATTCCGGCCGCGGCGGTGGCCCCGGCAACGTCGGCGGCGAACGGGCGGTCCAGGTAGGCGCTGAACGCCATGACGGTGATGTTCTGGGCGTAGCACCAGCCCACTGATCCGTCGGCGAACGACAGTGCCTCGGTAACCCCGAGGATCGTTTCCGCGTCGGCTTCGGAGCCCCCCAGGTCGGCGGGAACTGTTAGGTGAAACAGGCCGGCGGCGACGATGGCCGCGACCACGGCGGCTGTCATGTTGTCGTCACGGGCCTCGTCGCCGGTTTCGGATTCGATCAGGCCCTGCAGGGCCGCGGCCGTGGCCAGCGTCTGACCGTTGACGTGCCGGGGTGGGTCGCTGGGCATGTCGGCACCTTACCAAAAGGTTATAGTTATGTAACTTTCGACATCGAGCGGGGTCAGGGTGAGTGATGAGGTGCGCCGCGGCCGTCGGGCCAGTGGCGTGATGGCGGCCCGAATTCTGGACTCCGCCGAGCGGCACTTCGCGACCTGCGGCTACGCCGCCACGTCGGTGTCCGAGATCGCCGCCGAGGTAGGCGTACGTGGCCCGGCCATTTACAAGCACTTCCAGAGCAAGGAGGTCCTCTACGAGGCGGTGATCGACCGCCTTCTCGCCCCCATACGCGACCTGGTCACCCAGGCTGAGCTGGCAGTCCAGCCCGCCGAGATCGTCGGGCCGCTGCTACGCCACAACGTCGCCAACCCCAATCTCGCCCGACTCCTGATGCACGCCAGCCTCGCCGGTGGAACCGAGATGCAACTCCTCGTGCAACGGCGCTGGCGCCCGGTCGTGCACCAGGCGTTGCGGCTGGTCGGGCGGGGCGAACCGGGCCGCGCTTCATTCTCAGCGGCATCCTCTGTGGCATCCACAGCGGCTTTGATGGCTTTCAACGACCTCATCCTCGGATACGTGGCGATGTCGCCGCTACACGCCGTCGTGCTTGACGCCGACCCGACCTCGCCCGAATCGGTCAACGCGCAGGTCGAACTTCTCGAACACCTGAGCGGCACAGCGCCGCGGTTGGACAAAGCCGATCCGGTTTCCTAGCCTTCCTTGTCGAAGGTCGGGGCGCATGGCCGCAGCCGCGACACATGGACAGGCAGTTCGACGAGTACGTCGACGGCAGCCAAAGGATGCGCAGCCTTGCAGTTTCACCCCTCATTTGTGTCGAAGTCAGCTGTCTATAAGCCGCTGCTCGCAGCCATCGCCGGGCTCACCGCCCTCAGCACGGCGTTGGGCGGCGCCGCATACGCTGACCCGACCCAGGACAACGTGGCCAGCTTCAACGAGTTGTCCCGGCAGGCTGAACAGCTGCTCCAGACCGTGCAAGCCGCGCAGGTCGACCTTGACAAAAAGCTGCAGCTGCAGGGAGCGGCGGATAGGCGGCACGCCGACGATCTGGCGGCACTGGACGCAGCCCGGGCCCGACTTGCGCCCCGCCAGGCCGCCGTCGACAACCTCGCCGCCGCGGCCTACGCGGGCGGGGGCGCAAATGGCTTCTCGGCGATCCTGACCGCGGCGTCGCCGCAGAGCGTCATCGACAAGCTCTCCATCCAGAAGGTGATGGACACGACGATGTCAGAGCAGCTGCAGCGTGTCCGTCGGGTCGAGCAGGAAGCGCAGACCATCGCGGCGGCCTCGGCCAAGTCTGCCGCTGACGCCAGGGCCGCCGCCGAAGCGGCCTCCGCGGTGCGGGCAGACCTCCAGAAGAAACAGTCCCACCTGCAGAACCAGGTCGCGGTGGTCAAAGCCAGCTACGCCAGGCTTACCCCCGCCATGCAGGCAGCATTGGGCCCGGGGGCGGCGATCCCCACAGTCGGGATGCGCGGCCTGGTCCCCAATGCGAGGGCGCTCGCGGCGTACATCATCGCCACCTACCCCGGTGTCCAGTCCATCGGCGGCGTGCGCGCGGACTCGCTCCCCGACCACCCCAGCGGCCGAGCTATCGACATCATGATCGGCTCGAACATGAGCCTGGGCGACGCCATCAACGCTGACGTTCAAAGTCAGGCTGGCCGGTTTGGTGTCGCGTACACGATGTGGCGGGTTGCCAATCACTTCGACCACATCCACGTCACCGTCTCCTGATCCTCGGCGGCGGTCATGCGGCCGTAGTGGCGAGTTTGAGTCGCCGTCAGCCGGGGGGCGCCGTAACGGTCGCTGCGCGAGTTCGGCGGCGGCTTGGGTCAGGCAGTCTCCGAAGTTGAGGCCGGCCCCTCGGTACGATCCGGCCGTGGACACCGACACCCCGCCGGCGGCCGGCCTGCCGCGATCGCTCGAGCCGGCACCTGCCGAGTTGGTGCACGACGGTCGCTACCGGTTCGGTACCTACAGCGGCCCGATCGCGCGGATCAACCCGCTCGACGTCGTCACCGCCACCGGGGCTCGTGGTCGCCTCGAGCGCGCCGCGCGCGGTGCCAGGCTCAAGGAGTGGGAGGCGTTTCAACTCGGCGACGAATCGGTGTTCGTGCTCGGTGCCGTCTACGACACGAAGTCGATCTCATTACTGCAGGTGCTGGTCGTCGACAAGCACGCAGCCACGATCCGTCGGTGGGAGCAGAAGGTGCCTACCTCGATGGTGCACGTCGCTCGCGGCCTGGACCACACCCGATCACACGGTCATGTCGGACGCTTCTCGATGCAGCTCACCAACGAGATCGGTTCGGGCCTGGTGGCGGTGGACGCGAGCCATCCGGGGAGCCGCGCCCTGCCGCCGCTCGAGTTGCACGGTGCCGGGCGTTGCGGTCCCGGGGAGGCCGGGCACCTGGTGATCTGCCACCCCTTCGCCGACGACCGTGCGCTGTACTCGCACAAGACGATGATGCCGTTCGCCGGCACGCTCCGCGCCGGAACCGAGTTCACCGTGCTCGACCCCGACCGTTCGTTCATGATCCTCGACGATCACCACGGTGACTACCCCCGGCCCATGCAATACGACTGGGTGACGGCGGTGCGCCGGGGTGACGGGGGGCAGGTGGAGGGCTTCAACCTCACCGACAACCAGGTACGCGACCCGCAGCGCTACAACGAGAACGCGGTCTGGCTCGGCGACCGGGTCCACCTGCTGCCCGCCATCCACGTGGAACGACCCGACGGGCCGTGGGGCACTTGGATAGTGCGTGACGCCGACGGGTCGGGCCAGGTCGATGTGCGGTTCACACCGACGGTCCGGTCTGAGATGCACGTCGGTCCCCGCCGATCGCTCGCCGAGTACTACGCCCCCTACGGCTGGTACGAAGGCCGAATCCACACCCGCGACGTCGATCTATCGGTCGATGGCATGTTCGGCGTGGGTGAACAGAAGCTCATCCGCGTGTGACCCTCAGGGCGGCTGACGCGAAACAGGCCAGTCGCGCTACTCGTCGACGACGTCGCCCTCGATGATCTTCCGAGACGCATTCGCCCGCGCCGACCGTCGCCGCGGAAGGCGGTCCGTGATACCGCTCAACGAAGTGGCCACCCTGTTGAGCCGATCGACACCGGACTGCAGGGTCTCGGCGGTGGGCGTCAAGGTCTCCACGGCCGGCGCCAGCTGACTCAGAATGTCAGCGGCTTCGGTGAGTTGTTCGAGCGGTCCGTTCTTGGCCGTCAGCTTGTCGATGATGCCGTCTTCGGCAAACATCCGCTCGATCATGCCGTCCACGGCGAACATCCGCTCGAGCGGCCCGTCCGCGCCGAGGAGCCGGTCTATGAGTCCGCCGGGCTCCAGAGCCCGCTCCAGCGCGCTACCTTCAAGGGATACCCGATCGAGCAGACCGCCGGGCGCGGTCAACAGATCGACAACCCCACCCGGACGCGTCAGCTTGTCCGCCGGGCCGCCGCGGGCCAGAATGCGCCCCAATGCCCTGTCTGGTTCGGTCAATTCGTCAACCCGGTTGGCGCCCTTGATCGCGCCGCGCAGCGGAAGTATGTCGGTGATCGGGTCCACCGGCTGGGTGCCTTCCTCACCCAGGGCCTGCTTGACCTGCCCGAGAGCGAGGGCCGCCACAGCTAGTCCGAGGTCAGACGCCGCGATGCCGGCCCGGATAGGGGCTCTCGCTGCGTCCACGATGACTTTGGCGAGGTTCACACGGTGAAGTGTATGGCGCCGCCCCGCTTGGATGGGTTTGTTCAGCGGGCTCGTCCGGCCGACGCAGTGAATTTTCGACTCTGCACTCGACCACAACTCGCTCGAACAACCCACCGCCGATCGTGCCGATTTCTAGAATGGGTTGGCTGCTGGGGGCCTGTGCGACCGACGACCGACCCGGACAGCGGGACAGAGGTTTTCCATGGCAGATCATCCGGTGGATGTGAACACTCGGCTGGCTGCGGAACGCACGCGGTTGGCCAGCGAGCGGACGCTGATGGCATGGATTCGCACAAGCACGTCGCTGATCGCCTTCGGTTTCACGATCTTCAAGTTCTTTCAGTACCTGGCCGAGCAGGACCAGGTCCGGCGGCCGGTGTTGAGCCCCTGGGTGGTCGGAGTGCTGCTGATCACCCTCGGCCTGATCGCTCTGGCACTGGCCTGGGCTCAGCATCGCCGGGAGATGAGCGCACTCAAGGCACAGCTGGAGGTGATGCCGTCGTCGATAGCGGGCCTGATGTCAGGGCTGATCTTGGTGGTGGGCATCGTCGCCTTGGTGGTCGTGATCTGGCGGCTCTAGGTCGTACACCGCCGCTTCAGGTGTTACTGCCGGCGATGGTGGGCACGGTGCAGGTCGACTCAAAAGCATGGGACGACGAGTTCAGACCCGTTGCGACACAACGGCTAATCTGTCGCACTAGCCGGTCAGCCACCGGTGAGTTCCATCGACAAGGCGCGGGAATGGTCAAGGCCGGCATCGGCGGCGCCGTCCTGATCGTTGAGATTGAGTTCGTAGACAGCGGATTCTCGTACACGCGACAGACAGAAGACGGTGACCGGCGACTTGGGTGTCAGGATCGATTCCGAAGGCTGCCAAACCCGGGCCTGCGGGGTGCCCTGCCCGTATCCTCGCCCTGTGGGTGCGACGTTCAACAAGAACCGGACGATCGAGCAACGGCGTCAAGCGGTGGCCAACTTGTTCGACTTTCTGGTCAAGGGCGGTGTCGCCGACACCACGCGAATGCCCTCAGACATCATCGACGTGGGGCACAAGTCCACCATCCATCGTTACCTTCCCGC
>CAZEMS010000013.1:29383-88074 GCA_964513475.1 uncultured Mycobacterium sp. | reverse complement strand
ACTCGACTCATGTGTCACCTATGTCGTGATTTCACACACCTCCGCCACCGCAGCTTGAGAAGACTGCAACGCCGCGCATGCGCGTCACCCGGTATTCGCCTAGGGCACAGGCGGAATCGCTGGAATGGCCGGAATCGCTGGAACAGGCGGCACAGGTGGAGCCGGCGGCGGGGCAACCGGACATCCGCCCACCCCCGGAACGCAGGGAATGTCCGGAACCGGCGGCGGAGGAGGTGGCGGCGGATACTGTGCTGAAGCCATGGGCGCCCCCGCCAGGGCCAAGACTGCGATGACACCGACAAGCAATCGCTTCATCTGCTCAATGGTATCTGCCGGGCCGATGCAGCTCAGGGCGTTTGCCGAATGCTCATAGGTATGGGTCGGCCCAGGCGCTGATGATGCGGGCCGCTCGTGCCGCCTGGTTCTTTCCGGTGAGCAGGTGGTCGGCACCTTCGAGCGAGACGAAGCTGCGCGGGTGTCTGGCCGTGCGGAAGATCTCACTTGCGTTCGCGATGCCGACCGTGTTGTCGGTGGGTGAGTGCATTACGAGCAGTGCCCGGTGCAGAGTTCTTATTCGCTCGCGGAGATCGGCCGCTCGGACGTCCTCGATGAAGTGCCGTCTGAGCGTGAGGGCTTTGCCGCCGATCAGCAGCGTCGCCTCGCCCTCGGCTTCGACTCGTCGCACGAGTGCGTCGTAACTGTGCTCGACGTGGGCCGGTTCGAACGGTGCGCCGATGCTCACTACCGCGGCCACGCTTGGACAGTCGTGCGCGGCCGCGATCACCGCCGCGCCGCCGAAGGAGTGGCCGACCAGCAGACGCACCTCGCGGCCCGATTCGTTCATGAACTGGACCGCGCGAACGGTGTCGGAGACCTTGTGAGAGAAGGACCCGTCCCCCCAATCCCCGGCCGAGTCGCCCAGGCCGAGGTTGTCGAACCGCAGCATGCCGATGCCCTCGCTTGCGAGCTGTTTACAGATGCGGCTAGCGGCCGGGGAGTCCTTGCTCAACGTGAATCCGTGCGAGAAGACACCCCAGCCTCGGACGTCGCTTCCGGGCGGATCGATCAGACCCGCGAGCACCGGACCGCTGCTGCTGGGGAACGTGACGCGTTCTGCCAACAGTTATTCCCCGGTGAATCGCGGCGGGCGTTTCTCGAACATCGCGGTGATGCCCTCGGTGAGGTCCTTGGATGCCAGAAACGCTGAGTTCCAGGCCGCGACGTAGCGCAGGCTCGCCGAGACCTGCTCGGTACGCTGCTCGTCGAGCACGTCCTTGATGCCTTCGACGACCAGCGGTGGGTTGGCGGCGATCTCGGAGGCGGTAGCGTGCGCGGCGGCCAGCGATGCTTCCGCGTCGTCGTACACGTCGTTCACCAGGCCGATCTTCTCCGCCCGCGCGGCATCGATGTCCTTCCCGGTCAGTGCCAGTTCGCGGAGGTGTCCGTCGGACAGGATCAGCGGCAGCCGCGCCAGGCTGCCGACGTCGGCGACGATGGCCAGCTTGACCTCTCGCACAGAGAATTTCGCGTCAGCGCTGGCGTATCGGATGTCCACCGCTGAGATGAGGTCTACGCCGCCGCCGATGCACCACCCGTGTATCGAGGCGATGGTCGGAGTGCGGCAGTCGGCAACCGCTGTGATGGTGTGCTGCATGCGTTTCAGCCGGGCGTGAAAGTCGGCGCGGGGCCGGGCCAGTGCACCGTCGGCGAGCATCGGCGACAGCGTGTCACCCATCGCCGGCAGGTCGAGGCCGTAGCTGAAATTTCGGCCCGAGCCGGTGAGCACGATGGCCCTTACTTCAGGGTCGGCGTCGAGAGCCCCGAAAACCTCGGGCAACTCTCGCCAGAACGCCGGCCCCATCGCATTGCCCTTGCCCGGACCGATCAGCGTCACTCGCGCGACGTGGTCCTCGATGTCAACGGTGACAGACTCGTATGCATCGCCCATGAAGCCAAAGGCTAGCGACTTCCGGTCAACCGCCGCCGAGCAGCACCTCGTTCACGGTGCTGGACGGGAGGAACTGGCATACCGCGTCGGCCAGTGCCTTGGCGATCTCCTCGTTCTGCGCGCCGAGCGGTCCCAGCGGGTTGGTCTCCTGGGCCAGGATCTCGCGGACGACGGCCAGTTGGGTCGCCTCGTCCAGGTCGTTGTACTCCTCACAGCTCATCGACAGCGCGTCGGCCGGGGGCGGCGGGACGCCGTCTGACTGCGACGGAGCCGACGTCAGTGGAGGCCCGGGCTCGGTGGTCATTGCGACTGAGCCGTCGGTGCTGCGAGTGCAGCCACCGAGCAGTGTCACCGCGACGAGAAGCGCCGCGCACGCGCCGCCCGCCCGCACATATGTCGTCATCTCCGCAACCCTATGCCCATCGGAGATTCGGGAAGCCGCTCCAGGTAGAAGTAAAGGTGGCGGCCGTCGTCCAGGGCGCCCTTTCCGTTCATGATGCCCAACACGGCGTCGTCGTCGACGATCTTGAAGTGGTCGTGCACCGGCTGCCCGTCATAGACCATGCTCGCCGTGACCTCGCCGCGAAACTCCTCCAGCCACAGGGTGGCTTCGCCGTTCATCGCCTCGGTGTTCGAGAACTTGTTGCCGTCGTCGTCCAGGCAGACCAGCGGCTTGGCGTCGACGGCCGAATTGAACGTCTTGCCGAACCAGTTGAGGCGTTTCATGAAGCCGTTGGCTCGATGGCCGGTATCGAACTCACCGCCCTGCCATTCGCCGATCATGAAGTCGATGCCGGCAGGTTGCAGTGACGCCCAGAAGTCGTCGAGTTCGGCATCGGGAATCTGCCCGGTGCGCTCCTTGAGTTCGCTGAATCTGGTCCGGGCTGAGGTCATTTCGTGGGTCTTTTCGTGGTCGCTGGTCATCCGGCTCCCATCGGCCTGGAGTCCGCCCAATCACGGGCGAACGCGAGAAAGGCGTCGTTCTCGGCCGGGGATGCCACGGTCACCCGGACACCGTCGTGCCCGTAGGGCCGGACGAGAATCCGGTTGTCGGCTGCCTGCGCCACGAAGTCGTCGGTGTCGCCGCCCAGCGGCAGCCATACGAAATTGGCCTGCGACGGCGGGACCGTGAAGCTGGCCGCGTCCAGCGCCGCACTGACCCGGGCACGTTCGGACACCACATTGTCGGTTCGAGTCAGCAACTCGTCGGCAGCGTCCAGGGCGGCGATGGCCGCGGCCTGCGAGATGCTCGTGGCACTGAACGGGACGTAGACCTTGCCCAGTGCCGTCATGATGTCCGGGTCACCGACGGCGTAGCCGACCCGCAGCCCGGCCAGGCCGTACGCCTTGGAGAAGGTCCGCAGCACAACCAGATTGTTGTGCGAGCGAACCAGGCCGAAGCTGTCCGGTATCAGCGCATCGCGGATGTACTCGACATACGCTTCGTCCAGGGCGATCAGGATGTGATCCGGCACTGCCTCGATGAATCGGGTGAGATCGTCGGGGTCGACGACGGTGCTGGTGGGGTTGTTGGGGTTGCACACGAAGATCAGCCGGGTGCGGTCGGTGATCGCGGCCAGCATCGCGTCCAAGTCGTAGGTGGCATCGGTCAGCGGCACCTGCACCGGGACCGCGCCCGCGGTGCGCACCTGCAGCGGATATATCTCGAAGCTGCGCCAGCCGTAGATGACCTCGTCACCCGCACCGGCGGTGATCTGGATGAGCTGCTGGCACAGGCTCACCGATCCGCAGCCCACCGAGATGTGCTCGGGGGCGAAGCCGACGTGCGTGGCGAGGCGTTCCCGCAACTCTGCGTAGCCGTTGTCGGGATAGCGGTTGATGTTCGCCATTGCTCGGACGATGGCATCCCGCACGCTTGGCAGCGGCTCGTTCACCGTCTCGTTGCTGGCGAGCTTGATGGCCCCGGGCACCGTCTTTCCCGGCGTGTAGGCGGGTAGATCAGCCAGTTCGGGTCGCAGGCGCGAGGTCACCCGGCCAGTTTATGGTGCAGGGATGCGCTGACGTGATTGTGTACGCTGACGCTTCGGCGGTTGTGGGGTTCAGGTGCGGGTCCGGTACCCTCGGATCGTTCGGGAGGCGTGCCAGAGCGGCCGAATGGGACTCACTGCTAATGAGTTGTCCCCCTTACAGGGGACCGGAGGTTCAAATCCTCTCGCCTCCGCCACGACCGGCAAGCCGGCCGACAACTGAAGATCATGCGCCCGTAGCTCAACGGATAGAGCATCTGACTACGGATCAGAAGGTTAGGGGTTCGAATCCCTTCGGGCGCGCTCGCTGAATTCCGGCCACCGTCGTCTCGACGTCGATAATGGATCGATGACCGGCTTCGTCCCCATGCGCGACATCCAAGCGATCTCCCACCTCAATGTCGTCGTGGACGACATCGAGGTCGCGACCGAGTTCTACCGCACCGTGCTCGGCTTCGAGCAGGCCACCAACGCCGAGGGTCCCATGGACTACCGCGGTGTGGATCTCGCCTCGTTCGCTCGCAATGCCGGATTCGACGATGGCCGGATCAGCTTGGACGTGCGCTTTCTGAAGCACCCCGAAGTGGGCGTTTACCTGGAGTTGTTCACGTTTCAGTACCCCAAGGGTGATCAAACGATCAACCAGCTGAGGACCAACGATCTGGGCGGTATTCGCCACGTGGCCCTCGAAGTCACGGACGCGGTGGCCGCGCACGCCTTCATCCGGCTCCAGCAGGAGTCGTATCGGAAGCGAGGGCTCACTATCGAGATCCTTGGTGAAGACCACGTTCCGGAGGAGATCACCCCCTACCCGTACAAGTTCTTCTACTGGATCGATCCCTGGGGCGTGCAGTGGGAGATGGAGCAGGGCCGGCCAGTGCAGCGGGCGGTCATGGGAGTAACCGGCTAGGTCTTCGGGCGTACTTCCTGGGGCAGCTCGTCGCTGGCTCGTTTGATCGTCCCGCCCAGTGCAGCTTGGAGCTCGTTGCAGGTGGCGGGTTGGCCCTCCCAGCAATTGATTCCCCAATTCTTGCCGAACAGCCAGGCGTAGTCGGTCGTGGGCACTTCGGTGAAGTAGTCGTCGAGCTGGGACTGGGACGAGTAGATGACCAGCACGACCTCGGGGCCCGAGGTCCCGCCGAGATAGCACGCCCCGCTGTCGTCGAAGTAGTCGCCGCCGCTTTCCGGCCTCATGTCGCAACGATGGCCCCTCGCGGTGAGCTCATCGGCGAGTTGCTGCGCGGACCCGTACTGCTGTTGGCCGTCGAGTGTGGTGGTGTCGCTGCTCGTCGAGTCGCAGCCGAGGACCGAACCCAACGAGAGGGATAGTGAAACGGCCGTGATCACGGCAGCTTTGGCGCTGATCACCGGGTCGTTGACGATCAGCCCAGCCATCTGGATTCCTCCATTGAGCGCTCCCTCCCCGCCGGAGCCTAGCTAGTTGGCCGTACCAGCGGACTCCGTTCCCGAGACTGAAGCCATGGCGGGGGTTTTCGGCGTGTCGGCTCGAAGAGTTGAGTGTCGTGAACCGCATACGATCTCGATCGTGCCTTCGAATCCGATGTCGTGGACGTTTCCCTATGCATGGCCGCGCAAGCCAGTCTTGGCCTCGAACGTCGTGTGCACCACCCAACCGCTCGCCGCACAAGCGGGACTGGAGATGCTGGCCGAGGGCGGCAGCGCAGCCGACGCGGCGGTCGCCACCGCGATCACCCTCTCGTTGGTCGAACCGGTCTCCAACGGAATCGGATCCGACGCGTTCGCTCTCGTTTGGGACGGCGCGCAACTGCACGGACTCAATGCATCGGGACGGTCGCCGATGGCGTGGACGCCGGATTACTTTGGCGGCGAAGGGGTTCCGCTTCGCGGTTGGAACTCCGTCACCGTTCCCGGCGCGGTCTCGGCATGGGTCGAAGTGCACCGCAAGTTCGGCCGACTCCCGTTCGCGAGGCTCTTCGAGCGTGCTATCGGGTACGGACGTGACGGGTTCCTGGTGTCACCCACCGTGGCGGCGCAGTGGGCGGCCCAGGTGCCGGACCTGCGGGCGCAACCGGGCTTCGGCGAGGCATTCCTACCCGGCGGCCGGGCACCGGCGTCGGGCGAGCTTTTTCGGTTCCCCGACCACGCAGCGACACTGGAGAGCATTGCTGCCAGCCACGGCGAGTCGTTCTATCGAGGTGAACTCGGGGAGAAGCTGGAAGCGCATTCGGCCGCGAATGGCGGTGCCATGCTCGCGACGGACCTCGCCGCGCACCAAGCGGACTGGGTCCGCCCACTCGGCCGGAACTACCGCGGATACACAGCGCATGAGATTCCGCCCAATGGGCAAGGCATCGTCGCCCTGATCGCTCTGGGCATACTCGAGAACTTCGACCTGGCGAGTCTTCCGGTGGATTCCGCCGACAGTGTGCATCTGCAGATCGAGGCGGTCAAGTTGGCGTTCGCCGACGCGCAGGCGCATATCGCGGATGCCGACCACATGCAGGTCGCACCGAGCCTGTTGCTCGACGCCGAGTACCTGCGGGACCGCTCGAAGCTGATCGACCCGATGCGGGCAATGCCCGTCACCGCCGGACGGCCCCCCGGCGGGGGCACTGTCTACCTGACCGCTGCGGACGCCAACGGGATGATGGTGTCGTTCATTCAGTCGAACTATATGGGCTTCGGCTCAGGTGTGGTGGTGCCGGGCACCGGTATCGCACTGCACAACAGGGGAACCAATTTTGTTGCAGTGCAGGGGCATCCCAACGTGATTGCGCCCGGGAAGCGGCCCTATCACACCATCGTCCCTGGCTTCGTCACTCAGGACGGCGCATCGGTGATGAGCTTCGGGGTGATGGGTGGGACGATGCAACCACAGGGGCAGGTGCAGATCATGGTGCGGGTCGTCGATCATGGTCAGAATCCGCAAACTGCCTGTGACGGAGCGCGATTCCGTTGGGTACAAGGTATGGAAGTAGCCTGTGAGTCCGGCTTCCCCTCCGAAACCATCGACGAGCTCCGGCGCCGCGGCCATCATCTGGTCAGCGTCGACGACTACAACCAGTTCGGCGCTTGCCAGGCGATCTGGTGCCTCAACGACGGTTACCTTGCTGCCAGCGACCCACGTCGTGACGGCCAAGCCGTGGGTTACTGATGGATCATCGGAGCGGTCGGCGATGATATCCCGATGACATCACAAGTGATCCGTAGGTGGCTCGAGGTCGTTGAAGGTGGGGACGTAGACGCCCTGAATGAACTGCTCGCCGAGGATGCGGTCTTCTACTCGCCTGCCGTGTTCACACCTCAGCGCGGCCGCGACGTGACCGCCGCGTATCTGAAGGCGGCGGTGGCTCTCTTCGGCGGGGCCGATTTCCGCTATGTCGGTCAGTGGCTGGGCGAGGACTCCGCGGTGCTGGAGTTCACCGCGGAGATCGATGGCATCCACGTCAACGGAGTTGACATGATTGCCTGGAACGCGGACGGAAAGATCGTGTCCTTCAAGGTGATGCTGCGGCCGTTCAAAGCCCTGCAGGCGGTCATCCCGAGAATGGCGCAACTGCTGGCGTGAGTGACCTATGACCCTGGTCTGAGCCGGGAAGCCGCTGGCAGCCTGAAGCCAGCCCTTGGTATCGGTTCGGGGAGGTGTCGCCATGCCAGCAGCCGCCGACACGGTGGCCGCCACGCATCACGGGCTCTCCGCCCACGAGGTCGTGCTCCTGCTCGACTCGGATCCGCACCGAGGTCTGACCACCGCGGAATCTGCGCAGCGGTTGCGGCGTTATGGGCCCAACTTCTTGCCGATGGTTGCCGGCTCTGGCCTGCTCCGACGGATTCTTCGTCAGTTCAATCACCCGCTGATCTATGTGCTGCTGGTCGCCGGCGCCGTCACCACGGGCCTGCGCGAGTATGTCGACTCGGCGGTCATCTTCGGCGTGGTGCTGATCAACGCCGTCGTGGGCATCGTCCAAGAGTCGAAAGCCGAAGCGGCGCTGGAGGGTCTACGGTCGATGGTCCGCACCCACGCCAAGGTGGTGCGCGACGGGCATGAACGGACGTTGGCATCCGAGGAACTCGTTCCCGGTGACCTGGTGGTGCTCGAAGCCGGGGACAAGGTACCCGCCGATCTGCGGCTGCTGCGCGAAACCGGGTTGCGAGTCAACGAGTCAGCGCTCACCGGGGAGTCGGAGCCGGTCAGCAAGGACGAGTTGGTGCTGCGCGAGACGACGCCGGTGGCCGATCGCCGCAACATGGCCTACTCGGGCACCCTGGTCACCAGCGGCAGCGGTGCGGGAATCGTGGTCGCGACCGGCGCGGAGACCGAACTCGGGGAGATTCATCGGCTGGTCGGTGCTGCGGATACGCTGGCGACTCCGCTCACCATGCAGCTGGCTAAGTTCAGCAAGATCCTGACCGTCGGCATCCTGCTGCTGGCGGCGGTGACCTTCGCCATCGGCCTGCTGCGCAACCAGGGCGCCGTCGAGACCTTCATTGCAGCGGTCGCACTGGCCGTCGCCGCGATACCCGAAGGTCTTCCGGCGGCAGTGACGATCACGCTGGCGATCGGTGTGGCCCGAATGGCCAAGCGCCGTTCAGTGATTCGCCGCCTTCCGGCCGTCGAGACGCTGGGCAGCACCACAGTCATCTGTGCCGACAAGACCGGAACGCTCACTGAAAACCAGATGACAGTGCAAGTGCTCTGGACGCCCGACGCGACGATGGGGGTCACCGGGGCCGGCTATAACCCCGACGGTGTGATTCTCGACGCCGAAGGAGTGACGGCGTCGGTGGATGCCAATGCCGCACTGCGCTGGTCACTGCTGGCCGGAGTCGGCTGCAACGACGCTGCGCTCACCCGGATCGGTTCGCGATGGGAAGTCGCCGGTGACCCGACTGAGGGCGCCATGCTCGTCGTCGCCGCCAAGGCCAGTCTGGACCCGCATCGGCTCGTGGAGACGTTTCCGCGGGTCGCGACGATTCCCTTCAGTTCGGAACGCCAGTACATGGCCACCCTGCACCGTGACCTCGCCGACGGTGGCCAGGTCATCTTCGTCAAGGGTTCGGTCGAGCGTTTGTCGGAGCTGTGCAGCACTCAGATGGGTGCCGACGGCACGCTGGAACCCCTGGATCGGATGGCGGTGTCGTGCGTAGCCGAGGAACTGACCCGACGCGGTCTGCGGGTGCTGGCCACCGGCATGCGCGCCACGGCCGGCGCCGACGGTCTGCGAGAGGACGCCCTGCCGGGCACCCTGGCCCTGACCGGGCTGCAGGCGATGCTGGATCCCCCGAGGCGGGCGGCCGGGTCCTCGGTGGCGGCCTGTCGCAGCGCAGGGATCGCGGTGAAGATGATTACCGGCGACCACGCCGGAACCGCAGCCGCGATAGCCAACGGTGTCGGCCTGCTCGACGAGCAGGAGCCCCGGCCCGGAGCAGTACTCACCGGCTGCGACCTCGTTTCCCTGCCGGCCGAGGAGTATCCGGACGCCGTCGAGGCGGCCAGTGTGTTCGCCAGGGTCTCTCCTGAGCAGAAACTGCGTTTGGTGCAGGCGCTGCAGGCCAAAGGACATGTGGTCGCGATGACCGGTGACGGTGTCAACGACGCGCCGGCACTGCGTCAGGCCAACATCGGCGTCGCGATGGGAGCCAGCGGCACCGAGGTCGCCAAGGACGCCTCCGACATGGTGCTCACCGACGACGACTTCGCCACCATCGAGGCTGCCGTCGAAGAGGGCCGCGGGGTGTTCGACAACCTCACGAAGTTCATCGCCTGGACACTGCCGGCCAACATCGGCGAAGGGTTGGTGATCCTGGTCGCGATTGCGCTCGGCACCACGTTGCCGATCCTGCCCACCCAGATTCTGTGGATCAACATGACGACCGCCGTCGCACTGGGGCTGTGGCTGGCCTTCGAGCCGAAAGAGCCGGGGATCATGAGCCGGCCACCGCGCGACCCGACTCAACCGCTGCTGACCCGTGCCCTCGTCATCAGGATCCTGCTGGTGTCTGTCCTGATCGTCGGCAGTGCATGGTGGTTGTTCGAATGGGAACTCGCCAACGGCGCCAGCCTGGCCGAAGCCCGGACCGCGGCGATGAACGTGGTGATAGCCGTCGAGGCGTTCTACCTTTTCAGTTGCCGCTCGTTCATCCACTCCGCCTGGAGGATCGGCGTTCTCTCGAACACCTGGCTCATCTTCGGCGTCGCCGTGCAGGCGGTGTTGCAGCTTGCCATCACGTACCTGCCGGCCATGAACGCCGTGTTCGGCACCGCGCCGATCGGCGGTTCGGTGTGGCTGCGCATCTTCGGCCTGGCCGCCGCGACAAGCGTGGTGGTCGGAGCGGACAAGTGGCTGCGGGGCCGACGGCTGCTGGCGAGCCGGGAAGAATGCAGGGCATGAACACCACAGTGCTCGTGATTTTCATCGTCACCTGGGTCGGGATCGGGCTGGTGATCGGATTGTGGATGGCCCGCCGAGGCCACGACTCGCTGTGGACGCTCATTGCCGTTGCACTGGGCCCGTTGTTCGTGCCGATCGCATTTGCGCTGGTGGAGAAGAATCCCCGGCTGGCCAGGTCGGGACCGGCTGGCGCGCCTTTTCCGCGCGCGGATGCAGCGGACGGCCCGCGAATTCTGATCGGGATGGACGGATCGTTGGACGCGGCACGGACGTTGGACGCCACGCTGCGGCTGTTCGGTACCCGGTGCGCCATGATCCTGCTGGCGGAGGTGGTGTCCTTCGACGCCACCGTGGACGACACGAAAACTGAGGTCAACGCCGCCTCGGATCGGCTGACCGCCGCGGCGGCGGCGGTCGAGGGCGTCCCAGTCTTCACCGAGGTCCTCGCCGGACCGCCGAGCCAGACTTTGCGCCGGTTCGCCGAAGAACAAGAGATGGACCTGCTGGTCGTCGGTCGCCGCGGCCGCGGACTGTCCAAGCGGTTGCTCGGCAGTGTGTCGTCGGACCTCGTCGCGCACTCGACGGTACCGGTGCTCGTGGTGGGCTCCGTGCTGCCGCATCAGGTGGCCTCCGCCGGGTAGACGTGGCAATCTCGGCGGCATGGAACAGAAGCCGCCCACCGCCGCCATCGAGGCCGCCCACCGCGCCCATCTGAGCAGCCTGCCTTTCTCCGACACCACCGACTTCGCCGACGCCGACCGCGGTTTCATCGCCGCTCAACAGCCGTGCGTGATCAAGGCCGCCGACGGCAGGGTGGTGTGGGACAACGACGTCTACTCGTTCCTGGCCGGTGAGGCGCCGACCTCGGTGCATCCGAGCCTGTGGCGGCAGTCCACGTTGGTGGCCAAGCAAGGGTTGTACGAGGTCGTCGAGGGTATCTACCAGGTGCGTGGTTTCGACCTGTCCAACATCAGCTTCATCGAAGGTGACACCGGCATCATCGTCATCGACCCACTGGTCTCGACGGAGGTGGCCGCGGCGGCGCTGGCCCTCTACCGCGCGCATCGGGGGGATCGCGCCGTCAGAGCCGTGATCTACACCCACAGTCATGTGGACCACTTCGGTGGCGTACTGGGTGTGACGTCGCAAGCGGAGGTCGATGCCGGCGAGGTGGCGGTGCTGGCGCCGGAAGGCTTCATCGGACATGCGGTACAGGAGAACGTGTACGCGGGCACCGCGATGGCCCGCCGCGCCACCTACATGTACGGCACGCTGCTGGAGCGCGGGCCGCAGGGTCAGGTCGGCTGCGGGCTGGGGCAGACGCCGTCGACCGGTGAGGTGTCGGTGATCGTACCCACGATCGACATCCGCGAGACCGGTGAGAAGCACACCATCGACGGCGTAGACATCGAGTTCCAGATGGCGCCCGGCACCGAGGCGCCGGCCGAAATGCACTTCTACTTCCCGCAGTTCCGCGCGTTGTGCATGGCCGAGAACGCCACCCACAATCTGCACAATCTGCTCACCCTGCGCGGCGCTCTGGTTCGTGACCCGCACGTGTGGTCGGGATACCTCACCGAGGCGATCGAGATGTTCGCCGACCGCGCCGATGTCGCGTTCGCCTCGCATCACTGGCCGACCTGGGGCGGCGAACGTATCGTCGACTTCCTAGCGACCCAGCGCGACTTGTACGCCTACCTGCATGATCAGACGCTGCGGCTGCTCAACCAGGGGTACACGGGTATCGAGATCGCCGAGCAGTTCCGGTTGCCGCCCGCGCTGGAGAAGGCCTGGCACACCCACGGCTACTACGGCTCGGTGAGCCACAACGTCAAGGCGGTCTACCAGCGATACATGGGTTGGTTCGACGGCAATCCGGCCCGGCTCTGGCCGCACCCGCCCGAAGCGCTGAGTACCCGCTACGTCGCGGCGATCGGCGGCGTCGACCGCGTCGTCGAGCTGGCGCAGCAGGCTTATGACGACGGCGACTTCCGTTGGGCTGCAACACTTCTGGATCATGCGATCTTCACTGACAAGAGCCATTCCGGGGCGGTCCAGCTCTATGCGGACACGCTTGAACAACTCGCCTACGGCGCGGAGAACGCCACCTGGCGCAACTTCTTCCTCTCCGGTGCCACCGAGTTGCGGCGCGGCAACCTGGGCACCGGCACGCAGGTAGCCCCGATGTCGATGTTGTCCAAGCTGACGCCGTCGCAGATCTTCGACGCACTCGCCATCAGCGTGAACGGCCCGGCGGCCTGGGACCTTGACGTGACGGTCGACGTCACCTTCGCCGATCTGGGGACGACGCACCGGCTGGCGCTACGTAACGGCGTGCTCGTACACCGCGAGGTGCCGTCCGGTGACGGCTCGGCTGATGCCACGCTGCGGGTGGAATCGAAGGTGCGGTTGATCATCGCCGCGACAGGAGACATGACCTCGCCGGGCCTGGAGGTCACCGGCGATGCGCAGGCGCTGCAATCGCTGATCGGTGTACTCGATCGTCCCGACCCAGGTTTCAACATCGTCACCCCGTAGCCGGCGGCGCATCACGAGATGCCGCCGTCGGCGCGCACGATGGAGCCGGTGGTGTAGCTGGACGCGTCCGACATCAAGAAGAGCGCGGCACCGACGATCTCCGCGGGCTCGCCTGCGCGTTGCAGCGTGTGGCGTGCGAACGGGTTCGACGTTCCGGCGCTGTCGAGGTTCCAGGCCTTGCTGATGTCGGTCAAGAATGGTCCCGGCATCAACGTGTTGACGCGCACGGTGGGTCCGAAGGCCAGCGCCAGGCCCTCGGTCATCGCGTTGAGGCCGGCCTTGGCCGCCGCGTAGGGGATGAACGACGGGTGCGGTCGCAGCGAGCCGTGGCTGCTCACGTTGATGATGACACCGCCGCCGGCCGCCGCCATCCGTTCGCCGATCAGCGTCGACAACCGGAACGGACCTTTGAGATTGAGGTTGACCACCGCGTCGAACAACTTCTCGTTGACGTCGGTGAGCTTGTCGTAGGTCGGTGACATGCCCGCGTTGTTGATCAGGACGTCGATTTTGCCGAAGCGGTCGTACGCCGCCTTCACCAGATCGTCGAGCTGCTTCCAGCGACCGACGTGCACGGGGTGGGGCAGCGCGGCGCGTCCGGTCGCGGCGGTGATCTCGTCGGCGGTGGCGACGCAGGTCTGCATGTTGCGGCTGGCGATGACCAGGTCGGCGCCGCAGCGTGCCGCGGCGAACGCCATCTCCTTGCCGAGTCCGCGGCTGCCGCCTGTCACGAGCACCACCCGGTTGGTGAGGTCGAAGAGTTCGTCGGCGTAGCCCATGGTCGAACTCCTTGTTGTCGGCGATCGGGACCCCATGAAACCGGAGACCCTATGGTGGCACAGGTGCCACGGCGGACCCCCGACCACAGCGAACGGAAGGATCCCGAGCATGCAACTGCTGTTGATCCGGCACGCGCTGCCGCTGCGCAGCGACGAAGGGCAGGGCTCTGATCCCGACCTGTCGCCGGCCGGGTTCGATCAGGCTCGCCGGCTGCCCGGGGCGCTCGAGCGCTTCCCGATCGCCCGGGTAATCAGCAGCCCCCAGCGTCGCGCGGTGCAGACCGCCGAACCGGTGGCGAACGCCCTCGGGATGGAGGTCGTGGTCGACGAGAGATTCGCCGAGTATGACCGCGACCTCGCCATCTACATCCCTATCGAACAGATCGCCGCTGAACGCCCCGAGGAATTGCAGCGACTGATCGACGGCCATCTGCCCAGCGGCGTCGACGAGGACGCCTTCCAGAACCGGGTCCGCGCAGCGGTCGAAGATTTGGTGAACGATGCCGACCACGAGGACACCGTCGCCGTCTTCAGCCACGGCGGAGTGATCAACGTGTTGCTGCACCAGATTCTGCGTACCGAACGGCTGCTGTCCTTTCACGTCGACTACGCCTCGGTCACCAGGTTGCTCTCCTCCCGCACCGGGCGATTGGCGGTTGCCGGGGTGAACGGCACCGAGCATGTGTGGGACCTGCTACCGAGGAACGCCCGATGGTAGACAAGCACTCGTGACTTCTTCTGGGCACGATGGCCTCGACCTGGCCGCGCTGGATCGGCACCTGCGTTCGGAGGGGATCGTGCGCAGCGGTGAGTTGCGCGCCGAGCAGATCTCCGGCGGCCGGTCCAACCTGACATTCCTGGTCTGCGACGACGCCAACAAGTGGGTGCTGCGCCGGCCACCGCTACACGGCCTCACCCCCTCGGCGCACGACATGGCCCGCGAGTACCGGGTGGTGGCCGCGCTGGCCGACACCGCGGTCCCGGTGGCACCAGCGGTCACCATGCGCGATGACGACTCGGTGCTGGGTGCCCCGTTCCAGATGGTCGCGTACGTGCCCGGCCGGGTGGTCCGCCTGGCATCGGAACTGAAGGCCCTCGGCGACAAGACGACGATCGAGGCCTGCGTGGATGCGCTGATCAAGGTTCTGGCCGAGTTGCATGCGGTGGACCCCGGAGAGGTCGGGCTGGCCGATTTCGGCAAGCCGGCCGGCTATCTCGAACGTCAGGTGCGGCGGTGGGGTTCGCAGTGGACACACGTCCGGCTACCCGATGATCCTCGGGATGCCGATGTGGAACGACTGCACGCCGAACTGGAGCGGTCGGTGCCGACGCAGAGCCGGGTGTCGATCGTGCACGGCGACTACCGCATCGACAACACGATCCTCGACGAGCACGACCCCTCCCGGGTGCGCGCCGTGCTGGACTGGGAGATGTCGACGCTGGGCGACCCGCTCAGCGACGCCGCGCTGATGTGTGTATACCGCCACCCGATGTTCGACCTGATCCACGCTGACGCCGCCTGGACGTCCCCGCTGATCCCCGCCGCCGACGAACTGGCCCAACGCTATTCGACGGTGTCGGGTCAGCAGCTGGCGCACTGGGACTTCTACATGGCGCTGGCGTACTTCAAACTGGCCATCATCGCGGCGGGTATCGCCTATCGGGTTCGGCTAGGCGCGGACGGCCCGGACAACATCGGCGACGCGGTCGCGCCGCTGATCGCCGCGGGCCTGTCCGCGCTGCGGACCAGCGCCTGAACCGGCTCGGTTGAGCGGTCAGCGACAGGCGTCAAGGTTTTTCTTGGCGGCGCGGCGCAGTTGGATCATGCGGGCACCGCCAGCTGTCACAGTGATCAGCGCCCCACCTACTGCGGCCAGCAGAAACGCGACCCCCAGTGGGGCGGTCCACTGCCAGCCGAGGAACCTGATCATGATCGACTCGGTGTTCTGCGCGACGAAGAGAAGCAGCACGACCAGCAGCAGCAGGCCGATGATCAATGCCCACCATGCTGCAGCGAGCCGGGTGAAGGTCGTCGCGGCGTCGGGCTGAGCCGCTTTGGCCGGGGCCTTGGCGGTTTCGCCGGCCGCCGGTGGGGCCTGCGTTTTCCCGGGCCGTTCGGGTCCGGGCCGGTCCGGCGACGTATGCGGATCGCTGCTCATATGTTCATTCTGCCCGCTACGAGGTCGAATCAAACCAACTTCGGGATTCGTGGTGGTCGAATCCCACGCATTCGATGGTGCCAAGCCGATAGGGTCGCGGAGACAGACGACGCCGAGAGGACGTGGGTATGCCGAGCGGACGTCGGGTGATCCTGGCGCTGATCGCACTGTTGGTGCTGTTGGTGTCGGCATGTGGCAGCTCGAATCCGTTGGGCGGCGGCGAGGTCTCGGGTGACCTGAAGTCGATCAAGGTCGGATCCGCAGACTTCCCGGAGTCGAAGATCATCGGTGAGATCTACGCACAAGCGCTGGAGGCCAACGGATTCGAGGTGAGTCGGCAGTTCGGAATTGGTAGCAGAGAGACCTACATACCGGCAGTCCAAGATCACTCGATCGACTTGGTTCCTGACTACACCGGAAATCTGTTGCAGTACTTCGACAAAGACACCACCGTTACCGACGCCGACGCCGTGGTGCTGGAACTGTTGCGGGTGCTGCCCGGCGATCTGTCGATGCTCTATCCTTCGCCCGCGGAGGACAAGGACACCGTCGCGGTAACCGAAGCTACCGCCGCGAGGTGGAACCTGAAGACCATCGCCGATCTCGCGGAGCATTCGTCGCAGGTGAAGTTCGGCGCACCGTCGGAATTCTTGAGCCGCGCTGAAGGATTGCCGGGGCTGAAGCAGAACTACGGTCTCGACATCGCGCCCGCCAACTTCGTGGCGATCAGCGACGGTGGCGGTCCGGCGACGGTGCGCGCCCTCACCGACGGCACGGTCACTGCTGCCAACATCTTCAGCACGTCGCCGGCTATCGAAGAGAACAACTTGGTGGTGCTGGAGGATCCGAAGAACAACTTTCTGGCGGCGAACGTGGTTCCCCTGGTCGCCTCGCAGAAGATGTCCACCGACCTCAAGACGGTGCTCGACGCCGTCAGTGCCAAGTTGACCACCGAAGATCTCATCGAGCTCAACACGGCGGTATCGGGCAACCGGGGAATCGACCCCGATGAGGCGGCGCGAAACTGGGTCAAAGCCAATGGATTCGACCAGCCTGTGCAGAAGTGACGGCCGGCGAATGATCACCTTCGAGAACATCACCAAGCGGTACCCGGACGGGACAGTCGCGGTCGACGATCTCACCCTGGAGGTGCCGGACGGCACACTGACTGTCTTCGTCGGCCCCTCCGGATGTGGCAAGACCACGTCGATGCGGATGATCAACCGGATGATCGACGCCACCTCCGGCACGCTCATGGTCAACGGACAGGACGTCACCCAGGTCGACGCGGTCAAGCTTCGACTCGGAATCGGATACGTCATCCAAAGCGCCGGCTTGATGCCGCACCTACGGGTGATCGACAACGTCGCGACCGTTCCGGTGCTCAAGGGCGAATCGCGACGTAGCGCGCGCAAGGCCGCGTTGGCGGTGATGGAACGGGTCGGCCTGGACACCAAGCTCGCCAACCGGTATCCGGCCCAGCTCTCCGGCGGCCAGCAGCAGCGCGTCGGTGTGGCCCGCGCGCTCGCGGCGGATCCGCCGATACTGCTGATGGACGAACCTTTCAGCGCGGTCGACCCTGTTGTGCGTGAAGACCTGCAGACCGAAATACTGCGCCTGCAAAGCGAATTGCACAAGACGATCGTGTTCGTCACCCACGACATCGACGAGGCGATCAAACTCGGTGACAAGGTCGCGGTCTTCGGTCGCGGCGGCGTGCTGCAGCAGTACGACGCGCCGGCACGGCTGCTGTCGAACCCGGCCAACGATGCGGTGGCGGCCTTCGTCGGGGCCGACCGCGGCTACCGCGGCCTGCAGTTCCTCGGCGCCGCCAAGTTGCCGCTGCACCAGATCCGTCAGGTACCCGAGCCGGAGATCGACGCGCTGATCCTGGACCGGGGAGAGTGGGCGTTGGTGATCAGGTCCGACGGATCGCCGTACGGGTGGATCAATGCCGAAGGTGTCGAGGTTCATCGCGGTGGTAACGCCCTGTACGACAGCACGATTGCCGGTGGTTCGCTGTTCCGGCCGGAGAGCACGCTGCGGGTGGCGATGGACGCGGCGCTGTCCTCGCCGTCGGGCCTGGGAGTCGCAGTCGACGATAGAGAACAGGTGATCGGCGGGGTGAAGGCCGACGATGTGCTGGCGGCGCTGGAGAAACGTCGGCAGGTCCGGGAGTCGGGGTAGCCGTGCGCTACTTGCTCACCCATCTGGACCAACTCTGGGCCCTCACCCAGATTCACCTGCGGTTGTCGTTGATTCCGGTCGTGCTCGGGCTGGTGATCGCCGTTCCGCTGGGTGCGATCGTGCAGCGAACCACAGTGCTGCGGAGACTGACCACGGTGACCGCGAGCATCGTCTTCACCATCCCCTCGCTGGCGCTGTTCGTCGCGCTGCCCCTGATCATCCCAACCCGCATTCTCGACGAGGCCAACGTCATCGTTGCGCTGACCCTCTACACCACCGCCCTGCTGGTGCGCGCGGTGCCCGAAGCTCTGGACGCGGTGCCTGGGCCGGTCCAGGACGCAGCCACCGCAGTGGGCTACCGGCCGTTGACGCGAATGCTGAAAGTGGATCTGCCGCTGTCGCTTCCGGTTCTGGTTGCCAGCCTGCGGGTGGTGGCCGTGACGAACATCTCGATGGTCGCGGTGGGCTCGGTGATCGGTATCGGTGGCCTGGGCACCTGGTTCACCGACGGGTACCAGGCGAACAAGAGTGATCAGATCATCGGCGGGATCATCGCCATCTTCGTGCTGGCCATCGTCATCGACACGCTGATCATGCTGGCCGGACGAATGTTGACGCCTTGGACCCGCGCGGGGGCAGGTGCGGCGTGAACTTCCTGCAGGACGCGTTGTCGTTCATCTTCACCGCCGCCAACTGGGGCGGGCCTGCCGGACTGGCCGCCCGGATTGCCGAGCACCTGCAGTACACGGCCATCGCGGTGGTCTTCTCCGCGCTGATCGCGGTTCCGGTCGGGTTGATCATCGGCCATACCGGCCGCGGCACCTTTCTGGTCGTCACCGGGGTGAACGCGCTGCGGGCGCTGCCGACGCTGGGTGTACTGCTGCTCGGGGTGCTGATGTGGGGCCTCGGCCTGGTAGGGCCGACCGTTGCGTTGATGCTGTTGGGTATTCCGCCGTTGCTAGCCGGGACGTACTCGGGCATCGCCAACGTCGACCGGGGCGTCGTCGACGCCGCGCGTGCGATGGGAATGACCGAACTGCGGGTGGCGCTGCGGGTCGAGGTCCCCAACGCGCTGCCGCTGATCCTCGGCGGGTTGCGCACGGCGACGCTGCAGATCGTGGCGACCGCGACCGTCGCCGCCTACGCCAGTCTGGGCGGTCTGGGGCGCTACCTGATCGACGGGATCAAGACGCGTGAGTTCTACATCGCGTTGGTCGGGGCGCTGATGGTCACCGCATTGGCGCTGATCCTCGACGCCGCACTGGCGTTCGCCGTATGGCTGTCGGTGCCGGGCAGCGGGCGGCTCCGACAGATGCCGCAGCCACTGTTGGGTGACGAGGTGGCACTGGAATCACGAACCAGCGCTAGACCGGTCACCGCTTCGGGCTACGAAGGTGGGGTCCGGTCGCCTACGGTAGAACGGTGAGCGCTGCCCGGACCGAGGACAACGAGAGCGCATGGTCGGCGATCCTGACCTGGCGGGGACACGACGTGCCGAGGATGGAGTCGGTCCGGGTGCACTTGTCCGGGAAGCGGATCAAGGCCTACGGCCGGATCGTCGCCGGCGCCGCCGGAGCGCACCCGGCGTTCAGCGCTTCCTACGATCTTCTGACCGATGACGCCGGTGCGACCAAACGACTCTCGCTGACGGTCACCCTCGCCGAACGGGAGCGGCAGATGTCGATCGCGCGCGACGAAGAGAACATGTGGGTCATCCGAGACCGCCAGAACCAGATGACGCGGGCCGCCTACGAAGGTGCTGTCGACGTCGACGTGGTGTTCAGCCCGTTCTTCAACGCGTTGCCGATCCGCCGCACCGACCTGCACCGACGGACCGAGTCGGTGAGCCTTCCGGTGGTCTATGTGGGGATGCCGTCGCTGTCGGTGGAGCCGGAGACGATCGACTACAACAGCACCGCAGCCGGCATCGCGCTGCGGTCGCCGGTGGCCGACACCGTGATCACGGTCGACGACGAGGGCTTTCCTCTGGACTATCCAGGACTCGCAGAGCGGATCTGATCACACCGCCCGCGCGGCCGGCCGCGGCCAGTTCCGCTCGCCAGTTTTCGCCGACGGCGGCGACGATCTCGGGTCGGCTGAAACTGTCGTAGCGCAACCGTGCCGCATGCCCCGATTCGACCAGTTCAGCTACGGACCCCGTCGTGTCGAGAGCGTCGCGAGCCCGGGACAGCAGGTCGACAGCCCGATCCAGGGCCGGCAACAGCGCCGGCGAGTTCGCTTCGCACATCGCCCGGACCAGATCGGGTGCGGTGCCGGCCACCCGGGTTCCGTCCCGGAATGAGCCGGCGGCCAGCGCCCATGCCAACGGCACTTCGTCCGCGGTGACCGCGAGCGCTTCGGCCAGAAGGTGCGGCAGGTGCGAGACGGCGGCTGCGGCGGCGTCGTGCTCATCGGACCGGGCCGGAACCACCACCGCGCGGCAGTCCAGCGCCAACTCCACCACCATCTCCCACACGCGCGGATCGACGTGGTCGTCCACGCCGACAACCCACGGCGCATCCACAAACAGCCGGGGATCACCGGCGGCCCAGCCCGACTGCGCGGTGCCGGCCATCGGGTGCCCGCCGACGAACCGATCCAGTAGCTGTGCCTTTCGGACCTCTTGGAGCACAGCGCCTTTCACGCTGGTGACGTCGGTCAGTGCGCACCCTTGTGCGCTGTCGCGGATGCGGGTCAGCATGTCGGGCACCGCGGGCATCGGAACGGCCAACACGATCAGTGCCCCGGTCCCGGCAGCTCGGGTCAGCGCCTGGTCCAGGTCCTCGGTCGCATCGAAACCGTCGAACCGGGCCGACCGTGCGGCGTCGGCTGACCGGTTGTAGCCGAACACCTCGCGCCCGGCCGCGGCGGCCGCGCGCATCACCGATCCGCCGATCAGCCCCAGACCGAGAACACAAACGGGTGCCTTCGTCACGCCTCAAGATTGGCACATCGTCCGGGTCCGAGCCCGCCCGGCCGGAGGTCCGGCATCTGGTCAAAGAGCCTGGTCGCGACTAGCGTAATCCGAAATGTGTGCACAGCGCGCAGCCGCCAGAACCGAGGCCGCCGACGATGTCGACGGCTTCGGTGTCGCGGTGGTCCGGGAGGACGGCGCCTGGCGCTGCTCGCCGATGCGCGCGGCGGCGCTTGCCAGCCTGAGGGCCGCCGAGCAGGAACTATGCGAGATCCGCAGCGCCGGCGCGGTCTTCGGCCTGCTCGACGTCGACGACGAGTTCTTCATCATCGTGCGGCCGGCGCCGTCGGGAACCCGGTTGCTGCTCTCGGATGCCACCGCGGCGCTGGAGTATGACATCGCCGCCGAGGCGCTGGACCGACTCGATGCCGACGTCGATTTCGACGAGTTGGAGGATGCAGAACCTTTCGAGGAGGGCGATCTGGGGGTGCTGTCCGACATCGGACTCTCGGCCGCGGTGCTGGGCGTCATCGTCGCCGAGACCGATCTCTACGCCGACGAACAGTTGGGCCGCATCGCCCACGAGATGGGCTTCGCCGACGAACTCTCGACCGTGATCGATCGCTTCGATCGGTGAGGTCCGACGACGACCTCGTCCGCGTCGCGCTGGATGCCGCCCGCCTGGCCGGGCCCGTTGATGTTCCGATCGGCGCGGTGGTTTTTGCCGCCGACGGCGCCGAGCTGGCCCGCGCCGGCAACGCCCGCGAGGCGCTCGGCGATCCCACGGCCCACGCCGAGATCCTGGCCATGCGCTCGGCGGCGGCCGCGGTCGGGGACGGCTGGCGGCTGGACGGGACGACGCTGGCCGTCACGGTGGAACCCTGCACCATGTGCGCGGGGGCGCTGGTGATGGCCAGGGTCGCGCGGCTGGTGTTCGGGGCGTGGGAACCCAAGACCGGCGCCGTCGGCTCGCTCTGGGACGTCGTGCGCGATCGCCGCCTCACCCATCGGCCGCAGGTCCGCGGCGGGGTGTTGGCCGCCGAATGCGCCGCGCTGCTGGCGGAGTTCTTCGGCCGGCAGCGACAGCCTTGATTGGTTCGACCCCGGCGCGGTTCGGTAAGCTGCCACCCGGTGGCGTGTCCGAGCGGCCTAAGGAGCACGCCTCGAAAGCGTGTGACGGGTAACCCCCGTCCGAGGGTTCAAATCCCTCCGCCACCGCCACTTCTCGCCGGCTGTTTATGCAGCTAGATGGGGATAGCTGGTCGCCTTTCGGGGCGGTTCATGGACCCGCTTTGGACCCGTTTGGACACTCTTCCGGCGGGCCGCAATCGCGGCTATATTTTTCACACGCGGCGTGCGTGAACATGCCAGCGACGTCGCGCTGGCCTATTCGGTTCTCCTTCTACCCCGCGCACCAGTACCGGTGCGGTAGCTCCCGCACGGATCATGGACTTTTGCGCGAATTGCGTTTGTATTCATTGCGAAATGCATAAACCAATCGAATCTCGGTGGGTCGCCCTTGAATGACCTCAGAACTTCAAGTAGTTCTCGGGGTTTACGCGACCATCGATTCCGGTCGCGCTATTGAGAGGCGCCTTAAGTACCTCGAAGTGGAGATGAGGGCCTTCACAGCCGCCCTTGGTCCGAGTTGTGCAACCTACTTCTCCGATCTTGTCGCCCTTCTTGACCGACTGGCCTTGATCGACCACAGTATTGCTCAGATGGGCATAGCCGGTGTATATCCCGAGGCTTGCGTGATAGATGAGTACGCTGATGCCGGCTGACGCCCCCATCCAGTTCGAGCGTCTGCCGGGGCCGTCCTTGGTGTCTGTTCCCCATCCCTCGAAATAGATGACGCCATCAGCGGCTGCATAGACGTTTGTACCCGTGTCTGCTGCAAGGTCGATTCCGGTATGGTTCCTCGAACCTCCGTATCTGTCCTTGATCGTGTAACTGGTGAGGGGCCGCGCAAGAACAGAAGCAGCAGGCTTGATGGCCACGGTGACATTGACTTTGAGCGTGCCGCCATGGCCGTCGGTGACGGTGACGGTGAAGGTGTCCTTTTTGTCGGCGGCGGTCGCGTTGGACGCGGCGGCTTTCTCCCGGGCGGCTTTGGTCGGGGTGTAGGTGAAGGCGCCGGTGCTCGTGATGGTCACTTTGCCCTTGGCGGTGGTGGCGGGAACCTTGTAAGTGAGTTTGTCCTTATCGGGGTCACTGGCGGTGACGGTGCCCTTGACCACACCGGTGGAGGAATTGGGTGTGCCGACTGACGTTTTGGCGGTCGGTTTGGCGTTGGCGGGGCTGATCATCACGGTGACCTGCACCGTCACCATGCCGCCGTTGCCGTCGTCGACCTTCACGCTGAAGGTGTCTTGTTTGTCGGTGGCGGTGGCATTGGCGGCCGAGGCGGTGTGTCGTGCGGTGGCGGTGGGGGTGTAGGTGAATGCTCCGGTGTTGGTGATTTGGACGGTGCCCTTGGCGGTGGTGGCCGGGGCGCTGTAGGTGAGGGCGTCTCCGTCATCGTCGGCGGCGGTGATGGTGCCGGTGACCACGCCTGTCGCGGCGTTGGGTGCGCCTATGGTGGCCGTTGCTTCGGGTGGGGTGTTGCCGTTTACCCACACAGTGACGAGGGCAACGTCGGCGCTGGTGGTTCCGGTTGAGTCTTCGACGCGGTAGTAGAACCCAGCCGGCCCTCGCCAATCGACCGGTGGAGTAAATGCGACGGTCTCGGTGGCAGCGTCGTTCGTCACAACGAAAGCGTCGTCCGCCCACACTGAGACTGAATGGACAGACAGAGTGTCGCCGACGCCCAGATCCGGGTCCATGTCGTTGCCCACCAGCTGGGCGTAAGGGATTGTCAATGTCTCACCGGCATTGATGAAGAACGGTCCCTCGTCCCACACCGCCGTGGGTGCGCTATTGGCTGCCGACGTCACCGTGACCGTCACGGTCGCCAGGTTGGCGCTGGTGGTTCCGGTGGAGTCTTTGACCCGGTAGACAAACGATGCGGGGCCGGTGTAGTTGGCTGCCGGTGTATAGGTGACGGTCCTATTCGCTTCGTCGTTAACGACTTTCGTTCCGGCGGGTGACCACACCGAGTTCACCGCCAAGCGGTCGCCGTCCGCGTCGGTGTCGTTGCCCACCAACTGTGCGTAGCTCAAAGTCAACGGCGTGTTCTGCCTGACGATGAACGGCCCGTCATCGGCGGCCGTGGGAGCGCTACTGGGCCCTGAAGTCACCGTCATGTGCACCGTCGCCACGTTGGCGCTGGTGGTTCCGGTGGAGTCTTTGACCCGGTAGACAAACGATGCGGGGCCGGTGTAGCCGGCCTCCGGCGTGTAGGTGACGGTCTTGGTCGCGGGGTTGTTCTTGACCACCGCACCGGCCGGTGCCCACACCGAATTGACCGCCAAATTGGTCAGGCTGTCGCCGTTGGCGAGGTCGGGGTCGGTGTCATTGCCGACCAGTTGGGCGTGGGTGATCGTCAACGACGTTCCCTGCCTGACGAAGAACATCCCGTCGTTGACGGCTTTAGGTGCTTTGTTGGCCGCCGGGTTCACTGTCACGTTCACGGTGGCGACGTTGGCGCTGGTGGTTCCGGTGGCGTCTTTGGTCCGGTAGACAAACGACGCGGGTCCGGTGTCGTTCGGTGCGGGGGCGTAGGTGACGGTCTTGGTGGCGGGGTTGTTCTTGACCACGGCACCGGCCGGTGCCCATACCGAGTTCACCGCCAAAGCATCGCCATCTGGGTCGGTGTCATTGCCTACCAACTGGGCATAGGTCAACGTCAACGTCTTGCCCGCATTGACGGTGAACGGTCCGTCGTTTACGGCGGTGGGTGCACGGTTGGCCGCCGGAACCACGGTCACTGTCACCTTGGCGACGTTGGCGCTGGTGGTTCCGGTGGCGTCTTTGGTCCGGTAGACAAACGACGCGGGTCCGGTGTCGTTCGGTGCGGGGGCGTAGGTGACGGTCTTGGTGGCGGGGTTGTTCTTGACCACGGCACCGGCCGGTGCCCATACCGAGTTCACCGCCAAAGCATCGCCATCTGGGTCGGTGTCATTGCCTACCAACTGGGCATAGGTCATCGTCAACGTCTTGCCCGCATTGACGGTGAACGGTCCGTCGTTGAGGGCGATGGGCGCACGGTTGGCCGATGCGGCGGCGCTGGGTGCGGTCCGGGTGGCGGGGTCGAGCGGCTCACCTGTCTGGCCAGCATCCGTCGCTCCAGGAGCGACGCCGACAGCGGCGTTCGGCTTGATGTCACGGCGGGCGAAGGCGGCTGCGGTCCACACGATCGGCGTTGCGGCCGGGGTTCCGCCGGAGCCGAGATCGCTCAGCCAAGACGACGACTGTGCCTGCGGCCCGTCCGCCGCTTCCGGTGCTGAGACCTGCGGCGCTGCCGTCATCACCGGCACCGCTAGATCCGCACCTTCGGCAGCTAGATCCGCATACCCCGCCATCGGCACGGCGGCCGGGGCATCAAGAGCTGAATCGACTACTGCCACTAGCTCCGGAGCCGAAGCAGCCTCGACCAACCCCCCGCTCGCCATCCTGGCCGACAGGTCGATCTCGTCTGCCGACGACAATTCGATCGAATCGGAACCGCGAGAAGAGCCGATCGAAGCTGGAGAGCCCTCGCGGGCGTCCGCAACAGATGCCGCAGCATCGTCCATTTCGATGATCTCACCGACATCCGTGGACTCGGATCCGCCTGAACCATTATCGGGGAATTCGTCTGTCCCCGAATCGGTCTCGGCGATGTTGCCTGAGAGCTCAGCGGCGATGTCGCTCTCGATATCCGAAGCCGCGCCGTCCTCTGAGACATCACCAACTGGAGCATCGTCGCCGGAATCCGATGACCCGCCGCCCAACCCCGTAGACGAACCATCTGAGGCAGAACCCTCGGCATCCTCGCCCGTGCCTGACGATGAGCTCGAATCCGCGGAACCGGCGCCTCCGGTGCCATCAGCCCACGCCACCGCGGGCAGCGACGCGATTGCCAGCCCTACGCCGAGGGCGACTGCTAACGCTCCGACTCGACCCACACAACCGTCATAACCTGACATCGCGGTCGTCATGAGCGACCCCCTAACGTATGGGCCGGATAGAGGCACCCCTCCGGCACCGCTATGAACTTCTTGGGTGAATTATGCGCCGATCGCCTGCTGAAAAGGAAGTTCTTGTGGTATCGGCTGGATTCGATAAGTCGCTCGGATGGAGAAGTGGTCGGCACCAACCGGTATCCCGGCAAGAGCGCCTCGCGAGTCGGGGCTCGACATTCAGGAGCACAACATGTTCGTGTCGGGATGCTTGTCAGTGCCTGTGCCGCCATGTGGCCGTTGATTGAGCCTTACGCGAGGGGTACAGGAGTCCGATGGTGGATCAATGCCGGGAGTGCGGGTACTCCTACGACCTGGATGCCGCTACGCGATCCGGCGACGACATCCGCGTGGGCGTCGCCGAGCTGTCGAGGTTGATGACCACTACTGCACGGCCCGCGTTGGCGGGACGGACCCGGCCCGACCTGTGGTCGCCGCTGGAATACACCTGCCATGTCCGCGACGTGCTGCTCGTTCAGCGGGAACGGGTGTTGCTGGCCCGCAGGGTAGACCTGCCCGAAGCTGTGCCGATGGGCCGTGACGAACGGGTGGGGCACGACGGCTACGCCGAGCAGGACCCGGCACAGGTGGCCGAGGAGCTGACGGCGGCCGCCCGGCTGCTCGTGAACGCCCTGGATCGGCTCGACGCGGCTGACTGGGAACGCCGCCTGGTCTACACCTGGCCGGAGCGCGGAGAGCGCACGCTGCGCTGGGTGGCGGCGCACACGCTGCACGAGGTGTGCCACCACCTGCTTGACGTGCGTCGCCAGCTCGGCTGACGGGTCAGGCGCCGGGCATCGTCAACGGCGATTCCTCGATGAGCGGTCCCTCGATCAAGACGGGAATACCCGGACCGATGAGCAGGTATCGGCCCTCGGTCTGGCCGGTGTCGGCCGCCGTGACCGGCGCGCCGATCAGCGTGTGGAGTCCGACCCGCGCTTCGTCCATGGCCTGCAGAATCCTCGCGGCCTGCTCGTACACCACCGGAATCCGGTGGCCCGCATAGCTGACGGTGTGTGTCAGCGGACCGACCGCAACATTGTCTGCCATCAGGTTCTCTCCTTCGTTCGTCCCGCCCCTGCAGTCAATCAGGTTGTGTGCAAGACGTTCGGAAGGTGCGCGACTCCGGCCGCGCGTGGCTGGGCTGTGCGGCTCGCTCAGAAGTAGATAGAGCTGAAGTCTGTGATCCACCCTGAGTCACCGCAGCTCAACACCATGCCGCCGGGTGACTGTGCCAATCCGGTGTTCCCGTCGCAGGGCTGGCCCACGGCACGGATACCGATCAGTGGCGCTGCGGACACCCACGTGTTCCTGTTGTTGCAGATGAGGGTGTTGCCCGCGGCGTCCAACCCGAACACGTAGCGGAGGCCGGTGAACACGCATGACGCGCCCTGCTGCACACCGCGGTCCACGTAGGGCACGCAGCCGGCGTCATCGCACAACGTTGCCGACGCCGGCTGGGCTGTGATCACCGGCGCGGCGATGAGCCCGCCGACCATTCCGAGTACAGCAACGAGTTTCATCTCCACCCTCCGCTTCGGGCTAGCCCCCTCATCCGGGTCAGCGTAGAGATTTTTCGCCGCCAATAGAGCCGATTGGGCGGATGCCGGGCTAACTGGCCGGTGTTGCTCAGGGGCAGGTGACCTCGAGCTCGAACGGTTTGTTGACCGGCTGCATGGGGTTGGCCATGTCGACGCCGGTTGCCGTGCCCTTCACCCGGTAGGTGTCGCCGTCCTTCTCGGCGGTGGCATCGCCCTGGCCAGCGCCCTCGGTGAAGCCCATCGTGACGCCGTCGATGTTGCCGAGAGCCACTGAACGGACCGCCGGGCTGTCGTCTTCGCTGATCACCGCGGTGATGCCGGTGGTCGCCTCCCCGATCGCGATGTTCATGTTGCCGCCCATCGACGAGCACACGACGGTGCCGGAGATGTCCTGATCCTTACCGTCGATGGTGACCGTGGCATTGCCGGCCCCCGCGGTTGCGTTGGCCGTCGTATTCGCCCCGGTGGTCTCCGACGACGAACTGTTGTCCGAGGAACAACCCGACAAGCCTGCGATGAACAACGCCGCGCCGCTCACCCCGATGAGAAGACCTCGCTTCACCACTGTCCTCCTTATGGTTGTCGTGATCCGGCAAGACCCGCGGACCATCCCCAGCAGTATGGTGTGCCCTGATCATGCGGGTAGGGCGATTGACGAAAAATCGGTACCCGAGCGGTGTCACCGGTTGGCTACCGACCAAGGTGAGAAGGTGAACGAAGAGTTCTTCAGCGTGCAGGCCGAACTGCCCGGACGACGTGGGCGGACCGGGGTCATCCGCACGCCGCACGGGCAGATTCGTACCCCGGCGTTCATCGCGGTCGGCACCCAGGCCACCGTCAAAGCGGTGCTCCCCGAGGCCATGAAAGAGCATGGGGCACAGGCTGTTCTGGCCAATGCCTATCACCTGTACCTGCAACCGGGCCCGGACATCGTCGAGGAGGCCGGCGGCTTGGGCGCCTTCATGAACTGGCCAGGGCCGACGTTCACCGACAGCGGTGGATTCCAGGTGCTCTCGCTGGGCGCGGGTTTCCGCAAGGTGCTCGCGATGGACACCCAACGCGTGCAGGCCGACGACATCATCGCCGCCGGCAAGGAACGGCTCGCACACGTGGACGACGACGGGGTGACCTTCCGTTCGCACCTGAACGGATCGACGCATCGATTCACCCCCGAGGTGTCGATGCGCATCCAGCGTCAACTCGGCGCCGACATCATCTTCGCCTTCGACGAGCTGACCACGCTGGTGAACACCCGCGGCTATCAGGAACGGTCGGTGCGGCGCACCCACGACTGGGCCGTGCGCTGCCTGAACGAGCACCGGCGGCTGCACGCCGAGAACCCGGGGCGCCCGGAGCAGGCTCTGTTCGGGGTGGTGCAGGGCGCGCAGTACGAGGACCTGCGCCGCGCCGCCGCCCGCGGATTGATGTCCATCATCGACGAGCACGGCCGGGGGTTCGACGGTTACGGCATCGGCGGCGCGCTGGAGAAGCAGAACCTGGCGACCATCGTCGAATGGGTCACCGGTGAGCTGCCCGACGACAAGCCGCGGCACCTGCTCGGCATCAGCGAACCCGACGACCTGTTCGCCGCCGTGGCCGCCGGCATCGACACCTTCGACTGCGTGTCGCCGTCTCGGGTCGCCCGCAACGCATCGGTCTACTCGGCGACCGGCCGCTACAACATCACCGGCGCGCGGTATCGCCGCGACTTCACCCCGATCGACCCGGACTGCGACTGCTACACCTGCACGCACTACACCCGCGGCTACATCCACCACCTGTTCAAGGCCAAGGAGATGCTGGCCTCGACGCTGTGCACCATCCACAACGAGCGTTTCACCCTCGGACTCGTCGACCGGATCCGCGAGTCCATTCCGGCGGGCGACTTCGACTCGCTGCGCGAAGAAGTTCTGGGCCGTTTCTACGGGACCGGCGCAGGCACAATGTCACCATGACGACAAGCGTCGATTCGCAGGCCCTGCTGCTGCAGTTGCTCGACCCGGCCAACCGGGCCGACCCATACCCCGTGTACCGGCGCATCCGCGAGCAGGGGCCGCTGCAGTTGCCGGAATCCAACCTGACGGTCTTCGCGTCTTTCGACGAGTGCGACGAGGTGTTCCGGCATCCGGCGTCGTCCAGCGACCGGCTCAAGTCCACGATCGCCCAACGCCAGATCGCCGCGGGGGCCGAACCGCGTCCGCTGGGCCCGCCGGGCTTCTTGTTCCTCGATCCGCCCGACCACACCCGGCTGCGCGGACTGGTGAGCAAGGCCTTCGTGCCGCGCGTGGTCAAGGCATTGGAACCCGACATCAGCGCACTGGTCGACGCTCTGCTGGACCAGGCCGAGGAGCGAGGCCACTTCGACGTGATAGCCGATCTGGCCTATCCGCTGCCGGTGGCGGTGATCTGCCGGCTGCTCGGCGTGCCCGTCGAGGACGAGCCCAAGTTCAGGCGGGCGTCGGCGTTACTGGCCCAGGCGCTGGACCCGGTGATCGCCGTGACCGGCGAAGCGCCCGACAATCTCGACGAACGGATGCAGGCGGGTCGCTGGCTGCGAGGCTACCTCGCCGAACTCGTCGAGCAGCGGCGCAGGGAACCCGGCGACGACCTGATGTCCGGGTTGATCCAGGTGGAGGAGTCCGGAGACCAGCTCACCGCGGAAGAGATCGTCGCCACCTGCAACTTGCTGCTGATCGCCGGGCACGAGACGACGGTCAACCTGATCGCCAACGCCATCCTGGCGATGCTGCGCCGTCCCGAGCAGTGGACGGCGCTGGCCCGCGATCCGCAGCGGGCGTCGGCAGTGGTGGAGGAGACCATGCGCTACGACCCGCCGGTGCAGCTGGCGTCCCGAATCGCCGGCGCGGGCGACATGACGATCGGGGACGTCACCGTGCCCAAGGGCGACATCATGATGATGCTGCTGGCAGCGGCGCACCGAGATCCGGCCCTGTTCGAGCGCCCCGACGAGTTCGACCCCGACCGCGGCTCGATTCGGCACCTCGGCTTCGGCAAGGGGCCGCACTTCTGCCTCGGCGCTCCGCTCGCGCGGCTGGAAGCCGCGGTCGCGCTGTCGAAGGTGACCGCCCGGTTCCCGGGAGCGGGGCTGGACGGCGAACCGCAGTACAAGCCGAACCTGACGCTGCGCGGGCTGGCCAGCATGCCGGTCAGGGTCTGAGCGTCGCCGGGGAGTAGATCCAGGGCTGCCGGGGCAACCGGGCCGGGTCGAACTGCGCCAGCAACCCGTCCAGGGTCGCTGCCGGCCAGCCCAGCGACTCGGTGATCTGCGCGAACGCGCGCTGTGCGCCGATCTCGGTCAAGGTCACCGCACCGTCGCGTTTCGCCAGCCGGGCGCCGTCGGCGTTGAGCACCAACGGGACATGGGCATAGGTCGGCTCCGGGTGGCCCAGCAGCGCGGCGAGATATGCCTGCCGCGGTGACGAGGACAGCAGGTCGTCGCCGCGCACCACCTGATCTACTCCGTGCGCGGCATCGTCGACGACGACGGCGAGGTTGTAGGCCGCGACACCGTCGCCGCGGCGCACCACGAAGTCGTCGACGATTCCGGTGTAGCGCCCGTGCACGATGTCGGTGACCGTGTAGGTGCTCTCGGTGGTGCGCAGCCGCAGCGCCGGCGGCCGCCCCGCCTCGCTCCGTCTCTGCGCACGTTCGCTGGCGGAGAGGTCCCGGCAGATGCCGGGATAGGCGCCCTGAGGTGCGTGCGGGGCGCGCGGTGCTTGCGCGATGTCCTTTCTGCTGCAATAACATTCGTACACGAGATCGTTGGCGATCAGCCGCTGGACCATCGAGTCGTAGCGGTCGCGGTGGTCGGACTGCCATTCCACCGGGCCGTCCCAGGTCAGCCCGATCGCGGTGAGATCGGCGAGTTGGCGGCGGGCGACGTCGGCTCGGGTGCGGTCATCGAGATCTTCCACCCGCATCAGGAACCGCCGCCCGGTGGACTTGGCGAACAGCCAGGCCAGCACCGCGGTACGAAC
Source organism: uncultured Mycobacterium sp. (assembly GCA_964513475.1). Lineage (GTDB taxonomy): Bacteria > Actinomycetota > Actinomycetes > Mycobacteriales > Mycobacteriaceae > Mycobacterium. The sequence continues at coordinate 56,546 of CAZEMS010000013.1, read as the reverse complement.
GTTGCCGATGTGCAGATCGGCCGACGGGCTCGGCGCGAACCGGCCCGCACCGGAAGCGCGGGTCACATCCAGAATCTAGCCTCCCACGGTCCGGGCGCTTGAAGCGCCGAGCGCTCGGCCAGACTGTCTTGCATGACCGGCCTGCCGCCCGACCATGAGCGTCACGCCCGGTCGGCGTTGCCCGAATACGGTCGCCCCGAGGACGGTCCGCTGCGTCTGTTGAGCCTGTCGGAGAACGCCACCTACCTCGTCGACGACGGCAACCCGATGGTCTTGCGGGTGCATCGGCCGGGCTATCACTCGCTGGCGGCCATTCGCTCAGAGCTGAGCTGGATGGCGGCGCTGCGAGAGCAGACCACGGTGCGGACTCCGCAGCTCATTCGGGCGGGTGACGGTCGTGCGGTGGTGACCACCCGGCCGCAGCCCCGGATCGGCAGCCCCTCGGGGCCACTCTACGTCGATGCGGTCAGCTACATCCCGGGCTGCACTGCCGAGCACGCGCCGGACGCCGTCGGATTCGAAGAGCTCGGCCGGATGACCGCGATCATGCATGAACATGTCCGGGGCTGGGCCGCTCCGGCGTACTTCACCCGCTTCTGCTGGGACGTGGCGGCCATCCTCGGTCCGTGGCCGCGCTGGGGCGACTGGCGGCTCGCGCCGGGCTTGAAACCCCGCGACATCGACATTGTCGAGAAGGCGGCGGCCGAGGTGGCCCGCATGTTGACCGAATTCGGATGCGGCCCAGACCGATTCGGTCTCATCCACGCCGACCTGCGGATGTCGAATCTGATGGTGGACCCGGCCGCGCCGGACCGCGCCCCGACTGTCATCGACTTCGACGACTGCGGGTGGTCCTGGCACCTCGCCGACCTGGGGGCGGTGGTCTCTTTCATCGAGGACACCCCGGCTGCCGAGACGATGATCGCAGGTTGGGTGTGCGGCTACCGCGATGTGCGGGAGCTGCCCGACGACCACCTGAACATGATCCCCACGTTCGTCATGCTGCGCCGGCTGATGTTGACCGCATGGGTCGCCTCGCACGCCGACGCCGATGCCGCGATCGCATTCGTCGACGGATACCCGGCCGGGACCACCCGGCTCGCGGAACGCTATCTGCAAGAACGTGACTGGCTCCGCGACGCCGCATTCGCCTCGCGATCCTAAGGCCGCTGCTGGGGCTGATCCTGGGACGAGGTCGGAGTATCTGCTGCGATACGTCGTCGATCCTCGTAGTGTCAGATGCGTTAGCGCGAGGAGGATCCGTGGAGGCCGAAGGCTCCGAGCAGAACAAGCAATCCAGCGTCGAAGAGGAGCAGCCGCCCGGCGTCCTGCGAAAAGCCATCGCGGCGTCGGCGATCGGCAACGCCACCGAATGGTTCGACTACGGCATCTACGCCTACGGCGTGGGCTACATCTCCACCGCCATCTTCCCGGGGGACACCGCGACCGCGACGCTGCTGGCGCTGATGACCTTCGCGGTGTCATTCCTGGTGCGACCGCTGGGCGGCTTCATCTGGGGCCCGCTCGGCGACCGGCTCGGCCGTCGCCAGATATTGGCGATCACCATCCTGCTGATGGCCGGCGCCACCTTCTGCGTCGGCTTGGTCCCGAGCTACGCCAGCATCGGGTTCTGGGCGCCCACCCTGATGGTGGTGCTGCGGATGATCCAGGGCTTCTCGACCGGCGGCGAGTACGGCGGTGCGGCGACGTTCATGGCCGAATATGCCCCGTCACGCCGCCGCGGGTTCATGGGCAGCTTCCTGGAAGTCGGCACGCTGGCCGGTTTCTCGGCCGGGGCGCTGCTGATGCTCGGGTTCTCGGTGGTGCTGACCGAGGACCAGATGAACGTGTGGGGTTGGCGGCTCCCGTTCCTGGTAGCCGCGCCGCTGGGCCTGGTGGGCATCTACCTCAGAACGCGCCTGGAGGAGACGCCGGTCTTTCGCGACCTCGAGGAACACGGCGAGCAAGAGGAACGCATCGGTACCGAGTTCAAGGATCTGCTGGTCCGCTACCGCGGGCCGCTGCTGCGGCTGGGTGGCCTGGTGGTCGCGCTCAACGTCGTCAACTACACCTTGCTGTCCTACATGCCGACCTATCTGGACTCATCGATCGGACTCTCGGCCAACTGGTCGCTGGTGGTGCCCATCATCGGCATGCTCACCATGATGGTGTTCCTGCCGTTCGCCGGCCTGCTGTCGGATCGGGTGGGCCGAAAACCGCTGTGGTGGTGCTCGATGATCGGCCTGAGCATCGCCGTGGTGCCGATGTTCCTGTTGATGTCGACCAACATCGCCGGCGCCGTCATCGCCTTCGCGGTGCTGGGCCTGCTGTATGTGCCGCAGCTCGCAACCATCTCGGCGATGTTCCCGGCGATGTTCCCCACCCAAGTGCGCTTCGCGGGCTTCGCGATCGCCTACAACGTGTCGACGTCGCTGTTCGGCGGTACCGCACCGGCAATCAACGAATGGCTGATCGGCGAGACCGGGAACAACCTGGTGCCCGCGTTCTACATGATGGCCGCCTGCGGAATCGGGCTCATCGCACTGATCAAGGTGCCCGAGACGGCCCGGTGCCCGCTCGGGGGCACCGAAATCCCCGGCACCCCGGAGGCGCCGGGGCCGGTGCCCTACGCGTTGGCACCTTCGAAGTAGGCCGACACAGACCGAGCCGCTACCCCTCGCGTAGCGAAGCGGTATCGATGACAAACCGGTAGCGGACGTCGCTGGCCAAGAGCCGCTCGTAGGCCTCGTTGATGTAATCCGGCTGGATGACTTCGATTTCGGGCGTGACATCGTGCTCGGCGCAGAAGTCGAGCATCGTCTGGGTTTCTGGAATTCCGCCGATCATCGAACCCGACAAGCTGCGGCGTCCGCCGGCCAGCGGAAACACCGGCACCGCAATGGGGTGTTCGGGAAGACCGAGCTCGACCAGCGTGCCGTCAACCGCGAGCAGACCCAGATAATCGCCGATCGGCAGATTGGCCGAGACGGTGTTGACGATCAGATCGAACTCACCGTCCAGCGCGGTGAACGTATCCGGATCGCTGGTGGCGTAGTAGGCATCTGCCCCTAGGCGCAGGCCGTCTTCCATCTTCTTCAACGACTGGCTCAGCACGGTGACTTCAGCGCCCATCGCCTTGGCCAACTTCACACCCATATGGCCCAAGCCGCCGAGACCGACGATCGCGATGTTCTTGCCAGACCCGGCACCCCAATGCCGCAGCGGCGAGTACAGCGTGACCCCGGCGCACAGCAGCGGTGCGGCAGCGTCCAAAGGCAGGGCGTCCGGGATGCGTAGGACGTAGTTCTCATCGACGACTATTGCTCCGCTGTAACCGCCTTGCGTGGGTTCTCCATCCCGCCCGATGCTGTTGTAGGTGAAGATCGTTCCCGATCCGATGCAGTACTGCTCGAGGCCGGCCTGGCAGTTGGGGCAGTGGCGGCACGAGTCGACCATGCACCCGACACCCACCCGGTCGCCGACCTTGTGCCTGGTGACCTCCGGTCCGACCTTGGTTACGACGCCGGCGATCTCATGGCCGGGAACGATCGGGTAGTGGGTCTCTCCCCACTCGCTGCGCACAGTGTGCAGGTCGGAATGACAGATGCCGGAGAAATGGATGTCGAACTGGACATCATGGGGCCCGACCTCTCGTCGCGTGATGATCGTCTTTCTCAGCGGCTCGGTCGCCGACATCGCCGCGTAGGCGGTAACTGCGCTCACTGGCCGCCCCCTTTCTCCGCTGTCAGTGTGGCACGTTCATCGCCGCGCGGTCAGGCGCTCCGCCCGCCGTCGGGCCTGCTCGGACGGATCCGGCACCGGCACCGAAGCGATCAGTTCAGCGGTGTACGGCTCCGCCGGTCTGTTCAGCACCGCTTCGACGGGGCCCGATTCGACCAGCCGACCGGAGCGCATCACCGCGATGCGGTCGGCGAGTTCTTCGACGACGGCAAGGTCATGGCTGATGAAGACGCACGCGAAGCCGTGCTCGGCCTGCAGCTCGCGTAGCAGTCGCAGTACCCGGTCCTGCACCGAGACGTCGAGTGCGGAGGTCGGTTCGTCGGCGATGACCAGCGCCGGTTCCAGCGCCAGCGCCCGCGCGATGCCGACGCGCTGCCGCTGTCCACCCGACAGCTGGTGCGGATAGCGGTTGCGTAGCGACCGCGACAGATGAACACGGTCGAGCAGCTCTTCGACCCGGGCCGCGCGCTGCGTTCTCGACAGCGTGGTGTGCAGTGCCAGCGGCTCGGCGACTGCCTGCCCGATCGGCCAGCGCGGGTTCAGCGACGAGCCCGGATCCTGAAACACCACACCGACCTTCTTGCGCGGTTCACGAAGGCGACGCTGGGACAGCTTGGTGATGTCGGTGCCGGCCAGGTGCACCGCCCCGGACGTCAGCCGCACCAGTCCCACCGCGGCTTTGCCCAATGTCGACTTGCCCGAACCTGATTCGCCGACCAGCCCGAGTACCTCGCCGGCGCCGACCTCCAGGCTCACCTCGTCTACCGCGCGGAACGTGGTCTTGGAACCGGACTTGAATTCGACCGTGGCCGCGTGCAACGACAGCGCAGGGACGGGCTCGGGCGCAGCCGCGGGCTCGGGTCCGGGGTCAGGTTCGGTGACCCGCGTTCGGCCGGCCCCCAGGTGGGGGACGGCAGCCAGCAGGGACCGGGTGTAGGGGTGCTGCGGGTCGGCGAACAGCGTCGCCGAGTCGGCGGACTCCACGACAGCCCCGTCCTTCATCACCATGATGCGGTCGGCCAGATCGGCGACCACACCCATGTCGTGGGTGATCAGCAGGATCGCGGCATCGACGCGCGCCCGTAGGTCACGGATCAGGTCGAGAATCTCGGCCTGCACGGTGACGTCGAGGGCCGTGGTCGGTTCATCGGCGATGAGCAGCGCCGGATCGCACGCGAGCGCCTGGGCGATCATCGCGCGCTGCCGCTGCCCGCCGGAGAGCTGATGGGGGTAGTAGTGCACCCGCTTGTCCGGTTCGGGCATGTCCACCAGGTCCAGCAGCTCGACCGCGCGCGCCCGGGCGGCCTTCGCCGACATGTTGCGGTGCATCCGGATCGCTTCCACGATCTGCCAGCCGACGGTGTAGACCGGGTTGAACGCCGTCATCGGCTCCTGGAAGACCACGCCGACCCGGCCGCCGCGGACCTCGGTCAGGGTCCGTTCGTCGGCGTTGGCCAGCTCGGTGCCGGCCAGCCGGATGCTGCCGGACAACCGGGCGTTGCCGGCCAGCAGTCCCGGCACGGCCATCGCCAGTGTCGACTTCCCCGATCCGGACTCGCCGACCAGGGCCAGCACCTCGCTTTGCGCCAAGTCGAGATCAATGCCGCGCACTGCGGGCACCCAGGACTTCTGGACGGCGAATTCGATGGACAGGCCGCGAATCCGCAGCAGCGTCACGTCGGGCGATGAGTCAGCCGGTGAATCAGCCATGTCAGCGTCGTTTCGGGTCGAGGGCGTCGCGCAGCGCGTCACCGAGCAGGATGAAACCCAGCACGGTCACCGACAGGAACAGCGCGGGGAAGAACAACAGATGCGGTGAACTGCCGATGAGCGACTGGGCGACGTTGATCTGCAGGCCCCACGAGATCTCAGGGGCCTGCAGGCCGATGCCCAGGTAGGTCAGCGCCGCCTCCGCCGAGATGAAGGTGCCCACGGCGATCGTCGCGTAGATGAGCACCGGGGCAAGAGCATTGGGCAGGATGTGACGGACCAAGATCCGACCCGACGATGCGCCGAGAGCCTGTGCCGCCAGGACGTAGTCCGATCCGCGGATCGACACCACCGACGAGCGGACCAGTCGCATGGCGGTCATCCAGCCGAATGCGACCAGCGCCAGCGACACCGTCCACACCGATCGCTGAGCGGACACGGTCAGCAGGATCAGCGCACCCAGGAACAGCGGGATGCCGAAGAAGACGTCGGTGATGCGGGCCAGCACCGAATCCGCCCAGCCGCCGAAGTACCCGGCCAGCGACCCGACCAGCACCCCGATGACCAGCACCCCGATGACCGTCAGCACCCCGATCGCCACCGACGTCCGCGCTCCGTACACGACGTTGGCGTAGTAGTCGCAGCCCTGCAGGTCCATACCGAACCAGTGCGCCGAGCTCGGCGGCTGCCGTGACAACGACAGGTCGCAGTCGGTCGGGTCAGCCCCGAAGGCGAACAACGCCGGGAAGATCGCCATGACCACCATGACCACCATGACGGCCAGCCCGGTCAGAAACAGCGGATTGGTGCGCAGGTGCCGCCATGCATCACCCCAGACGCTGGACTGGGTGATCGGTGGTGAGGCGGGTTCGTCCAGAGCGGGTTCGGGTTCAGTCATAGCGAATCCTCGGATCGATCACTGCGTAGGCCACATCGACGACCAGGTTGAAGAAGATGTAGAAGAACACCAGCAGCGTGACGATGCCGACCACGACCGGCCCCTGCTGCGAGCGCACGGCGTCGAAAATCGCCCGGCCCAGACCGGGCAGGTTGAACACTGATTCGGTGACGATCGCTCCGCCGAGCAATGAGCCGATGTCGGCGCCGATGAAGGTGACGACGGGAATGAGGCTGTTGCGGAACGCATGCCGGACGATGATCCGGGACCGGCCGACGCCCTTGGCCCGCGCGGTACGGATGTAATCAGCCGAGAATGCTTCCAGCATCGCTGATCTGGTCAACCGGGCCACGTAGGCCATGGACAGCGAGGCCAACACCAGCCCGGGCATCAGGTAGCTGACCCAGCCGTCGGCCACTCCGGCGATGGGAAGCCAGCCGAGCCGGAAACCGAAGACATACTGGGCGAGGAATCCGAGCACGAAGACGGGGATGGACACCAGCATCGTCGTGGACACCAGGACCAGGTTGTCGAAGAAGGAGTTCCTGCGCAGCGATGCCAGGATGCCGGCGACGATGCCGAACAAGGCCTCGAAGAAGACGGCGACGAGGGTCAACCGGGCGGTGACCGGTAGTCGCTGACCGATCGTCTCCAACACCGGACGGCCGGAGAAGTCGCTTCCGAAGTTACCGTGCAGCAGGCCCCAGAGGTACTTCGCGTACTGGACGACGAACGGGTCGTCGAGGTTGAAGTCGGCACGGATCTGCGCCTGCACCGCGGGGCTGAGCGGACGGTCCCCGGCCAGGGCGCGGACCGGATCGCCCGGCAGCGCGTAGACCATCGCATAGATCAGCAGTGACGCCCCGATGAGGATCGGTATGGTCAACAGTAGTCGTCGAATGATGAAGCGGGTCATGGGATTACCACTGCATTACACCGCCTCGCCATCGACGATGACATCCTGCAGGACGACACCGCCGATGATGTCGTACCGGACATCGGATACCCGCTTGCTCCACACCGCCTGGTCCAGACCGTGGAAGAGCGGCGCAGCCGGCAGATCCGCGACGAGGATGTCCTCGGCGTGCTCGTAGGCCACGCTGGCGGCCTCGATCGTCGGTGCCCGGTCGCCGGCGGTGAGCGCATCGTCGAACGCCGGACTGCTGTAGAAGGTGGTGTTGGAGCCTGCCGGTGCCAGGGCTGCGGTCGCGTACTGCGGAGCCAGGAAGTTCTCGATCGACGGATAGTCCATCAGCCAGGCCAGCCGGAACGGCCCGGTCATCTCCTTGGCGTCACGCTTGGACAGGAACTCGCTGAACTGCAGGTTGCCCCGCAGCCGGTACGTCAGGCCGATCTTGCGAAACATGTTGCCCACCGCTGTCATCCAGCCGTCATGCCCGGCGCCGGCATTGAACCAGATCTCGACCGGGGTGGCGGTGTCGAAACCGGCCTCCGCGAGCAACCGCTTGGCCTCGTCGGGGTGGTATTCGCACCATCGTCCGCATGCCCCGGCGCGGTAGCCGACGACCGTGGGTGGGGCGAACGAGTCGGCCGGCACCCGGGTGCCCAGGAAGATCGCCTCGGTGATGGCCTTGCGGTCGATCGCCATCGACAGTGCGCGGCGCACCCGCACGTCGGCATAGCGCGGATCGTAGAGCGGGAAGCCCAGACTGGTGATGTCCGGCGCCGACTGTTCCAGGTAGCGGTCTCCGAAGATGTCTTTGGCGCTGCCGTAGGCATCCGGCGGAAGGTTTTTGAGCACGTCGAGGTTGCCCGCGAGCACGTCGGTGTAGGCCGTCGAGAGTTCGGTGTACACCCGTAGGACCACACCGCGAGACTTGGCCTTGTCCGGGCCGGCGTAGTCGTCGTAGCGGCTCAGGGTGATGCCCCGGCCCGGCACCCATTCGGTCTCGGCCCGGAACGGGCCGTTGCCGACCGGTTTCTTCCCGAAGGCCACCGGTTCGGCGTAGAACGCCTCGGGCAGCGGATCGAAGGCGTGGTAACCGAGCGTGAGCGGGTAGATGGCGAACGGTTCGGACAAGGTGACCTTGATGGTGGTGGGGTCCACCGCCCACAGGCCCGTCATCTCGGTGGCTGCCGGATCGCCGCCGTCCTCGGCCTGCAACGCGTCATAGCCGACGACGTTGGAGAAGAAGTACGACGCTCCCTGAGCGCTGGTGCTCAGCGCGGTGTAGTTCCATGCCCGCACATAGGATTCCGCGGTTACCGGGGTGCCGTCATGGAAGGTCCAGCCGCCCTTGAGCTTGATGGTCCAGTGCACGTTGTCTTCGGAGGTGACCGACTCGGCGGTGCCGTCATAGGTGACGGTCCTGCTGTGTGTGTCGAAGGTGACCAGTGGCGTCCACACCGCCCCGATGACCTTCGCGCCCTCGGTCTCGGTGGTGTTGCCCGGGACCAGTGGGCGCTGCGGTTCCCCGAGGTAGACGCTGAACATGCCGGGGGGAGTCGAGGGCTCCGGGGAGCAACCGGCCAGGCCGGCCAGGGCCAGCACGACGACACCGACCGCGCCCAGCAGGGTGATCGCCCGGTTACCGCGGCGCGGATTCTGCGTGCTTGGCAATCTGGCCATCCTCCCGAACGGTCCCGCCCCGCTTGGCCTCAACCCGCCGTCGAACACGGCGGGTTCAACAATGGCACAGAACGACGGCCCTCGTGGGGTGCGGGCAGCAACGCCGGACAGTAAGGCCGCTCGCTGATCGCGCCTGCGCGGCTAGGATGCTGCGATGGCTGTCGCATCGAGGGAGTCCTATCTGGAGGCTGGCCTCGAGATCCTCAACGACGAGGGTGTTGGCGGCCTGAAGTTGGCGGCCGTCTGCGACCGACTCGGACTCACCAGCGGCTCCTTCTACCACCACTTCCCGAACTGGACCAAGTACAAGCGTGACCTCCTGACGTACTGGCGAAACGACCGGACACTCAGGATCATCGAGACGATCCGCGAGGAGCCGGGCCCCAGGCAGCTTCTGGAAGCCGGCTTCCAGGCGGCGATGAACACCCTTCCGCACGGGGCCGAAGCGGCCATCCGGGCCTGGAGCTCGGTCGACCCCGACGTGCTCCGGATTCAGGCCGAGGTCGACCACCAACGCTTCGCCACCGCCTACAACGCGGGCCTGGAGTTGTGCGGTGATCCCCGTCAAGCCGAGGCCTTCGCCTCCGCGTGCATCTATGTACTCATCGGGTACGAGCAGGCGACGCTGGCGCGGGAACCCGAGATCCTGGTCTGGATCCTCAAGAAGTTCCTCGGCAGCTTGGAATCGGGAGGGTTCGAGGACGTCCCACCGAAGAGCGCTGCGGGGTAGTCAGGCTGGAGTAGTCACGCTGAGGATTCAGCGATCAGCGGGGTGAGCAACGCCACCGCTTCGGCTTGGTGCTTGCCCTGCCACAACCACTGCCAGCGCCAACCGGCCCGATGAGCGACCGAGGCGATGGAACCGCGGTCGGCCGGGAAGTCGTGGGCGTTGATGTGTGCCACGATCGCTTCCCGCGCGTCGACGTCGATACCATCCCAATCACGCCGGATACGCGAGGTGTAGCGGGCCAGGTAGTCGGGCCGCGACTCGCCGTCCGGGCAGAAGACGTCGGCCCACACGAAGGCACCATCCGGCCGAATCCGCCTCCGCAAAGCAGACAGGAACGCAGCTTTCGCGTCCTCGGCGAGGTGGTGCAGGACGAACGCGGTATGCACCAGGTCGAACGGCTCGTCGCCGGCTTCGACGTACGTGCTCACGTCGGCGTGGTGGAAATCGGCTGCGAAGGGCACCGGTCCCAGCGCCGCGCGGGCCCTGGGCAACACCTGCTCGGTGAGGTCCACCCCGGTGAAGCTCCCGAGCGGCAGCCCCTGAAACACCGGGGCCATCTGCGCCAGGTCGCCACAGCCCAGGTCCAGAAGGCGAGCCTGGCCGTGCCGGTCGGGATGCTCGGTCAGCCACGACTCGAGCGCAGCCGCGCAGGTGGCAGTGACTTCTCGATGCTGCATCCAGTTGTGGTCGATCACGCTTCGGTAGGTCCGCCACTGCTGTTCGAAGAGCTCCGTCGGCGCCACATTTGTCATGAGTTCACGTTCTCCATGCGTCCAGCCGTCGTCGCCATCAGGAGTTCGAGTGTACGAGGCGCCCGGTCCGCCGGCTTCGTTACCAACAGCTCACCGCCGTAACCTGGACTGAGCTTGCCCTTGGGCCACAGCCGACACCACGTGCGACTGAGCGAGGAATCTCAACGATGCGCCGACGCCGATTCATCCGCGCTGGTCTTGGGACGGTGGCTGGGAGGATGGCCTTGCCGGGTCTGGGTGATGCCCGAGGAGGGACAGCCGCACAAGCGAACCTGGATGGCGTTCGGTGCCAGTCAAGCGATCTGGGGCAGGGGACTGCTCCCGCGGGTGCGGCATGATCTGGCGACGATCGCCACCACTGTCGCCCGCTTCGAACCGGTGTGGATGCTGGTGCGGCCCAACGAAGTCGACATGGCGCGCTCCCTGGTCGAAGGTGCGAACGTGGAACTCGTGGTCGCCGAGATCGACGATCTGTGGATACGGGACACCGGCCCGGTGTTCGTCAGGGGCAACGGCATCGAGGCGGGAGTCGACTTCAACTTCAACGGTTGGGGTGGCAAACAACGACATCGCAAGGACGCCGGTGTTGCTGTCTTCGTCAACGAGCGCGCCGGAGTGGAAACCGTGCACACCGAACCGGTGATGGAGGGCGGCGGAATCGAGATCGACGGCGACGGCACCGCGATCGCCACCGAATCCTGCATCCTCAACCCCAATCGGAATCCCGGTTGGAGCAAGTCCGATGTCGAATCCGAACTCGATCGGCTGCTCGGCGTGGAGAAGGTCATCTGGCTGCCCGGCGTGGTCGGCCAGGACATCACCGACGGGCACGCCGACTTCTACGCCCGCTCCACCCGTCCCGGGGTCGCGGTCGCCACCCAGGACAACGACCAGACTTCGAGCGAGTACGCGCTGACCCGGAATCATCTCGAGATCCTGCGGGCGGCCACGGACGCGCACGGACGCCCTCTCACCGTCGAAGTGATCGACGCGCCGACGAACCTGCGCTACGCGGAGGCGGCCGAGGTCTTCGCCGCCGGCCATATCAACTTCTACGTCTGCAACGGCGCGGTGATCGCTCCCGACTTCGGCGACCCCGACACCGACCGGGCCGCCAAGGAGAAGCTGTCCGGGCTGTTTCCGGACCGGGAAATCGTGCAGATCGCCATCGACGGCCTTGCCGCCGGTGGGGGCGGGATCCACTGCGCGACGTTGCAAGAACCTGAGGACTGACGAATGATCCTGCGACAGATCTCGATTGATCGCGAGAATAATACTGATGCTTGGTATTTCGGTGTTCCGTCGATCGCTCAGCTGGCGCGGCAACCCCTGCGACTGACGGCGGACGTCACCGTGATCGTCGGCGAGAACGGGTCCGGAAAATCTACCCTGCTGGAGGCGTTGGCGTCATCCTGGCGGTCCAAACTCCCTTACGCCGTGAGGCATTGGGGTGCGCCCGGCAGCAAGGAAGACGCCGATCTGCATTGGGCATTGACCGTCGACGCCGAACATCCCAGGCCCGGCGGCGGGTGTTTTCTGCGCGCAGAGGCGATGCATCAACTGTTCGCAACGGTCGATCAGCACACCCCGGAGCAGATCTTCGACGGCCGACTCAACGAACGCTCCCACGGTGAGTCGTTTCTGAGATTCCTCGCCGAAAGGGACATGGAGCGTGGGCTATTCATCCTCGACGAGCCCGAGGCCGCGCTGTCCTTCACCTCGTGTCTGCAGCTGATGGCGATGCTGGACAGCGTCGTCGACTCAGGATCGCAGATCATCATGGCCACTCACTCACCTGTGCTGGCGGCATTCCCCGGCGCCACCATCCTCGAATTCGGCGAGGACGGCATCGTGCAGCAGGATTGGCAGGATCTGGACATGGTGGGCCACTGGCAACGGTTCCTGGCCGATCCGCAGTCCTATCTGCGCCACTTGTTCTGAGAATCAGAGCCGTGCGGCTGTCCTCGTCGCCCTGTTCAGGTCTGGAGGAATGTCTCGCTGTTCACCAGGCCTTCCACCTGCTTGAGTCCGGTCCAGGCAAGGGTGCACAGGGTCTCGTCGCCGGCGTGCATCCGCACCGCGTACTCGAAAACGTCGACCACGGTCTCGATGCGCGCAGTCCACGGGTCGTCATCGTTCAGTGACTCGCCGACCTGAGCCAGGGTTGCATACATCAGGCCCGCGAGCGCCGCGAAGTTCACGCCATCGGTCTCGTGATCGTGCATCTGTCGAATGCTGCCATCTAACGTCCTCGGCTGCCACGCGGGCGACGTCGGCCAACGCGGGTGGGAGTGTCAGCCGGGCTTGACGTCGCTTTTCCGCAGCGGTGTGGGCTCGACCACACCGATCTCGGCGGGCTCGGCGATGGCTGCCGGCAGGAACCGTTCGATGCCGAAGACGAACAGGAAGCCACCGACCAGCCCGCCGATCAGCGGTGCCACGATCGGCAGCCAGAAGTACAGTTCCGGGCCGTGCGCGGAGTACATCGCGTCCTGGTAGCCGGTGAGCCAGGACGCTATACGGGGAGCGAAGTCTCGGGCGGGGTTGATCGCGTATCCGGCGTTGGCGCCCCAGCCCAGTCCGATCGCGACGACCAGCAAGCCGATGAACAGCGGCGCGGTGTTGCCCAGGGGAGGGTTGTTCACCGCGCTGGTCAGGGCGAAGATCACCATCACCAGGATGGCGGTGCCGATGATCTGGTCGAGGAAGGCGGACGGAATGGAAACCCCGATGTCCGGCGAGGTGGAGAAGATGCCCTGAGTGGCCTTGGTGTGGTTTGGGTCGATCCGATTGATGGCGTCGGAGTAGGCCCACCGGACCAGTAGGGCGCCGACGAACGCGCCGGCCATCTGTGCGCCGATGTAGGGCCCGACCCTGCGCCAGCTGAACCCCTTGAACACGGCCAGTGCGACCGTCACAGCGGGATTGAGATGTGCGCCGCTGACCCGGCCTGCGACGAAGACCGCCATCGCCACCCCGAGTCCCCAGCCCCACGCGATCGAGTTGTAGTCGCCGGTGGCACCACTCGTCGTCGGGAAACCTCCGGTGACGACCTGGGCGACCACGCCGACGCCGAACAGGATCAGGATCATCGTCCCAAGGAACTCCGCGGAGCATTCGCCAAGCAAGGGGCTGCGTTTCACCTTTTCGACGGTCATTTTCGGACGGTAGCAACGCCCACGGGTCCAAGTGCTCTGTTCGGGCCCAGTCAGTGGACGGGCAGTGGCCCGGTAGATTGTCAACAATCGCCGGTGTCCACCGCCGGAGAAGGGATGTCCGATGACCGACCGGCCGGGCCACGCGGTGATCGACGCCGTCGACAAGCAACTGTTCATCGACGGCAAGTGGGTCGACGCCGCCGGCGGCGCCACCTTCGGCGTCATCGATCCGGCGACCGGCCAACAGCTGTGTGCGGTGGCCGACGCCGCACCCGGTGACGGCAGAGCCGCCCTGGACGCCGCCGTCGGAGCCCAGCCGGGGTTCGCCGCGACGCCGCCGCGGGCCCGAGCCGACATGCTCATGGGTGCGTTTCGGCTGCTGCACGAGCGCCTCGATGACCTGGCGCTGCTGATGACACTGGAGATGGGAAAGCCGCTGGCCGAGGCGCGGGGCGAAATCGCCTATGCGGCAGAGTTCTTCCGCCACTTCGCCGAAGAGGCGACCCGCATCGACGGCGGCTACCAGACCGCCCCCGGCGGTGGCAGCCGGTTCCTGATCACCCGACAACCCGTCGGCCCATGCCTGCTCATCACGCCGTGGAACTTCCCGATGGCGATGGGCACCCGCAAGCTCGGCCCCGCCATCGCCGCCGGGTGCACCAGTGTCATCAAGCCCGCGCACCAGACACCGCTGTCGATGCTGGCGCTGATTGGAATCCTCGACGAGGTCGGGGTGCCGCCGGGCGCCGTCAACTGTGTGACCGCAATGGATGCCGGCGGTGTCCTCGAGCCGCTGATCCGGTCCGGCGCCGCGCGCAAGCTGTCCTTCACCGGCTCCACCCGGGTGGGCCGGCTACTGCTCGAGCAATGCGCCGAGAAGGTGCTGCGGACCTCACTGGAACTCGGCGGCAACGCTCCCTTCATCGTGTTCGACGACGCCGACCTCGATGAAGCGGTCGACGGCGCGATCGCGGCCAAGATGCGCAACATGGGGGAGGCCTGCACGGCCGCCAACCGGATCTACGTCCACGCCTCGGTGGTCGAGGAGTTCGGCACCCGCCTGGCCGAGCGGATGGCGGCGCTGCGGGTCGGTAGTGGCACCGAGCCCGGAGTCAACGTCGGCCCCTTGATCGACGAGGCTGCGCTGGCCAAGGTGCAGTCGCTGGTCGACGACGCCGTCGGGCGGGGCGCCCGGGTGTTGACCGGTGGCTCGGCGTTGCCGGGGCCTGGGTACTTCTATCCGCCGACGGTGCTCACCGGCGTGCCCCGGGACGCTCGCATGGCCGGCGAGGAGATCTTCGGTCCGGTCGCGCCGCTCAGCCCATTCGAATCGGAGGACGAAGTGATCGCCGCCGCCAACGACACCGAGTTCGGCCTGGTGGCCTACGTGTTCACCAACGACCTGCGTCGCGCCTTGCGGGTGGCCGAGGCGCTGGAAACCGGGATGGTCGGGCTCAACCAGGGCGTGGTGTCCAATCCGGCAGCGCCGTTCGGCGGGGTGAAGCAGTCCGGGCTCGGCCGCGAGGGCGGTGCCGTGGGGATCGACGAGTTCCTCGAGACGAAGTACATCGGTGTCGCGCTGAAGTGACCGGGCCCGCTCGGGCCCGGCTCAGCGGGCCGCGGCGGTCAGCCGCTCGACGGCGTCTTCCATGTGGGCGATCAGCAGCTTGTCGGACAGCGCCGTGTCGCCGGCCCTGATGGCGCTGGCCAGAGCATGGTGCTCGACGACCCGATCGCTGGGCGATGGGTACATCTCGGCCAGGGCGTGCACGCACATTCTGGTCTCCACGATGTAGGTCTGGTGCATCCTCGACAGCCGCGGGCTGTTGGCGAGATTGACCAGGGTCTCGTGGAAACGGATGTCCACCTCGCTGATCTCGTCGGGTTCGCTGACCGCTGCCATCTCCGCGACGATCGCCAACAGTGCGTCACCGGCGGCGATGTGGTGGCCCTGCAGGATGCGTCGCGTCGCGGCGCGTTCGATGGCCTCGCGCGCCAGGTACATGTCCTGAACGTCGTCGGCGGTCAGGTCGGCCACGAAGACACCCCGGTTCCGGATGGCTACCAGCAATCCTTCCTGGGTCAGACGTTGGAGCCCTTCCCGCAGCGGGCCGCGGCTGACACCCAGCCTGCGCGCCAACTCGGCTTCGGCCAGCTGCATTCCGGGTTGCAGTTCGCCGTGCGCGATGGCCTGGCGCAACTTCTCGGCGATGATTCCGGGCGTGGACTCCTGAACCAGCGGCTCGATGAAACCGGTCATCTGTGCTCCAGGATCGGCTCCACGAACGACCCCGAGAACAGGGTGCCCAGGCCGGGTTGCGGCGTGACCGGACCGACGAGCTGCAGACCCTTCCAGATCGTCACCTGGTTGGCGGTGAGCACCGGCTTGCCGACGGCCGCCTCCAGACGGTCGATGACCGCCAGCGTGTGCATCGCGGTGTCGGGCACCAACACCGCTTCGGCGGCCGGGTGATCGGCGGCGGTGACCATCTCCAGCACCTGGTCCGGCCCCAGGGTGCCGACCTCGGCGGCGGTGACGATGCCGTGACTGCCGATCGCCACCACCTCGATGCCGTCCTCGGACAGGAAGTGGACGAAGTGTTCGGCAACGTCCTGCGGGTAGGACGCAGCTACGGCGACCCGTCGGATACCGAGATGATGCAGGGCGTCGACGAAGGCGATCGAGGTGGACGACGCCGGTACTCCCGCGGCGGCTGCCACCTTGCCGGCCTGGGCCCGGGCGCCGGCCGGCCCGAACACGAAGCTGCCGGAGGTGCACGCCCACATCACCGCGTCCGGTTCGGCGGCCGCGAGCCGGGCGACACCCTCGGCGAGGCGCTCGGCGCCGCCGAGGTCGAGCAGTGCATCCACCCGGTGAGCGTCCTCGCCCACCGAGGTGATCACCACCGGGAGGCGGAATGCTCCGGGCAACCGCGCTTCCAGCGCGGGGAAATCGTCCTCCGCGCTGTGGCCCGGGTAGAGCAGCCCTACCGTCGTCATATGACCTCCGGAACGTGGGTAGATTGTCGACAATGTTAACAAGGAGGCTGACGCCCGAGCCCCCGGCGGCCGGCTTCGACGTATCCCGGCTCGCCGCGCAACTGCAGCGCGAACTGCGCGGATCGGTGGCCGTCGATGCGGGCACCCGGGCTCTGTACGCGGTCGATGCGTCCAACTACCGGGTGCCGCCGGAACTTGTCGTCGTGCCCGCCGACCAGTCAGATCTGGCCGCGGCCGTCACCCTCACCGCGGCTGCCGGTGCGCCGGTCACCTTGCGCGGGGGCGGCACCTCGATGGCGGGGAACGCGATCGGCGGCGTGGTCATCGACGCCTCCCGACACGTCAACGCCATTCTGGGCGTCGACACCGCCGCCCGGACCGCGGTCGTCGAACCGGGGGTGGTGCTCACCGATCTGTTGGCCGCGTCCAAGCCGCACGGCTTGACCTTCGGCGCCGACCCGTCGTCGGGGAGTCGCGCCACCCTCGGCGGGATGATCGCCAACAACGCATGCGGGGCGCACTCGGTGGCCTGGGGCACCACCGCCGACAACGTCGCCGCTCTCGACGTCGTGCTGGCCGACGGGACACGCTGCCAGTTCACCCAGCGAGGTGACCGGAGCGCGCTGGTGCGCAGGCCCGGGACCGAAGGTGAGTTGCATCGGAGTCTGGTGGCGTACTGCGACGCGCACGAGCTTGCCATTCGCCGCCGGTTCGGGCAGTTCAGCAGGCAGATCTCCGGCTACGCCCTGCACCGGTTGCTGCCCGAGCACGGCTATGACGTCGCGGGGCTGCTCTGCGGAAGCGAAGGCGGTTTCGCGGCGACGCTGCAGGCCACCGTTTCGTTGACACCGCTGCCGGCCGCGCGGGTGTTGTGCGTGCTGGGTTTCGCCGACTCGATCGCGTCGGCCGACTGCGTGCAGGTGGTGCTACGGCACGCACCGCTGACCATGGAGTCGATCAACGTCGATCTGGTCGAGCGGCTGCCCGACGAGGTGCGGCGGATGGCCGAGCGTGCCGGGCTGCCGACGGGCAATGCCTGGCTGCTGGTCGAAATCGGCGGCGACGACGCGCAGGCGGCCGCCACGGCCGCCGCGGCGCTCATCGATGATCTGCGCGATTCCGGGTCCGGTCCGCCTCCCACGGTGTCGCTGGTCACCGATCCGGGCGCACAGGCGGTGCTGTGGCGGTGCCGCACCGACGCGGCGGGCCTGGCGACCCGACGGGCCGACGGCGTCCAGGCCTGGGGCGGCTGGGAGGACGCCGCGGTGCCGCCGCTTCGCCTGGCCGACTATCTGCGCGGCCTCGACGACCTGCTTGCCCGCTACCGGCTCTCCGGAGCGTCCTACGGACACTTTGGAGAGGGCTGCATGCACATGCGCATCGACTTCGACCTGCTGCACCGGGCCGGGGTGGCCGCGTTCCGGTCGTTTGTCGCCGAGGCGACTGAACTGGTGGTGTCACTGGGCGGCTCGGTCTCCGGCGAACACGGGGACGGCCGGGCCCGCTCCGAGCTGCTGGGCCGGATGTACGGCGCGGACGGGCTGGCACTGCTGCAGCAGATGAAGGACATCTGGGACCCCGGCCGGGTGATGAACCCGGGGATGGTCGTCGACCCGCCGCCGCTGGACTCGGCGATCCGGTATCTCGGCGCCGCGAAGGATCGCACTCCGTTGACGCTGTTCGCCTATTCGAGTGACGACGGTGACTTCGGGCAGGCACAGCGACGTTGCGTCGGAATCGGCAAGTGCCGGCAGAGTTCCGGCGGTGTGATGTGTCCCAGCTACCAGGTCACCAGGGAGGAGCGCCACTCCACCCGCGGGCGGGCCCACCTGCTGTGGGAGATGCTCGAGGGTGACCTGATTGCCGACGGCTGGCGCTCGGCGGAGGTGCGCGAGGGGCTGGACCTCTGCCTGTCCTGCAAGGGCTGTCTGTCGGACTGCCCGGTCAACGTCGACATGGCCACCTACAAGGCCGAGTTCACCCACCACCACTATGCGGGCCGGCCGTGGGCCAGGCCGATGTCGCACTGGTCGATGGGCTGGCTGCCGGTATGGGCGCGGCTCGCTGCGCGGGCGCCGCGGCTGGCGAACCGTGCGGCCCGGCTGCCGATGGCAAAACGCCTCGGCGGCATCGCTGTCGAGCGGGACATTCCCGCTTTCGCCGGTCGGACGTTCACCTCCTGGTTCGCCGACCGCGCCGCGACCGCGCCGGGCCCCCGGGGCGCGGTGCTGCTCTGGCCCGACACGTTCACCAACCACTTGGCGCCGGAGGTGGGTCGGGCGGCCGTCGCGGTCCTGGAAGCCGCCGGCTACCGGGTGACGGTGCCGGCCGCACCGGTCTGCTGCGGCCTGACCTGGATCTCGACCGGCCAGCTGGAGCGGGCCAAGAAGGTGCTGCAGCGGACGCTGCGGACCATCGCCCCGCAGCTGGCCGCCGGGGTGCCGATCGTCGGCCTGGAACCCAGCTGTACCGCGGTACTGCGGCACGACGCCCCAGCGCTGCTTCCCGACGAACCGCTGGCCGCCTCGGCCGCCGCCACGACGGACACCCTGGCCGGTCTGCTCGCGCGGTCAGGCTGGCGGCCGCCTTCGGTGGGCGGCCAGGCGCTGGTGCAGACGCACTGCCACCAGCACGCGGTGCTGGGTTTCGACGCCGAGCGGACCCTGCTGGCCGCTGCCGGTGTCGCTGCCGAGGTCCCCGACTCCGGGTGCTGCGGGCTGGCGGGCAATTTCGGATTCGAGCGCGGCCACTACGAGGTGTCGCGGGCGGTGGGGGAGCGGGTGCTGTTGCCCGCGGTTCGCGCCGCGGCCGCTGACACCGTGATCGTCGCCGACGGGTTCTCGTGCCGCACCCAGATCTGCCACGGCACCGACCGTCGACCGGTGCACCTGGCTGAGTTGCTCGCCGCCCGCCTGCATTGAGGCTTCGCCGAGTGTGTGGCTACCGAATGCAAACCGCGGAAGCGCTTGCTTGAAACCCGCACACTCGGCGACAGGCGCCGGTGCGGTCACGCCTCCAGGAGGCGCTGGCCCGGACCCACCGCCTTGCGGCCGGCTACGGCCAGGGCCGCCCACATGGTCACCTGGTTGGCGGTCACCACCGGCTTGCGCAACTCGGCCTCCAACGCGGGGATCAGATCGTAGGTGGGCAGATTGGTGCAGCTGATGACGATCGCCTCGGCGTCGGGAACGTCGGTGGCGCGTACCAGCTCGGCGGTCTGCTCGTAGGGCACCGACCAGATGTTGGCGGTCAGACCCAGCCCGGCGGTGTTGACGACCTCGATCCCGGCCTCGGTGAGATAGTCGCTCAGCCCGATGGTCAGGTCCGTCGTATAGGGCGTCACGGTCGCGACCCGGCTCAGGCCGAGATGGCGCAGCGCGGTCAGCATGGAGCCACTGGTGGTGACAGCCGCCGGGGCGCCCGCCGCGCGCATCGCCGCCACCAACGCGGCCTCGCCGGCCAACCCCCTGATGAAGCTGCCCGCGGTGCAGGCGTAGGCGGTGACCATCGGGGACACCGAGAGCACGTTGGCGGCGCCCTGCACGACGTCGTCCGGATCGGAGACGTGGACCGCCATGTCGACAGTCACCGACAGCGGGGCATACCGCAGGCGGGTCACATAGAGACTCACGTCGTCCGGCGCCCACCGCCACAGCTCACGGTCCAGCGCGAAGTCGTAGGGCGTCACTACGCCTATCCCGACCTGCTGCAATGGTGGGGGTGGAGCCAGTTCCCCGAGCGTCATTTTCATAGTGTGAGGCCCGGATGCCGAACCGGCAACACATATTGTTGACAATCATACGGAGGCGTTCCTAGCCTCGTACCGTGCCGACCCCACGCGAGCGCGCCAGCATCTCGCGAGAACGGCCATCTACGCAGTTCAGAGACCATTCTGACGATCCGGTGGTGGCTGTGCTGTGCGAACGGCCGACGGATCGCCCGCCGGGTCTGGCCGATGTCGACGCCGAACTCCGCTACTGCACCGCCGGTGATCTCACCGCGGCGATACCGGGCGCTCAGGTACTTCTGTTGTGGGACTTCTTCTCCACCGCGGTCCGCACGGCGTGGGCGGCCGCCGACAGCCTGGAATGGATCCACGTCACCGCCGCCGGGGTGGACACCCTGCTCTTCGACGACCTGCGGGACTCGCACGTTGTGGTCACCAACGCCCGCGGGGTGTTCGACCGTCCCATCGCCGAGTACGTGCTGGGGGCGGTCCTCGCCCATGCCAAGGATGCCCGAACCAGCTTCGAACTGCAGAGCCGGCACGAGTGGCAGCACCGCGAGACGCAATCCATCACCGGCGCTCACGCGCTGATCGTCGGTACCGGAGGGATCGGGCGGGAGATCGCCCGGTTGTTGCGGGCGGCCGGGATGACGGTGCGCGGCGCCGGGCGCACCTCCCGCGTCGACGACCCCGACTTCGGCGACGTGGTCGCCAGCGCGCATCTGGCCGCCGAGGTCGGCTGGTGTGACCACCTGGTGCTGGCGGCGCCGCTGACCGCGGCGACTCGAGGACTGGTCGGTACCGAGGTGCTTGCGGCGATGAGGCCCGATTCACACCTGATCAACATCGGCCGCGGTCCGCTCGTCGAGGAGGCTGCGCTGCTCACGGCCCTGCACCGGGGTTGGATAGCCGCCGCCACCCTGGATGTGTTCGATACCGAGCCGCTGCCGCCGGACCATCAACTCTGGTATGCACCGAACGTGACGATCACCGCGCACATGTCCGGAGACGTTGTCGGCTGGCGCGACACGCTGGCCGCGCAGTTCGCCGAGAACTTCCGGCGTTGGCGAGCCGGTGCGCCGCTGCACAACGTGGTGGACAAGAAGCTCGGCTACATCCCCGGTTCCGGCCCGTGCTGATGTGGCAGGCGGTCGAGCTGGTCGAGGCGTACCGGTCCAAGACGCTGTCCCCGGTTGAGGTCACGCAGGCGGCACTGGACGCCATCGACCGGTATGACAGCGCCGTCAACGCCTTCGTGCTGGTGGACGCCGAAGGCGCGCTGGAGTCCGCCCGAGAGTCCGAGAAGCGTTGGCGCACCGGAGATCCGCTTGGCCCGGGCGACGGCGTGCCCACGTCGATCAAGGACGCGATCTGGACCAGGGGCTGGCCGACGCTACGCGGTAGCTGGCTGATCGACAGCGCAGGGCCGTGGGAGGAGGATGCGCCCAGCGTCGCGCGACTGCGGGAAACCGGTGCCGTGTTGCTGGGCAAGACGACCACGCCGGAATACTCCTGGAAGGGCGTGACTGACTCGATTCGGCACGGCGTGACAGGTAACCCCTGGGATCCGACCACGACGGCGGGTGGTTCCAGTGGCGGCAGTGCGGCCGCGGTCTGCCTCGGTATGGGTCCGTGGTCGATCGGCACCGACGGCGGTGGATCGGTGCGCATACCGGCGGGCTTCACCGGGACCGTCGCGCTGAAGCCGACCTACGGGCTGGCCCCGATCTACCCGCCCAGCCCGTTTGGGACTCTGGCCCACATCGGCCCGATGACGCGCACCGTCGGTGACGCCGCCGCTCTGCTGGATGTGATCACCGGATTCGACGCTCGTGACTGGTCGGCGATGCCGACACCGACGGCATCGTTTCGGTCCGGCCTCGACGCCGGCGTCGCAGGCTTGCGGGTGGCGTTCTCGCCGAACCTTGGCTTCGGGCGAAACGACCCGGAGGTGGACGCGGCGGTGCGGACCGCGGTCGCGGTGCTGGCCGACGCCGGGGCGCGAGTCGACGAGGTGGACCCGGGCTTCGACGATCCGGTGGAGGCGTTTCACGTGCTGTGGTTCGCCGGTGAGGCCAAGGTGTTGGAGCCCTTCGGCGACGGCGTCGACGACCGGGTGGATCCGGGGCTGCGCCGCACGTCCGCGATGGGGGCAACGTACTCGGCGTCGGACTATCTGGATGCCACCGCGGTGCGGATGAAACTGGGCCAGCTGATGGGTCGGTTTCACCAGAACTACGACGTGCTGCTCACACCGACGTTGCCGATACCGGCCTTCGCCGTGGGCAGCGATGTCCCAACCGGTTGGCCCTCACCGGACTGGACCAGTTGGACGCCCTACACCTACCCGTTCAACCTCACCCAGCAGCCGGCGTTGAGCGTGCCGTGTGGCTTCAGCGACGCCGGGTTGCCGATCGGGCTGCAGATCGTCGGACCCCGGCACTCCGATGCGACCGTGTTGCGGGTCGGTCAGGCCTACGAGACGGCCACCACTTGGCATCGGCGGGTGCCCACCCTTTCGGCACAGGAGGTTTCATGAGCAGATTGATCACCGTCTCACTGGACAAGCGTGGTGTGAGCTGCACGGCCCGGCTGCTCGACGACGCTGCGCCCCGCACCTGCGCCGCGGTCTGGGATGCGCTGCCGTTGGCGGCACCGGTTTTTCACGGCAAGTACGCTCGCAACGAGATCTACACCCTGGTGCCAGGTTTCTCCGCCGACCCGGGCAAGGAGAACACCACCGTCACACCGATTCCCGGTGACCTGTGCTGGTTCTCCTTCGACTCCGACGACCTCGGTAATCCGGCGTACGGCTACGAGAACGTCACCGGTACCGGGACCACCGGGGCCATCGTGGACCTGGCGCTGTTCTACGGGCGCAACAACCTGCTGATCAACGGCGATCAGGGCTGGATACCGGGCAATGTCTTCGGCGCCGTCGTCGAAGGGCTCGATGAGATGGCCGCGGCCTGCCAAGACCTGTGGATGGGCGGAGTGCGCGGCGAGACACTCAGCTTTCGGCGCTCCTGACGCTGCTCTGGGACCGACCGCGTGGTTGTCCGAGTCCCGGCACGATGTCGGTGAGGCGGTAGGTCAGTGGTTGCTCGAGCTGGGCATAGGTGCACGAGCGGGGGTCGCGGTCGGGGCGCCACCGGTTGAACTGCGCGGTGTGGCGGAACCGTTGCCCTTCCATGTGGTCGTAGCGGACCTCGGCCACGCGCTCGGGTCGCAGCGGCACGAACGACAGATCCTTGCCGGCGTTCCAGCGGGAGCCTTCGCTGCGGCGTGGTGTGCGGTCGCCGGTCTGGTGGTCCGCCCAATTCCACGGGTGCCCATCGAAATCGGTGACCAGTGGCTGCAGCTCGGTGAACAGCTGCCGGCGTTTGGCCATCGGAAAGGCGCCGATGACGCCGACCGATGCCAGTGCGCCGCCGTCGCGGTACAGCCCGAGCAGCAGCGAGCCGATAGCGTCGCCGCCGGACTTGTGCAGCCGGTAGCCAGCGACGACGCAGTCCGCGGTCCGTTGGTGCTTGATCTTGAACATCGCGCGCTTGTCCGGCAGGTAAGCGACCGTGAATGGCTTGGCGATCACGCCGTCGAGGCCGGCGCCCTCGAACTCCTCGAACCACTGTTGCGCGGTAGCCAGATCGGTGGTCGCCGGCGTGACGTGGAACGCGGGGCCAGCGCCGGCCAAAGCATCGACCAGTGCGGCGCGGCGCTCGCTGAAGGGTCGGCCGGTGTAGTCGTCATCGCCGAGGACCAGCAAGTCGAACGCGATGAAGGATGCCGGCGTGTGTTCGGAGAGCATCCGTACTCTGCTGTCGGCCGGATGGATGCGCTGCTGCAGTGCTTCGAAATCCAAGCCGGTGTCGCCGGCGATGACGATCTCGCCGTCGATGACGCAACGCTCGGGCAGCTCGGCGGTGGCGGCGTGGACGAGTTCGGGAAAGTAGCGGGTCATCGACCGTTCGTTGCGACTGCCGAGTTCCACCTGGCCGCCGTCGCGGAAGCAGATGGACCGGAATCCGTCCCACTTCGGCTCGTAGGACGCGTCGGGCGGAATCGACGTGACAGATCGCGCCAGCATGGGCGCGACCGGTGGCATGACGGGCAGGTCCATTTCCTCATTCTGCGTGCAGGGAACCGGCCGGCATGCAAACGCCAGCCCGGGTGGAGCTCCCGATGCGGCTACGGATTGCCCGGCGACCCGCCTTCGCCACCGGCCCCACCGTCGCCACCTGTGGTTCCGCTGGGGGCATCTCCAGCGTCGCCAGCCTCGCCATCGTCGCCGTCGGCCCCGCCGGTGCCGCCGGTGCCGCCGGTGCCGCCGGTGCCGCCGGTGCTACCGCCGCTGCCGCCTGCGCCACCGGTGCCGCCATCTCCGCCACTGTCGCCCGTACCCGCGACATTGTCTGTTCCGCCGGTACCGCCGTCACCGCCGTGACCGCCGTCACCCGAGGCGCCGCCGGTACCCATGACCGCGGTGTTGCCGGCGCCACCCGTGCCGCCCGCACCGCCCTGACCGCCGGCGTTGCTTCCGGCATCGCCTGCGTTCCGTTCGCCGCCGGTGCCGCCCGCGCCGCCGCTGCCGCCTTCCCCCCCAGCGCCGCCGGAGGTGACGCCCTGGCCGCCGCCACCACCAGCGCCGCCTTCGCCGCCTTCGCCGCCTTCGCCGCCCAGCACGTCGCCGCCGGCACCGCCGGCACCGCCGGTTCCACCGTTACCGCCGTCACCGCCGGCTGTGAGCGTGCCGGAACCGCCGTCGCCGCCTGTACCGGCTCGTCCGCCGGCGCCGGCCGTGTTGTCCTGTTCCGCGCTACCTCCGATTCCGCCGACACCGCCGTCGCCGCCGTCGCCGCCGTTCCCGCCTCTGGTGCCCTGGCCGCCCGAGCCGCCGTCGCCGCCGAAGCCGCCGCGTGAGCCGCTCGTGCCATTCTCGAAGTCGCTGACTCCGGCATCACCACCCATGCCGCCGCTGCCCCCGGCACCACCGATGCCGTCGGAGCCGTCACCGCCGTTGCCGCCGGAGCCACCGGTTCCACCAACACCACCGACTTCTCCGACTCCGCCCCCGATGTCAGCGTCTCCGCCGTTGCCGCCGTCGCCGCCATCACCGGCCGCGCCACCGGTAACACCGTCACCGCCGTCACCGCCGTCACCGCCGCGCGCGGCGCTGCCGCCGCCGCCGTTGCCGCCGTTTCCGCCGTCGCCGCCGTCGCCGCCGTCGCCACCAACTCCGCCGACCCCGTCGGAGCCCGCATGGCTTCCGTTGCCGCCCGCGCCGCCGTCACCCCCACGACCGCCGTCACCGCCCCGTTGGCCCGTTACATTCAGGCCACCCCCGGCGATGCCGGCAGCACCGTCGCCGCCGCGAGCACCGGCGCCGCCGTCGCCACCGACACCATCGGCGCCGTCGAGGCTTCCGGTCCCGCCGAGACCACCATCGCCACCATCCCCGCCGTCACCGCCGCGCTGACCCGAATTCGCGACTGTCCCTCCGCCACCAGCCTCACCGTCGTCGCCAGGTATGCCATCGCCGCCTCGAGCACCGTTGCCACCGGTGCCACCGACTCCATCGGCACCTGCCTGGCTGCCGAGTCCGCCAACACCGCCTGCGCCGCCTGCGCCGCCGTCACCGCCGGCCTGACCCGAAGCGCCGGCCCCGTCGCCGTCGGCGCCACGCATGCCATCGCCACCGCGAGCGCCGCTACCGCCGGTGCCACCGGCTCCATCGGCACCCGCCTGACTTCCGAGTCCGCCGGCGCCGCCTGCGCCGCCGGCTCCTCCGTTGCCGCCGGCCTGGCCCGATTCTCCGGCGAGGACCCCGTCCGCGCCCCGCGCACCGTCGCCGCCGGCCCCGCCGCTGCCCCCGTCACCGCCGTCGCCTTGGACTCCGGCGTTGCCGGCGTCGGCCGCGCCGCCGGCCCCGCCGGTCCCGCCTGCGCCGCCGGCCCCGCCGTAATGGCCATCCCCACCGTCGGGATCGGCGTCCGCACCGTCACCTCCGTTGCCGCCGTCGCCTCCGTCACCGCCGTCGCCGCCGTCACCGGCCGTGGTGCCGCCTGCGCCGCCGATACCACCCGTCCCACCTTGGCCGCCGGCCCTATCTCCGAGGGCGAAGTCTTGGCCTGCTGCGCCGTGGCCGCCGTGGCCGCCGTGACCGCCGTTGCCGTGGGAGCCGCCGGCCCCGCCGTTGCCGCCGTTGGTGCCGGCGGCGCCGGGGTCTACGGCGTCGCCGCCGTCGGCGCCGGCCCCGCCGTGTCCGCCGGCGATGATGGGGGTTCCGTCGTTTCCGGCGGCCCCGCCGGGTCCGCCGGGTGCGCCGCCGGCGCCGACGGCGCCGAGGTTGCCGCCGGCCCCGCCGTTGCCGCCGTTGGTGAGTGCGTCGCCGGGGTTGCCTGCGGCGCCGTCGCCGGCGGTGCCGTTGCTGCCGCCGTCGCCGCCGTCGCCGGCTAGCCCTGTGAGGCCTGCGGCGCCGTTGCCGCCGGTGTTGCCGGCTGCGCCTGCGGTGCCGCCGTTGCCGCCGTCGGCGCCGTTGCCGCCGTTGCCGCCGTCACCGCCGTGGCCGCCGACACCGACCGCGGTGGTGCCGCTGGCGCCGTTGCCGCCGCGGCCACCGGGTGCGCCGGTCCCGCCGTTGCCGCCGTCACCGGCGTTGCCCTGGACCGCGCCGCCGTCCCCGCCGTGTCCGCCGTCCCCGCCGTGACCGCCGGTGGTGCCGTCGGTGCCCGACAGGCCCGATCCGGGGTTCTGGTCGGTGCCGTCGTGGCCTGCTGCGCCGGCCCCGCCGTGACCGCCGGTGCCGCCGTTGCCGTGGGAGCCGCCGGCCCCGCCGTTGCCGCCGTTGGTGCCGGCGG
>CAZEMS010000013.1:28380-29283 GCA_964513475.1 uncultured Mycobacterium sp. | reverse complement strand
CGGTGGTGCCGTCGGTGCCCGACAGGCCCGATCCGGGGTTCTGGTCGGTGCCGTCTTGGCCTGCTGCGCCGGCCCCGCCGTGACCGCCGGTCCCGCCGTTACCGTGGGAGCCGCCGGCCCCGCCGTTGCCGCCGTCGCCGCCGTCACCACCGGAGGCCGCCGAACTGGACCCGTTGCCGCCGGTCCCGCCGTTGCCACCGGTACCCAAAGCGCCGTCGACCCCGGCGGTTGCGCCGGGTCCGCCGGCCGCGCCGCCGGCTCCGTTGGTGCCGATATCGCCGCCGTCCCCGCCGTTGCCGCCGTCGGGGACGCCGGCGGCGAGATCACCGTGCCCGCCGGCCCCGCCGTTGCCCGCATCACCGGAGTCACCGCCAGCACCACCGTCGCCGCCGGCGCCGTCGATACCGGCACTGCCGGATCCGGTGGCTGCGCCGCCGGCCCCGCCGGTCCCGCCGGTCCCGCCGTCGGCGCCGTTGCCACCACTGCCGCCGGCCTGGCCGGCGCCTCCGGGTAGTGCGGCGTCGGCGCCGTCGGTGCCGGCCCCACCATGGCCGCCGGCCCCGCCGGCCCCGCCGGTTCCGCCGGTTCCGCCGTCGCCGGAGATGGCCCCGCCGGCCCCGGCGTCACCGCCGTGTCCTCCGGCTCCGCCGGCGGTGCCGTCGGTGCCGTTGTCGCCGGGGTCGGCCGCGTCGGCTCCGTTGCTGCCTGCCGCGCCGTCCCCGCCGTGGCCGCCGTTGCCGCCAGCGCCGACGGCGCCACCGTCACCACCGGTGCCGCCGTTTCCACCAGCGACAGCGGGATCGTCGCTGTCAGCGCCGTTGCCGCCGGTCCCGCCGTTGCCACCGGTGCCCAAAGCGCCGTCGACCCCGGCGGTTGCGCCGGGTCCGCCGGCCGCGCCGCCGG
>CAZEMS010000013.1:0-28280 GCA_964513475.1 uncultured Mycobacterium sp. | reverse complement strand
GCCGCCGGTCCCGCCGTTGCCACCGGTGCCCAAAGCGCCGTCGACCCCGGCGGTTCCGGCGGTTCCGGTCACTCCGCCAGCGGCGCCACCGGTTCCGCCGGAGCCCATTGTGCTTCCGGGGTCGCCGCCGTCCCCGCCGTTGCCGCCGTCGGGGACGCCGGCGCCGAAGTCACCGTGCCCGCCGGCCCCACCGTTGCCCGCATCACCGGAGTCACCGCCAGCACCACCGTCGCCGCCGTCGCCGTCGATTGCGGTGCCGGCGCCCGTGGCTGCGCCGCCGTAACCTCCGGCCCCGCCGTTGCCGCCGTCGGCGCCGCTGCCACCATTGCCGCCGGTTCCCGCAGGGCCGGTTCCCGAGCCGCCGTTGCCGCCGTGACCGCCAGCCCCGCCGGCCCCGCCGGCCCCGCCGTTTCCGGCAGTGGCGACGGAGGTTTGACTATGCGCGTTGCCGCCGACACCACCGGCGCCGCCGTGACCACCGGCGCTGCCGTTGCCACCGTCTTTGCCGGTGCCGGGTCCGCCATCGGCGCCATTGGCACCGGCCAACCCGTCGCCGCCGTTGCCGCCGTGTCCGGCAACGGCAAGGCCATCAGCCGTGGCGTCGCCACCAGCACCGCCACCGCCACCGGTGACGCCGACTCCTCCGGTGCCACCGTTGCCGCCTCTGGCAATTCCGGTGCCGGTCGCGGTGGCCGAACCGCCGCGCCCACCGACACCACCCACATCACCGGAGGAAGCCCCACCGACACCGCCATCACCACCGATGGCCACACCGCCGTCGGCAGCAAAGGCATCCCCGCCGTCAGCCCCAGGCGCACCGGGCCCGTCGGGATCGCCACCGTTGCCGCCGGTACCACCCATCGCGGTCGCACCTCCGGTGGCATTCGCCGACCCTCCAGCGCCGGCGGTGCCCGCGGCGCCGGTACCGGAGCCCTTGTTGCCACCGTTGCCGCCGTCGCCGCCGACAGCCAGTGTCCCGACGCCGTCTCCGCTTGCAGCCCCGCCGACACCACCGGTCCCGCCGTCGCCGATGTCACCGCCGTTGCCGCCGGCCCCGCCGACACCGCCGTCACCGACCGCTCCGCCGGTCACGCTGACCTGCCCGCCGGCACCGCCGGCACCGCCGTCACCGGTGGTCACTCCGCCGTTGCCGCCGCGCCCGCCGTCGCCGCCGGACACGACCACCTCGCCGTCTCCGGTTGCGGCTCCACCGTCACCGCCGGCACCGCCGTTGCCGATCAACCCACCGTTACCGCCGGCCCCGCCATCGCCACCGTCACCGTCACCAGCGGTGTGGGTGAAGCCGTCTCCGCCGTCTCCGCCGTCTCCGCCTGTACCCAACACACCGGCGGCGCCATCGGCACCGGCCATGCCGCCGGCACCCGGTGTAGTTCCCGCAACCCCGCCGGCGCCGAACCCACCGGCGAGGACGCCGATATCGCCGCCGTCACCACCGTCGCCGCCATCGGGTGAACCCGAATCACCATCGGCGCCAGCACCGCCGTTGCCCGCATCACCGGAGTTGCCACCACTGCCGCCGGCACCACCATCGCCGTTGACCCCGTCCGCGCCGACGCCTTGGCCTAGGCCGGCATCGCCGCCGGTACCGCCGGACCCACCACTTCCGGCGTTGCCACCGCTGCCACCGTCGGTACCGCCACCGCTGGGGAACTGACCGCCGGCTCCGTCGGCGCCGTTGCCGCCGTGGCCCCCCCTGCCGCCGGCTCCGCCGGCACCGCCGTTGCCTCCGGCACCGCTGAACGCCCCACCAAGACCACCGGCACCACCGTCGCCACCGTCGGTACCCGACGTCCCATCGGTGCCGCTGCCGCCGGGGAACCCGCCCGGATCGCCGTTCACACCGTCGAAGCCGTCACCACCGGACCCGCCATGCCCACCATTGCCGCCGAAGTCACCACCGTCACCACCGGCGCCGCCGCTGCCGCCGTCGACACCTTCGATAGTGCTGTCCCAGCCCTCACCACCATTGCCGCCGTTGCCGCCGTTGTTGGGCGGTGCCATCGAGCCGCCGTCGCCGTCGGTCCCCCCGGTGCCACCGCTGCCAGCCGTCCCGCCGGCACCTGGCAGTGCTACCTCGCCGTTGTCGCCGCCCGCACCGCCATCACCGCCGTCGGGATGGGCCGCGGTCCCGGCCGCGCCGCCCCCACCGTCACCGCCGGCGCCGTTGGCGCCGCTGTTGCCGCCGGCCCCACCGTCTCCGTCGACCCCGGCGCCGTCGACGCCGGCCCCGGCGTTGCCGCCGTCACCACCGGCGCCGCCGGCAGCGCCGTCGCCGCCACGTCCGCCCTTGCCGCCCGAGCCCTCGTTGGCCGCGAACGTCGGATCACCGCTGCCGCCACCGCCACCATGGCCCCCTCGGCCGCCGTGACCGCCGGCGCCACCCGCGCCCCCGTTGCCGCCGAACCCGCCCAGCGCCCCGCTGTTCCCGCCGAAGCCTCCCAGACCGCCGCGACTGCCGGCGGTGCCGTGTGTGCCGTCCCCACCGTCGCCGCCGGTGCCATCCGCACCGCCCTCACCGTCGGTGCCGTCGTCACCGGTCGCGCCGTCGCCGCCGGCCCCGCCGTTGCCGCCGTCGCCGTACTCACCGCCGCCACCGCCGTTGCCGCCGACGCCGCCGGGCCTGAGCGGATCGTCGCTATCCCAGCCGTCCCCGCCGTCGCCGCCTCTGCCGCCGACGCCCCGGATACCGGTGACACCGTCAGCACCGACGTCACCGCCCCGACCGCCGCTCCCGGCCGCGCCACCGACACCGCCGGCTCCGACAGAATCGCCCGGATCGCCACCGTCGCCGCCCTTGGCGCCATCAGGGGTGGTGGCCAGCCCGTCGCGTCCCTTTCCGCCGTTGCCGCCATCGCCGGAATCGCCGCCAGCACCGCCGGCACCGCCATCACCGTTGTCGCCGTTGGTGTTGATCAGGAAGAAAAACCGGCCCACGCCCGCGGCTCCGCCGGCGCCACCGGCGCCGCCGTCAGCGCCGGACCCGCCAGCGCCACCGTTCGCGCCGCCGGGACTGAGCAGCCCGCCGTCCTCACCGGCGCCACCGTTGCCGCCGACCCCGCCGGAGCCGCCGGCGCCACCATTGCCGCCGTCCCCGCCGGCACCAAAGATCAGGCTGCCTTGGCCGCCGCCTCCACCGTTGCCGCCGTCCCCGCCGGCGGTGCCGTCGCCGCCGTCGCCGCCCCGATCTCCCGGATCGCCATCTGCGCCGTCTGCGCCGTCCCCACCAGCACCGCCGTTGCCGCCGTCACCCAGCACGGACAGGAAGCCGACATCACCGCCGTTGCCGCCGTCGCCGCCATTGCCGCCGGGGAGGATCGCGGCTCCGCCGGCGCCGCCGTTTCCGCCGTTGCCCATGAACAAACCGCCGCGGCCGCCGTCTCCGCCTTTGCCGCCAGGGATGCCGTCGCCGCCGTTGCCGCCGTGGCCGAACCAACCCGTCGAACCGCCGTTGCCACCGTTCCAACCGTTGCCGCCGCTGCCCAACAACAACCCGCCGCGGCCGCCATAACACGCCGTGACTCCCGGGCAGGACTTGGCGTCGTAGCTGAAGCCATTGCCGATCAGAATCCCGGCATCGGGATTCTCGGCGGTGCCGTTGCCGAAGAAAAAGTGCAGGATGCCGCCCAGCCCGTCACGCTCGCCGGTCAACCCCGCCGTCACGTCGGTGCCCGCATCCGAGATCGTGCCGGCGCTGCTGGTGGCAGTACCGATATCGCGGCGGGCGAACGCTGCTGCCGTCCAGGCCAACGGCGCGAACCCGGCACCATCGCCATGCCCGCCAGCAGAGAACCCCAACCACGACAGCACCGCATCCAGCCCGGAGGTCTTCGGCTCCGTGGACGCCGAGGCGGCCGTCATCACCGGCACGGCGGGCGGGTTGGCGGCGTTGCCACCGGAAACATCCCCACCCGACGCGGCGCTCGCGGCGTCCGTAGCGGCGGGGACCACCGCACCCACCGGCCCGGAATCGGCGCCGACTTCGGCCGGGCCTACCAGCGGCTCGGCACCGTCACCAGCATCGACAACGGGGACATCGGGCGGCTCGATTACCGCCGCAGCATCGCCCCTACCGGAGCCGGAACCCGAACCTCCGCCAGAAGCATCAACCGAACCTGACGAACCCGGGTCGACTTCACCGCCCGAACCAGAACCCGCCTCGACATCAACGTCTGCCTCGACATCAACGTCTGTCTCGATTTCCGAATCGGAATCAGTGGCATCAGTGTGGACAGCCTCGTCTCCGGCGGCGTCCTCGAACGCCTCGTCGATTTCGGCCTCGTCGATTTCGGCAGGGTCGATTTCGGCAGGGTCGATTTCTTTGTCGGAGTCATCGCTACCGGGGGCCGAATCCGGTGCTCCGGCACTGATGCCACCGGCGGGCGAATCATCGTCAAAGGTGTCGCCAGCACCAGAACCATCACCGGTTGCAGAGGAGCCGCCCGCACTCCCGGGTGCGGCACCAGTCGAGCCTGGGCCCAATCCTGAACCAGACGAACCCGGGTCCGACGCGGAGCTCGATGGGCTCGAACCGCCGGTTGCCCCGTCAGAGCCGGTCGTATCGGCAAACCCAATCCCGGGCATCGATGCGGCCGCAGCGCCAACGCCCAGTATCACCGCCATTGCCCCGACGCGGCCCACATAGCCGGTGTAACCGGCCGCTGAGGTAGGTGCGCTGGACCGCGCAGAACGGATCGGAAGCACACGCACGCCGCCGAGTGCAGGCCGGCGGTGGTCCGTTCTCAGATCCGTTCTCCGCGGGGTAACCCCACCAACGACTCGAGACTTGCTATGACGGCCCATAACCGGGCTCCCCTCGATAAATACGTGATAGACACGCACGGCGGTTTCGGGCTTGAGGTCGACCGCTCCGGGGGCACGCCGGGCGTGTCATTGCGGGAAGTATTTGGGAGGCCGCTCAACTCGATCCCGTCTTAATCTGACGAAATCATCACATATGACGTTAACCTCAGTCAATCAATTCTGATGAATTCGTCACTTCTGAGCTACGCTCGATATCGGTCCTGTAGGGGAAGAGGTATCGCCGTGGCAGAACCCACACCGAGTCGACTACAGCGGCGCAAGCAACGCACTCGAACCGCGCTGATCCACGCTGCCATGATGTTTCTCGCGGCCGGGAAGGTCAACGCACCGATACTCGAGATCACCCAGGCCGCCGACGTCGGCTTGGGGTCTTTCTACAACCACTTCGACACCAAAGAAGAGCTCTTCGAGGCCGCCGTTGCCGATGTACTGGACAGCCATGGCGCATTGCTGGATCAGCTCACCGCGTCTCTGGACGACCCGGCCGAGAAGTTCGCGCGCAGCTTCCGGATCACCGGACGCTTGTTCGGGCTGACACCCCAACTGACCCCGATTCTCCTGGCCAACGGGCTCAAGCAGATCTCCTCCGAGCGGGGCCTGGGACCGCGCGGCCTGCGCGATATCAGCGACGCTATTGCGGCCGGCCGGTTCCGGGTTGACGACCCCAAGCTGGCCGTAGCCGTGACCGCGGGCGCGCTGATGGGTCTGGGCCAGCTTCTGCAGGATGAGCCTTCGCGGGACGCTGCGCTCACCGCTGACCGGGTGACCGAAGATCTGCTGCGCATGTTTGGGCTGCCTGCAGACATCGCTCACGACATATGTCAACGTCCGCTGCCCGAAGTCGACGGACTCCCTTGGCCGGGCTCAGCGGTGTGACTTTCGCCTCGGTCGGGCCGTTGGAGATACCGAGCCCGCTGATCGAGGCGACGAGCGTGCTCATCAGCTTTGCGGCCCGCTCACCGTAGGGGTCGTGATCTAGCCCACTCAACGGTACGTCTGCCGGGTCACATCAGGCACGGAGTCATCGGAGGCGACCGCGTGAATCAGCGCTTCACATGCTCATCTAGTCGGGGCTCTTCAGGTCCGTATCCCGGCTTGGCTGAACACGCTTAGGCTCTCCCGGCATTTTCGGATAGTCAGGGGGAAAGGGCATTTCGGCTGGATTGGTTTCCCAGAGTTCAAGCAGCTGTTCAAGCGAGTCGCTGGTGTTGTCCATGTCTTGCCATGGATCACCGTTCTCGGCGAAGAGTTGCGGAACGGTGGTGACATTCAGGGTGCATGGATCTGTGATGCGCTCCAAGTGGCTCCAAGTGACTGGGGTAGAAACCGGTGCTCCTTGGCGAGCACGTGGCGACCAGGCAGACGCAGTCGTTCTGTCGCGGCAATTCTGGTTGTAGTCGACGAATATCTTCTCGTCCCGAAGTTCGCGCCACCAAGCGGTAGTCACTCGTGCGTCGCGTCGCTCCAACTCCCTGCCGAAGGCGATCGCCGCATGACGGACATCGAGGAAGTCCCAGTCCGGCTGGATCCGAGCAAAGATGTGCACACCTCGACCGCCAGAGGTCTTGCAATGCGAAGACATACCGAGCTCGTGGAAGAGGTCGCGGGCGGCCAGCGCGACGTGGACGACATCCTCAAAGCTGTTTCCGGGTTGAGGGTCTAGGTCTATCCGGAGCTCGTCAGGTCGTTCTACGGAAAGGGGGTCATCCGTCCGGCGAACCGGCCACGGGTGGAAGGTGATTGTCCCCATCTGGGCGCACCATGCGAGAACGGCCGGTTCCGTTGGGCATAGTTCCCGGGCAGTCCTTCCGGAAGGGAATTCGACCTCGACGCTTTCGACGTACGCGGGAGCTCCTCGCATCATGTGCTTCTGATAGAAGCCACCGTCATCCATGCCGCGGCCGAGGCGCATGCCCGGTTGCACACCGTTTGGCCATCGCTCAAGCGTGGTTGGCCTATCGCGAAGTGCCCGCATCAGCGGATCGCTCATCGCCACTACGTATTCAACAAGTTCAAGCTTCGTGATCGCAGGAGTGATTTCTGTTGCGGGAAAGACCACGCGGCTCGCATGCGATACGCGCACAACGCGTTTGGGCGCGAACTTGGAGACCACCTCGACCTGGGCGTCGTCCTGTTTACCCATGTCCGCTCCCTGCCGGCTCAAGTTCTAGGCGTCGCCAGGGGCGACCGCACAATGCTGACAGACATTTCTGCCGGCTTGCACCGTTCTGGCGGTCGTGATCCGGCTCGGCCTTTGCACGTTTCCCCGGGCAGGGGGAAGGGCTGACGCGCGGGCGGGGCCGGGCCGGAGACCGCACAGAGTTGAGATGCCTTCAGAACCGAACCATCCGAACATCCCGGGCGAGCCGAAACGGTCCAACCTTCGCGCAGTGCCGATGTGCATCGGAAGATCGAGGGCAGATGAGGTCGTGCGCTGGTGCGCATGGCGAGCGCGCGGATGGTTGTCCGTGCGATTGACAGCCCAGGTCAGTGAGCCGACATCACGGTGTTGCCACCTTCGCTTTTGGCTTGATACATAGCGGCGTCGGCGCGTGTGGTGGTTCTGGTGACAACCCGGGCAGGAGGACCAGGAATTCGTCACTACCGATGCGTCCGACGGTGTCGTCGTGACGGACGCACTGGCTGATCCGATCGGCTAGTGCCCCGAGCACGGCATCCCCGGCATCGTGCCCCCAGGTGTCGTTGATGCGCTTGAACTTGTCGACGTCACAGAACAGCACGCCAAGTTCCGTCCCGGGGCTTCGTCGACCATTGAGTGCGGAGTCCAGGCGGGCCAACGCCTCTGCCCGGTTCACCAGCCCGGTCAGCGTGTCCTTGCGGGACATGCGCTCCAATTGCTGATGAGCTTCGGCCAGCTCGTCGCGTTGGCGTGCCAGCTGCTGGTTGGCCATCTCAGCTCGGGTATTGGCGCGTCTCATCGCCTCGGCGACAGCGGAGATGAGCACCGCGCTGATGACGAACACCGCTACGCCCAGCCAGTTCCCCCGCGTCTTGATGAACATCGACAACTGTGGCGCGAGGCTCTCGGATCTTTCCTGGAAGATAGACCATTAGCGCTGTCAGCCCTGCGACCGGCACACGAAGCGGCGCGACCGCTGCGGTCGGCTAAGCGCCGCGACTTAGTCGAATAAGCCGCCGCGATGAGTGATGGTGCGGCGGCCGCGTCCCAGGGCGAATTGCCGCGGGTCCGCCGGCCGGCCTCGATCGGCGGGAGACACCTGCCGGATGGTGAAACGGAACGGTGGGATGAGTGGCTGACCCGAGATCGACACTCAAGGCTGGCTTCGAGGTCGGCAGCCCCCTTCGGGGCGGTTGCGGGATGCGGCTGTGGCGACGAGTTCTGGCTCTGGAGTACACCCGGCCCGCCTGGACAGCCGCGACCACGACGGCGAACACGGACAGCAAGTCGGATGTGGTGATGCCATGGCCTGGGCTCAGAACCATGAGCACGCGCCCTTCCAGCGGCTTGTTGACCAACGGCCAGATGGCTGCGCACAGAACAGTTGAGAGGATCGACACACGATTCGGCCTCGCCAGACACCATGCGAGCGATGCGAAGAGTGCGTTCATGGCCACTTCGCTGTGGAACAGTTGAACCGCGTCGAGCACGGGCACGCCTTCCCTGATCAGTTTCGGACCCATGTGGGCGGCCCTAGTCGATTCCGTTAGTCGATTCCTTCGACGGCCCGCTATGACGGTGTATCGCCCGACTGCGCGGTCTTGATACATGTCTGGATACACCCAAGTCACAGCCGCGGCCGCGCTCACTTGGCTACGCTCACCGCATTATGGGCGTACGCGATATCGCCAACGGCTCGATGGCTGCCGGCGCGCTCCTGTTCGGTGCGATGCTGGCGGTTGCCGCGCCGGCATCAGCGGACGACGCTGACGACGAGTACCTGTCGGCGCTCGAAGCGGGCGGCATCAGCGTCGAAGACCCTGCCGCGGCCATTGCGATGGGTCGGACTGTGTGTGCTGGTTTGGATCAAGGCGGAAGTTTCCCCAACATCATCACGATGCTGGGTCTGAGCGCGGACCTTTCGTCAGCAGAGGCCGGGCACGTCCTCGGCGTTTCAATAATCGGGTACTGCCCCCAGCACAAGGCCGCTATGGAGCAGTGGAGCGAATCGGTCGGTAGCGGATGGCTGGCACCGAGTATGCCCGCCCCGGACCTGGGTTGGTGACTGCGGCCGGGCGGTGACTGTCGATCAGATCGGCGGCGAACTTGCGTGTCGTCGAGTGGGCGCTCGCATGGCCAGGGCCCCGATCAATACGATGGCCCCGACGATGGCCAGCGGGATGGCCCACGCTTTGCGCTCTTCCAACTCCGAGCTGCATTTGGCCACGTTGCCCGGATCCGATCCGGTGGCGAGCACGACTTCGAGGTCTTGCATCCGCGCAGCCTTGACGTCGCTGTTGAACACCGTCCCGCAGGAGATGTCGCTGCCACCGGCGTCCGTTGAATCGATGTAGACGGGTATGGATGCCGCGGCGACCGAGCCCAACAGCGCGGCGACGCTGACGATCGCCAACAACCAACGCCAGATCATCAACCCGAGGAAATCACGATGAGGGACCCTTTCTCATACCGGAGAAGGGTATTCGGTGACAGCTAGGACTTTGGTTGATTAGCGCGTGTCGGATGGAGGGAGGCGGCCAGGCCATCGGCGAGCCGTGCGTGCGAGTTCTCTTGGAGCTCCCTGGTGGGCCCGGCCGCCTCCGCTGAGTATGTCCACGCGGAATAGACAATTCCTTCGCGGACACCCGTCGGGGGGTGACCCCAATGCTTCGCCGAGGGGATGAGGGCGGCCTGAGAGCGCCCCAATAACTCGCCGTGGACCCGCGAAAGGCTGAGTTGCCCCGTCTCGCTGTGCCTGCCCCGCGCAATGGAAAAATCGATCGGCTCGCCGTCGTCGGGGCGGACGAGTAAAGTGACGAACAAATGGTAATTCGAGGTAGAGCAGCACTGTTGATGGTGAGTTTGGCGGTAGCGGCGTTGGTTTCGGCTCCCGCTGCCGGCGCACGCCCGGGCACTTGCCGGGACGTGGGTCTCGGCGCCGACGCGTCAACAACCACCTGCGAGACCACGGGGAACGTCTCGATCAAGGCGACGCCGGGCGATGTCGGGAGCATGGAGCCGTTCACCGCACCGACGCCCTACGAGGGCGCCGCGCCGACCTGCCAGGACGGGGGGCAGTCCGGAACGCAGGACGGAGGGCACGGAGGCGTGACGTCCACCTGCCAGACCGACGGGGACTCTTCGATCAAGGCGACGCCAGGGGAGATTACGCCGTACCACTAGCGTGGACCGGCACCCCAGTCTGATGAATAGACAAACCACACGGGATGTCCTGATGGTCCGGCCATGCTCGTTCTATTTCAACGAGCAGACCGCCGCCAATGATTTCTTTCAGAAGAACCTGGGGGAGAAGCGTGACATCGTCGAGGCGAAGGCGCTGATCGAATTCGACGGGTTCGTCGGCACGCTGCGGAACAAGGGGATCAACGTCCACGTCATCCAGGATGACGCCGCCGTCTACGACACACCGGACAGCATCTTCCCCAACAACTGGTTCGTCTCCCTCGACGGCGACAAACTGGTCTTGTGCCCCATGTTCGCCGAAGATCGCCGGCTGGAACGCATTAAGTTCCTCGGTGCCCTGGTCGAGGCGATGGGGCGCGATCACGTGAAGATCTACGACTACACAAGGCACGAAGAACAAGGCCGCTTCCTCGAGGGCACCGGAGCGATGGTGCTCGACCGAGCCAACAAGAAGGCCTACTGCTGTCTGTCCGAACGCGCCGACGAGGGGCTCTTCCGCCAGTTCTGCAAGGACTTCGGGTTCAAGGCGGTCCCGTTTCACGGATTCCAGACGTACCGATCTCAACGTGTCGCGATTTATCACACCAACGTGATGATGGCGATAGGCGAGAAGTTCGCGGTCGTTTGCCTTGAAGCCATTGACGATCCGGATGAGCAGAAGATGGTCGTCGACGAGTTGACCGAGAGCGGCAAGGAGATCGTCGCTGTTTCCGAGCAGGAGATCGACAACTTCGCGGGCAACGAGATCGAGGTGCTCGGCGATGACGACCGGCGCTACACCGTGATGACCCACTCGACCTTCAACGTGCTGACCGACGATCAGAAAGCGCAGATCGCGAAATCCAGCGAGATTCTTGTCGGCGATGTGCAGACGATCGAAGCCTACGGCGGTGGGTCAGTGCGCTGCATGATCTCGGAGATCTTCTGAGCCGTAAACAATCGGCTAACGCGATGGTGGGCAGCTGAGACAGGACGTCATGACCCGACGATCTCGGCGACAACGCGTTCTGCCGCGTCGACGGCACCCTCCATGTAGGCGCTCCACTGGGTGGCGGTGTCGGTCGATGCCCAGTGAATCCGTCCGACCGGCGGGGTGAGCTGCTGACCGTAGTTCGTCCACACCAGCGGGCCCATGTTCGCGTTGTAGCAGCCCCGTGTCCACTGTCGGCCGGACCATTCGCCGTCGGCGTAGGCAACCGGGTTGGCGGCCTTCGGACCGAAGATGCGCACCATCTGGGCGGTGAGCGCTTCGCGGCGTTCGGACTGCGGCCAGCGCCCGTAGGTTCGAGCCTGTTCCCCTTCGAGGAACGCCAGAACGACCCCGGCGTCGTTGCCGGGAATGCAGGTGTCGTTGGACATGCGGGCGGGGCCGACATCGGAGATGAACTGGCCGTTGTATCCCTCGGTTCGCCAGAACGGTTCGTCGTAGACGAAGAACGCCTTCATGGCAGAACCGTGTGGCATCCGTTGGGTGAGTTGGTCGCGAACCCCGGACAGCGGCGGGTCGTACAGGATGCGTCCCGCCAGTGCCGGCGCGATGGCCACGACCGCATGCCTGCCCCGGAAGGTGCGGCCACCCCGGCAGTGCACGGTGACCGAGTCCGCCGTGTGCTCGATGGTCTGTACCGGCGCCTCGAGCACGATGTGGCCGTCCAACTGCGCGGCCAGTCGGTCCGGAATCTGCGTCGTGCCACCGACAAAACGGGTCGTTTGCGCACCGCCTTCTTCCTCGGCGAACAGAGCCGCGCCGACGCCGCAGGTCTGGATGGTGAACAGCAGATGCAGGAAAGAGACTTCGACCGTGGGGACGGCCAGGATGCCGACGGTGCAGATCTCCAGCAGGGTGCGGGCGATCGGACTCAGACCCTGAGCGTCATACCATGCGCCGGCGGTGATGGCGTCCCACTCGGCTGCTCTGGGCGCCAGCCACGGCGCGTCGGCGGACACGGTTGCGGCCAGTGTGTCCAGCTCGGCGAGCACGCGGTTCACCGATGCGACGTCCTCGTCGAATCGTGTCTGAAACTCGGTCTGGCCCAGCACCCCGGTGCCGCACAACTCGTACTTGGTGTCACCTTCGTCGAACTGCGGGTACGTCTCGACTCCCAGCTCGGCCGCCAGCCGGAACATCCGGGCGTGGGTGTCGCCGATCCACTGGGCGCCGATTTCGAGTGGGATTCCCGGGATCGGCGATTCGGTGAGGATCTTTCCGCCGGTCCGGTCGTTCGCCTCCAGGATCAGCGGCTCCAGGCCGGCCTTCTTGAGTTCCCGGGCGGCGTATAGACCGGACAGCCCGGCCCCCACGATGATGACGTCGGCCTCACGTTCCATGAACAGGGAGAATACTGAGGATGCCGGGCATTGCATCCCGTTTCGGCGCAGTCGATCACGCCGGCCGGACCAGCTCTGTTAAGGCTCCGTTACACCAGGGTGGCTTTGCCGGAGAGCTGCTGGCCGGCGGCGTCGAGCCACGTCAGATCCACGACGTCGCCTGGGTAATGACGGTCTAGTAGATAGGTCAGTGCGGTCGCGGAGTCCAGACGTACCCCGTCGACGCTCAGCAGGACGTCGCCACCCATCATCCCGGCAGCCTCGGCGGGACCGCCACGAATCACGTCGCGGACGATGACCCCCGGCACGTCGGGCTGCGGCACTGTCAGCACGCCGACCCCGAGCATGGTGGGCGGTCCGATGTGTACGGAGTTCGACGGTATCCGGGAGCGAATCTGGCCCACCGCGCCCATCGCATCGTTGATCGGTATCGCGAATCCCTTCCCGCCCGGTCCCATCCGGTAGTTGACCGAGGCCGCGGTGGTCACGCCGACGACCTGACCGAATGCGTTGACCAGTGGGCCACCCGAGTCGCCCGCGCGTACCGGCGCGGCGAACTCGATGAGCCCGGTCAGATGATCCTCACTGCCGGTCAGCGTGTCCTCGGCGGTCACCGACCGCCCGAAGGCTGTCACCGTGCCGACCTCGCGCACCACCGGCGCGTCGGTGCCCTGCGAATTGCCGAGCGCGACCACAGGGTCACCCTCGACGAGCAAGTTGGAGTCGCCGATCGCCGCAGCCGGCAGGCCTCCGGCGCCGAGCAGTTGCAGCACCGCGACGTCCTGGCCGCGGTCATAGCCGAGGAGGTCGGCTTGATACGCCCGGCCGCCCACCGTGGCCCGGATCAGGTCGGCGCCCTGAACGACATGGAAGTTGGTGAGGACCTCCCCGTTCGGGGAGAGCACCACGCCGGTTCCGGCGCCTACAGCCCTCTGGTAGTCGATGACGGTGTCGATCCGGACCACCGCGGGCTCCACCTGGGCGGCGGCTGCCGCCGGATCGCCGGGTGTGGCGGCCGCGGTCGCCGGCATTACGGGGGCGAGCAGACTCAGTGCCGCCGTCAGGGCGACAAGGAATGTCGACAGTCGGCGTCGCGTGCGATGTCGACGCATTTGGTTGCCTCCAGGCAAGGTTGTCACGGGAATTCTTACTTCAATACTGGCCGCCAGATACCGCGCTGTCGATGAGCCGAGCCTCGACCTGCAGAAACTAGTCCTCGACGGCGACTCTACCGCGCGATCGACGGCGTCGACGCGCGGTCGTCTTGCCGGTCGGGCTGCGGTCGCCGGGTTTGCCGTCGGCGGTCTCTTCGGTGTCGGCTTGTGCAGCGTCACTCTCCGGCTTGGAGGTCGGCTCGGCAGACACCGTCACTTCAGCCGGGGCATCCCCGCCGGAGGCCTCTTCGTCAGAACTGGCCTCGTCGGCTTTCTGCTCGTCCGGTTTCTCCTCGACGGCTTCCGCCCCGGGTTCTTCGGTCTCTTCGGTCTCTTCGGCCTTGTCCTCGTCGTTCTTACGGCGGCCGCGGCGCCCCTTGGCCCGCTTGGTCTTGAGTGGTTTAGGCGGCGGGGGTGTCCGCTCAGCGACGAACGCCAGGTAGAACGCGGCAATTCCGAGCAGCGCGATCGCCGCGGCCGCGCCGTAAATGCCGAACAACCACTGTCCGGCGGTGTCGAGGCTGATCCAGATCTCGCTGATCGCGGTCCCGACGATCAGTGCACCGGCCAACACGTGCAGGGCTATCGACGCGACCCGCAGGGAGAGCGCCAACTGCGGTGTTCCGTACTCCGGCCGGCGGGTGCGCAGCAGGGTCAGCAGCACCGGCAACGCGGCCAGCCCGATCAGCGAACCGGTGACGATCCGCAGGGCGGTACCCAGCGTCGTCGAGGTCTCGCCAATCAACTCCAGCCAGCGCGGCAGCACGAAGAAGAAGTACAGGGCGGCGGCGATGACCGAGAACGATGCGTGCCACAACACCGCGCTCCAGCGACGCATGCTTCTCCTCGCGATTCCTATGAGTTTGCCTTGAGGTTTTGGTCCGGGGTGCGAGGCTACTCCGGCTACTCCGATTTCACCGTCGGACGTCACCGTCGCACCCCGGACCATGCGCGGAGGATGCGGGATTTGAACCCGCGAGGGCTGTTAACCCAACCCGCGTTCCAGGCGAGCGCCATAGGCCACTAGGCGAATCCTCCGCGGGCAATGGTAGCCGAACTCTGCGACGACACCCGTCGGCCGTTCTCCGGCCGGGTACTACACTCGGCGTGGACCCCGCGCGGCGTCCATCCCGTGAACTCCCCCAGGGCCGGAAGGCAGCAAGGGTCAATGGGCTCTGGCGGGTGCGCGGGGTCCCCTTGTCTCCGCAGAAACACGGCCATGGTGAAAGGCGCACGGTGTCGTTTCAGTCGATGGGCCGTGACGAACTGCTCGTCGCGCACGAGGC
Organism: uncultured Mycobacterium sp.; assembly: GCA_964513475.1. Classification (GTDB taxonomy): domain Bacteria; phylum Actinomycetota; class Actinomycetes; order Mycobacteriales; family Mycobacteriaceae; genus Mycobacterium. Next base: position 13,326 of record CAZEMS010000013.1, on the reverse strand, counting down.
GCACCGTCGCTGCTACCTCGATCTGCAGGCCGCGAGACTCGCGCTGGACCTGACCCGGGGCAAGCCCAGTCCGGAGCAGCTGGACCTGTCCAACGCGCTGTTGAGCCTGCCCGGCTCGGGTGCGGACTCCTACCGCGACGGTGACGGCACCGACACCCGCAACTACGGCGGCCAGCACGGGTTGCCGGAACTGCGGGCGATCTTCGGCGAGCTACTGGGGATTGCCGTGCCCAATCTGATTGCCGGCAACAACGCCAGTCTCGAACTGATGCACGATGTCGTCGCGTTCTCGCTGCTGCACGGCGGAATGGACTCGGCGCGGCCCTGGATTCGGGAACCGGTGATCAAGTTCCTGTGCCCGGCACCGGGCTACGACCGGCATTTTGCGCTCACCGAGAACTTCGGGATCGAGATGATCACCGTTCCGATGCGTGAGGACGGTCCGGACGTCGACCTGATCGAGGAGCTCGTCGCCGTCGACAGCGCTATCAAGGGCATGTGGTGTGTTCCGGTGTTCGCCAATCCGACCGGCGTCACCTACTCGTGGGAAACGGTGCGCCGGCTGGTGCAGATGCGCACCGCGGCAGCTGACTTCCGGTTGTTCTGGGACAACGCCTACGCGGTGCACACGTTGACGCACGAATTCCCGCCACAGGTCGACGTGCTGGGCCTGGCGGCTGCTGCCGGGAACCCGAATCGGCCGCTGGTGTTCGCGTCGACCTCGAAAATCACCTTTGCCGGTTCCGGCGTCAGCTTCTTCGGTGGGTCTCTGGGCAACATCGCCTGGTATCTGCAGCATGCCGGGAAGAAGAGCATCGGCCCGGACAAGGTGAACCAACTGCGACACCTGCGGTTCCTCGGAGACGCGGACGGCGTGCGCCTGCACATGCGACGGCACCAGCAGGTGCTGGCCCCCAAATTCGCTCTGGTCGCGGAGATCCTCGAAGACCGGCTGGGCGAGTCCAAGATCGCGTCGTGGACCGATCCGAAGGGCGGCTACTTCGTCAGCCTCGACGTACTGCCGGGAACGGCCCGGCGCACCATCGCGCTGGCCAAGGACGCCGGCATCGCCGTGACCGAAGCGGGGTCGGCGTTCCCGTACCGCAAGGACCCGGAGGACAAGAACATCCGGGTTGCCCCGTCGTTTCCCTCGCTGCCCGAGCTCAGCCTGGCGATCGACGGACTGGCGACTTGTGCGCTGCTCGCGGCGACCGAGTCCCTGCTGCGATGAGCCGCCGTCGGACCGCCTCGGTAGCCTGCTGAGCGTGGCGCTCTACCGCAAGTACCGACCTGCCACCTTCGCCGACGTCGTCGGGCAGGAGCATGTCACCGAACCGCTGTCCACCGCGCTGACCGCGGGCCGGATCAACCACGCCTACCTCTTCTCGGGGCCGCGCGGCTGCGGCAAGACGTCGTCGGCACGCATCCTGGCCCGGTCGTTGAACTGCGAGCAGGGACCGACAGCCACCCCGTGCGGGGTTTGCGACTCGTGCGTGGCCCTGGCCCCCAACGGTTCGGGCAGCGTTGACGTGGTGGAACTCGACGCCGCCAGCCACGGCGGCGTGGACGACACCCGCGAACTGCGGGACCGCGCGTTCTACACCCCAGCGCAGTCGCGCTATCGCATCTTCATCATCGACGAAGCGCACATGGTCACCACGGCCGGTTTCAACGCGCTGCTCAAGATCGTCGAGGAACCGCCCGAGCACCTGATCTTCGTTTTCGCCACCACCGAACCGGAGAAGGTGCTGCCCACCATCCGGTCCCGAACCCACCACTACCCTTTCCGGCTGCTGGCACCACGCACCATGCGCGGCCTGATCGCGCGGATCTGCGAGCAGGAGCAGGTCGTGGTTGACGACGCGGTGTACCCACTGGTGATCCGGGCCGGCGGCGGCTCGCCGCGGGACACGCTCTCGGTGCTCGACCAGCTGTTGGCCGGTTCCGACACCGGCCCGGACGGCAGTCACATCAAGTATCAGCGGGCGCTCGGTCTGTTGGGCGCCACAGACATCGCGCTGATCGACGACGCGGTCGAGGCGCTGGCCGCCGGCGACGGCGCGGCGCTGTTCGGCGCGGTGGAAGCCGTGATCGACGCCGGCCACGATCCGCGCCGTTTCGCCATCGACCTGCTTGAACGGTTCCGGGATCTGATCGTGCTGCAAGCTGTTCCGGACGCCGCGGCGCGCGGGGTGGTCGATGCTCCCGGTGACGTGCTGGACCGGATGCGCGATCAGGCGAGGAGTGTCGGCGCTGCGACGTTGGCCCGGTACGCCGAGGTGGTGCATGCCGGTCTGGGTGAGATGCGGGGTGCGACGGCGCCGAGACTGCTGCTCGAAGTGGTCTGCGCCCGCCTACTTTTGCCGTCGGCCAGCGACACCGAGGCAGCGCTATTGCAGCGGGTGGAACGCATCGAAAAACGCCTCGAGATGTCCATCCCGGGCGGTGCGGCGGCGTCTGCCGAATCGGTGCCGCCCAAGCCCGTTCGCGAGTTCACCAGGCCCGCCGCCAAACCCGTCGCCGACACGTCAGCCGGGCCTGCTGCTGGGGCTGCCCCGCAGGAAAGTGCGCCACCGCCACCGCCACCGCCACCGCCGCCGCCATCACCACCATCGCCGCCGCCTCAGGAGCCGGAGCCGGCTGGGCCGGTGTCGGGCGAGCCGAACGCCGCCGCGGTGCGCAGCGTGTGGTCGACGGTGCGGGAGAAGGTGCGCGAACGCAGCCGCACCACCGAGGTGATGCTGGCCGGGGCGATCGTGCGTGCGGTGGACGGCGACACCCTGGTGCTCAGTCACGAATCCGCGCCGCTGGCTAAACGACTCACTGATCAACGCAACTCCGACGTCATTCGCGAAGCGCTCAAAGACGCTCTCGGGGTGGACTGGAAGATCCGCTGCGAAACGGGGGCTCCAGCGACGCCACCACCGACGGCGGCGCCGGCCGATGCGGGTGCTGAACGAGCTCAGCGCGATCGGGAAGCCGAGGAGGAACGCATGCTGGCCGAAGCCGCCTCCGACACCTCCGCGGAGCCGCGCCGCGATCCGGAGGAAGCCGCACTCGAACTGCTGCAGAACGAACTCGGCGCGCGTCGCGTCGAGGGCTGAGTCAGGCCGACCACCACGGCCGCAGCGGCAGGCCGCCGTCGTCCCCCCGCTCGTCGAGCTTGACCGCCAGCACCTGGTGCAGCTGCACGACGTTGGTCTCGAAACCCAGCCGCGATCCGGCCATGTAAAGGCCCCACACCTTGGCGGTGCCGAGACCGACCTCGGCGACGGCTTCGTCCCAGTGCTCGACGAGGTTGGCGCACCAGTCGCGCAACGTCATCGCGTAGTGGCGGCGCAGGTTCTCCTCGTGTACCACTTCCAGCCCGACGTCCTGGGCCTCAGTGATGATGCGGCCGGATCCGGTCAGTTCGCCGTCGGGGAACACGTAGCGGTCGATGAACCCGCCGGCGATGGGCGTCGACCGGTTGTCCGGCCGGGTGATGCAGTGATTGAGTAGCAGCGCCCCAGTGCGCATCTTGGATTTCAGGAAGCGGAAATACTTGGGATAGTTCTGGACGCCGATGTGTTCGGTCAGACCGATCGAGGACACCGCGTCGAAGCCGCTCTCCAGCACGTCGCGGTAGTCGCTGTGCCGGACCTCGGCCAGCTCGGTCAGACCCTCGTCGGCGATGGCCTTCTGCGCCCACAGTGCCTGTTCCTTGGAGAGGGTGACGCCGATGGCCCGTACCCCGTTGCGGGCCGCGTAGCGGACCATGCCGCCCCAGCCGCACCCGACATCGAGGAGCCGGTCACCGGGCTGCAGGCGCAGCTTCTCGAAGACCAGCCGGTACTTGTTGTCTTGCGCCTCTTCGAGCGTTGCACCCGGCTGCGGATAGCAGGCACAGGTGTAGGTCATCGACGGACCGAGAACCCACTCGTAGAAGGTGTTGGACACGTCATAGTGGTGGTGGATGACCTCGGCGTCGCGGGATTTGCTGTGCCGCAGTCCTTCTGCGATTCGGCGCCACCGCGGCAGTGCCTCCTGCGGCGGCGGCGGTATCGGTATGAGGTGCTCGACCCCGATGGACCGCACGATGTGGGCCAGCGTCCGCGCGGGTGGCCGCCTGAAGTCCATCTTGTCGGCCAGCGCCTTGAGCAGTTCGTACGGGTCGCCCGGATGAACGCCGCGCGCCTCCAGGTCGCCGGCCACATAGGCGCGGGCCAGTCCGAGGTCTCCCGGCGCGGTCGCCAGGTAGGTGGTGCCGCGCGGGGTCTTCAGGTCGAGCCCCAGAGTGGCGTCGTCAGGCCCGGCACTGCTGCCGTCGTACGCGCTGAACTTCAGGGGCAGTTGCCCGGCGGCGAAGATCTCCAGGATCTCGGCGAGCGTGAGTTTCCCAGCCGGAGTGTGGTCCTTGAAGGTCGTCATCGTCGTTGCACCGTCTTTTCATAGAGGTCGAGGAGACGCGAGTCGGGGTCGTAGGCCTTTTTTACGGTCTTGTAGGTTTCGCCGCCATAGAGTTCGTCGAACTCGTCGGGTGCGTAGTAGGCATCGGAGTACAGAGACTTGTGCCCGTCGAGGTCGGCGACCTTGCGTTCGATGAGCCGGTTGGCATGACCTTCGGTCCCGGTGGCCGGCACCGAGGACCAAAACCCGACGTTGACGTAGGTGCGGTGCGGCCGGAGCGGGTACAGTGGCCAGGTTTCGGGCGAACCGGGAGTATCGCGCAGTCGCAGCGGACACAGCCAGATCGGTTCGATCGGGATGTTGTCCAAGAACCAGCTCAGAAACTCCTCACAGCGCCCGATCGGCACCTCGACGTCTTGGACCACCCGCTCGCGAGGGGGGCGGCCGTTGCGCTGCTCGATGCGGTCGGCGATGTTGTACCTACGGTCGTAGCCGATGAGCTTCCAGTAAAAGCTGCTGCGCCGGAGGCGTCGCGGCCAGAATCGGCGGATCGTCGGGTTCTGCGCGCCGAACGCCCGTGAACACCAGAACCAGTCGGTGTCCCATCGCCACAGGTAGTCATGAATCGTCAAGCGGTCATCGGTAGCTCCGGCATCGTGCTGGATCGACCGGTAGTAGATCTGCCGGCCGGTGTAGTCGCTGACCGGACCCGGGGTGGAGGTCTTGAACCCGACGCACAGGTAGCTTTCGTCCGCGCTGAACACCACGCCGTCGAGGTAGTCGACCGGTTGTCCGTCCCACCCGCCGGTCTCGATGATGCGGTCCATCTCGGCAACCAACTCAGACAGCGACCGGAACCGCAGGTGTGTCAGCGCGACGAACGGCTTGACCGGTTCCAGCTCGATCTTCAGCCGCATCGAGTAGCCCAGCGTCCCGTAGGAGTTGGGGAAGGCATGAAAAAGGTCGGGATGAAGGTCAGGGCTCGCGGTGAGCACTTCGCCCGCCCCGGTCAGGATGTCCATCTCCAACACCGACTCGTGCGGCAGGCCGTTGCGGAACGAGGTCGACTCGATGCCCAGGCCCGTCACCGCGCCGCCGAGGGTGATGGTCTTGAGTTGAGGAACCACCAACGGTGCGAGCGCGTGCGGCAGCGTGGCGGTGACCAGGTCCCCGTAGGTGCACATGCCGGCCACGTCGGCGGTCCGTTCCTCGGGATCCACGGCGATCACGCCGGTAAGCCCCGAGGTGTCCAGGCCCTTGGCGGTGTTCTCGGTGCGTGCGCGGAACAGGTTCGAGGTGGGTTTGGCCAGCCGCACCGCGGCCGTGGACGGAATGGCGCGGTAGCTGGCGAGCAGCCGCTCCACGCCCGCGGCGTGGGCGGCCTGTGCGTCGGTCGGGGCAACAGACACACATATACGCTAGTCCGCGGTCGCGGGCGATGCGACCGCTGTACAACCGATACCCGAGCGCGTTTCAGGCATTTCTTGAGGAGTACGTCACTGATGGGACAGGTCAGCGCATCCAGCACAGTCTTGATCGACGCCGAGCCGGCGGCCGTACTGGCGGCGGTCTCGGACTATCAGACGGTGCGCCCGAAGATCCTCTCGCCGCACTACAGCAGCTATCAGGTCTTCGAGGGCGGGCAGGGCGCCGGCACCGTCGCCGGCTGGAAACTGCAGGCCACCAAATCACGGGTGCGTGAGGTCAAGGCGACCGTCGACGTGGCGGGTCACACCGTCATCGAGAAGGACGCGAACTCGTCGATGATCAACAACTGGACCGTCGCACCCGCTGGACCGGGTTCGTCGGTCACGCTGAGAACGACGTGGAACGGTGCCGGCGGCATCAAGGGCTTCTTCGAGAAGACTTTCGCACCGCTTGGACTGCGCAAGATCCAGGCCGAAGTCCTGGACAACCTGAAAAAGGAAGTCGGGGGCCCGCTGGCGCAGGGGCGGGGCTAGCGAGCCCCCGACTTCACACCCAGGAAACCGGCGATCCCGCGCACCACGGCGTCGGCGTACTTCTGCCGACCCTCGGGGGTTTTCATCAGTGCGGAATCGGCGGGGTTCTTCATGTTGCCCAGTTCGATCAGGATCGACGGGTACTGCGCGAGGTTGAGCCCGGCGATGTCGGTGCGCGGGTTCAACCCGCTCGAGCCGATGTAGGTCGACGGCGGAATACCGGACCCGGCGAGCTGGTCGCGCATGATCCGGGCGAACTGCACCGACGGCCCGGCCTGTGCGGCGTTCAGCGGCGGCGCCGAATACAGGATGTGGAAGCCCCGGCCGGTCGGCGGACCGCCGTCGGCGTGGATGCTCACCACAGCGTCCGGCCGCAGGGAGTTGGCCACCGCGGCGCGCTCGTCGATGCACGGGCCGAGCGCGTTGTCGTTGCCGCGCGACAACGCGGTGCGCACGCCGAGTGCGTTCAGCGCCTGACGGATCCGCAGCGTGGTGTCCCAGGCGAAGGTGTGCTCGGCATAGCCGTCGTCGGTGGAGGTGCCACTGGTTTGGCAGTCCTTGGTGCCACCGCGGCCGTTGGGAACCTGGCGGCTGATCGATTCGTCGTTGGCGCCGTTGTGGCCGGGATCGAGGAAGACGATCCGTCCGGCGATGGTGGACGGCGCCGCAGCGGCAACCGGGAGTGGGGCGATCGCGGCGATCAGCAGTCCGGCGGCCATCGCGGCGCCGACACGCAGGCTGGCTGGGACGGGCACGGGCGCCACGGTAACCCGAGTGGCGACTACGCTTGAAGACCAATTCGTCAGATACCGACGAGAGAAACCAAGTCGAGACCGATACGCAAGGGGACTGTCATGCAACCCGATGGCCAGCCCGACATGTCGGCGCTGCTGGCGCAGGCACAGCAGATGCAGCAGCAGTTGATGGAAGCCCAGGAGGCGATGGCCAACGCTCAAGTGCACGGTCAGGCCGGCGGTGGTCTGGTGCAGGTCACCATGAAGGGCAGTGGGGAGGTCGTCGCGGTGGCCATCGATCCCAAGGTCGTCGACCCCGACGACGTGGAGACCCTGCAGGACCTGGTCGTCGGCGCGATCGCCGACGCGGCGAAACAGGTGACCATCCTGGCCCACGACCGGCTCGGGCCGCTTGCCGGCGGGCTCGGCGGTCCCGGTCTGCCGGGGATGTGACTACTTGTTCGAGGGGCCGGTCCAGGACCTGATCGACGAGCTCGGAAAGCTGCCCGGGATCGGGCCTAAGAGCGCGCAGCGCATCGCCTTTCACCTGCTGTCCGTCGAGCCGCCCGACATCGACCGGCTGACCGCGGTGCTCGGCCGGGTCCGCGCCGGTGTGAAGTTCTGCGCGGTCTGCGGCAACGTGTCCGATGCCGACCGCTGCCGAATCTGCGCCGATCCGCGCCGCGACGCGTCGCTGGTCTGCGTGGTGGAGGAACCCAAGGATGTGCAGGCCGTGGAGCGCACCCGAGAGTTCCGTGGCCGCTACCACGTGTTGGGTGGAGCGCTGGACCCACTGTCCGGTGTCGGGCCGGAGCAGCTTCGGATTCGTGAGCTGCTCAACCGGATCGGCGAGCGGGTCGACGGCGTCGACGTGGCCGAGGTCATCATCGCGACCGACCCCAACACCGAAGGCGAGGCGACCGCGACCTATCTGGTTCGGATGCTGCGCGACATCCCCGGGCTGGCGGTGACGCGCATCGCGTCGGGGCTGCCCATGGGCGGCGACCTGGAGTTCGCGGACGAGCTGACCCTGGGCCGCGCGCTGGCCGGCCGCCGCGCCCTCACCTGACCCCGTCTTACGCCCAAACCAACGTTTGGGCGCGAAAGTGCGAGCAGCGGGCACCATTTTGTCGATCTCGGTGGCGGTGTCGGACCCCGCGACGACGATGCGCCCATGGGGAATGTATTCGTTGGTAGGGAAGCACTGGGCGACGGACTGTCCCGTCATGACTTGCGCCGGTGGTATCGGCCGCTTTTCCGGGGGGTGTACATCCCGAAAGGCGCGACGCCGTCGCTGGCCGACAGGGCGGTCGGCGCGTGGCTGACCTCGGGCCGGACCGGAGTGATCGCGGGGGTGGCGGCCTCGGCACTGCACGGCGCGGACTGGGTGGACGATGACGAACCGATCGAGTTGCTTGCCGGTGAGCGCCGCCGTCAGGCGGGCCTCATCATCCGCATGGATCGGTTTCACGCAGACGAGGTCATGTGTGTCGCCGACCTTCCGGTGACGACGCCGGCCCGCACTGCCTTCGACATGGGCCGGTTCCGGCGGCGGCACCTCGCTGTCGCCCGACTGGACGCGCTGATGCGTGCGGCGCCGTTTCGCCGGCAGGATGTGGAAGCGATCATGCGGCGCTACGGGCCGGCTCGCGGTGTTGTTCAACTGCGCGAACTGTTGCCGCTGGTGGACGCGGGTGCTGCATCGCCGCAGGAGAGTGGGCTGCGACTACTTCTGGTCGACAGCGGATTGCCGCGGCCGCAGACTCAGATCCCGGTGTGCGACGACGACGGCGCGCCGATCGCCTACCTCGACATGGGATGGCGAGGTATCAAACTCGCTGTCGAGTATGACGGCGACCAGCATCGAACCGACAGGGCGCAGTACGTCAAGGATCTCAGGCGGCTTCCTGTTGTCGAGAAGCGCGGCTGGGAAGTGATCCGCATCGTCAAGGAAGATCGGCCCGCCGAGGTGATCCAGCGCGTACGCACCGCGTTCGCCCGCCGAGGCGGAACCGAGATCGACGAAATGGCGCGACTTACTCGCACTTTTGCGGCGTAACGTTGGTTTGGGCGAAAAGAAGGATGGGGTCAGACGCGGCGGGGGGCGGCGAGTCGCTCGCGGCGCAGCTGCTCGACCTCGGGGAGATTCAACGGCGCCAACTCGCCGACCACACGGGCCAGTAGCAGATCGGCCAACTGCGGATTGCGGGCCAGGCACGGACCGTGCAGATAGGTGGCCATCACACTGCCCTGCACTGCGCCGTCGACGCTGCAGCCGGCTCGGTTACCCGCGCCACGTATCACCCGCGCCAGCGGCGCGGCCGATGGACCCAGATCGGTTCCGCCCCGATGGTTTTCGAACCCGGTCAGCTTGTCGGTCAACCCCGGCAGCAGCGGCTGCGACACCACTTCGCCGATGGTGCGCTCTTGTTGGGGAGACGTCGTGACGTCGAGCAGCCCAACCCCGTCCACCCGCTCTCCCGACGAGGTCTCGTACCAATGCCCGAGAACCTGGATCGCCGCACAGATCGCCAGCACCGGCGCGCCGCGCGCCGCCGCGCGCTGTAGTCCCGGATACCGGATCAGGTGTTTGGTGGCCAGCCGCTGCGCGTAGTCCTCGGCGCCGCCGAGCGTGTACAGGTCCAGCTCGGAAGGGACGGGTTCGGCCAGCGTGATCTCGACGATCTCGGCGTCGATGCCACGCATCAGCAGCCGCTGCCGCAGCACCACCGAATTCCCGCCGTCGCCGTAGGTGCCCATGACGTCGGGCAGCACCAGCCCGATCCGCACCGTCGAGTCACTCATGTCTGGCCAGCGCCCGATTCAATTGCAGGAACGCGGTGTAGTTGGCGACCACTTCGACGGGCCCGGGCGGGCAGGTAGAGATCGCGGTCATGGTGTCGTGCACCAGCGTGTGCGAAACACCGGCGTAGCCCAGCCGCACCGCCAGGTCGGTGCCGCGCTCGCCGGCGGCCACCACCTGAACGTCGGCGAAACGTTCGAAACGCACATCCCAGAGCCAGGACAGGTCCTCGCCGTCGGGCACCTGGCCGTTGACCGCGATCACCACCCCGGCCGCGTGCTTGTCCACCATCGACAGCGCTTCCTGCCAACCGGCCGGATTCTTGGCCAACAGCACGCGGACCGTGTGGGCGCCGATCCGCACCCTGCGGTAGCGCCCGGCCACCTCGTCGACACCGGACACCGCCGTCACCGCCGCGGCCGGTTCGGCGCCCAACGTCGCCGCAGCGGCCACCGCATGGACGGCGTTGCCGCGGTTGACAGCTCCTGGCAGCGTCAGCGCCATCGGCAGCGTCAACCCATCAGGGCCGTAAAGGTTCGAAGCGTCGTACCACCACTGCGGGCTGGGCCGCTTGAAGTCCGTGCCGGTGCTGTACCAGTGATCGCCTTCGCGCACGATGGTCTCCCCGCTGCGCGGGCAGCTCACCGAGTCATTGGCCCACCCGCTACCCGCGGCCACCCACACCACGTTCGGGCTGTCGTAAGCCGCCGATGTCATCAGCACGTCATCGCAGTTGGCGATGATCACCGCCGATCGGTGGCGGGCCAGCCCGGCCCGCAGCGTGCGCTCGATGTGGTTGATCTCGCCGACCCGGTCGAGTTGATCGCGGGACAGGTTCAGCAGGACGATCACCCGCGGGTTCAATGCGTCGGCGACGTGCGGCACGTGCATCTCGTCGACTTCCAGCGCCGCCCACGGCGCAGCACGTGCGCCGGCCAGCGCCGCCACCAGGCCGGCGTCCATGTTGGCGCCCTCGGCGTTGGTGGCGACGTGGCCCAGTGTGCCCAGCGCCGCCGCCGCCATCCGCGTGGTGGTCGACTTGCCGTTGGTCCCGGTTATCAGCACGGTGCTGCGGTCCTGGCCGAGTTGCCGCAGAAGCGTCTTGTCCAGGGCCAGCGCCACCAGGCCACCGATCATCGCGCCGGCCCCGCGGCCGCTGACCCGCGACGCCCACCGCGCCGCCGCCCCGGCCGCAAGGGCGACGCGTCCGCGAGCGGTGATCATTCGGGCAAGTTTAGGTAACGACCCGCGACACACTGACCAGTGATGCGGCGATGTCACACCGGCGTGCGAACCTGGCATGGTGAGCTTGACTGGTGGCGCATGCTGGGGCCGCCCGGCGGCTGAGCCCGGTGCGGGCTGGGCCGTCGTCGACGTGGAGACGTCCGGCTTCCGACCCGGGAGCGCCCGCATCGTCAGCCTCGCCGCGTTGGCGGTCGGTGACGACGGCAATCTCGAGCGCTCCGTCGCCACCCTTCTCAATCCCGGGGTCGACCCCGGCCCGACACACGTACACGGGCTGACCGCCGAGATGCTCGCCGGTAAGCCCTGCTTCGCCGACGTCGTCGCGGATCTCGTGGAGGTGCTGCGGGGCCGAACGCTGGTGGCGCACAACGTCGGCTTCGACTACTCCTTTCTGGCCGCCGAGGCCGAGCTCGCCGGCGTGGAGCTGCCCATCGATTCGGCGATGTGCACCGTCGAGCTGGCCCGGCGGTTGGACCTGGGGCTGGACAGCCTGCGGCTGGAGACGCTGGCCGCGCATTGGGGCATCACCCAAATGCGGCCGCACGACGCGCTCGACGACGCCCTGGTGCTGGCCCAGATCCTCAAGCCGGCCCTGGTCAGGGCACGTGAACGCAAGGTGTGGTTACCGCTGCGACCGGTGACGCGGCGAAGCTGGCCCAACGGCCAGATCACCCATGACGAGCTCCGTCCGTTGAAGATGATGGCGTCGCGGATGCCGTGCCCCTACGCCAACCCCGGGCAGCTGGTCGACGGTCGACCCTTGGTGCAGGGCATGCGGGTGGCCTTGTCGGCGGAGGTGGAACGCACCCACGAGGAGTTGGTCGAGCGCATTCTGCACGCGAAGTTGGCCTACACCGATTCGGTCGACCAACGCACCTCACTGGTCATCTGCAACGAGCCCGAACCGCAGCAGGGCAAGGGCTACCTGGCGCGCGAGATGGGCGTGCCGCTGCTCGCCGACCACGAGTTCATGACGCTGCTCGACGGCGTGATCGGAGGCACCGGCGTCGAGGAGTTCTACGACGAAAGCCTCGCTGGAGAGCAGTTCGCGCTGTTCTGATCGCCGGTCGCGAGGTTGCTCAGCTGAGCGCCTTGGCCTTCAGGGAGTCGAACTCAGCCGGGGTGATGGATCCGGCGTCCAGCAGCGCCTTGGCGTCGGCGATCTCCTGCGCGGGCGACCGGCCTGCGGCCTGACGGATGTAGGCGTCGGCTTCCTGCTGGGCGGCCACCGCCGCGGCCTGCGCGCGCTGGGCCATGCCGCTGCCCCGAGCGATCAGGTACACCAGGGCGGTCAGGTAGGGGAGCACGATCAGGAAGATCACCCAGACCGCCTTGACCCAGCCGGAGGTCTTGTGGTCCCGCCAGAACAGATCGACCAGGATGTTGAACAGGATGATCAGGTACGCGATGAACGCGAAGATGACCAGCCCGGTCCAGAAGAAATCCCAGAACGAATCCCACATGCTGACTACTCCTCAAATCCTCGGGTCGCCCGGGTTACCGGGCGCGACGGCCAACCCTAGCGCGCTGCCCGGTTGACCGCGGAGACCACCGCCCGCAGTGAGGCCGTCGTGATCGACGTCGCGATCCCGACACCCCAAACGGTCGTTCCGTTCACGGATGCCTCCACGTAGGCCGCGGCCTTGGCCTCCTCGCCGGCCGACATGGCGTGCTCGGAGTAATCCAGCACGTGGACGTGGATTCCCGCGCCGGTCAGCGCATCGACGAACGCGGCGAGCGGCCCGTTGCCCTCGCCGACGATCTCGGTCTCGACGCCGTCGACCTTCACGATCGCCTCGATACGGTCGACGCCGTCGTCGGTCCCGGACGCGACGACGCGCTGCCGTATCCACTCCAGCGGCCGCACCGGGGTCAGGTACTCCTCGGCGAAGACGTCCCACATCTCCTTGCCGGACACCTCGCCGCCCTCGCCGTCGGTGATCCGCTGGATCGCCTGGGAGAACTCGACCTGTAGCCGTCGCGGCAGCGCCAGTCCGTGGTCGGTCTTCATGATGTAGGCGACGCCGCCCTTGCCGGACTGCGAGTTGACCCGGATGACGGCCTCGTAGGTACGGCCGACGTCCTTGGGGTCGATCGGCAGGTACGGCACCTGCCAGAGGATGTCGTCGACGTCCTTGTCGGCGGCGTCGGCGTCGAACTTCATGGCGTCCAGGCCCTTGTTGATGGCGTCCTG
>CAZEMS010000012.1:0-88803 GCA_964513475.1 uncultured Mycobacterium sp. | reverse complement strand
GCTGGCCGCCGAGCAGCCCTATGCAGACTGGCTGCGCGCCGGGTTGTTCCATCTGGACGAGTTGCCGCAGGGCGACTACGTGCGGATGCCGCATCACCGTGTCGTGCTGCGCCAACAGGCGTTCGGCTACACCTACGAAGAGCTCAATCTGCTGGTCGCGCCAATGGCGCGCAATGGTGTGGAGCCTCTCGGGTCGATGGGTACCGACACCCCGGTAGCCGTGCTGTCGGCGCGCCCCCGGATGCTCTACGACTACTTCCAGCAGTTGTTCGCCCAGGTGACCAATCCGCCGTTGGATGCCATCCGCGAAGAAGTGGTGACCAGCCTGCAGGGCACCATCGGCCCGGAGGGCGACCTGCTCAACCCGGGCCCGGACGCGTGCAGGCAGATCGTGCTGCCGCAGCCGATCCTGCGCAACTACGAACTGGCCAAGCTGATCAACCTCGATCCCGAGCAGGAGATCGACGGGCGGCGCCACGGGCTGCGCACCGAGGTGATCCGGTGCCTGTTCCCGGTTGCCAGAGGGGGCCAGGGGCTCGCCGAGGCGCTTGACGGTATCCGGGCCAAGGTGTCGGCGGCCATCCGCGACGGTGCTCGCATCATCGTGCTGTCCGACCGCGAATCCAACGAGCAGATGGCGCCCATCCCGTCGCTGCTGAGCGTCTCCGCGGTGCATCACCATTTGGTGCGCGACCGCACCCGCACCCAGGTCGGGTTGGTTGTGGAGGCCGGCGATGCCCGCGAGGTTCACCACATGGCCGCACTGGTGGGATTCGGTGCCGCGGCGATCAACCCGTACATGGCGTTCGAGTCGATCAAGGACATGCTCGACCGCGGTGTGCTCGCCGGCCTGGACCTGGAGAAGGCGCTCACCAACTACATCAAGGCAGCCGGCAAGGGCGTGCTGAAGGTGATGTCGAAGATGGGCATCTCGACCCTGGCCTCCTATACCGGAGCGCAGTTGTTCCAGGCGATCGGCATCTCCCAGCAGGTGCTCGACGAGTACTTCACCGGGCTGAGTTGCCCGACCGGAGGCATCGACCTGGACGACATCGCCGCCGACGTTGGCGTCCGCCACGAGCTGGCGTACCTGGACCGACCGAATGAGCGCGCGCACCGTGAGTTGGAGGTGGGCGGCGAGTACCAGTGGCGGCGCGAGGGTGAGTACCACCTGTTCAACCCGGACACGGTGTTCAAGCTCCAGCACTCGACCCGCACCGGCCAGTACTCGATCTTCAAGGAGTACACCGCACTGGTCGACGACCAGAGTCAGCGGATGGCCTCGTTGCGCGGCCTGCTGCAGTTCAAAGACGGCGTGCGGGCACCGGTTCCGCTGGACGAGGTGGAACCGGCCTCCGAGATCGTGAAGCGCTTTTCCACCGGCGCGATGAGCTACGGTTCGATCTCGGCCGAAGCGCACGAGACGTTGGCCATCGCGATGAACCGCCTTGGCGGCCGGTCCAATTCGGGTGAGGGCGGTGAGGCCGTCGGCCGCTTCGAGCGCGACGAGAACGGGGATTGGCGGCGCAGTGCCATCAAGCAGGTGGCCTCCGGGCGGTTCGGTGTCACCAGCCACTACCTGAGTAACTGCACCGACATTCAGATCAAAATGGCTCAGGGCGCCAAACCCGGTGAGGGTGGACAGCTGCCCGGTAACAAGGTGTATCCATGGGTCGCCGAGGTGCGGCACTCCACGCCGGGCGTCGGGCTGATATCACCGCCGCCACACCACGACATCTACTCGATCGAAGACCTGGCACAACTGATCCACGATCTGAAGAACGCCAATCCCCAGGCGCGCGTGCACGTCAAGCTGGTCAGCGAGAACGGGGTCGGGACCGTCGCAGCCGGGGTATCCAAGGCGCACGCTGACGTGGTGCTCATCTCGGGTCACGACGGCGGCACCGGTGCCACCCCGCTGACGTCGATGAAGCATGCCGGCGCACCCTGGGAGCTGGGTCTCGCCGAGACGCAGCAGACGCTGCTGCTCAACGGATTACGCGACCGGATCGTGGTCCAGGTCGATGGACAGCTCAAGACCGGGCGCGACGTGGTGATCGCTGCCCTGCTCGGCGCCGAGGAGTTCGGGTTCGCCACCGCTCCGTTGGTGGTCTCGGGCTGCATCATGATGCGGGTCTGTCACCTCGACACCTGCCCGGTCGGTGTTGCCACCCAGAATCCCGTGTTGCGGCAACGGTTCAACGGAAAGCCCGAGTTCGTCGAGAACTTCTTCTTGTTCATCGCTGAGGAAGTCCGGGAGATGATGGCGCAGTTGGGCTTCCGGACGGTCAACGAGATGGTCGGCCAGGTCGGAGCGTTGGACACGACGAGGGCCGCCGAGCACTGGAAGGCCCACAAGTTGGACCTGACGTCGGTGCTGCATGAGCCCGAGTCGGCTTTCATGAACCAGGACTACTACTGCAGTTCCCGTCAGGACCACGGTCTGGACAAGGCGCTGGATCAGCAGTTGATCGTGATGTGCCGGGAGGCTCTGGATTCCGAGTCGCCCGTACGCTTCTCGACGACCATCGGCAATGTCAACCGCACGGTCGGCACCATGCTCGGCCACGAGGTCACCAAGGCCTTCGGCGCGAGGGGGCTTCCGGACGGGACCATCGACATCACCTTCGACGGCTCGGCCGGCAACAGTTTCGGGGCGTTCGTGCCGAGTGGGATCACGCTGCGGGTGTACGGCGACGCCAACGACTACGTAGGAAAAGGCTTGTCCGGTGGTCGCATTGTGGTGCGGCCCCCGGATTCGGCGCCGGCCGGCTACGTCGCCGAGGACAACATCATCGCCGGCAACGTGGTCCTTTTCGGCGCTACCAGCGGCCAGGCGTTCATCCGCGGACAGGCGGGTGAGCGTTTCGCGGTGCGCAACTCGGGAGCGCACGCGGTCGTCGAGGGTGTGGGTGATCATGGGTGCGAGTACATGACCGGGGGCAAGGTGCTGATTCTCGGCCCGACCGGACGTAATTTCGCGGCCGGAATGTCCGGCGGCATCTCGTACGTCTACGACCCGGACGGCCGATTGCCGGAGAACCTGAACGCCGAGATGGTGGAGTTGGAGGGTCTCGACGATGACGATGTCGATTGGATGCACGCGATGGTGCAGGCACATGTCGATGCCACGGATTCTGCTGTGGGCCAGCGGCTTTTGGATGACTGGGATGAGCATTTGAGACACTTCGTGAAGGTGATGCCACGCGATTTCAAGCGTGTGCTCACTGCGATCGCCGATGCCGAGGCCGCCGGTGCCACCGGATCTGAGATCGACGAGGCGATCATGGCGGCCGCCGGTGGCTGATCCGCGCGGCTTTCTCAAGTACACCCACCGCGAGACCCCCACGCGGCGGCCGGTCCCGTTGCGGCTGAAGGACTGGGATGAGGTCTACGAGGACTTCTCCCAGGACGTCCTGAGGCAGCAGGCTGCGCGGTGCATGGACTGCGGCATCCCGTTCTGCCACAACGGCTGTCCGTTGGGCAACCTGATCCCAGAATGGAATGACCTGGTCTACCGAGACCGCTGGAACGACGCCGTCGAACGGTTGCATGCCACCAACAACTTCCCGGAGTTCACCGGGCGGCTCTGCCCCGCACCGTGCGAGCCCGCTTGCGTGCTGGGGATCAACCAGGACCCGGTGACGATCAAGCAGGTCGAGGTCGAGATCATCGACAACGCGTTCAACGAGGGGTGGGTGGTGCCTCTGCCCCCGGGCCGACTGACCGGTAAGACCGTTGCGGTCATCGGCTCCGGCCCGGCCGGGCTGGCGGCTGCCCAGCAGTTGACGCGCGCCGGGCACTCGGTGACCGTGTTCGAACGAGACGACCGTATCGGTGGCCTGTTGCGTTACGGCATACCCGAATTCAAGATGGAGAAGCGCCACATCGACCGCCGGCTGGAGCAGATGGCGGCCGAGGGCACCGAGTTCCGGCCCGGTGTCAACGTCGGCGTGGACATCACCGCCGAGCAGCTGCGCGCCGACTTCGATGCCGTCGTGCTTGCCGGTGGCGCGACCGCGGCGCGTGACCTGCCGATCCCAGGCCGCGAACTCGACGGGATCCATCAGGCCATGGAGTATCTCCCGTGGGCCAACCGCGTTCAGAACGGCGACCCGGTACTCGATGAGAACGGTGAACCGCCCATCACCGCTCGGGGCAAGAAGGTCGTCATCATCGGCGGCGGCGACACCGGCGCGGACTGTCTGGGCACCGCGCACCGCCAAGGTGCGGTCGCTGTGCACCAGTTCGAGATCATGCCGCGGCCGCCGGATACCCGCGCGGAGTCCACCCCTTGGCCGACGTACCCGCTGATGTACCGGGTCTCCTCGGCGCATGAGGAGGGTGGTGAGCGGGTGTACTCGGTCAACACCGAAAGGTTCGTCGGCCACCAGGGCGGGGTCACCGGCTTGCGGGCGCACGAGGTGCAGATGGCCAATGGCCGGTTCGAGAAGGTCGAAGGCACCGACTTCGAACTCGAAGCCGACTTGGTGCTGCTCGCGATGGGATTCGTCGGTCCGGAGCGGGAGGGCCTGCTCAGCAACCTCGGGGTTGAGTTGACCGAGCGTGGAAATGTCAAGCGCGGATCGCAGTTCGAAACGTCGGTGCCCGGAGTTTTCGTTGCCGGGGACATGGGTCGGGGGCAGTCTCTGATCGTCTGGGCGATCGCCGAGGGTCGGGCGGCGGCGGCTGGCGTTGACCGCTATTTGATGGGCCGATCTGCACTTCCGGCGCCGATCAAGCCAACGGCAGCCCCACAACGTTAATCCCAACAGTCACAGCAGAAACATTTTAGTGATCTGTCGGCGCGCCTACTTTTGTTTGCCGGTTTACGGGTATGTAATGTCTCACTGTGGGTCTTGGGGTATCGTAGATCCACAGTTCAGCAATTAGCATTTGCAGGAGTGGTCGCCATGTATACCAATCCACTGTCCCGCAATCGGGTGAGTCGAATCGCCTGGTCATTGTTCCGTCATCCCGTCAAGAGCCGCGAGTTCCCGGCCAAGGCCGAGCGCCTGATCACTCCCGACGAGCTGCTGCGGTACGGCTTCTGACCCACCCCGCCCCGGCAGTCTCCGTCGAGGTCTGCGCTGGGCCCTCTGTCGTTATCACTTCGCTGTAGATCGCATCCCCTGGTATGGATCCGGTGTCGGCGCTGCGCCGGGTGGCCTATTACAAGGATCGGGCTCGAGAGGATCCTCGGCGGGTGATGGCATACCGCAAGGCCGCCGAAGTCGTCGAGGCGCTCACCGATTCCGAACGTCAACGCCACGGTCGAGCGAACAGTTGGCAGTCGCTACCCGGCGTCGGCCCCAAGACCGCGCGGGTGATCGCGCAGGCCTGGGCCGGTGGCGAACCCGACGTCCTCGCCGAGCTCCGTTCCAATGCGGAAGACCTGGGCGGCGGCGACATCCGGCTGGCGCTGAAGGGCGACCTTCACGTGCACTCCGACTGGTCGGACGGTTCGGCGCCGATCGAAGAGATGATGCTCACCGCTCGCGATCTGGGCCACCAATACTGCGCGCTCACCGATCATTCGCCGCGGTTGAAGATCGCCAACGGGTTGTCGCCGGAACGACTGCGCAGGCAACTGGACGTGATCGAAAGCCTGCGTGAGCGGGTAGCGCCACTGCGCATTCTGACCGGGATCGAAGTGGACATCCTCGAGGACGGCTCGCTGGACCAGGAGACCGAGCTGCTCGAGCGCCTCGACGTCGTGGTGGCCAGTGTGCACTCCAAGCTGTCCATGGACTCGGAGGCGATGACCAGGCGAATGGTCAGGGCCGCCACCAACCCGCATACCGACGTGCTGGGACACTGCACGGGACGGCTGGTCACCGGGAACCGCGGCGTGCGGCCGGAATCCAAATTCGACGCGGAGGCGGTGTTCGGCGCCTGCCGTGACCACGGCACCGCAGTGGAGATCAACTCGCGCCCGGAACGCCGTGACCCGCCCACCAGGCTGCTGAACCTGGCACTGGAGATCGGTTGCCTGTTCGTGATCGACACCGATTCGCATGCGCCCGGTCAGCTGGACTTCCTCGGCTACGGCGCCCAGCGGGCGCTCGAGGTGGGGGTGCCGGTGGAGTGGATCGTCAACACTTGGTCGGCTGAGGACCTGGTGCAATGGGCGGCCTCATAGCGGTGGGCATCGACACGTCACCGAGTGTGTGGCTGCTGAATGCAAACCGAGAGTTCGTCCGTTGCCAACCCGCACAGTCGGCGCAGTGCCGCTACCGGGTTTAGGGCGTGCGGCCGTAGATGCTGCTTACCCAGATGTGCGCCAAGGTGTCGACCATCCGGTCTCGGGCGACACTGGGTTCTTCGTCTGCGAAGGCGGCGAACATCGTCCGCTCGTTCATCAGGTTCAGCGAGATCGCCAGGTCCTCGGCCGGGATGGTCTCGGGCGCAGCCCCGCGGTCCCGTTCGGCCTGGATCGATGCGGCTGTGTAGGTGATCCACTTCTGCATGAATCGCGACCACATCGTCTGCATCTCGGCATTGCCCGGCCGTGTCATTGCGCCGGCGAGCATCACCGCGCGGTGCGAACCGAACGTTTCGAACAGAGCGTTGATCGCCCGCCAGACACCGGCGGGTTCGACCGCGTTCTCCAGTCCGCCGAGCGCGGTGTCGGCGGACTGATCGGCCTCGGTGATCACCCGGTCGAGGAGTGTCAGCAGCACCGCGTCCTTGGACGGGAAATAGAAGTAGAACGTGGGCCGAGACAGCCCCGCTCCCTTGGCCAGATCATCGACCGAGATCTCGGTGAGCGGGCGCTGCTCAAGCAGCTTCTCCAGCGTGGTGAGGATCGCCATCTCGCGGTCGTCGCCCGACGGCCGGCTGGCGCGACGCCCCCGGCTGCGGGTGACGCCGACGATGCTCACGGACCTGACCTTAACACGGTGTCGAGTTTCTCAACACTTCGTTGACTCGTTCGACACCGCGTTGATAGCCTCGCACCATGACCGAGCATCTCGACGTTCTGATCATCGGCGCAGGCATCTCCGGCATCAGTGCGGCCTGGCACCTTCAGGAGCGGTGCCCGTCCAAGAGCTATGCGATCCTGGAACGGCGGGACAATCTCGGTGGTACCTGGGACCTGTTCAAGTACCCAGGCATCCGGTCCGACTCGGACATGTACACCCTCGGCTTCCGCTTCAAGCCATGGACCGATGAGAAGGCGATCGCCGACGGTCCGTCGATCATGGCCTATCTGAACGAGACAGTCACCGAGTACGGAATCGACAGCAAGATCCGCTACCGGACGAGGGTTCTCAGCGTCGACTGGTCCGACGCCGACAACCGGTGGACGGTGCGTGCGGAGCGCGAAGGCGAACCGGTCGAGATGACCTGTTCGTTCCTGTTCGCGTGCAGTGGCTACTACAACTACGACGAGGGCTACTCGCCGGAGTTCCCGGGTGCCGAGGACTTCGAGGGCACCGTCATCCACCCGCAGCACTGGCCCGAGGACCTCGACTATGCCGGCAAGCGGATCGTGGTGATCGGCAGCGGCGCAACGGCGGTGACGCTCATTCCGGCACTGGCGAATTCTGGTGCCGGTCATGTGACCATGCTGCAGCGATCGCCGACCTACGTCGGCTCGCTGCCTGCTGTCGATCCGTTCGCCGCTCGGGTCAGCAGGACGCTTCCCGCCGGGCCGGCATACATCACCAACCGGTGGAAGAGCATCGTCTTCCAGTTGGCCCAGTATCAGATGAGTCGGAAGTTCCCGAAGTTCATGCGCAAGACCTTGATGACCATGGCCCAGCGCCGCCTGCCCGTCGGTTATGACGTCGAGAAGCACTTCGGCCCGAGGTACAACCCGTGGGATGAGCGACTCTGCCTGGCGCCCGACGGGGATCTCTTCCGCACCATCCGTGAGCGCAAGGCTGACGTGGTGACCGACACCATCGACCGCTTCACCAAGACCGGAATCCGGTTGCGCTCCGGCGAGGAGCTGCCTGCCGACATCATCGTCACCGCGACGGGTCTGAACCTGCAGCTGTTCGGCGGCGCGGGGATCATGCGCAACGGCGAGCCGGTGCACCTGAACGAGCTGATGGCGTACAAGGGCATGATGCTTTCGGGCATGCCCAACTCGGCTTTCACCATCGGCTATACGAATGCGTCCTGGACGCTGAAGGCCGACCTGGTGTCCGAGTTCGTCTGCCGGGTGCTCAACTACATGAGCAAGCATGGCTACGACAGGGTCGAAGCGCGACATCCAGGTTCCGGTGTCGAGGAGCGGCAGCTGTTGGACTTCACGCCCGGTTACGTGCTGCGGGCGCTGGATCGGCTACCCAAGGCCGGCTCCCGCGCGCCATGGCGGCTGAAGCAGAACTATCTGCTGGACCTGAGACTGATCCGGCGCGGGAAGGTCGACGACGGGGCTTTGCAGTTCTCGAAACACGACACCTCGACGCAGGCCATCGCTAGCCGCGATTCTTCGAGACCTCCGGCGCCGGTACCGACCTCGAGCTAGCTGGTCGCCTTCTTCGACGGGCGAGCGCGTCGAGCCTTCTTCTTCTGGTACACCAGCCAGCGCATCTCGATGGGGCATTCGTCGCGGCCGACGTCGAAAACGTCCTGTCCGCTGACCCATTCGGGATACCAGCTCGTGGGCGGCCAGGCACCTTCGGGCAGGTTGGCCATCTCGTACTCGTACACCGAATCGTCGGAAACGAACTCGAGGGGCAACCCGGCCACGGCGGCGTACAACTCTTCCCGGGTGAACATGTTCGAGTAACACTGCTGGCCGAGCTCATGCGCGGCGGCGTCGGGCTGATAGCCGGGCTGCGCCAAGAAGATGTTGAACACCAGGCGGCCCCCCGGGGCAAGGCACTGGGCGGCGATCTTGCACATGCTGTGCAGTTGGTCGGTGGTCCGGAAATCGGGAACCACTTCCGAGAGCAGGATCAGCTGGTAGTCCTGCCGGAGGTCGTCGGTGGTCGAGAAGACGTCACGCTGGATGACGCGGATATTGAGTGACTCCCACGTCGCCTCGAGGCGAATGAGTTCGGCGAACTTCGGTGTCATCTCGACGGCGTCGACGGGGTGGCCACGCTTGGCCAGCGCGAGCGCGTTTCGACCGGTGCCGGCACCGATGTCGAGTACCGGATAGGAGGTGGGGTCGGCCGCTTCGTTCGCCAGGGACCACACCCGGGCATCTGGTTGGGTACCGAACAACGGTGGCTTGCGGGTCGCGATCCAGCGTTCGTAAGCGCCCTCGACTGTCCACCATTGGGTTTCGATGGTGTAGTTCAGAACCCTGCCGACCGGAGCGTTGTACGAGATGACGATGTTCGACCGAGGTGACGCTTCGAAGGCCGCTGCCAGCTGACGCTTGAGCACTTCCTTGAGGTGATCGAGTTGTTCCGGGGAGAACCCTCTGCCCACGGTGGCGAAGAGGTTGGTGCACATCTCCAGGTACTCGTCGAGCATGGCGGGGACAGCCGGGATGGTGATCTTGCCGTTGACCACCGATCGGCGATGCAATCTGCGGGTCAGGGATTCGCGTAGCTGAGCCGGATTGACCCCCGGGCGTGAGGCGTCTTCCACAAACTTCTTCTACACGAACCAGCGTGGTTTGTCACGCCGCGCCGGTCGCGGTCGGCGGGACCACGACGATGCCGTCCTCGTCGCTGTAGACGATCTCTCCGGGGACGAAGGTGACGCCGCCGAACTCGACGGCCACGTCGCGCTGACCTTCGCCGGTCTTGCTGCTCTTGCGCGGGTTGGTGCCCAGCGCCTTGATGCCGATGTCGAGGTTTCGCAGAATCGCGGAGTCGCGAACGGCGCCGTTGACGATCAGGCCGGTCCACCTGTTGCCGCGGGCCAACTCCGCGATGACATCGCCCACCAACGCCGTGTGCACCGAGCCGCCACCGTCGATCACCAACACCCCGTCGCCGCCGGGCTCTGACAGCACCGACTTGAGCAGGGCGTTGTCTTGGAAGCAGCGCACGGTAGTGACCGGTCCGGCGAACTGAGCGCGTCCTCCGTACTGGGTGAACTGTAGGTCGCAGGAGCGGACGTCGGTCCCGATCTCGTCGACCAGATCAGCGGTGCGTCGTGGCTCAAGGGTCACCGCGCCATGCTAGAACGTGGCGGGCAGTGGTCTGCACCCCGTCCTACCCACCGATCGGTCTGGGCCTGCCGAACAGATAGCCCTGTGCGCGCTCTGCTCCCAGCTCGGCGAGTTTGGCCAACACCGGCTCTGACTCGACACCTTCGGCGACCGTGGTCAAACCGTAGTCCCGGGCGACGGAGATGATGGTGTTGACGACGCGCTCGTCGTCGCGGTCTTCAAGAATGTTCCTGACGAAGCTCTGATCGATCTTCAATGAGTGCAGCGCCAGGTGGCGCAGCTCGGTGAAGGTTCCGTAACCGGTCCCGAAGTCATCCAGTACCACCCGGCACCCCAGGCGGCGCATGCCGGTGGAGAACGCTTTGGCCATTGCGGGTGTCGCCACCGCAGTCGTCTCGGTGATCTCGAAAATGATCTTGTCAGCCGCCTCTGGGCCCGCGGTGGTCAGCGTCTGAAGAATCCCGTCCATTGCCGCCGCGTCCCCGATGGTCTGGCCGGAGATGTTCACACTCACCTGCCTGCCGGTGCGCGCAAGTTCGATCGCGTGCCTGAGCATGTACCGGTCGATCATCGGCATCAGATTGTGCCGCTCGCAGTGCGGAAGGAACTGGTCCGGCGGCAGGATCTGTGTTGTTTGCGCGTCCTGCAGCCGCACCAGCAACTCCTCGGCAACCGTTGCTCTGGTCGCGATGTCGACGATCGGCTGCGAATAGACCGAGAGCCTTCCGTCTGCGATGGCTGCCGCGATTCGGTCGTGCCACAGGTTCCGCTCAGCGATCTCCTGAAGAGCTTTCTTGCTGTGGGTGATGTCGGTTCGTATCGTTACCAGCTCGGTGATCGCACCGCCGGCACCGCGTAGCGGAAATCGCTGGGTCATCACCGAGATCGCCTCTGCTCCGGAGTGGATCGACTCCTCCTCCAAGGAACCATCTCCGGCCAGAAGCCGGATCCGGGCCAGTCGCGAGCGTTCCAGAACATCAGGCGGCAACACTTCGTCCTCGGTTCGACCGATGACATCGGCCATCGACCGCTGACCGAACAACTGGCAGAACGCGTCGTTGACCAGCGTGAACCGGTCCTGCAGATCACGCACCGAGATGGCCGACGGCGCATTCTCGACGACAGCTTCGAAGCGTTGCTTTTCGGCCTTGAGCTGCTGCTCGGCTCGGACCTGCTCCTCGACCACACGGACCGCAACGATGACCCCATCGACGTTGCCGTCGGCGTCGACGAAGGGCCGACCGAGGCCGTCCACCCAGCGATAGCCACCATCGGCGGTGGCGATCCGGTGCCGCGCCAGAGCCGACTCGCCTCGGATGACCTTGCGCAGAGCGGCGGACACGGTGTCTAGGTCGTCGGGGTGCATCCGGAGGCTGACGTCGGTGCCGATCCAGTGCTCGACGGGCCACCCGAATGCGGGTTCCACCGACGGAGATACCCACACCACCTCGTTGCCTCGGAGATGGGCGATGACGTCGACGGCGTTGTCGGCCAGGAGCCGGTAGCGCACCTCGGCAGCGGCGTGCTGGCTGCCGATCTGTTCCTTTTCGCGCAGCTCCTTCTGCTCGAGCCGACTCAGAGAGAACGCCGCCAGCCCGAGTACCAGGATGCACACCGCAATCGACACCACCCAGACCGTGTCCCCTCGCAGGCCAAGTCCCAGGAATACCTGCCGCGAAATCCCCACCAGTAGGGGAAACCCGACGAATAGGCCGACCATGCGGACCAGGGTCAAACGGTCCATCGGCCCTCCTCGAAGCAGGTCAGGGCGGGGTTATCGGGTGCAATTCACGATAGTCCCAACGCGCTTCAGGTATCGGTGCTGTTGCGACGTGCAACGAGCACGGACAATACGACCAGCACCCCGATGGTGATGGCGATGACCAGTGGCAGCCGAGACGGGTCGGGTCCGGGCACCGGGACCGGGGCCGGTGCGGGGGCGGCGACCGGGTCAGGCGCGCTGGTCACCGTCGACTTCGCCTGAGCAGCAGTCTCTTTGGCGGCGCTCGTGACATCCGTGGCAGGAGCGACCGTCTCCGCCGCCTTCTCGGCCGGTGCCTTCTTGGCGGGTGCTTTCTTGGTGGGCGCCTTCTTGGCAGGTGCTTTCTTGGCGGCTGGCTGCTTCTTGGACGCCGCCTTCTTGACAGGTTTGGCGGGTGGTTTCTTGGCTGCCGGTGCCGGCTTGGTCGGGGTGTCCGGTGCAGATGCGCCGGCCTGGTGAGGCTGCGGCTCGTCGGGGCGATCCGACTGGTTCGCCATGTGGCTGCTCCTTTGTCGTTGCGTCCTCAGCTTGACCGGCCTGCGAGGTCGGACTCGCGGTGGCTCCATCATGCCAGGCCGGAACTGCGACACCTTGACCGCGGACAGCCCGAATCCCGACGACGTTCGTGTGCCACGTCGGACCGGGGCACTAGGAGAGGCCGAGGCGGGCCAACAGGTCGGCGTCGACACCGTCGAGTTGTTCGGCGATCGCGGCATGCGCAGCGCGCCGCCGGACCGACGGCATGTTCTCGGCGGCGGTTACTGCCGCTGACAGGTCCTTGAGCCGCTCGGTGATCGCGGCAACGAACTGCTTGGTTTCGGCATCCTTGGGCTTTTTCTCCGCGACCAGACGCAGCGACTTCTCCGCGCCGGCGATCCGGGCCGAGAGCTCCGCGCCGTACCCGGAGAACTGACCAAGCTGGGTGAGCGGGACACCGAGGCGGTCCGCGCGCCGCTCGTCGACGAACCCGCGCGCGGCGATCGCCGCCCGGTAGACCAAGGGGACCAGAACAGGGGCGAGCAAGCGGGTGACGGTCAGCGTCCGGCGAATTCTGGCGGGAGACAACAACTTGCCCTCTCTGGCCGCCTTCAACTCGGCCTCAGCAACCTTGAGTGCGGTGCGGTCACTCTCTCGTTGCGCGCGCAACTGCGCCCGGAGAGCGTTGGCTTCGGCTCGGCGATTGGCCTTGATGCGCCGCGCCTCGTTGCGTGCGGCCAGCCTGGCTTCCAGCTTGGCCTTGGCCTTGATCGCGCGGGCCTCGGCGCGACGGGTGGCGCGGGATTGACGTTTCTTGAACAGGCCCATCCCGGCTGCCTCCAGGTTGTTTCGTCGAGATTCGCGTGAACGTGGCTGCAATCGTACGAGGTCGACAACGTCGGCGTACTCAGCCCCGAGGGGCCGGTGGTCTTGGCTTTGCCCGGGCAAACGGGCATGCTGGTGTTGACAGGCGTTGGAGCCTTGTCGGGTATCGCCAGGCAAACGCAGGGCGGACGGACTGAGAGGGGTTGACATGCCGGCCAGTCGCCGCGTCACCGACGCCGTCAGCGCGGTATTGGATCTCGCTCCGCGCCATGGCGAAGTATCGCTGACCCGCCTGGTGCGAGCGGTCAGCGAGAACCAAGAACGACCGATCGATCTGCGGATGGACGACCTCCCGCCCGGGGTGTGCGGGCAGTGGCGCCAGTACCGGGACCGGGACGAGTTCGTCATCCAGCGGGGTCTGCCGGCCTGGGACCGCACCCTCGCTCACGAGCTCGGGCACCTCCTGCTGGGCCACGCCGGGATCCCGATCGTCGAGGCGGCCCGGGACAACACCGAGATCGCCAGCTCCGAGCTGATCGGCTACATGCTCAACCAGCGCACCGGGTGCATGGGCCCGGCTGGGGAGGACGCCGAGCAAGAGGCAGAGGACTTCGCTGCGCTCTTGATCTATCGCCTCGGCCGGTTGCCGTCCGACCGCTCTTCGATCGTGCAGGTACGCCTCGGAGAGGCGTTTGGTTGATCGTCTGGGTGATCGCCGGCCTCCTTGGGCTGGCCACCGGCCTACGCATCGGGTGGGCGCTGGTGAACAAGCAGTCGCTGGTGAGCACCGCGATGATCGTGGCGCTGGGCAGCCTGGGGCTGGTGGCAGCACTGAACTGGCATCCGCTGACCCTGCTGATAGACACCGCGCTGGGCTGGCCCAACATTGCGATGGCGCTCAGCCAAGTGGCGTTGATCGCCTGTGCTGCCGGGAGTTTCGTCATGATCACCACGGTCGTGTCGAACCGTGCGCCTGCGACGGTCCGGCGCATCGCGACGGCCCAGTACGCCATCGCTGCCGTTATCGCCCTCGCCGCAGTAGTGGCCTTCTTCCAGTCCGGTCGACAACCGGAGATGTCGCCCGAGGAGTACCTCAAGCGCAACCTCGGCGGAGCCTATGGAACGGTGTGGCTGTGGCTGCTGCCGCTGCTGTACATCCTGGCGGCGTTGACGCTGGTGTCCTGGGCGGGCCTTCGTCACAGCAGTCGCAGTCGGCGGGGACGCGCCCTGTTCATCTTCAGCCTCGGCACCGTCTTGATCGTCGCGGCCAGCGCCTTCCTCCTGCTGCGGGCGGTCAGCCCGGGCGGGCCGATCGGGGTCGGGGTTGCCGCCACGCTACTGGGCTGCGCGATGCTCGTGGTCGCGGCCGGCAGCCTGCTGCCCAGCGTCGAGGACTGGTTTGGTGCTCGGCGCGAGCTGCGGATCATCGAACCGCTGCTCGACGAACTGAGTCGGCGCCACCCCGATATCGGCATCGGCGTACGTCCCCGCGGACCGTTGGCGTTCCGGGTGGCCGAACGGATGTCGTTGATCTCCGACGGGCTTTTTCTCGAGGCCAGCTCCGCCGACGCCAGCAAACGCAGATCCGTGGACACCGCCGCCGTGCCCGCCGGCGAGCCGAATCAGCTGGCTCGAAGCAGTGACTTCGAAGACCTCGAGCCACCGCCCGTACCGGCTCAGGAACAGGCGCGCACGCTGGCTGAGTGGGTCTACGCGGGCAGGGGTGCGGCGCAGGAGGAGGCTCGCAGACTCTTCCCGGGGCTGAACTGGGTCAGACAGCCCGAATCCTACTCAGACCGCGAATGGATCCTGGCGATCGCCGAACAGTATCGCGATCTGGCTCGTAGCAGCGCTTGACGGCTGCTTGACGCTTTGGGCGGTTCTGCCGCCGCGGTCAGCTGTCGAGGCGCTCCTTGCGGCGAAGCTCGTCGACCCGCTGCACGATGTCCGCGTGGGCTTCCGGCGACAATCCCACCGAGCGCGCCGCGATGCGCCGCACGCCCTCGTCGCGCATGTTGGCCAGCCAGGTCAGTTCCTTGTCCAGCCTCTCGTAGTACTCATCATCAGTGAAGTACGCCGGCTTGATGCGGAAGAAGTTGGCGAGGGCGGCCATCGTTGCCTGGGATGGGTTGGTTCGGTTACCCGACCGCAGCTGTGAAAGATACGGAGCCGACATCGTGATGCCTTCGGCCTTGAGTGCTGCGATCACCTCGGCCGACGTGTGGGGACCCCGTCCCGGCGGATAAACCGTGTCGAACAGCCGGTTCAGCCGGGCCGCGAACGTCTTGCTCATAGTACTTACCTCCACCTGGTTATATGAGCGGCCTTGCCGGCAGCTAATTTGCTGCCAATCGTAGCCACAGTTGCGTCGACAACCAAGCGAAACCGCAGATTTTGTTAACTCATTGGATTTCCTACATCGGCCGCACCGGCTGATGTAGGAATGACCTCCGGGAATCCGCTTCCCCCGCGTATGGTGCAGAGAAGCCGACGAAGGCGTCTTCTCAACCAGGTTCTGTCCGGGTCCTGGGCAGGTGTGCTCGGTGGGACCGAGTTGTTCACCACCGCCCGCGGCGCCGGCTGCTGGCGAGCGGCCCCAGAGTCGGTACGTGTTGGTAGCCAGGGCGTGGTCCGGATGTTTGCGGCGAGGTATCCGGCAGGCTGGGCGCCTCTGGCCGAGCCGATCGCTGCCGGCTGAAGTGCACCGCCGCGGCGACCACCGCGACCACGGCCACCGACCCGGTGATGAGCAGAGCCGGCCATCGCCACCCCAACGCGCCGTAGAGCAGCATCCAGAGTCCGAAGAGCAGGAACAGCACGGCGGCCATGCCGTGCAGAAAGCGCTCGGGCAGACGCTTGTGCAGCAGCGACCCGACGGCGATGGCTACTCCGTCTGCGAGCACCATGCCGGCGGTTGCCCCGACCCACACCCCTACCCAGCTGTTCGTCCAGGTCTTCTCCCCGGCCAGGGCGACGGTGGCCAGCATCGTCTTGTCACCGAGTTCGGCAAGCACGAACGAGGAGACGATCGCGAAGAGCACGTACCGGGGCTCGGCGACCCGTGGGGTGTCGTCGGAATCCCCGCCGCGGACTTCGCGCCACGTCCAGAAAGCGAACAGCAGGAACGCGACGGCGGCGGCGAATGCGATCGGCCGGGCCGGCAGCGTCAGTCCGAGGAAGTGTCCGACGGCAACCGAGATCCCGTGGACCAGGACAGCCGCGATGGCGACCCCGGACAGCACCACCCACCACCGATGGCGCAACGCATAGGTCATGGTGATCAGCTGTGACTTGTCACCGAGTTCGGCGACGAAGACGATTCCGAGGCTGACCAGTGCGGCGGTGAGCATGGCGACCTCTCGACACTCTGCCCGCCAGCGAGTGGTCAGCAACGTTGCTGAACGGTCCGGCGGGCCGTTTGTCGAAGGTCTCGCCCACCGCGGGTAGCGGTTCGCCGGCCGGGCTCACGCCAGTATGTCGACGCGACGATTGGGGGCTACTCCCCTTCGCTTGCTGGTATCGACGATAGCGGCCGGCGGTCGGACCCGCCAGCCGGGCAGTGGGTTTCGGATGCCCGCATTCCAGGTTTCGAAGTCCCAACTATCGACTTCGAAATCCCTTATGCGGCAAGCAGCATCGCAAGAATCGCGGTATCGGGATGACTGATCGGGTCCAGGCCTACCCGGCTGACCATCGACGTCACAGTTCCGTCGGACTCGGCCTCCACCCATGCTGCGCGATGCTCGAGGCCCAGGTGCGGAAGTCCCGGCAGCAGCACGCATCCCGAGGCCGCTCCGGTGCATTCGGGCAGCGTCGGCATGGTCTCCGAAGGGGGGTGCAGCATCAACAATGCCGGCGGCTGGTGGTCTGCGAAACGGCCGGGCGGGACGGCGGATTCGCCGACCACCGTGCCTTCAGCCAACACCAACCCGACCGTCCCGGGTTCGGGGTCGTCGGGAAGTTCCTCGCGGACTCCGAAAATCGTTGTGGTGGAGAGCAGTCCGGGTAGCGAAGCTATGCGGACGGTCGCCATCAGCAGTTGCGCCCACTCCTTCGTGGAATCGGGCCATCGCCCGGAAACCACGAATCCCTTGAGTGTTCCGCGCGCATGAAAGGGCGTGATCTCTATCGCCCTGCCGGACCCCGTCTCCATATTCCCTCCGGAACATAGGTGTTCGGACACCCACTGAGCCGGTGCCCGGTAGACACCGGCTCACTGGGCCGGAGACACAGCATGCGGCAGCACATGGCTGGCACGCAAGAGGTCAGGAGTGCTAACGAACGGTTGCTGCGATCAGAATGCAACCAGGAAATTCGACCACGCGGTGGCGTCAGCCGAAGATCAGTCCCTGAGCCTTGGTGGTGGCCGCAGCGAAGCGGTTCTGGACGTCGTCCCAGTTGACGACGTTCCAGAAGGCCTTCACGTAGTCCGCCTTCACATTTTTGTACTGCAGGTAGTAGGCGTGCTCCCACATGTCGACCTGTAGCAGCGGGATGATCCCCAACGGAACGTTGGCTTGCTGGTCGAAGAGCTGGAAGGTCAGCAGGCGATCGCCAAGGGTGTCGTACCCCAGGACGGCCCAGCCGGAGCCCTGCAGACCGTTGGCCGCCGCGGTGAACTGTGCGCGGAAGGCGTCGAACGATCCGAACGCATCGTCGAGGGCCGCGGCGAGTGCGCCCGTGGGCTTGTCTCCGCCGTTGGGCGACAGGTTCTTCCACCAGATGGTGTGGTTCACGTGCCCGCCGAGGTGGAAGGCGAGGTTCTTCTCGTTCAGGAAGATCGCCGAATGATCGCCGTTGGCGCGGGCCTCTTCGAGCTTGGCCAGCGCATCGTTGGCGCCCTTGACGTACGCCGCGTGGTGCTTGCTGTGGTGAATCTCGTTGATTTGGCCGGAGATGTGCGGCTCGAGTGCGCCGTAGTCGTAGTCCAGGTCGGGCAGGGTGTATTCAGCCACGGGTTTCCTTTCTCAGGGTGCTCTCAATGCCGTCAACCTTGCTCCATCCGTACGCGAGCCGCAAGGACGCAGGCGGCAACAGAAGCGCTCAGAGCAAGACGATGAGCGCAAGTATGCCGAGCAGGACCAGCGCGATCACTGCCGCGCGGATGAACGACGACAGTTGGCCGTGCGTGTAGGCATCAACGGGTGAATGCCACCGGCTCGGTGGCATCGCCGATCCCGGATGCGGCGCCATCACGCCTTCCTGACCTGCACGGTTAAGCCCACTCCCCACCATTGCACCGATGTCGAACCCGGTTACAGCCACGGCTGTGATGCCGATCATAGCCCGTTCGGCATCGCCGCCGATAATCTCCGGGGCAGCCGGACCCGCCGTCGACAGTCAGGGCAACGCGACGGTTAGCGCAGCGAGGGGCTTCGCTCGGGGCACTCGGACGGTGTCCATCATGGGCGCGATTCATCCTAAGGTTATCCACAGAAGCGGCTCAGAATTGTGCTTCCGCCAGCGTGCACGGTTGCTTCGACGCTTGGCTGGGCTGTGGATGAAGCTGTGGAAATTGTGGATAGCTGTCGATTGCTGGGCCGTCCCGGTCAGCCCTGGACGCCGCGACCGGCGTTTGCGACGTGGCGTCAAAGCTAGGCTGGTCGGATGATCCAGGTGTGTTCCCGGTGCGGCACGCGGTGGAACGTGCGCGACAGGCAGCGGGTGTGGTGCCCGCGCTGCAGCGGAACACTGCTGGCTCCGACGATGCCGGCGCCCCAGCCGCAATGGGGTGCGCGCCCGTCCGCTATGCCTCCGCGGCTCCCACCCGGGTACCGCTGGATCGCACTGCGCCCCGGTGCGGCGCCCCCGCCACGGCGACGGCCGCGTTCCCTGGGACCCACGCCGCGTTACTCGGGGATTCCCCGTTGGGGGTTGGTCGAGTACTTCGACACCGCCGACGAACCGCCGGCGGTCACGCGATCCGGTCCGAGCTCGGCGATGCTGCGCAACACCGCCGTCACCACGATGGCGGTGCTGGGCGTCGCGGCGGTAATTCACGTCATGCGGTACGTGCTGTTGCTGGTCAATCGCACCAAGCTGCTCGACCCGCTGGTCGCCGGAGTGGCCACCTGGCTGGGTGTGGCTGCCAGCGCGGCGGCCATCTTCGCTGTCGTCGCCAGCGCGATTGTGTTCACGAACTGGCTGATCGCGCGCCGCGCCGGCACGTTCGCGCACCGCGGTGCCGAAGATCCACGTCCGAGCTGGGCACTGCGGGTCGGGTGTCTGGTGCCGGTGGTCAACCTCTTCTGGGCGCCGGTGTTCGTCATCGAGGTGGCGGCAGCCGAGGGCCAGCTGCTGCGGTTGCGCCGGGCGATCGTCACGTGGTGGGGGGTATGGGCGGTGGCCACCGCGGTGTCGGCGTTCTCGATCGCGACCAGTTTCACCCAGGATGTGCAGGGCATAGCCGACAACACGGTGACGACGATCATCGCCTACTTGCTGGGATTAGCGGCGCTGCTGCTGGCTTTTCGGGTGTACCTGGGATTTGAGAGCACCCCCGTCGAGCGTCCGGCCCGACGTTGGGTGATAGTGGCCGACACCGCGTCCGCCGAAGAATCAGCCGTTGCGGTTGAGACCGCAGGCCGGAACCCGGCAGCATAGCCCTATGACTTCGGGCGGTGCCGGCAGCCATCCCTTCGTGGTGGCGCACCGGGGTGCCTCCGCGGATCGTCCCGAGCACACCCTGGCGGCCTATGAGCTGGCTCTCGAGGAAGGCGCCGACGGCGTCGAGTGCGACGTGCGTCTGACCCGCGATGGCCATCTGGTGTGCGTGCATGATCGGCGTGTCGACCGGACGTCCAATGGAACGGGTCTGGTGAGCGAGATGACGCTGGCCGAATTGCGGGAACTGGATTTCGGTTCGTGGCATGCCGGCCTGCAATCGGACGCGGAGCAGACCGGCGCGCCGGGGGATACCGGTCTGCTCACCCTGGACGCCCTCGTACGACTGGTGCTCGACTGGAACAGACCGGTCAAGCTGTTCATCGAGACCAAACATCCGGTGCGGTACGGCGCGCTGGTGGAGAACAAGGTGCTGGCGCTGTTGCACCGCTATGGCATCGCCGCGCCGGCCTCGGCCGACCTGTCGCGGGCGGTGGTGATGTCCTTCTCGGCGGCAGCCGTCTGGCGTATCAGGCGGGCAGCTCCGCTGCTGCCGACCGTGCTGCTCGGCGAGACATCACGCTACCTGGGCGGAAGTGCTGCAACCACCGTGGGCGCGACCGCGGTCGGACCGTCGATCATGACGTTGCGGGACCATCCCGAGCTCGTCGACCGTGCGGCCGCTAAGGGCCGGGCGATGTACTGCTGGACCGTCGACCACTACGAGGACGTCCGGTTCTGCCGGGATCTCGGCGTCGGTTGGGTTGCCACCAACCATCCGGCTCGTACCAAAGGCTGGCTGCAGAACGGGCTGACCGGGGCCGCTGAGCGCGACTAGGCGTCGTGACCCGGGCAGCTTCACGGCGTCGGCACGTTGAGGAGATCCTCCGGAATCGGGGCATCCGACCTGATCGCATCGAAGAGTCGGGTGGCGTCGGCGCTGTCCCAGATCACAACCGAGCCGGAGTCGCTGCCGGTGAGTTCGCCGATCGGCACGGTGGTGGTGGTCGAATCCCGTAGGGACCAGGCCAGCCGGGCCAGATCCCAGATGTGGTCACCGTCGTTCACCGTCAGCGCGCTGTCGAGTGCCTGGGTCACCGGATACCAGCGCAGCGGATTCAGTAGAACTGCGGGGCTGGCGACGCGGTGCAGCAACGCGGACATGAATTCTCGTTGATTGACCATCCGGTCCAGGTCCGCGCGCGGAGTGGCCCGGCTGCGGACGAAGCCCAACGCGTTGCGCCCGTCGAGCTGCTGGCATCCGGCTGGCAGGTCGATGCCGGCGAGGGGGTCATTGATCGGCGCCGTTGGACACACGGTCACCCCGCCCACCGCGTCTACCAGCACGGCGAACCCGTCGAAGCCGATCTCGGCGTAGTGGTCCAGTCGCAGACCCGTCGCCAACTCGACGGTCTGGGCGAGCAACTGGGCGCCTCCCAGCGCGAACGCCACGTTGATCTTGTCGCTGCCGTACCCGGGAATCTCTACGTAGGAGTCACGCGGGATCGACACCATCGTGGTCGGGGCGCTCGACGTCAGGCGCGGAATGTGCACCACCAGGATGGTGTCGGTGCGGCCGTTGCCCAGATCTCCACCGGTGGTCAGTTCGGCCTGCTGATCCGGGGTCAGACCCTGGCGGCTGTCCGATCCGACCAACAACCACGTGGTGCCCGGGCCAGGCGCGGGCCGGTCCGGGTAGTCGGTGAGCGCCGGGATTCGGTGCAGTGACGAATCCATCCAGGCCGCCGCCGCGACTGCCCCCATTGCAAAGACCAGCAGGCTGACCAGCACGATGCGGCCCCATGGGCGTCGGCGCCTGGTTTTTCGCACCGCGGCCGGACGGGGTGCAGCTGGCCGACGGGGTGGGGGAGCGGGCGGCGGTGCCGGACGGCGCGGGGGCCCGGCGGATGGCGGCGCCGGTCGTCTTAGAACGACAGTCGGTGGATCGGGCTGCGGCGGTGGTTGCCGCGCGACCGGGGGCGGCCGGTAATGCGGGTTCCGCGGGATCGCTTGGGGGGGTTCGCGTCGTGGCGGCGGGCCGACCGGGCGTCGCCGCGGGTCCGGGATCGGCCCCCGAGCGTGCGGCGGATAGTCGGTCACTCAATGAATGTACGCGGGAGCTCCCCGCCAGCCCTGCAGTCAGCTCCGCAGCCAACCCACGTGGGTGGCAACCAGTGTGTACCCGACGAACGCCACCGCGTCGATCACCGCGTGCGCGACGATCAGCGGCCACAGCCGTCCGGTCCGCATCCACGCGTAGCCGAAGACCAGGCCCATCACCACATTGCCCAGGCCGGCACTGAAGCCCTGGTACAGATGGTAGATCCCGCGCAGCACGCTGGACGCGATCAATGCGACGATCGGATGCACGCCCAGCTGCCGCAGCCGGGTGAGCAGGTAGGCGACCACGATCACCTCTTCGGCCCAGCCGTTCGCGAAGGCCACCGCCAGCAGTGCCGGGATGCGCCACCAGCTGTCGTAGAGCTCAGCCGGTTCCACCGCCGCGCTGAGGCCCAGTGCACGGGCAGCGAGGTACAGGCCCAGGCCGGGCAGTCCGATGAGGGCGGCCAGTCCGATCCCGCCGAGCAGATCGGTTCGCCACTGCAGTCGCCCCAGTCCGATCCTGCGTAGGGTGAATCCGCTACGCCATAACAGGTACACACCCAAGGCGCCCCAGGCGAGTAACTGGAACGCCACTGCCAGGTTCAGGCCCAGGTCGATGAGGTCGAACGGTGAGCGCCGGGGGTTCAGCGCCACGACCTGCCCGGCGAGGCCAAGCAGTACCGCTTCGATGAGCCTGAGAATCGCGGTGTAGGCGCTCAGCGCGAACGTCACCGAAAGCACGACGGCCATCTCGATGCGGATCGCTCGCCGTTCGGGTGGCGGGCTCCCATCGGGCAGCGCGTCGGACGGGCCGGACATCGGACTCACCGTAGCGGCCCGATGGCGCCCGCGGGCCGGTCAGAGGCGCCGCGCGCGCAGCCCGTTGAGGAACGGACAGCCGACCAGCAGCCGGATCGCTCGGCTCAGGCCCGTCACGTCGTCCACGGGGTGGGTGAACGGCAGGCGCACGTCGTGATCGCCCGCGTCGTCCTCGACCCGCAGCTGCACCCCGTAGCGGTCGAGGCCGAGCGGGCGCACCCGCCCGCGGCGCAGCGCTACCGGCAGCCGTGAGGCGAGGCGGTCGACCATTTCCCGGTGCGCCGATTCCATGTGTTGCAGCCAGCACGACTCCATCGCGCAGAACGGATCCGGTTGTGCCTGCAGAAGGGTGCCGAGGTTGACTGACTCGGCGCCGGTGGAGTCGGCGACGACGACCGAGTCGATCTCCATCCGGATCAGAGTGCAGCCGTCTGCCCCGTCGGACGCGGAATTGACCTGCAGCAAAGCCGGATTCGGATCGTCGGCGGCGATCAGGTCAAGCAGCTCGGGGACCGCATCGGCTGGGACGGCGTGCAGGGCACCGCGAATCCATACCAGCGAGCGCACCGGTTCGCGCAGCGGCAGCGGGGCGTAATCGGTCAGCTCCAGCACGGCTTGCACTCCCGCGACACCTGCGCTGTCGACGGCGTCCGCGAGGGCTCCACCCGGTGGTGCGGTCACCATGAACGATCCGTCGTCGAGCAGATGGTGCACCGGTGTCTGGACAGGCTCGACGCCCTCGACTGCGACTATCGCTGCCCCGACCCGCGCGCATGCGCTGCGGATTCGCTCGGCCGTCGTCGGTGCCGCAGCTGCCATCGCGTCGCCTCCCACTAGTTATTTAGGTAAGGCGTACCTAACTACAATGGGAGCATCCGCGCAAGGCTTACCGAAGTGACGCTAGGTTGTGAGGGTGCCGCGCATCGCATACCTCGGGCCGGAGGGAACGTTCACCGAAGCGGCACTACTGCAGATGGCTTCGCACGGCATGCTGCCCGGCTGCGGTGCCGCGGGCGGGGTAGAACCGATATCCGCTCAGAGCACACCGGCCGCGCTCGCCGCCGTCCGCTCCGCTGCCGCTGAGTTTGCCTGCGTGCCCATCGAGAACTCGATCGAGGGGTCGGTGCTGCCCACTCTCGACGACCTCGCGAGCGGCCCGGCGCTGCAGATCTACGCCGAACTCACCTTGGACATCGCCTTCAGCATTGTGATCCGGTCGGGAGAGCGCTCCTCCGATATCAAGACCGTGGCTGCATACCCGGTCGCGGAGGCCCAGGTGCGTGGGTGGTTGGCGGCCCATCTGCCGGATGCCCGGGTGGTGCCGGCCACCTCGAACGCGGCGGCTGCACACGACGTGGCCGACGGACTCGCCGACGCCGGGGTGAGCACAGCCCTGGCCGCCCGGCGATGCGGACTCGATGTGCTGGCCTCCGACGTCGTAGACGAGGCCAACGCGCGGACCCGGTTCGTTCTTGTCGGGCGGCCCGGCCCGCCGCCTCCGCGCACCGGCGCCGACCGCACCTCGGTGGTCCTGAAGCTGGCCAACGTGCCTGGTGCGCTGGTGGCGGCGCTCACCGAGTTCGCGATCCGTGACGTCGACCTCACCCGGATCGAATCGCGGCCCACCCGAACCGAACTGGGTACCTACGTGTTCTTCCTGGACTGCGTCGGCCATATCGATGACGATGCGGTCGCCGAGGCACTAAAGGCGCTGCACCGTCGTTGTGCGGGTGTGAGATACCTGGGTTCGTGGCCGACGGGCAGGATCGCCGGCGCCGTACCTCCCCGGTTCGACGAGGCCACGCGCTGGCTGGGACGGCTGCGGGAGGGCAGTGCGACACCCGACGCGGTCACCGACCGATGAGCGGGCGGTTGGTGCTGGTCCGACATGGTCAGTCGCATGCCAACGTCGAACGGCGATTGGACACCCGCCCGCCCGGCGCCGAACTGACAGATTTGGGCCGCGGCCAGGCCCGCTCGTTCGCGCGGGCGCTGCAACAGGCGCCCGCGATGGTGGTGCATTCGCTGGCCGTGCGCGCAGCCCAAACCGCCAGGGAGGTTTCCAACGAGCTGAGGCTGCATCCGCGTGAACTCGCCGGTATTCACGAGGTGCAGGTCGGCGAGTTGGAGAACCGCAACGACGATGATGCGATAGCCGAGTTCAACACGACCTACCAACGTTGGCACCAGGGTGATCGTGGCATCGCGTTGCCCGGCGGCGAGAACGGCCACGAGGTGCTGGAACGCTACGTGCCGGTGCTCGCGCAGTTGAGGATGCGCTACCTTGACGACGACGACTGGCATCACGACATCGTCGTCGTGAGCCACGGGGCGGCGATCCGATTTGTCGCCGCCGTGCTGGCCGGTGTGGACGGCGGCTTCGCCCTGGATCATCACCTGGGCAACGCCGAGTCCATCGTGCTGACGCCGGTTACCGACGGGCGCTGGAGCTGCGTGCGCTGGGGGCAGCTGACGCCGCCGTTCTACCCCGAACTCGATCCGCACCCGGTGCGAGACGCCCTGCAGTCCGCCGACCCGATGGGCTGATGCCTCAAAGCGCCAGCGCCAGCGGCCTTCCGCACGGGCAGTTGATCGCCTCGCAGTCGAGCTTCAACGTGTGCTCGGACTCCGGGCTCAGGCAGCCGTCGTCGGTGCACTCGGAGCGAAACCGAACATGGTGAATCACGGTGCCGTGACAGTGCTCCAGACCGGCTCGGCACTCTCGGCATTCAAAGCTCATGGCCCGTTCTTAGCACTCCGCACCGACAAATCGGCGGTGCCGCGCTCACGCCCAGCCAAGCTCGTGCAGGCGGTCGTCGTCGATGCCGAAATGGTGGGCGATCTCGTGGATCACGGTCACCGCGACCTCGTCGACCACCTCGTCCTCTGATTCGCACACATCCAGCAGCGCATCGCGGTAGATGGTGATGGCGTCTGGCAGTGACCCCGCGTACCAGGAGTCCCGCTCAGTCAGGGCGACGCCTTCATAGAGACCGAGCAGGTCTGGTTCATCGGGATTTCGGTCCCCGACCAGAACAACCACATTGTCGATCGCCGCGGTGAGCTCGGGCGGAATCGAATCCAGCGCGTCCGAGACCAACTCGTCGAACCGCTGCGGGCTCATCCGCACCGCCATCGGGCTACTGCCCCGGTGGCGGAGGCGGCGGGGGCAGAACCGGTGGTGGTGGCGGTGGGGGCAGGGCAGGCGCAGGTGGTGGGGGTGGCGGCGCGGGAGCCGGAGCCGGAGCCGGAGCCGGAGGCAGGCCGAATGGCGGCGGCGGCTCGGGTGGTGGCGGTGGACCGTTGAGGAATGTGTTGCCGCCATGGACCGTCTGATCTTCAGCCGGCGTCTGCTGCCGGGGCAGGTGCTGGGTGCCCTGGCTGCTGCTCGAGCCGGACTGGCTCTGGCTAATGGACGGGCCGGGTTGCCAACTGGGGATCTGCGGGGAGGTGTTGACGGGCACGGAAACCGGGGGCGGCATGTCGAGCCGCTCCTCGGGGATGTCCGGCGGTGGGACCGGTGGCCGGCCGTTGATCAGCAGCTGCCCCTTGGCACCGTTGATCAGCGTCGACCAGCCCCCATTTCCCAGAGTCGCGCCGATGCTGCACGAGATCTGGCGGCTGCCGGCGGACCAGCTCGGCAACGAGACTGTGCTGTAGATCAGTGTCAGCGTGGTGTCACGGAGCTGGATCGGCGCCAGATAGGCCTCGGTCATCTTGGTGCAGGCGTCCTTGACGAGGGCGTCCTGCTCGGGCTCCGGCGGCAACGGGCCGGTGAACTTCTCGGCCAGGTTGACCGAACCGGTGACCTCCATGGCGTGCGGGGCGGCGCAGTCGACGGGGATGTCGGTGGGCTGATTGGTGGCTGGATCGATTCCCAGACAGGTGCCCGCCGGCCAAACCTTCGACTGGTCGACGTCGGCGACCTTGCCCTTGAAGGTGAGTTGTTGATTGTTCGGTCCCGGCAGCTGCAGGCCGCAGAGCATCCGCCGTTCTCCGGAATCCTCCCACGCCTTGACACCAGACCACAGCATGCTGACCGTGAACCGGCTGTTGGGGTCGAACCGGGGGCCGAGGTAGCGCCGTACCGCCGCCTGGCACTGCTCCTGGCTGATCTGCTGGATGCGGGCAGCCGACGGCGGAGCCGCGTCGGGGCCGTACTCGCTGCCCGGGAAGGTGCGCATGTCCACCGAGTCGGCCACTTCGAAGCGGTGATCGTCCTTGCAGTCGACGATCTGCGCAGCGTCGGGGGTACGGTCCGGCCAATTCAGGCAGTCGCCGCTGTCGGCGTTGTCGAACGTCTCGTTGCCACGCAGCCCGAGCGAGATCGCGCTCGCGCTCAGTCCGGAGCCACCGGGAGATCGGTCGATGCCGGGCAGTGCGGTGGCCAGCCCCGCCACCAGCAACCCGCCCAGCGCGGTCAACAGCAGCACCCGACGCGTCGACCTGGCATGCAGACCCTGCCACCACGTCGCCCGTGGTGGCTGCTCGGCCGCGTCGGCGCGCGGCGCGTCGTGCTCGGCTGTCTCTGACATTCGCTCCATTGTGACAGGCCCGCGAAGTGCTGTGACGAATGAGGTGTGTGTGACGTAGTGAGGGCGGCACCGCCGGGAATTCCGGGCTCGAAGGGGCACGGGCGGATGCCGAAAGTAGTGTTGCGGCCGTGATCGACCTCAAACTGCTGCGTGAGCTTCCCGACGCGGTGCGGGCATCGCAACTGGCCCGCGGTGAGGACCCGGCACTGGTCGACCAACTGTTGGAGGCCGACGCGGCCAGACGGGCAGCGATATGGGCCGCGGACAACCTGCGGGCCGAGCAGAAGGCCGCCAGCAAGCGGGTCGCCGCTGCCTCACCTGCTGACCGACCCTCCTTGCTCGAGCAGGCCAAGGAGCTGGCCGAGAAGGTCAAGGCCGCCGAGTCCGATCAAGCCCACGCGGATCAGGCTCTCACCACCGCGCATCTGGCGATCGCCAACGTGATCATCGATGGGGTACCGGCCGGCGGCGAGGACGACTTCACTCTTCTCGACACCATCGGCGAACCGCCCGTTATCGAGAATCCAAAAGATCATCTCGAGCTCGGCGAGAGCCTCGGATTGATCGACATGGAGCGTGGCGCCAAGGTGGCCGGCTCGCGGTTCTACTTTCTCACCGGCATGGGCGCGCTGCTGCAGCTGGGCCTGATGCAGCTCGCGGTGCGAGTGGCCATCGAGAACGGCTTCACCCTGGTCATTCCGCCGGTCCTGGTGCGCCCGGAAGTGATGGGCGGCACCGGGTTCCTCGGCGCTCACGCCGAGGAGGTGTACCGGATCGACTCCGACGACCTCTATCTCGTCGGCACGTCCGAGGTGCCGCTGGCCGGCTATCACTCCGACGAGATCCTCGACCTGTCCCGGGGACCGCTGCGCTACGCCGGCTGGTCGTCGTGTTTCCGCCGTGAGGCCGGCAGCTACGGCAAGGACACTCACGGCATCATTCGCGTGCACCAGTTCGACAAGGTCGAAGGTTTCGTCTACTGCCGGCCCGAGGATGCCGAGGCCGAACACCGGCGCCTGCTGGACCTGGAGCAGCAGATGCTGGCGAATATCGACGTGTCCTACCGGGTGATCGACGTCGCCGCAGGCGATCTCGGATCCTCGGCCGCCCGCAAGTTCGACTGCGAGGGGTGGATACCGAGCCAACGGACCTACCGCGAACTCACTTCCACGTCGAACTGCACGACCTTTCAGGCACGCCGGCTGGCGGTTCGATACCGCGATGAGAACGGCAAGCCGCAGATCGCGGCGACCCTCAACGGCACGCTGGCTACCACCCGATGGTTGGTGGCGATTCTGGAGAACCACCAGCAGCCCGACGGCAGCGTGCGGGTACCGGAGGCACTCGTGCCGTTCGTCGGAGTCGAGGTGCTGGAGCCGACGCGGTGATCAGGCCGGACTCTGCAGGAGTTCGTCGAGCACCGCGATGAATCGATCCGGATCCGCGGGGGTGCACGCCGGGCGCGGGTAGGTACCCGCGACGTCGAGTGTTACCAATGTCGACCGGAACGGTCGCCGAATGTCGAGAGGCAACCAGCGCCGCAGATCCGAACTGCCCCAGATGCGAAACCGGTGCAACCATTGACCCAACGGGCGGACGTCGTAACCGCGAACCGTGCGCAGCGGAATGATCTTCGATGTCCCGGACGGAAAATGGTAGCGGCGCAACGTGATCGCCTCCCGGTCAAGCTGGATCAGCCCATCGTCATAGTATCGGGGGATCATGCCGGGCTGCAACGCATTTCGTGACCCTTGGCCGTCAGGCACCGTCCAGTCTCCAGATTCCACTGCCAGCCATGCAGATTGCAGGTGAGTGTGGTGCCCTCGACCACGCCGAACTTCGACAGGTCCGCCTTCAGATGCGGGCAGCGGCGCTGAACCTCCCAGCCGGCCAGGTTGATCGAAGCACTGTCGTCGTGCGCTTCGCCGAACCAGCCGTCGGCGTATGAGATTCGTTCGTCTGTCAGGCACTTGAAGAACGTGTAGAGATACTCGTTGTAGCCGCCGACCCTCCACGCCTTGAATCGAGTGGACAGGAAGATGGTGTTGACCCAGTCCGGTTCGTCGTCCCGTAGAACGGTACGCACCAGTTCGAGGGCCATCTCGAAGCCGTAGCGGAACTTCTCGTCGGGAATCGGTTCGCGAACAAATCGTTTGGGAAAATCCAAGACGATCGTTTCGTGTCGGTCGCCGGACGTCAGGCACAACTCCACCGGATAGCCGATGCCGTCGCAGATCTGATCGGACTGGATCATGATCGGCTCGAACTTGGCCCGCAACGGCTCCAGCAGGGAGTCACCGTCCGCCGGTGCCCAGCTGGACTTCTCGGCGGCGATCACCGGCGCCATCCGCTCGGCATAGGCTTGGATGTAGTCGGTTTTACCGGTGGTGAAGATCGCCTCCACCTGGTCGTCCGGCAGCGGGTGAGTCAGCGAATCCAGCTGCGGCCCAGTGAATTGAGCGCTCGAACCGGGAATCATGAGCAGGCCGCGGTCGTGGCCGTGCGTTCTCATCTGGTCGATGAACACAACCTGGTCGGGAAAGATGTTCGCCGGGTCACCCCGATCGTCGTTGAGGTGCCGAAGCTCGTCGTCCAGGAAGCATGGCGGTCCGGCCGACGGGATCACCCAGGTCGCGCCGACCTGCTCGATGTACTGACGGCAGCGGTCCATCTGGCGCTGACGTTTCTGGACACCGAACGCCTTCTTGGCGCGCGCGGGCATGTCGTAGACCATCGGATACCAGATTGCGCCCGAGTACTGCAGCATGTGCACATCGATGTGACCGAAGTCGGCTTCGAGCATATCGAGGTCCACGGGTCGGGCGTCGTTCATGTTGAAACAGACCGTTTCGCCGTCGTCGATGACGATGCCGGAATCGCCGATCGGGCCGTCCGCGGGGGCGCGCAACGCGATGATCATCACGTCGAGTTCGCCCTTCGGGCCGCTGACGGTGTGCTTCACCGAATCGGTGGCCTCGAAGAATCGGTGAAACCCCAGCTTCTCCAACTCGCGGCGCAGGTCGGGCACCGGGTAGTCCGGCAGTAGCACGACCGCGTCTTTGTTGACGTGTGCGCGCAGGTTCGCCGGGTCGAAATGGTCCTTGTGCAGATGTGAGACGTAGAGGTAGTCGGTGTCACCCAGAGCGTCCCAGTCCAGCGCACTGTTGTCGGGGAACGGGAACCACGATGCGAAGTACGCCGGGTTCAGCCACGGGTCGCAAAGGATGCTCCCGGCCTTGGTGTCGATCCGGAATCCGGCATGTCCGACGCTGGTGACCTGCACAGACATCCTCCCTTCGGGGTTCGCGTGCGGTGTCGAGCTTAATGGGTAAAAGCGGCGGCTCTATGTATGGCGAGCGCTGCGCGGATTACGCTGGCGAGTGTGGAACCGGTTTACGGCACTGTCATCCAGGTTGCGCGCCTGCTGTGGCGCTTCCAGGGGCTGAAGTTCACCGTCACCGGTGTGGAGAACCTGCCCGAAACCGGTGGCGCGGTCATCGCCATCAACCACACCAGTTACTTCGACTTCACTTTTGCGGGCCTGCCTGCCTACCGGCAGGGACTTGGCCGCAAGGTGCGGTTCATGGCCAAGAAGGAAGTGTTCGACCACAAGTTCAGTGGGCCGTTGATGCGAAAACTGCGGCACATACCGGTCGACCGTGACAGCGGTGGT
The DNA here is from genome assembly GCA_964513475.1 of uncultured Mycobacterium sp. Taxonomy (GTDB): domain Bacteria; phylum Actinomycetota; class Actinomycetes; order Mycobacteriales; family Mycobacteriaceae; genus Mycobacterium. Next base: position 57,919 of record CAZEMS010000012.1, on the reverse strand, counting down.
GATTCCTTCGAAGAGGCCTGCCGGATGCTGCAGAACGGCGAGTTCGTCGGCGTCTACCCGGAGGCCACGATCAGCCGCAGCTTCGAGATCAAAGACTTCAAATCCGGCGCTGCGCGGATGGCGATCGTGGCCGGGGTTCCAATCGTTCCGCACATTGTCTGGGGCGCGCAGCGGATCTGGACCAAAGGTCATCCGCGCAAGTTGTTGCGGCCGAAGGTGCCGATCGCGGTTGCGGTCGGCGAGCCGATCGCTCCCACTTTGCCGGCGCCGGATCTGACCCACTTGCTGCACTCGCGGATGCAGCATCTGCTCGAACAGGTACAGGACGCCTACGGGCCACACCCGCCCGGTGAGTTCTGGGTACCGCACCGACTCGGCGGGGGAGCGCCGACGCTGGCTGAGGCGAGTCGGATGGACCTCGAGGAAGCGGCGGACAGGGCTGCGCGCCGCGCCGGGCGCCCAGGGTCCGCTGAGGCACCGGGATAGACGGGCATGGAGCCGGTCTTTGCTGCGATCGAAACCGCCACCAAGGCAGCGGTTCGGGTCACCGGAACCCGCATCACCTACCAGGGGCTGGAAAACATTCCGGCGTCCGGGGGCGCGGTGGCGGCCATCAACCACACCAGCTACATCGATTTCCTGCCGGCAGCGCTGGCTGCCCATTACCGCAAGCGCAGGATGCGTTTCATGATCAAGGCCGAGATGGAGCAGGTGCCCGGTGTCAGATTCCTGATCAGGCGCAGCGGCACCATCCCGGTGGACCGCAGCGCCGGGGCGGGCGCCTATGCCAGGGCCGTCGAGGCGTTGCGGGCCGGCGAGCTTGTCGCGGTCTACCCGGAGGCCACCATCAGCCGCAGTTTCGAGCTGAAGGAGTTCAAGAGCGGCGCGGTGCGGATGGCCATCGAGGCCGAGGTGCCGATCGTCCCGGTGATCGTCTGGGGGGCCCATCGGATGTGGACCAAAGACCATCCCAAGTCCCTGAGGCGTCGAAAACTCCCGATAACCGTTGCCGTCGGCGATCCGTTATCGGGATCGGGCCCGTACTCGGATCTGGTCACAAGGCTGCACGATGAGATGACGGCGCAGCTGCACCGGGTGCAGCAGGAGTATCCGCATCCAGCCGGCGCCTATTGGGTACCCCGCCGACTCGGCGGAAGTGCGCCGACGATGGCAGAGGCCAAGCTGCTCGATGAAGCGGAATTGGCCGAGCGCGCCCGCAAGCGTGCCGAGAAGGAAGGCAGAAGTCGTCGGTGAGCACCCGCCTGTCGCCGAGATCGACGTTATGGAGGCCGCTTCTCGCACTTTTGCGCCCAAACGTTGGTTTGGGCGTGGGGGGAGGTGGGGGGTGATGTTGCCGGCGCTGATCGCAACCGATGTGGACGGCACCCTTCTGCGTGACGACGACACGATCAGCGAGCGCACCCGAGCCTCGGTTCATGCGGCAGTCGCATCGGGAACTGAGTTCGTGCTGGCCACGGGTCGGCCACCGCGCTGGGTGCGGCCCATCGTCGACGCTCTCGGGTTGGCGCCGATGGCGGTCTGCGCCAATGGGGCGGTGCTCTACGACTCATCGAATGACCGAATCCTGTCGGCGCGCACGCTCTCAACCGACCTACTGCGTACGCTGGCCGAGATCGCCACCCAGGTCATCCCCGACGTCGGGCTGGCCGTCGAGCGGGTCGGCCGCAGCGCCCACGACGCCGCCACCCCGCAGTTCGTCAGTTCGCCTGGCTACGAGCACGCCTGGCTGAACCCGGACAACACCGAGGTCTCGCTGGAGGATCTGCTCAGCGCGCCCGCTGTGAAACTGTTGATTCGCAGGGCCGGGGCCCGCAGCGCGGATATGGCCGCAGAGCTCGCCAAGCACATCGGGGTCGAAGGTGATCTGACCTACTCCACCGACAACGGCCTGGTGGAGGTGATGCCCAAAGGAGTCAGTAAGGCCACCGGTGTCGAGGAGGTGGCCGGACCGCTCGGCATCGTCGGCGCCGACATCATCGCCTTCGGCGACATGCCCAATGATGTTCCGATGCTTCGTTGGGCGGGTCACGGTGTTGCGATGGGCAACGCGCATCCTGCAGCCGCGGCTGCCGCCGACGAGGTGACCGCTTCGAACAGTGACGACGGTTTGGCGCGCGTGCTCGAGCGATGGTGGCTCTGAACTCCTAGAGGGGCCGGCTAAGGGCTGACGGCCGGGCTGAACCGTTCGAGTTGCACCGGCTGAGCATCCGGTGGCGGAGGCGGCAGTTCCAGCGGAACGCCGTCGATGACCCGGGTCACCATGCCGGTTTCGCGGTCGAAGTTCAGGGTCCCGTGCTGGAAATTCTGCACGATCCACAGCGGCTCCTGAATCTCGGCGCTGGTGGGCAGGCCGAGCACACCCCGCTCGAAGCCCAGTGAGCCCCAGGTTCGGTAGATCGCTCCGGTGACGGGTTGGGCGCCACTCTCCGGTGACCAGTAGACGGCGCCGCGTTCGAAGGTGGCATACCGCGTCGTCCCGGCACCCTGAGACTCCGGCGAGGTCGGTGCGCCGAGCGGACTGTTCATGCCGCCCATGGCTTCCCACCGGGCGAAGATCGCACCGCCACGCAGTGTTTCGGCCAGATCTGCCGGCCCGGGCGGTTGGTTGAACCGTGCGGCGATGTGGCGAACCCGGTCCATCTCGGCGTAGGCGGCATTGCCCGGGCAGTCGGTGTTGCCGACGTCGCGATGGGTGAAGATCGTCGGCAGCGTGGGGGTGCTGCCGGTGGGGAAGGTGGTGAACGCACCGCCGGCCGACGGCAGTACCACCGCGCCGAGGGGATCGACTCCGTCCATACCCAGGCGCCAGCCGAGGAGCCTGGCGGTGGTCTTCAGTTGGATCGGCGTCGGCGGCACCACGTCGAAATTGCCGAGCATCGCCACACCCCAGGTGTTGTGGTTGAACCCGCCGGTGTGCGCCCCCTCGACCGGATTGGTGATCCCGCCCGCGCGACCTTCGAATACCTGACCGTACTTGTCCACCATCGCGTTGTAAGCGATGTCGCACCAGCCGAGGGTCTGGGTGTGGTAGGCGTAGATCGCGCGGATGATCTCCGGGGAGTCCTGCGGCAGATACTCGTTGCTGCCAGCCGTGTGGTGTACCACGCCGGCCCGCACTCCGTTGTCGTATACCGGATTCCCACACCGCATCGACTCGTCGGCACCCCACTGCTGGCGGCTGATGATGGCCGGCGGCTGACCGGGGGCGGTCACCGCGGCCGGCGGTGTCCACTGTGCGTCCACCGGCGCCTGCGGCGGGCTGATCAACACTGCATTGATGTTCTGGGCGAAGGGTTGCTCGACGTTGACCGGCACGTACCCCAGATCTGGACCCGGGCTCGGGTTTCCCGGCGCACCGCCGGTGGTTGCCGCGTCGTCGGGCCGGGTCACCGAAATCTGCACCGTGGTGGTGCGGCCGACGAACACCGGTTCAGTCCCGCGCGGTCCAGAGGAATGATCGCCGACACCGTCGAGTGGCTCTGCGTCGTACCACGGACCCCACGAGCCGTCCGGCTTCTTTGCCCGCACCTTCGCCGTCGTTCCGGCCAGGTCCTCGCTGGTCAGTGCCACCAGGGAGAACGGGGTGTCCTGGTGAATCTCACGGATGGTCTCCCCGCCACCTAGACCGGCCAGCGGCTGGTGAAACAGCTGAGGCTCGGTAGCCGGGTGGTTATCCCCGTCACCGGGCATCCCACTGATCGCCCACGGCAGGACCACGACCGTCGCCGCGATGGCGGTGAAAACGATCGACGGCATGGGACGGCGGCAGGGCACAGACCGATGTTACGTATGAGTCTGTTGTTACCAGTGTTTCGACACGGCGGGACCGGTAACGAATCCTGCACGTTCTCGATCCACTGCAACGGCACCGCAGAGCGCGACGGCTTCTGCGGTGCCGTTTGGTGGCAGGTCTGGCTAGATTCCGGGCGCCGCTGCTGGGGCGGGCACCGGAACCGGTGCGGCGGCTGCCGGCGGGGTCGCCGACTGGACGGCCGACGTGATCGCCGGCATCACCATGCCCTTGAGTAGATCGATCGCCTGCCCGACGCCCAACTGCTCTGCGGCACTGGACAGGTCGCCGATCAGGCCGCCGCTGGTCTCGACCGGAGCGGCCAGCGACGGATCGCCGAGGATCGGGTAGGTCCCCAGGGCCGGGTCCATACCGATCGGCGTGGAGATGGGTACCTCACCCGGGTAGGGCAGTCCCGCCGAGTTCGAGATCGGGGCCAGCGCCGGATCGGACTGGGCCATGGGCGGGATCAGGCCGGAGCCGTCTGCGCCCGGGCTGGTCAGGGTCGGGCTGGTCAGTCCGGGACTGGTCAGACCTGGATCGGTGAGAGCTGGACCGGTCAGCGTCGGGGCGGTGGCAGTCACCGGGGGGATGTTGATGCCCGGCGTGGTCAGTTCCGGTGTGGTCAAGCCCGGAGTGGTCAGACCCGGAGTGGTGAGACTTGGAGTGGTCAGACCGGGTGTGGTCAGGCCGGGTGTGGTCAGGCCGGGTGTGGTCAGACCGGGCGTGGTCAGACCGGGGCTGGTCAGCGCCGGGGAGGTCGCCGTGCCGCTACTGCCCAGCCCTCCTGACGTCATGGGCGGCAGGATGATGCCGAACTGGGCCAGGCCTTGCGACAGGGCCGACATCAGTTCCCCGGGCAGATCGGTGATCAGGGAGGCCTGGACGAACTCTCGTTCTTGGGGTGCAGGTTCGGTTTCTGCGGCGAGCTCGGAGACTGCGATCACTGCGAATGGACTTGCGACGGCCAGGGCGGCGACCGCGCTCATGGCTGTCGAGAGCTTGCGTCGACGTCGGTTCGGCACGGAAGTCTCCTCGAAATGTGTTGACCGCATGGTTGTTGTGCGTGGACTACCTGGACGCAACTGATGCTACTGGCGGGACAGAAGTGTCTGGAGTGACGATATTGAATCGTGAGCCAATCGCGATGTGGGGCGCGTGCGGGTGAACGCGCGGGTGAAATTGCAGGTGCACCACACCCACGCGAGGATTCGGGTCGTGCCGTCCTGGTCGGATACCCTGGCTGCCGATGACCGATCGCTTTGACCTCCTGGTCGTCGGATCCGGATTCTTCGGTCTGACGATTGCCGAGCGCGTCGCGACTCAACTGAACAAGCGCGTTCTGGTCGTGGACCGCCGCCCGCATATCGGGGGCAACGCCTACTCCGAGCGCGAGCCGGTGACCGGCATCGAGGTGCACAAATACGGTGCGCACCTGTTCCACACGTCCAACAAGAGGGTGTGGGATTACGTGCGGCAGTTCACCGAGTTCACCGGCTATCAGCACCGGGTGTACGCGATGTACGACGGTCAGGCCTACCAGTTCCCGATGGGCCTGGGCCTGGTGTCGCAGTTCTTCGGTCGCTATTTCACCCCTGAGGAAGCCCGCCGGCTCATCGCAGAGCAGGCCGCCGAGATCAACGCGGCCGATGCCGAGAACTTCGAGGAGAAGGCGATCTCACTGATCGGTCGCCCGCTGTATGAGGCTTTCGTCAGGGGCTACACCGCCAAGCAGTGGCAGACCGACCCCAAGGAACTGCCGGCGTCCAACATCACCCGGCTTCCGGTGCGCTACACGTTCGACAACCGCTACTTCAACGACACCTACGAGGGCTTGCCCGTCGATGGTTACACCGCCTGGCTGGAGAAGATGGCATCCGACGAGCGCATCGAGGTCCGGTTGAACACCGACTGGTTCACCGTTCGGGAGGGGCTGCGGGCGGCCAGCCCCGATGCGCCGGTGGTCTACACCGGTCCGCTGGATCGCTACTTCGACTACGCCGAGGGCCGGCTGGGCTGGCGCACGCTGGATTTCGAACTCGAGGTGCTGGCGGATTGCGGGGACTTCCAGGGCACCCCGGTGATGAACTACAACGACCCCCACGTGCCGTTCACCCGCATCCACGAGTTCCGCCACTTCCATCCCGAGCGGGACTATCCGACCGACAAGACCGTGATCATGCGGGAGTACTCGCGGTTCGCCGAGCGTGACGACGAGCCCTACTACCCGATCAACACCGAAGCCGACCGTGCGGCGGTGTCCGCCTACCGGGTCAGGGCGAGGAATGAGACGGCCGCGGCTAAGGTGCTCTTCGGTGGCAGGCTGGGCACCTACCAATACCTCGATATGCACATGGCGATCGCAAGCGCGCTGAACATGTACGACAACGTGCTGGCTCCGCATCTTCGGGACAGTGCGCCGCTGCAGGGAGGCGACCGCTAGTGGAAGCCCAGCAGCCCTCCAAGGCGGTCAGCCTGCTGGCCCGGGTGATCCTGCCGCGCCCCGGAGAACCGCTCGATGTTCGCAAGCTCTACATCGTCGAGTCGACGACCAACGCCCGGCGCGCTCACGCGCCCACGCGCACCTCGCTGCAGATCGGCGTCGAGTCCGAAGTGTCGTTCTCCACCTACTTCAACGCGTTCCCGGCCAGCTATTGGCGACGCTGGTCGACACTGTCATCGGTGGTGTTGCGGGTGGAGCTGGCCGGTACCGGCCGGGTGGACATCTACCGTACAAAGGCGACCGGTGCCCGAATCTTCGTGGACGGCAAGCCGTTCGCCGGCGAAGACGACAATCCGGCGGCCGTCGAGTTCGAGATCGGGCTGCAGCCCTTCGAGGACGGCGGCTGGATCTGGTTCGACATCACCACCGACAGCGCGGTCACCGTGTGCAGTGCCGGCTGGTATGCCCCCGAGCCCGCGCCGGGTGTGGCCAACATCGCCATCGGCATCCCGACCTTCAATCGGCCCGACGACTGCGTCAACTCGCTGCGGGCGCTGACATCGGATCCATTGGTGGACAAGGTTATCGGCGCGGTGGTCGTGCCGGACCAGGGCACCCGCAAGGTGTGCGACCATCCCGACTTCGCCGAAGCGACGGCACGGTTGGGCGGTCGGTTGTCGATTCACAACCAGCCCAACCTCGGCGGATCCGGCGGATACAGCCGAGTGATGTACGAAGCGTTGAAAAACACCGACTGCCAACAGATTCTGTTCATGGACGACGACATCCGTGTCGAGCCGGACGCTGTGCTGCGTGCACTGGCGCTCAACCGGTTCGCGAAGGTGCCGATGCTCATCGGTGGGCAGATGCTGAACCTGCAGGAGCCGTCTCATCTGCACATCATGGGCGAGGTGGTGGACCGGTCGAACTTCATGTGGACCTCGGCGCCGTTCACCGAGTACGACCACGACTTCGCCAAGTACCCGCTCAACGACGACAACGAACGCAGCGAGTTGCTGCACCGTCGGATCGACGTGGACTACAACGGCTGGTGGATGTGCATGATCCCGCGTCAGGTCGCCGAGGAACTCGGCCAGCCGCTGCCGTTGTTCATCAAGTGGGACGACGCGGAATACGGCCTTCGCGCCGCCGAGCACGGCTACCCGACTGCCACCATGCCCGGCACCGCTATCTGGCACATGGCGTGGAGCGACAAGGATGACGCGATCGACTGGCAGGCGTACTTCCACCTGCGCAACCGGCTGGTGGTCGCGGCGCTGCACTGGGACGGTGACATCCGCGGACTGGTTCGCAGCCACCTCAAGGCGACCATGAAGCATCTTGCGTGCCTGGAGTATTCGACGGTGGAGATCCAGAACAAGGCGATGGACGACTTCCTTGCCGGCCCGGAACACATCTTCTCGATTCTGGAGTCTGCTCTGCCCGAGGTGCACCGGATCCGCAAAGGCTATCCCGACGCGGTGGTGCTGACCGCAGCAAGCGAGTTGCCCCCACCCTCACAGCCGCTTGTCAAGATAGATCCGCCGGTGGCCAAGCCGGTGATCGCGTATCACCTGATCCGGGGGATCCTGCACAACATGAAGAAGGCAGACCCGCGGCATCATCAGCGCCCGCAGCTCAACGTACCCACTCAGAACAGCCGGTGGTTCCTGCTCTGCCGCTACGACGGCGTCACGGTGACCACCGCCGACAGTCGCGGGGTGGTGTACCGGCAACGGGATCGGGCGAGAATGCTTGCGCTGCTGCGCCAGTCGCTGCGCCGGCAGCGACAACTGGTCAGACGATTCGACGAGATGCGCCGGCAGTACCGCGGTGCCTTACCGTTGCTTTCCAGTAAGCAGAAGTGGGAATCGGTCCTGCTATCCGAGACCAATGACTGACATCCGGGGCGAGGAGGCGGCCCTGGTGGCGGTGCAGTCGGCCCTTGCGAGTCGCCCGGGAGTGCTGACCAGTGCGCGGGCGTTGTCGCTCTTCGGTGAACACAGCGCGGGCTGGGTCCTGGTGGCGGCGGCCGGTGCGGCGCTGCAGCCGCGCCGGCGACGGGACTGGATCGCGGCCGGGTCGGGAGCGTTCGCCGCGCACGCGGCCGCTGTGCTGATCAAGCGGGTGGTGCGGAGAGAGCGGCCGCATCATCCGGACATCGCGGTGAATGTCGCGACGCCGAGTCGGCTGAGCTTTCCCTCAGCGCACGCCACGTCGACCACCGCCGCCTCCATACTTCTGGCCCGAGTCACCGGCTTGCCGCTGCCAGCGCTGCTGGTGCCGCCGATGGCGTTGTCCCGCATGGTGCTCGGCGTGCATTACCCGAGTGATGTGGTCGCCGGGATAGCAGTGGGAGCCGTGGTCGCGAAAGCGGTCGGCGCCATCGCCTCTGGTACGGGGGAGACAGATGGTCACAGTTGAGGCCGGACATGAGGCCGGACATGAAGTCGGACATGGGGTCGGACATGAGGTCGCAGATGAGTACGCAAATGAGTGAGGAAGCGGCGCCGGTGGCCGGGCCTCCGGCGAACATGGCTGTGGGCATCGTCAAGGCGATCCGGCCGCGGCAGTGGGTCAAGAACCTGCTGGTGCTGGCCGCGCCGTTGGCCGCCCTCGGCGGCGAGGTCCGATACGACTATCGCGAAGTGCTGGTTCAGGTCTCGATCGCGTTCGTGGCCTTCTGCCTGGCGGCGTCGAGTGTCTACCTGGTCAACGACACCCAGGATGTCGAATCCGACCGCCAGCACCCGACCAAGCGGTTCCGCCCCATTGCAGCCGGGGTGGTGCCGGAATGGCTGGCCTACACCCTTGCCGTGGTGCTCGGTGTCGCTTCGTTGGGCATCTCCTGGATGGTGAGTCGCGATCTGGCGTTGGTGATGGCTATCTACATCGCCATGCAGCTGGCGTACTGCTTCGGCCTCAAGCACCAGGCGGTGCTGGACATCTGCATCGTCTCGTCAGGCTTTCTGATCCGCGCGATCGCCGGCGGCGTCGCCGCGGGTATCCCTCTGTCTCAATGGTTCTTGCTGGTGATGGCTTTCGGATCGCTGTTCATGGCCGCCGGCAAGCGCTACGCCGAACTGCGCCTGGCCGAACGCACCGGCGCCAAGATCCGCAAGTCGCTGGAGCGCTACACCACCACCTACCTTCGGTTCGTGTGGACGCTGTCGGCGACCGCCGTGGTGGTGTGCTACGGCTTGTGGGCGTTCGAGCGTGACGGCACCGGCGGCGGGTCCTGGTTCGTGGTGTCGATGATCCCGTTCACCGTCGCGATCCTGCGTTACGCCGTCGACGTGGACGGCGGCATGGCGGGCGAACCGGAGGAGATCGCACTGCGCGACCGTGTGTTGCAGTTCCTCGCGGTGGCGTGGATCGGAACCGTCGGTGCGGCAGTCTTCTTCGGCTGACCGGTCGGCGCTGGCCCGCCGGTTGGCCAGGTGGCCGGATTTTCCCTACGACGCCACCGCCCGTATCAGCTTGTGGTCTGGCGTGTTGGTGGTTGCCGTGCTGTTCGGTTGGGGCGCGTGGCAGCGACGCTGGATCGCTGACGACGGTTTGATCGTCCTGCGCACCGTGCGAAACCTGCTGGCCGGCAACGGCCCGGTCTTCAATGCCGGGGAGCGTGTGGAAGCCAACACCTCCACGCTGTGGGGCTATCTGATCTTCCTGGGAGGCTGGCTCGGCGGCCCGGTTCGATTGGAGTACGTAGCGCTGGTTTTCGCGTTCTCGCTCAGCGTGCTGGGAGTGGTGCTGCTGATGCTGGGCGCCGGGCGGTTGTACGCGCCAAGGCTTCAGGGCCGTCGAGCACTGCTGGTGCCGGCCGGGGCACTCGTCTACATCGCGGTGCCTCCGGCACGCGACTTTGCCACCTCGGGGCTTGAAAACGGTTTGGTGCTGGCATATTTGGGCCTGCTTTGGTGGATGATGGTCTGCTGGTCGCAGGCATTGCGCGCGGGCAGGATGGTGAGCGGGCCGTTCGACGCCGCACTGGCATTTGTCGCTGGGCTGAGCGTGCTGGTCCGCCCCGAACTAGCGCTCATCGGCGGTTCGGCCCTGATCATGATGATGGTGGCAGCCCGTGATTGGCGGCGACGGGGCCTCATCGTCCTGGCCGGTGGACTGTTGCCGGTCGCCTACCAGATATTCAGGATGGGCTACTACGGGCTGGTGGTTCCGGGTACTGCAGTCGCCAAGGACGCGTCGGGATCGAAGTGGCCGCAGGGCATGGTGTATCTGGCGAATTTCAATGCGCCCTATCAGCTTTGGGTGCCACTTGTGCTGTTGCTGGCACTCGGCGGGCTGCTGGTGGTGACCGGAGGCCGAACGTCGCCACCGCATCACCCGGTGCCCGACGGTCGCGGTCGGCTGGCCCGCGTCGTGCAGAGCCCGTTGGCGGTGGTGGCGTTGTTCACACTGGTGGGTGGTGTGGTGCAGGCGCTGTACTGGATTCGACAGGGCGGCGACTTCATGCATGGCAGGGTGCTGCTGACCCCACTGTTCTGCCTGCTGGCGCCAGTTGCGGTGATCCCGGTCGTACTGCCGCACGGTGTGCGATTGACCCGGGAAGCCGGGTACCTGGTGGCCGGCGCAACGAGCATGCTGTGGCTGGCGGTGGCGGGATGGTCTTTGTGGGCGGCGAATTCGCCCGGAATGGGCGCTGACGCTACCCGAGTCACCGATTCCGGCATCGTCGACGAGCGCCGGTTCTACGCGCAGGCCACCGGAAACGCTCACCCGCTGACGGCCGCCGACTATCTCGACTACCCGCGGATGCGCGCGGTGCTGGCAGCCCTCAACAACAGTCCGGACGGTGCGTTGTTGCTTCCGTCGGGCAACTACGACCAGTGGGATGTGGTGCCGGTCATCCCACCGCCGCCTGACGCGCCCGCCGGCGGTAAAGAGCAAAAGGGCCCGCACACGGTGTTTTTCACCAATCTCGGCATGCTCGGCATGAACGTCGGTCTGGACGTGAGGGTGATCGACCAGATCGGACTGGCCAATCCGCTGGCCGCGCACACCGGCCGGCTGGATGACGGTCGCATCGGCCACGACAAGAACCTCTTCCCCGACTGGGCGATTGCCGAGGGCCCATTCTTCAAGGAGCCGCCCTACATCCCGGTCTACATCGACGAGGACTGGGTGGTTCAAGCCGAAGAGGCGCTGAAGTGTCCCGCCACCGACGCCGTGCTCAACTCGGTGCGTGGTCGACTGACACCCAGGTTGTTCATCTCGAACGTGCTGCATGCGCTGCAGTTCACCGGGTACCGGATCGATCGGGTGCCCCGGTATGAACTAGCGCGGTGCGGTCTGGATGTGCCTGAGCCGGCTGTTCCCCCGTACACTGGGCTGCCGGCAACGGGGCCGTGATACGACCCGGCTGCTGTAAGGACCCAGCGGTGTGTCGTCGATGAAGGATCAGACACCGATCGCACAGAACGTGTGGAATCGGGTGCGAGCTGAGACAGATGGGAAAATCCGCATGAAATTCGTTGCGAAGATGCGCGGCCTCTGGTCGCGCCGGCTCGCGGTTGCAGCGTTGGCGGCGGCCGCCCTGCCGGGGCTGATCGGTGTCACGGGCGGCTCGGCGGTCGCGGGGGCGTTCTCGCGACCGGGTCTTCCGGTCGAGTACCTGATGGTCCCGTCGGCCGGAATGGGACGCGACATCAAGGTGCAGTTCCAAAGCGGCGGCGAGAACTCGCCGGCCGTCTACCTGCTCGACGGTCTGCGCGCGCAGGACGACTACAACGGCTGGGACATCAACACCGCGGCCTTCGAGTGGTACCTGGACTCCGGCCTGTCGGTGGTCATGCCCGTCGGCGGACAGTCCAGCTTCTACACCAACTGGTACAAGCCCGCCTGCAGCGAGAAGAGCGGTGTGTGCCAGACCTACAAGTGGGAAACATTCCTGACCTCGGAGCTGCCGGCCTACCTGGCAGCCAAACACGCGGTCGACTCCAGCCGGACCGCTGCGGTGGGTCTCTCGATGGCCGGATCGTCCGCGTTGACGCTGGCCATCTACCACCCCGGGCAGTTCCAGTACGCCGCGTCCCTGTCCGGCTTCCTCAACCTCTCCGAGGGCTGGTGGCCGATGCTGGTCGGCCTGTCGATGGGTGACGCCGGTGGCTACGACGCCGAAGACATGTGGGGCCCGTCGAGCGATCCGGCGTGGAAGCGCAACGACCCCATGGAGAACATCAGCAAGCTGGTGGCCAACAACACCCGCATCTGGATCTACTGCGGCGACGGCAAGCCGTCCGATCTGGACGCCGGGACCAGCGGGGGCAACCTGTTCAACGCGAAGTTCCTCGAGGGCTTCACACTGCGAACCAACAGGACGTTCCAGGAGAAGTACCTGGAGGCCGGCGGCCGCAACGGCGTCTTCAACTTCCCGGACAACGGCACGCACAGCTGGGGCTACTGGGGCGCCCAGTTGCAGTCCATGAAGCCCGACATCCAGCGGGTGCTGGGCGCCACTCCGGTTGTCGAGCCCGCGACTTAGGTCTCTTGGGGGTCCGTCGGGGTCCGTCGGGCTCCGTCGGGGGTCTCTCGAGGGTCTGTAGCGGTCTGCCCGCCTCCTGCATTTCCGGCGCCCCGCGCTGCGGCGATGTGGTTCACTACAACGCGAGTGCCAGGGGAGCGGGAGGACAAGTGAGGGTACCGATGAGGCTGCTGTCGATGCTGTTCCGGGCCATGTGTGCGGTCCTGCTGGCGGGGGGTCTGTGGACGGGCCTGTCGCCCGCCGCGACGCCCACTGCAAACGCCCAGTCCGCGGTCGAGTTCCTGATGGTGCCGTCGCCGGCCATGGGCCGTGACATTCCGGTCGCGTTCATGGGTGGCGGCCCACATGCGGTGGTGCTCCTGGACGCCTTCAACGCCGCCCCAGAGGTGAGCAACTGGGTGACGATGGGCGATGCGATGAACACGCTGGCCGGCAAGGGCTTCTCGGTGGCTGCGCCGGCCGGCGGAGCGTGGAGCATGTACACCAACTGGGAACAGGACGGCAGCAAACAGTGGGAGACGTTCCTGGCCACTGAGCTACCGGACTGGCTGGCAGCCAACAAGGGCCTCGCGCCCAGCGGGCACGGCATCGTCGGCGCCGCTCAGGGTGGCACCGCTGCGCTGACGATGGCCGCTTTCCACCCGGACCGCTATCGCTACGCCGGCTCCATGTCGGGTTTCCTCACCCCGTCGAACACCCAACTCAACGGCGCGATCACCGCTGGACTGCAGCGGTTCGGCGGGGTGGACACCCAGAACATGTGGGGGGCTGCCCAGCTGGGCAGGTGGAAGTGGCACGACCCCAACGTGCACGCGCGATTGTTGGTCGACAACAACACCAGGATCTGGGTGTTCAGCCCGCAGACGCTGACCGCCGCGGATCCAGCGGCCATGATCGGGTACGCGGACCAGGCCCAGGGCAGCAACCGGACGTTCTACTCGACCTACCGCACCGTCGGGGGGCGCAACGGTCACTTCGACTTCCCGCCGACCGGTGATCACGGCTGGTCGACGTGGGCTCCCCAGCTTGCGGCGCTGTCCGGGGAACTGGCCGCGGTCATCGGATAGCCGGCCCAGGCCCGGCCGGTACCGTGGAGTCGTGGGTTCTTCGACGCTGCGTCCACCGACCACGGTGTTGCTTGCGGCCTCAGCTGTCGTGTTCGGAGTCGGCTGCGGCGTCAGGGACAGTGTGATGGCCACCTTGGGTTCGCCCGGCGCGGGTACCGCTCCGGTGGGCGCCGAGATGACCGCAGACTCGTTACGCCAGGGACTGCCGCAAGTGGCCGACCAGAGCCAGTACCTGACGGTCAGTGACCGCCAACGCAGCTACCTCGATGCGCTGGAAGGCGCGGGGGTGCAGCCGTCCGACGAGCTGCTCGCGCTGTCGATCGGTTCCTACGTCTGCCAGGCCAGGGCAGCCAAGCAGAGCCCTCGAGCCGTGCGGGACTTCGTCCTGCCGCTGGTTCGAAGCGACTTCGACGACTTCAGCGACCCACGCGACCCAGACGATCCAAGAAGCACCGCCGGCGCACGCCAACCCTCTGCGGCTGCGGTCGATGCGGCGACTGCAGAGTACATTCGCATCGCGACCGAACAACTCTGCTAGCAGGGAGAACCCCGATTTCAGATGGCCAACTCCAGCATGCGCAAACGCCGCCGCGTCCTGGCGCTCGTCGCCGCCGGAGCGGTGGCGTTCGTGGTGGTGCTGGTCGCATCCATCGTCATCGTCATACTGCGTCAGCCTGACCGCCCACCAGGGGCGATGCCCCCGGGCGCGGTGCCGACGACCCGCCCCCCGATGATCAGCAAGCCGCGGCCGGACTTCCAGGACGCCAGCTGCCCGGACGTACAGCTGATCTCGATCCCCGGCACCTGGGAGTCCTCGCCTCAGCTCGACCCGTTCAACCCGGTGCAGTTCCCGATCGCCCTGTTGCTCAACGTCACCAACCCGATCCGCGCCGAGTTCGGTACCGGCCGGGTGGAGGTGTACACCGTCCCCTATACCGCGCAGTTCAACAATCCGTTCTCGTCGGACAAGCAGATGTCATACAACGACAGCCGCGCCGAGGGCACTGCTGCTGCCGTGCGAGCGATGACCGACATGAATGACCGGTGCCCGCTGACCAGCTATATCCTGATCGGCTTCTCGCAGGGTGCGGTGATCGCCGGTGACATCGCCAGCGACATCGGCAATGGCCGCGGTCCGGTGGACCAGGACCTGGTGCTGGGTGTGACGCTGATCGCCGACGGGCGGCGCCAGGACGGCATAGGCCGGGACATCGGCCCGACCCCGCCGGGTCAGGGTGCGGAGATCACGCTGCACGAGGTACCTGCTCTGTCGGCGCTGGGGCTGACCATGAGCGGCCCCCGCCCCGGGGGGTTCGGAGCGCTCGCCGAGCGCACCAACGAGATCTGTGCGGCCGGCGACCTGATCTGCGCGGCACCCGAGTCGGCGTTTTCCATCGTCAACCTGCCCAAGACGCTGGAGACCCTGGCCGGGGGCGCCGGCCAACCGGTGCACGCGATGTACGCCACCTCGGAGTTCTGGAGCGACGACGGGCAGTCTGCCACCCAGTGGACCCTGAACTGGGCGCGCTACCTCATCGAAAGGGCGCCGGAACCGAAACATGGATGAGACGGATCGGTGACTCAAACGGATTTTGCCTGCGCCAACCCGTCACCTAACATTAAGAAACGAATAAGGGAAGAATTTCAAAAGCTTGCGGTCGACGGCTGACCCGGAACTGCTGGCGTCGGGCCAGTGATCCGGCCGTCGATCCCGCCACGCCGGTACGATCTTGACGGTTCTCGAGGGTGAACGCTGGCCTCGAGGTCTCTTCGAGAACCTGGCCTGACAGGAGAGTAGCGATGCCGTTCCACAACCCGTTCATCAAGGACGGCCAGATCAGGTTCCCCGAGAACGGCAGCCTGGTCCTTCACGTCGAACGGTGGGCCAAGGTCCGTGGAGACAAGCTCGCCTACCGCTTCCTGGACTTCTCGACCGAACGCGACGGCGTCGCGCGCGATCTGCGCTGGGCCGAGTTCGGACGCCGCAACCGTGCCGTCGGCGCCCGCCTCCAGCAGGTCACCGAGCCCGGTGACCGGGTCGCGATCTTGTGCCCGCAGAACCTCGAGTACCTCATCGCCTTCTTCGGGACGCTCTACGCCGGCCGCATCGCGGTGCCGCTGTTCGACCCGTCCGAGCCCGGCCACGTCGGCCGGTTGCACGCCGTCTTGGACGACTGCCAGGCCACGGCGATCCTGACCACGACCGAGGCCGCCGAGGGCGTGCGTAAGTTCTTCCGCGCCCGCCCGGCGAAGGAACGCCCCCGCGTCATCGCCGTCGACGCCGTTCCCGACGAGGTCGGTGCCACCTGGGAGCCGGTGTCCGTGGACCGGGACACCATCGCCTACCTGCAATACACCTCCGGCTCCACCCGTATCCCGACCGGTGTCCAGATCACCCACCTGAATCTGGCCACCAACGTCGTCCAGGTGATCGAAGCGCTGGAGGGCGAGGAAGGTGACCGCGGCGTCTCCTGGCTGCCGTTCTTCCACGACATGGGCCTCGTCACCGCTCTGCTGTCGCCGATGATCGGGCACTACCTCACGTTCATGACGCCCGCTGCCTTCGTGCGCAGGCCGATCCGCTGGATGCGTGAGATGTCGGCCAGGCCCGACGACACCGGCGGGATCATCTCGCCGGCGCCGAATTTCGCCTTCGAGCACGCGGCCGCGCGCGGCCTGCCCAAGGACGGTGAGCCGCCGCTGGACCTGTCCAGGATCAAGTGCATCCTCAACGGCAGCGAGCCCGTCTCGGCCGCCTCGATGCGTAAGTTCAACGAAGCGTTCGGGCCCTACGGCTTCAAGGAGCAGGCCATCAAGCCGTCCTACGGTCTGGCCGAGGCCACCCTGTTCGTCTCGACCACTCCGCTGGGTGAAACGCCCACGATCATCCACGTCGACCGGGACGCGCTGAACACCGGCAGTTTCGTCGAGGTCGCCCCCGACGCGCCGACCGCGGTCGCGCAGGCCGGGGCGGGCAAGATCGGTGTGGCCGAATGGGCCGTGATCGTCGACCACGACACCGCCTCCGAGTTGCCCGACGGACAGATCGGCGAGGTGTGGATCAGCGGCCAGAACATGGGCAGCGGGTACTGGGGCAAAGAGGAAGAGACCCATGCCACCTTCCAGAACATCCTCAAGTCGCGCACCGAGAACTCTCATGCCGCAGGTGCACCCGACGACGCGATGTGGGTGCGCACCGGCGACTACGGCACGCACTACAACGGCGAGCTGTACATCACCGGCCGGGTCAAGGATCTGGTGATCGTCGACGGCCGTAACCACTATCCGCAGGACCTGGAGTATTCGGCTCAGGAAGCGACCAAGGCGCTACGGCCGGGGTTCGTGGCCGCATTCTCGGTGCCGGCCAATCAACTCCCTTCCGAAGCCTTCGACGATGCGCACGCCGGGCTCAAGTACGACCCGGACGACACCTCCGAGCAACTCGTCATCGTCGGGGAGCGGGCACCCGGATCGCACAAGATGGAGGTGGCGCCGATCGTCGACGACATCCGTGCCGCCGTCGCGGTCCGCCACGGCGTCACGGTGCGCGACGTGCTGTTGATGCCGGCGGGCGCCATACCGCGCACCTCGAGCGGCAAGATCGGCCGCCGCGCTTGCCGCTCCGCGTACCTCGACGGCAGCCTGCGAAGCGGGAAGGTGGCCAATGCCTTCCCCGACCAGACGGACTGACGGCTGCCGCACGTTGCGGCGAAAGTGAACACGAACATGTCTGAAGAATCGAAGGAACCACCCGCACTGAGTGTCGGCGAGATGCGTCAGTGGATGCGGAACTGGATCGCCGACGCGACGGGTCAGTCCGCCGACGCGATCGACGAGTCCACCCCGATGGTCGAACTCGGCCTGTCCTCGCGCGACGCGGTGGCCATGGCCAGCGACATCGAGGACCTCACCGGGGTGACGCTGACGGCCACGGTGGCTTTTCGCCACCCGACCATCGAGTCACTGGCGACGGTCGTCATCGAGGGCGAACCCGAGCTCGAGGACGCCGGTGAGGACGTCGACTGGTCGCGCGAGGTGGACGAGGGCATCGCCAACATCGCCATCGTCGGCATCTCCACCCGCTTCCCCGGCGACATGAACACGCCCGAGGACATGTGGTCGGCTTTGTTGGCGGGCAAGGATGCGATCACCGATCTGCCGGAGGGTCGCTGGGGAGAGTTCCTCGCCGAGCCGCGGATCGCCGAGCGGGTTGCCAGGGCGGCCACCCGGGGCGGGTACCTGTCGGACATCAAGGGTTTCGACGCGGAGTTCTTCGCGCTGTCGAAGATGGAGGCCGACAACCTCGATCCGCAGCAGCGGATGGCGTTGGAGTTGACCTGGGAAGCACTGGAGAACGCGCGCATCCCGGCATCGAGCCTGCGCGGTGAGAGCGTCGGGGTGTATATCGGCGCCTCCAACAACGACTACAGCTTCTTGGCGGTGTCAGATCCGACCGTCGCCCATCCGTATGCGATCACCGGCACCGCAACGTCGATCATCGCCAATCGGGTCTCGTACTTCTATGACTTCCGCGGCCCGTCGATGGCTGTGGACACCGCGTGCTCCAGCTCGCTGGTGGCCGTGCATCAAGGGGTGCTGGCGCTGCGTTCCGGTGACGCCGACGTGGCGGTGGCCGGCGGTGTGAATGCGCTCGTCACCCCGATGGTGACGATCGGTTTCGACGAAGTCGGCGGAGTGCTGGCGCCGGACGGCCGGATCAAGTCGTTCTCACAGGACGCCGACGGCTACTCGCGCTCCGAAGGCGGCGGCATGTTGGTGCTCAAGCGCCTGGCCGACGCCCGCCGCGACGGCGACGAGATACTCGCAGTCATTGCCGGCAGCGCGGTCAACCACGACGGCCGGTCCAACGGCATGCTCGCACCCAACCCGGATGCGCAGGCCGACGTTCTGCGCAAGGCCTACAAGGACGCCGGCATCGACCCTCGCGACGTCGACTACATCGAGGCGCACGGCACCGGAACCATCCTGGGTGACCCGATTGAGGCCGACGCGCTGGGCCGCGTCGTCGGCAAGGGGCGCGCACCCGATCGTCCTGCCCTGCTGGGCGCGGTGAAATCCAATCTGGGGCATCTGGAGTCGGCTGCCGGCGCGGCCAGCCTGGCCAAGATGGCGCTGGCGATCAAGAACGACAAGCTGCCACCGTCGGTCAACTACACCGGCCCCAATCCCTACATCGACTTCGACGCGGTCCGGCTGAAGGTCAACGACGGCGCCACCGACTGGCCCCGCTACAGCGGGCACGCGATCACCGGTGTCTCCGGCTTCGGATTCGGCGGGGCCAACGCGCATCTGGTGCTGCGGGAGGTGCTGCCCAGCGATCTCGTCGAGCCCGAACCGGAGCCCGAGCCCGCCGTGGCACCGGCGAACTCCCAAGCCGACGCCGTCTACGTGGGCGGCGTACGGATGGACGAGTACGGCGAGTTCATCGACGACGGCGATGACGAGGACGGGCTCGCAGCCGGCCGGACCGCGGATGCCGCCGCGGGCAACGAACCCGACTTGCCGGAGCTGACCGAAGAAGCGCGACGTCTGCTCGAGATCGCCCGCGTGGAGCTGGATGACGAAGAACTGTCGGTTCCGGTTGTGCCGCTGGCGGTTTCGGCGTTCCTGACCTCACGCAAGAGAGCCGCGGCCGCCGAACTCGCGGACTGGATGGACAGCGAGGAGGGTAGGGCATCGTCGCTGGAGTCGATCGGGCGCGCGCTGTCGCGGCGCAACCACGGCCGCTCCCGCGCGGTGGTTCTGGCCCATGATCACGACGAGGCGATCAAGTCGTTGCGCGCGCTGGCCGAGGGCAAGCAGAACCCAAACGTGATCACCGCCGACGGGCCGGTGGCCAACGGGCCGGTATGGGTGCTGGCCGGTTTCGGTGCCCAGCACCGGAAGATGGGTAAGAGCCTGTATCTACGCGACGACGTCTTCGCCGAGTGGATCAACAAGGTCGACGCGCTGGTCCAGGACGAACTCGGCTACTCGATCGTCGAACTCATCCTCGACGACTCCCAGGACTACGGTATCGAGACCACGCAGGTCACCATCTTCGCGATCCAGATCGCCCTCGGTGAGCTGCTCCGCCATCACGGGGCCAAACCCGCTGCGGTGGTTGGTCAGTCGCTCGGGGAGGCCGCGGCCGCCTACTTTGCCGGCGGACTGTCACTGGCCGACGCCACCCGCACCATCTGCTCGCGCTCACACCTGATGGGTGAGGGGGAGGCGATGCTGTTCGGCGAGTACATCCGGCTGATGGCTCTCGTCGAATACTCCGCCGACGAGATCAAGACGGTCTTCTCCGACTACCCCGATCTGGAGGTGTGCGTCTATGCCGCGCCGACGCAGACCGTGATCGGCGGTCCACCCGAGCAGGTCGACGCCATCATCGAACGCGCCGAGAAGGAAGGGAAGTTCGCCCGCAAGTTCCAGACCAAAGGCGCCAGTCACACCCAGCAGATGGACCCGCTACTCGGTGAACTGGCTGCCGAACTGCAGGGCATCACGCCGCTGTCGCTGCAGGTCGGGTACTTCTCGACAGTGCACGAAGGCAACTACATCCGGCCGGGCGGCGAGCCGATCCACGGCGTCGACTACTGGAAGAAGGGGTTGCGCCACAGCGTCTACTTCACCCACGGCATCCGCAACGCGGTCGACAACGGACACACCACTTTCCTGGAGCTCGCCCCCAACCCGGTTGCGTTGATGCAGGTGGGTTTGACGACGGCTGCCTCTGGTCTGCACGACGGCCAGCTGATCGCGACGCTGGCCCGTAAGCAAGACGAGGTCGACTCGATGACCTCGGCAATGGCCCAACTGTACGTGCACGGCCATGCTCTCGACTTCCGGACGTTGTTCCCCCGCGGGACCGAGGTCGGCGACTTCGCCAACGTTCCGCGCACCAGGTTCCGGCGCAAAGAGCACTGGCTGGACGCGCATTTCACCGGCGACAGCTCGGTGATCATGCCCGGCAACCACGTCGCCACCCCCGACGGCAGGCACGTGTGGGAGTTCGCGCCCAAGGGTGTGGCCGACCTGGCGGCGTTGGTGAGAGCGGCTGCGGCCCAGGTGCTTCCGGATGCCAAGCTGACCGCCTACGAGCAGCGTGCGGTGCCAGGCGAGGGCGCACGTCTGGTGACAACGCTGTCCCGGCATCCCGGCGGGGCAACCGTGCAGGTACACGCGCGCATCGAGGAGTCCTTCACCCTCGTCTACGACGCGGTCGTCGCTCGGGCCGGCCAGGCCGGCGCGCCGCTGCCCGCTGCCGTCGGCGCGGGCGCCGCTATCGCCGTGCCGGCCGAAATATCAACAGAGCAAAGCGAACCCGCCCAGGACGATGACGCCGACATCCTGCAGGACAACCTGACCGTCGGCGCGAACCTGGGTGCCGGCTTCGCGAAATGGTCTCCTGATACCGGTGAGACCGTTCACGACCGGCTGGCGGCGATCGTCGGTGGGGCGATGGGCTACGAACCCGAGGACCTGCCCTGGGAAGTGCCGCTGATCGAGTTGGGTCTGGATTCGTTGATGGCGGTCCGTATCAAGAACCGCGTGGAGTATGACTTCGACTTGCCGCCGATCCAGTTGCAGGCGGTGCGCGACGCCAACCTCATCGCGGTCGAGAACCTCATCCAGTACGCGATCGAGCACCGTGACGAGGTCGCCGAACTGCACGAGTACCAGAAGACCAAGACTCCCGAGGAGATCGCGGCCGAGCAGGCCGCGCTGCTCAGCGGTACACCGACTCCGGCCGAGGCTGGGCCCGCCGAGACTGGGCCCGAGAGCCCCGCCGAGACGCCCGCCCCGCCCATCCCGCCGCCTCCCACCGATCCCCTCGGTCCCGGCAAGCCGGCCGCATCGGCTACGCCACAAGCCCTCACGCAGCAGGCCGTCGCCGACGCGCTGGGCTCGGACGTGCCGCCCCGCGATGCCGCCGAACGGGTCGCCTTCGCCACCTGGGCCATCGTCACCGGCGATTCCCCCGGCGGCATATTCAACGAGCTGCCCAAGATCGACGATGCGACCGCGACCAAGATCGCCGAGCGGCTGTCCGAGCGCGCCGAGGGCACCATCACGGCCGGCAACGTGAGCGCCGCCAAGAACATCGAGGAGTTGGGCACGGCGGTACGCGAACACCTCGAATCCGGTCAGGTCGACGGATTCGTGCGCACACTGCGCGCCCCGGAGCAGGGATCCTCTCGGACCCCGGTGTTCGTGTTCCATCCGGCCGGCGGATCCACGGTGGTCTACGAACCGCTGCTGAAGCGGCTGCCACCGGACACCCCGGTGTACGGCATCGAGCGGGTCGAGGGGTCGATCGAGGAGCGGGCTGCCGAGTACGTGCCGAAGCTGATGCGGATGCACGACGGGCCGTTCATCCTGGTCGGCTGGTCGCTGGGTGGCGTGCTCGCCTACGCCTGCGCGATCGGGCTGAAGGAGGCCGGCGCGGATGTGCGCTTCGTCGGACTCATCGACGCGGTGCGGGCCGGCGAAGAGATCCCCCAGACCAAGGAGGAGACCCGAGCACGCTGGGATCGCTACGCCCGCTTCGCCGAGCGGACGTTCAATGTCGAAGTTCCCGAGATCCCTTACGAGCAGCTCGAAGAGCTCGACGACGAGGGCCAGGTGCGGTTCGTCCTCGATGCGGTGAGCCAGGCCGGCGTCCAGATTCCGGGCGGCATCATCGAACACCAGCGCACGTCCTACCTGGACAACCGTGCGATCGACACCGTCGAGATCCGGCCGTACGACGGGCATGTCACCCTGTACATGGCCGACCGGTACCACGATGACGCGATCGTGTTCGAGCCCCGCTACGCCATCCGGAAACCGGACGGCGGCTGGGGCGAGTACGTTTCCGATCTCGAGGTCGTGCACATCGGCGGTGAGCACATCCAGGCGATCGACGAGCCGTACATCGCCAAGGTCGGCGCGCACATGAGCGAGGCGATCAGCCGCATCGACGCCGCAGAGGAGACCTGAGTGAGCCATCCCCAGACAACCGACGCCAAGCTGGCCGAGCTGCGCGCCAAGCTGGAGCTGGCGCGCGAGCCCGGTGGCGAGAAGGCCGCCGCCAAGCGTGACAAGAAGGGCATCCCCAGCCCCCGCGCCCGGATCGAGGCCCTGCTCGATCCGGGGAGTTTCCTGGAGATCGGGGCGCTGGCTCGGACTCCTGGGGACCCCAATGCGCTGTACGGCGACGGGGTGGTAACCGGCCACGGCACCATCAACGGCCGACCGGTCGGGGTGTTCAGCCACGATCAGACTGTTTTCGGCGGATCCGTCGGGGAGATGTTCGGCCGCAAAGTATCTCGCCTGATGGAGTGGGTCGCGATGGTCGGCTGTCCGATCATCGGCATCAACGACTCGGGCGGCGCTCGTATTCAGGATCTTGCTACCTCGCTGGCCTGGTATGCCGAGTTGGGTCGCCGTCATGAACTGCTCAGCGGACTGGTCCCGCAGGTCTCGATCATTCTCGGGAAATGTGCTGGGGGAGCGGTGTATTCACCGATCCAGACAGATCTGATTGTGGCGGTACGCGACCAGGGCTACATGTTCGTCACCGGGCCCGACGTCATCAAGGATGTCACCGGGGAGGAAGTCGGCCTCGACGAGCTCGGCGGCGCGGACGCGCAGGCCAGGTACGGCAACATCCATCAGGTCGTCGACTCTGAAAAAGACGCCCTGCAGTACGTGCGGGACTACCTGGGATTCCTGCCGGCCAACACGTTCGATGACCCGCCTATCGTGAACCCGGGCCTGGAGCCAGAGGTCACACCGCACGACCTCGAACTGGATTCGATCGTTCCGGACAACGACAACATGGCATATGACATGCACGAGATCCTGCTGCGGATCTTTGACGACGGCGACTTCCTGGACGTCGCCGCGCAGGCGGGTCAGGCCATCATCACCGGCTACGCACGCGTCGACGGCCGGCCGGTCGGTGTCATCGCGAACCAGCCCATGCACATGTCCGGGGCCATCGACAACGAAGCCTCCGACAAAGCGGCCCGGTTTGTCCGATTCTGCGACTCATTCAACATCCCACTGGTTTTCGTCGTCGACACCCCCGGATTTCTGCCCGGAGTCGAGCAGGAGAAGAACGGCATTATCAAACGCGGCGGCAGGTTCCTCTACGCGGTCGTCGAGGCCGATGTGCCCAAGGTGACGATCACCGTCCGCAAGTCCTACGGCGGCGCTTACGCGGTGATGGGTTCCAAGCAGCTCACCGCCGACTTCAACTTCCTATGGCCGACTGCCCGCATTGCGGTCATCGGCGCGGAGGGCGCCGCCCAGTTGATCGTCAAGCGCTTCCCCGACCCGAACGCGCCCGAGGTGCAGAAGATCCGCAAGGACTTCATCGAGGGTTACAACCGGGACATGGCAACGCCATACGTGGCCGCCGAACGGGGATACGTGGACGCGGTGATCGAGCCGCATGAAACCCGGCTCAAGCTGCGCAGCGCCATGCAACTGTTGCGGGACAAGCAGATTTGGCGTGTTCAGCGCAAGCACGGTCTGATCCCGATCTGAGCCGCATGACGATCGACCCACTGGTGACTGAGATGAGGATGCACGGATGCCGTTAGCTGACGGCCAGGTGTTCGCCGGCTACACGATCCTGCGCACCCTAGGTGCGGGCGGGATGGGGGAGGTGTACCTGGCACGGCACCCCCGACTGCCCCGCAGCGACGCCCTCAAGGTGCTGCCGGCCAGCGTCAGCGCGGACGCCGAGTACCGCCGTCGCTTCGAACTGGAAGCAGACCATGCTGCCACCCTTTGGCATCCCCGCATCGTCGAGATCCACGACCGCGGTGAGTACGAAGGGCAGCTGTGGATATCGATGGACTTCGTGGAGGGCACCGACGCGGCGCGCCTGCTCGCCGATAGCTATCCACACGGTATGCCGCCCGACGACGTCATCCGCATCGTGACGGCAATCGCGGAGGCGCTGGACTACGCCCACCAACGTCAACTGCTACACCGTGACATCAAGCCTGCCAATATCCTGCTCGCCAATACCAACACCGAGGACGAGCGGATCATGTTGGCCGACTTCGGTATTGCCCGAAGGATAGGCCAGCCCAGCGACTTGACCGGTACCAATATGACGGTGGGCACTGTCGCCTATGCCGCGCCCGAGCAACTGCGCGCAGAGACTGTGGACGGCCGAGCTGACCAATACGCGTTGGCGGCCACCGCATTTCAGTTGCTAACCGGTGCGCCGCCATTTCAGAACACCAATCCGGCTGTTGTCATCAGTCAGCATCTCACCGCGGATCCACCTGCCATCGCGACTCGCCGGCCTGAGTTGTCATCGCTGGGTCCGGTGTTCGCCAAAGCGTTGGCCAAGTCTCCCGCCGACCGATTCGACCGCTGCATCGACTTTGCACGGGCCTTGGAACACTCATTTGCGACCTTGGAACGCGAGGTCGGCAGCGACGTCACCATGAAGTCCACGGCCGCTCCAGCCGATGCCGGAGGCGCCGGACCGCGGCATGCCAAGCCTTCGGGGACAGCTCCGAAGACGCGGCGCCGCATGGTGATTCCGGCTGCCGCGACCCTGGCGGTGATCGCGGTCGCAGCAGGAGCGTTCCTGGTATGGCAGCGCCACGATGACCGATCCGCGACGGCGGCCACCGGGTCATCCGGGTCATCGCAGCCAAACGCGGACAACGTCTCCTTGCCGGTGGTCGTCGTCGGCGCCGACTGTGCGACGCTGGGTGAGGCGGGCATCACCGAGACCGGCGAGCCGGCCTACTGCGCCCACCTGACCACCGCTGACAAGACCATCTGGTCGATGTACCCGGGGAAGGTGCCGCACCCGTCGGGGTCCGCCGCACCGGGGGCGGCGCCGGTGCTGGTATGCATGGAGCAGACCGGCAAGAGCCAGATGACCTGCCACGAAAGCATCGTCGAGGCAAACTCGACCTCCGCGCCGACATCCTGAGCTGTCGGAGCGCTCGCTTAGTCCCCGGGCGGCTCGAAAATCTCGAAGACACGGTAGGCCTCGACACCGTCGGCCCCGGAGACCGACATGACCGGGCGGGCGATTCCGGCACCGGTTTCCCACAGCGTCGGATAGCGGATGTTGAGCGCGTCGGCGTTGTAGTGGTTCGGGCTGCTGATCACGATGTACTTCACACCGTGCTCCCACGGGCTGTTCAATGCCTCGGTGAAATCGTAGTCGCTGGTGATCACGAACTGCTTGGGATTGTTCGAGGTCAGCCAGATGCCCCATGAGTTCGCCGTGTCCATTAGCACCGCTCCGGCTGGGAGCCGTTGGTCGTCGAAGAAGTTCGCGGCCTGGCTTTCGTTGGCGTAAATGCGGCGAAACCAGATGTCGGCGGTGTCGAACCTGTCGGGGAACAGCACAGAGCCGATTCCGAACTGGATCTGTTGGTCCCCGATTCTGCTGTCGAGGGTCGCCATGGCCGAAACCGGTATGGATATCAGCACCGTCGCCGTGATCAGAGCCGCTCCGATCAGCTGCGGCGTCCGACTCCTTCTACCGTCAGGACCCGGCGCAGCATGGTTGCGACGCCAGCAGAGGAGGGCGATGCACGCAACGAGCGGGATGGCGGTGATGTAGAAGCGGGAAAACCCGAACGTTGTCGGTGTCCGTTGGCCGTAGACGGCAAAGATCAGTATCGGAGCGATCACCGCGAGCGGGACCAGCAGGTCGTATCGCTTGCGCAGCAGGCTGATTGACACGGCGATTCCCGCGGCGAGCACCACCAGCGGCTGCATCGAGAACAGTCGGGCAGCAATCACGGGCCATGCCGACCATGACGGCCGGACGCCACCTTGTCGTTCGACCCATGTCGCGACCTGTGCGGCGTTGCCGTATCGCGAGGACAGCTGCGCGAACAGCTCATCGGCCAGCACCCAGCCCGACAGCGCCCAGATCACGAACGCCACGGTGACGGGCAGGACGGTGATCAGCACCGTGAGCGCGGCCGAGGTGAGTCGGCGACCCGGTGGGGTCCGGACGAGCGTAACGGCGCCGACGAAAGCAGCGGCGCCACAAGCTGCCACGACGAACTCGTAGCGGGCAAGGTATCCGACGCCCAATGCGACTGCAGCCCAGGCGAGATCGATGATCAGGCCGTTCTCCAGCCAAAGCAGCAGGTACCGGATTGCCCAGAGCAGGCAGAAGATTTCCGCGGCTTCGCTCATGCCGGACTGCCCGTAGATGACGATCACCGGGTGCAGTGCGAACGCGGCAACGGCGAGGCGGCGCCAACCTCGGCTCACGCCGCGGTCCATCGCGATTGCGCGCAGCATCACCACCGCTCCAGCCATGAACAGCGAACTCTGAGCCGCGGCCGCCAAGGCTTCCGTCTTCAGTGGCGGCCACCACTGGCTGAGCCATACGAACGGGATCTCGACAACGCTGGGAAGCGGATTCCAGACGAATCCGATCGCTGAAAGATGTGGATAGCGGCTCGCGATGGCGAAGCCGGCATTGGCAACGCGGCTGGCAGCATCGGTCTCGATCAGGCTGTACTTCAGCACGAGAACGGTGGCGATCGTGAAGTACACGCCGGCAAGTGAGGCGAAAAGTGCTACGCCCCACCACCGGGAGACCCTGTTCTGGTCGGATGCGGTGATCGTGCTCAAGGCGGCGGTTGCGGCGAGTCATCTGGACCGGCCTGTTGCTTTTTGGTCCGCTGGAGTTTGATCAGTGCACCCGCGCCGCCGATCAGGATCATGATCGCCGCGATCCCGATGGACAGCCAGGCCCATCGCGCCCAAGCGTCGCCCGGGTGGACGTCGAGCCATGGACCGCCCTGATCAATGGTGAGGTTGAAGGAGTCGCCCGAAGCCCCGGTGGCGACCACGTCACCGTTCAGCGCGCTCCACTGGCCGTTCAACCCGCGGATGTAGTCGAGTGTTCGGTCGATCAGCCCCCAATCGTTCACGGCGGTGATGGCGAGCACGGTTCGTTCGTCGCTGGTGGCGGTCTGGATCACGCCGAGTGGACCGTTGAGACTGATTGCGGTGCTCGGGTCACCCCGGACATTGGCCTGATCATCGCCGGCGCCCAAGATCGGCAGATCGAGGCCGCGTCGTGAAAGTTCCTCTCCGGTAGCGACTATCAACAGTCCATCGGCCGTTTCGGCGGCCTCATCCATGGACGTCAGTCGGGGTCTCAGCCGCACGGAGGTCTGTTGACCCAGCAAGTTGATCGCGGCCGCTGCGAAACGAATGCGGTCGGGTTCGTCGACAGCCACAGCGAATTGAGGGACGAATGCCATGGGCAGCACGCTGAAGCCGCGCCGCGTCCGAGTCCCCGGAGTCACCTCGACCGTGGATTCGGGCTGCACTGCGAAGGTGATTCGGGCTGGCGGGGGAAGGTTCTGGGTTGGCAGGTAGCGGATTTCCAATGCAAGCCCGACGTTGGACTGGATGACGCCGGACGGCAGGCTGGTGGTGATCTCCAGGCTGCCGGACTGGTCGAGGGCGTGCGTGGCGATCACATCCGGGCCTGCGCGAACCAGCACGGACCCTTCTCCATCGACTATCGGTGTGTACTTGGCCAGCAGGTCGATGGTGGCGCCCTCGATGGCGCCGACGCCGAACTCGCTTGCGTCGAAACCGAGGTACATGGTGTCTGTGCCGATCACCGCCAGCTGCCCGGCCATCCCGAGTTCGCCGAAAGTCTTGACCGTCCCGGTCTGCAGTGGAATCTGGGCAGCGGCGGTGACGTTCGTAGCGGCCACCTGCAACAGCTCGAAGCGGCGATCTGCGAAGAGTTCGACCTGTCGTTGCAGTTCGTCGCCCTCACCGGATATCACCAGAGTCGCTTGCGGTGTGCCACGGTCGACGACGGTCAGTCCGGGCGCCGACGCTTCGCGGATGGCGATCACCCGCGACGCGCCATAGGCATCCTGCGGTGTGACCGGCTCGGCCGAGGTGTCGATGTCGATGCGGACCGGCATGGGCCGGTACAGATGGGTCAGGTAGGAAACCAGCGTAAGCGCGGTCTGCTGCACATCGGTAGACGGAGTCGGCCCGACTTGCACCACTATCCGGCTGAGGTAGCCGGGCAGAAAGTCGGCCACCGTGGTGGGAGCATTCGCTTCTCCTACAAATGAGGTGGCGAGCTGACTCAGCATCATCGACGAAGGCTGGGTGTTCTGGGTGCAGAGCTCAGCCGGAGCGCCCGCCTGACGGAGGTAGAAGGTCAGCTCCAAGCTGCCGTTCCCGATCCGCGCGGTCGAGAGGTCGAGGACGAAAGGCGAGGCGGTCGCGTCGCCCGCCGGCGCGATCGGGCCGAGGAAATTGTTGTCTGCGTCGTACACCTCCACCTGGCAGTTCACCGCGTTGGAGACCGCTTCGACCTGGCCGGTCAGGGCTGTAGGGGTATAACCGTCCGGCAGGGGGACCGCCACCGTCTTCTCTGGGATCGAACTCTTGATAGCGAATTCGGCAGGCAGACCGAGCTGGTACCAGTCGACGGTCTTCGCCGGGGCGGGTTCGTCGGGTTCTTCGGCAACGGGCTGTGCGACGGCCGGTGGCATTGCGGGGACCAATGCCGTGACACATATTACGAGGGCGAGCACTAACCAGGGCAGAAACTTCATGCACGCACTTCGGGTGGTTGATGGCTGGACAGTCCGTGCACCGTCTTCTCCCAGAAAGAAGGCCGGAAGGCCAGCTGATAGAAGGCCTTGATGGCCGCGATCGACTGCAATATCCAGTACAGCGGGGTCAGCAGTGCCGCCCACCACAGGTGCTGTCGACCGAGCTTCCACGTGCACACCAAGCTGATGAGAACCGATAGGGGCGCGCCGAGAAGGAACATGCCCATACAGATGAAATAGGTTACGGGCGGGAACAGTGTGTTGACGAATTCGGGACGTCCGGCGACCCAGACCAGCATCATGAAGGCGAACGGAATGTTCACGGCGCTGCTGATCGGGACACCGCCGGTCATGCCCATCAGACGCAGGGTGGGCCAGAAGCCGATCTGTCGGCTCAGCGTCACCGGCCGGCGCAGGTGCACCACCATCGTCTGCAGGTATCCCTTGTACCAGCGTGAGCGCTGCCGAATCCAGTTGATCACGTCGGAGGTGGCTTCCTCCAGGGTCACCGAGTCCAGGATCATCGTGCGATAGCCGAAACGTCGCAACCGCACCCCGAGGTCGGCGTCCTCGGTGACGTTGAATTCGTCCCACCCGCCGACCTCTCGCCAGATGCGGGTAGGCATGTGGTTCGACGTCCCGCCGAGGGGGACAACGCAGCTGGACGCCTCGACCGCCGGCAGGATCAGGCCGAACCACTGCTCGTACTCGAGCGAGAACCAGCGGGTCAGGAGATTCTGCCGCTCGTTGTAGAAGCTCAGTCGGCCCTGAAGGCAACCGATGTCGGGCGGAAGCCGACGGAAGGCTGCGATCGCCCGTCTGAGCTGGAGCGGATCTGGAAGATCCTCGGCGTCGTAGATGGTCATCATCTCGCCGTGAACATCGGGCAAGGCCATGCCGTGGTTGCATGCCTTGGGCTTGGTCTTGGGCAGGCTGTGCGGGACGATCACGACCCTTATGGTGTCCGTCTCGATGACCTCCAAGGCCCGTTGGGTATGCAGGTCGTCTTCCTCGACCAACAGCAGTACCTCGAGCTTGTCGGCCGGGTAGTCGATCTTGCCGACGCCCTGGATCAGGTTCTGCACGATCTCGGGTTCCTGGTAGACCGGAAGGAGCACCGTGTACATCGGCAACTCCTCGTCGGCCAGATCGCGCGCTTCGTCGTCGCTGATGCGCATCGGCTCCGAGCTGCGCATTCCCCGGACCAGCAACCATTGCCGATCGATCGTCATTGCCAGGTAGCAAGTGGCAAAAGCTGCGGTCAGCACCGGTATTGCGTAACGGGGCCAGATAGCCACAGCCGCAGTCACCAGCGCCGTCGCGAAAAGGATTCGGGCGAGAGAGCGCTTGTCGAACGTGGCTTGGGCGGAGAACTCGGCCGGTAGATACCGTTCGACCAGCGGGCTATCCGTCCTCACGGGCTCGACTTGCGTTCTTGTCGGGCGCCTGCGGAGTCGCTTTGGCGTCCATCAGTCCCGCGGTCGTGATCAGCTTGGCGGCCAGGCGTTCGGCCAGTTCTACCGTCGCAGGCTCCACATCGGAGACGGGCTCGGGTTGTTGGCGGGCGATCCACAACAGCGGGTCGATCACCGCCTCGGACAGTGAGACACCGACCGGGTCGGGCAGCGGGCCGTCCTCGTGTTGGTTCACCACCACGATGACTTGCTGGAATCCCGTCTTCACTTGCCACACCCAGGTCAGCGCGTACCACTGAGCCGTTGTCGGGTCGACGGCCGTGTCGGCGTTGCTGTGCGCTGCGCGAACGGCCAATCCCTGCACGCCCGACAGGTGTACCGGCTGGTACTCGACGGGTTCGGTGCTGTCGTACCAGTGGGCCTTGGCGAAGTCGTCGAGTGCTCCCCTGGTCGGCGCGGTGATCACATCGACAGCTGAGGACGGCGAGGTCGGTGGTGATTCCGTGTAGCGGGTGTAGGTGGCATCCGGGCCGAGCAGTCCGGTGGCCGCCGTGTACGCGCCCGATGGTCGCAGCCCACTGGCCGCCAGCCAGCCGTCGGCCGCATTGGGGGCGGGTGGGTTTGGGGGCGCGACCGGATAGAACACTGCCATCGCCACTGACATGACGAGAATCGTCACCATGGACAGAGGCGAGAGTCGCGGGAATCCTGCGACATCGAGCGACCCGTCTGGTCGGTTCGTGGTGACGTATCGGGGAAGGTATCTGGGCAGAATTCGGGTCACCAGATAGGGAACGGCGCCAGCCCCCACGACCACCGCGACCAACAGTGCGGTGCGCTGACCCGATGATCCGACCACGATCAGCGAGGAAGCCCCCAGCCCGATCGCCAACGAGACGCCCGCTAGGAGAAGACGCCACCGCAGTTCGTACCTGCGCGTCGCGCGGAACACCACGATCGCGGCCACCGCGCAGCAG
The DNA here is from genome assembly GCA_964513475.1 of uncultured Mycobacterium sp. Classification (GTDB taxonomy): domain Bacteria; phylum Actinomycetota; class Actinomycetes; order Mycobacteriales; family Mycobacteriaceae; genus Mycobacterium. The sequence goes on along the minus strand of CAZEMS010000012.1, from coordinate 26,102 downwards.
AGGGCGGCGAGAGTCAGATCACTTCCCCCGAGTGCCTCGCTGATCAGTAGAAACGGCAGCGGGCTGGCGCACGCGAGCAGGAAGACCCACAGATCCCAGAGCCGAATCGCATATCGGATACCGAAGAACACCGAGGTAGCGATCGCGGTCCACACCACGGGTCCGAGCATCTCGACACGCCAGAGTTGGGCCAGCGTGGGAATTCGGTTGACGAACAATACGATCGCAGCGAATACACCGGCGCCGGCGAGCAGGGAAACGATCCAATCGACCTCGGAGTCGACAACGCCTCGAGGCGGATCGCAATTGGAGGCCAGGATCCACGCCAGGATCGGAACGACCACGAAGAGCACCGCTCGCGACCCGGCGGCTAGATCGGAGCCGAGGTTGGCAATGGGGAAGAACCATGGCCCCGCGGAGACAACCAGTACGGCGAGGATTCGCTGCCAGAGGTCCCATCGCGTGTAGGGCGGCGTGGTCGGACCTGCAGGGCTGACCTCGTTCAGGCGCGCAGGGGAGTTCGTTTGAGGCGCGTGGGTCGCGCGACTTGGGCTGACGATCAGCATCTGCGACCCACGCATTCCTCGGCGAGTGCCGCTGCCTGCGGGACGCTCCGACCCGAAGCCGCAGGCGCCATCAGTCCTCCCAAGCGATCACTTACCAACGTCAAGAATATACTCTGCGGTGCTGCAAGAGTCCGAACGCCGGATTCATGCTGGCCCGAGGCCGTTGCGGACTAAGAGCTCGGCGATTTACGTGTTTATGTCCTGTCGTTTGCTGCGATCACATCGGAAAGTGATGCGGTTCACAGAATAGAGTTAACGGACGCCGGCGGCGAATCTGCTCACCGTGAGATACATCACACCAGTGACATATCTCATGACTCGGAGTTTGACGTAAGTGAACTTTTGCGAGACTTCGTAAGTCGACTTAGGCGAAGTTAGGCACGACAACTCAGATAGAGCAACACCGTGGCCGCGTTGGATTGGCCACTCCGCTGCCCGGGTGCACTCTGTGACCGCTCCACGATGCAGTCGCCTATGTCCAGGTCATGGCCCTCCACCGAGGCGATGACCACGCGGAGCCCTGCAGTGCTCAATGCCGATGACACGTCCGAATACTTCGGACGCGCGTCGGATTCTGCCGCTGCGCTGCCCATTCCGAGAACGGATATGGACAAAAGGCCAGACAGGCTCGCTGCACCGACAGCGGCGACGAAAGCAGGACTTGATCTCATGACGCGGCGACGATACAGGTTCTACCTTTCGGAGCTCTACAGTGGCGCGCATCGAATACGTCACAAACGCTAATCAGTTTGCTAACGCGAGTCATCTCGTGTTAGTACCGCTCACCATCGGCCGATCGAGTGAAACTGTTCCCCCGGTCGGGGGACCCGTCGAGATCGACGTTTTGGCGGCGTCTACTCGCTCTTTCTCGCCCAAACGTGAGTTTGGGCGAGGGCCGAGGCCGAGGCGTCAGGGTTTGATGCGCATCTCGCCGGGCTTCCAGAGCCCGCTGCGGGTGGCGGTTCCGAGTTCGATATTGGCGGGCCGGGCGTCGACGATGGTGTCGAACTTCCGTAACGAGCCCCAGTCCCGGCCCCAGTCCTCGGACAGGTAGGTCGCCATCACCTGGGCGCGCAGCAACAGGTCCGAGATGCCGAGCAGGCCGCCGTTCTGGCCGGCTTCCCAGGTGTCGGTGTCGAGGCGCTTGGCGTCGTAGTCCGGGGTGATCCGGAACTTGGGGATCTCGGTGACGCCGTTGGCGTGCAGCATCGGCTGCTGGCAGGGGAACGCCAGCCCGACGGCCCAGTCCATCAACACCGGCTGATCGGAACCGACATACTCCTGCACAGACTGCAGCTCGGGCACCCGAGGCGGGGTGATCGCCACCCAGTCGCCGCGGGTCAGCGACAGGTCTTCGGCCACCACCCGCACCGCGGTGGCGTCCTCTGGAACCTGGTCGCGGGCGAACCGCAGATTGCGCCACGACGGGATCGGGCCCAGGTCGTAGGGCACCACCCGCCCGGCCGGGACCGGGGCGCCGTCGGGTCCGGGCCGGGCGTACTCCAACTCCACGGCCTGGCCCTCGGTGAACCCGTTGAAGATGCTGTTGCCTGCGACGGTGCCGGCAGCGGTGACCACCACCAGCGGTTGTCCGTCCTCCCTCGGTGGCAGGGCGTACCACGCCGAGGTCAGCACGCTCTCCTGTTGCGGGCCCTCGACGTAGCTGCCGGCGACGGGCACCCGGGCCGGGTCCAACCCGTAGGGCAGCGGCACCGTGGAGCCGTTGACGCCAGGCTCGTCCAACTCGGTCGGGGCATCCCAGTCGTAATCGGTGCCGGACTGCGGCATCGTCATCCGGATTGCTTCGGCCACGATCTTCTCCGGGACGCCGTCGGCGGTGAACCCGACGGAATCGACGCCACCCAGCGGCCCCAGCGGGCCGTAGTCGCCGGGGAACGGAGTGAGGAAGCCGTTGTTCGGGTCCGGTTCGACGAGCACATCGTCGGCCAGCCCGCAGCCGCCGGCGAACGCGCGCAGGTTGGCCCAGCCGTTGGAGTATGTCGGGTACTGGCGCACCATGCCGACGGCCAAGGATCCGACGAAAACCACCACCATCAGCCCGGCCGCCACCGGCAGTGGAGCGGTGGTGAGCGCGCGCGCCAGCTGACCCTCGCCGCGATCCCGCCCGACGAAGTTCAACCAGATCGCAAACAGCGCGACGATGGCGAAGAGCGCGAAGAACATGGTGCTGACCGTGACGCCGCCGATCTCCGGCATGTCGTTGTTGAACGGCACCCCATAGCTGGACACGTACCACCAGCCGTTGGTGGTGGCGAAGCACAACGCCATCACGAACAAAAGCGCGGCCAGGAACGCGAACCGGTTGCGGGACCATCTCAAGACCGCCGGCGACACCAGCACCGTCGCCACCGCGGCCATCGCCGCGCCCACCGCGGCGAACAGGCCGAAGTGGTGCACCCACTTGGTGGGGGTGAACATCAGGAAGAACACGGTGCCGAAGATGACGCCCATCAGCCGCCACACCGGACCGCGTGCCACACCGGGAACCCGCTTGCGCCGCAACATGATCAACATGGCGGCAAACAGCGACAACGCGGTGATCAGGAAGCCGAATCGGCGCGAGAGCGAACCGTCGACGGTGGGCAGAATGAGGTAGAAGTATCGCAGGTTCTCGGTGTACCACTCCTGGCTCGGACCGATGTCGGTGCGAATCCTGGTCGCCTCCATCACCGTTGCCAGTGTCTGGTCGGCGAAGACCACGGTCAGGATGACGAAACCGGCGGCCAGCATCGGGGCCACCAGCGGCCAGGTTCCGACGACCCGGTGCCGCCGCACCAGAATCCGCAGCAGCGGGCGGCCGCCGGCCAGCAGCGCGGCCACCGCGATCAGACCGGTGGGCTGGATGCCGAGGGTGAAAGCGGCGGTGAGCACGGCAAGGGCGGCCGGGGTGAGCCGCCCCGAGATGATGGCCCGCTCGATGAGCACGTAGGTGATCAATGCGCCGGTGGCGATCTGTCCCTCCGGCCGCAGGCCGTTGTTGAACGGCATCCACGCCGCCAGCAGCACCAGCGCCGCCGTCCACAGCGCGGGCCTGCTGGCCGCGACGGCCGGCCCCAGCCGGGGCAGCACTTCCCGGGACAACAGCAGCCAGCACACCAGGGCGCAGATCAGGTTGGGCAGCCGGATCCAGATGCTGGCGTCGCTGACGTGGGTCATCAGCGCCAGCGCGTTGTAATACCAGCCGAACGGGTCCTCCGGGCTACCGAACCACCGGAAGTAGTTGGACATATAGCCCGCATGCTCGGCGATGCGGGCCATGCCGAGGATGTAGCCGTCGTCCGACGAGTTCGCGCCGATCACGTACCACACTGCGAAGGCGCCGATCACGGTGGCGTCGACACGGGTGAACGTGCGCCAGCGGGTCGGGACGATTCGCCTCATCCGCCGACCGTCCAGGCGGTCCAGCCGCCACAGCGCCAGCAACGAGATCGCCGTCGCAGCGATGGCCAGCACCATCGCGGTGAGCTTCAGAGCCGTTGGCGTGGTGGTGAACCGGGTGTCGATGGTCGCCGACAGGGTGAGTCCCGGTGGGGCGGGTCCGGTGAGGTCGGTGAACACCCCGACGATCGCGGGCCGCAGGTTCGGATCGGGGAACCCGCTGCGCACCTCGTCGCCGGTGTCGGGGTCGGCGAGCCCCACGAACGTCGCGAACGTGCCGGCTTGGGTCGAGGTGATCTCGATGCGCTGGCAGCCCGGGCTGTCGCCAACGCCCACCACCTGCTGCCGAGGAACGCTGGCGACCACCACGTTGCGGTCGGTGACGTCGACCCGTTCCCGGTTGACGTTGACGAACAACGCGTTCAGCGTCGCCTGCTTGCCCTCCTTGGGTGCGGTGCCCAGCACCATGCCGCCGGCCGGTGGCAGCGAGCGGATGACCGAACAGGGCACCGTCGCGGTCAGCTCCACCGGAGCCTGCGAGATCAGCGGTGCGGTGACGCTGTCAACCTGTCCGTCCTGTGGCCAGTTCAGAGTCGCGGTGGTCTGCACCACCGGCAACAGCGGCGTGGCCACCGACAGCACGAAGCCGATCAGGCCGGCGATCGTCGCCACCCAGCGGGTGGTCTGAACCTGTCCGGTCATCGCCCCGGTCATGGGAGTGCCCTGATCGGACCGGGGCGGATCCAGCCGTTAACCCGCATGGAGCCCTCGTCGATGACGGCATCTGGTGCCTGGGCGGCAAGCACGACGCGGCGGTAGCTCTCGATCGCGCCCCAGTCGCGGTACCAGTCGTCCCGCAGATACGAGGGGATGGAGGAGGTGCGTAGCAGCGCCTGGATGAACAGGAACGGACCACCGTCGTCGGCGGACTGCCAGTTGTTGGAGCCGGCCAGGAACTCTTCGTGATTGGGCACGATGCGGTATTCGGGCAGTTCGGCCACCCCGAGGTGCTCGGAGAACGGTTGCTGGCAGGGGAAGTTGGCCGCGGTGGCGATGTCCATCAGGACCGGTGTCTGTGACCCGATCAGCTCTTGCGCGGTCTGCAGCACCGGCACCCGGGGCGGGGTGAACCCGAACCACTGATCGGTGCTCAGGTTGGGATCGTCGGCGAGGATGCGGACCACGTTGGCCTCCGGCGGCGCCCACGCCAGCGGGAAGCGCAGGTTCCGCCAAGCATGCTGCGGCGCGGCGGTGTCGATCGGTTGCACGTCACCGAGCCCCTGGAAGCTGCCGTCCGGGCGGTGCAGCCCCCACTCGAGTTTCAGCGACTGGCCGTAGGTGAACTCGCCTTCCTCGTCGTAGGACCAGATGGCTCCGGCGGCGGCGACCGTGACCAGCGGCCGGTCCGGTGTGCGCGGTGGCAGTTGGTACCACACCGAGGTGGCCTCGGCGGCGACGGTGTTCTCGTCGTAGCTGCCCATCACCGGGGTGGTGGCCGGATCCAGCCCGAACGGAAGGAACACCTTCGACCCGTTCACACCTTCCGGGCCGTAGCCGCCTCCGGTGCCGGCCGCGAAGCCCACACTGACGTTGGCCTTGTTCGGCGAACCGTCGGAGTTGACCATGCCCGGATGGGCCAGAACCGGCTCCGGGGACTCCAGGCTGTCGCTGACCCCGTTGGGCGTGAAACCGACCGGGTCCGCGCCCCCGAGCGGCCCGTACTCCCCGAAGCGTTGTCCGGGAACCGGTTCGAGCATCCCGGCATTGGTGTCGGGTTCGACGAGTACGTCGTCGGCCATGGCGCAGCTGGATCCGGACAGCCCCGAGGTGAGGGCGGAAACGTTGGCCTTCGCTGTGGTGTAGGCGGGGTAGCGCTGAACCGCCGCCTTGGCCATCGACCCCACCGAGAGCACCACCATGATCGACGCCACGACCAATAGCGGGGTGGACGCCAGCACCCGGTTGCGGCGAGTGTTGGCGACTTCGGTGCGCCCGGTGAAATCCATCCGGAAGTGCAGCCAGGCCGCGAACAGGCCGGTGATGATGGCCAGCGCCAGGAACATCGTGGTGACCGGCCGACCGGCGATCACCGGTTGCTTGTCGTACCACGGGACGCCGTAGCTGCCGACGTAGAACCATGCGTTGATGCCCGACGTCGCCCAGGCGAGCACGAACAGCAACGCTGTCACGTACAACGCCAGGTTTCGCCGGCTGTGCAGCCCGACGCGGGAGAACGCGAACGCGGTGACCGCCCCCAGTGCGCCGGCCAGTCCGGCGAACGCGCCGAACTGCACCGCCCACTTGGTCGGCGTGAAGGTCAGCAGTAACAGTCCGACGGCGGTGGTTCCGATCAGCCGCCACCCGGGTCCGTCGGCCACCCCGGGCACGTGGCCGCGGCGCAGCAGCACGGCGAGCACGCCGAACAGGCACATCAACAGCACCAGCACCGCGAAGCGGCGGGTCAGCGAGCCCTCGATGCTGTCCTCGACAGTGAGGAAGTAGTAGCGCAGGAACTCCTGGTACCACGGGATGGTCGGGCCGACGGTGTACTTGATGCGGGCGGATTCGGCCACCGTGGCCAGGGTCTGATCCCGGAACACCACGACGGCGATCAACGATCCGGCCGCGGCCAGCGCCGACAGCGGGGCGAGGAGCCCGCTGCGGCCGTCGTCGGCACGGCGGGCCGAGATGATGCCGGCGATCGCCCGCGCGCCCACCAGCAGCGGCGCGATCGCGATCAGGCCCTGCGGCGCGAGCGTCACCGAGAAGACCGCCACCACGACGGCCGCCGCAGCCAGCCACAGCCGCCGGGTGGCGATCGCGTTCTCGACCAGCACCCAGGCCGCCAGCACGCCGAGGGCGATCAGCGGTTCGGGACGAAGCCCGTTGTTGAACGGCAACCACGCCGCCAGGAACACCGCGGCCGCGGTCCACTCGGCGACTCGGTTGCGCGCCAACCGGCGGCCCAACCGGGGAAGCACGCAGCGGCTGATCATCAACCAGGTGCCGATGGCGGCCAGCGTCGCCGGCAGTCGCATCCACACGCCCGCGGTACTGACCGACGCGAGTTGGGCGAGCACCGACTGATACCAGTCGAACGGGGCCTCGGTGGTGCCGAAGTATCGGTAGTAGTTGGCCGTGTAGCCGGCCTCCCCGGAAACCCGCGCGATGGTCAGGTTGTAGCCGTCGTCAGATGACGTCGACCCGATGATGTGCCAGAGCAGCAGGGTGCCGATCACCGTGCCGTCGGCCAGCCATGTTGTCGCGCCGACCCGCCAGAAACGCCGCCAGCCCAGCCGAATCCGCCGGCCGGGGCGCAGTCGGCGATCCTGCACGGCCAGCGCGCCGATCGACACCACCACGCAGCCGACACCGAACAGCATCACCGCGTACTTCAGGGCGGTCGGCGAGGTGATGAAGCGGGTGTCGACGTCGATGCGGGCCCACAGGTCCGGTTCTGACGCCGCGTTCAGATCCAGGTCGGTGAAGACGCCCGCGACCTGTGGCTTCTTCTCGACCTTGAGTGTTCCCGCGGCTCCCGGAATCCCGACGAAGTCGGCCCCGACACCTCCCGAGTTGGCCCAGATGCGCAACACGCTGCACGCTCCGCCGGTAACCGCAGACCGCGGGGCGACCGCGGCGACCGAGTCACGGAACGCGACCACGACGACATCGGGGTTGGCCCGAACGAACAGGCCGTTTCGACTGGCGGCGATGCCACCCGGCGGCACCGTCGAGAACACCAGGGCGTCGTCGCCGGAAAGGGTGGCGATCGTCCGGCACGGAATCGACACGTCCAGCGCCTGTGGGGCGCCGGCGACCAGCGGCGCGGTGAGGTCAGTGACCAGCCCGTCAGCGTCGGCCTGCGGCCAGTGGATGGTGGCGGTGGTCTGGTGCACCGGCAGCAGCGGCACCAAGCCGCACAGCAGCACCCCGGCCACACCGGCGATGACGGCGATCAACCCCGCGATTCCGCGGGCTCGCCGATCATCGACACGCACGAGGCACGATGTTATGCGACGAAGCTAGTGACGCAGCGGTGCCGGGCTCCACAGCCCGCTGCGCGTCGCCGATCCGAGTTCGAGCCGCGCGGGTGTGGCGTCCGGGTAATACCGGGTGAGCCGTTGCAGCGAACCCCAGTCGCGCGACCAGTCGTGGTCCAGGTAGGTGGGCACGGTGGTGGCACGGGTCAGCAGCTCGGTGATGCCCAGCGGACCTCCGCCGAGATTGTCCATCACCGGAGAGTTCGCCTCGGCGCCGAACCGGTCCGGCAGGATGCGCCACTTGGGCACCTCGATCACGCCGTACCGGTGAGCGAACGGTCGCTGACACGGGAACGCCAACCCGACCAGCCAGTCGAGCAGCACCGGTTCGTCCGAGCCCACCACCTCTTGCAGTGTGCGCAGTCCGGGGACGCGCGGCGGGGTGAGCGCGATCCAGTGTTGCGGCGCCAGGTCGTCGTCGGTGGCGACCAGCCGAATCCGGGTCGCCTCGTCGGGTATCGCCGCCAACGGCAGACGTAGGTTGCGCCAGGCCGGAGCGGCGCCGACGTCGGCGAAATCGACGGTGCCGCCCGGGTCGTCGTCGGCCGCACCCTCGTCGGTGGCCCATTGGGCGACGACCTCGCCGCGATCGAAACGACCGGCAGCGGAGACCACCAGCAGCGGGCCCGAATCGGATCCAGTCCTGGGTGGCAGCCGGTACCACGCGGAACGCAGGCTGGCGGGCTGCTGGGTGCCGGCCCGCCAACTGCCCATCACCGGGGTGGTGGCGGGCTCGAGCCCGAACGGCAGGCGCGCCCGGGAGCCGTTGACACCGACAACCGCGCTGGCGCCACCCTCGGTGCCGCCCTCGGTGCCGGTTGCCGCGCCGCTGTCGGTGTCGATGAAGTTCTCGTCGTCCTCGTCGTCGAGGACGGGGTCGGCGGTGACGTCGCTCGGTACGCCGTTGGGGCCGAATCCGTCCGCGGTATCGGCGCCGAGCGCCGCGGCGACCGGGGCGCCGACCGGTTGCAGCATGCCGGCGTTGGGATTGCTTTCCACCATGACGTCGTTGGCCAGCCCGCAGGTCTTGCCGGTCAGCGCTTCCAGGTTGGACCGGCCGACCGACCACGCCGGGTACTGATCGATCATGCCCAGCGTCAGCGACACCACCTCGAACACCACCAGCGCCCAGGCCGCGATCGCCAACGGTGCTTGAACGAGCCGCCCGCCGAACCGGCTGCGCGAGCCGCCCGGCGCCGGCGCGTCGCGTCCGGAGAAGTGGAACCAAGCCGCGATGATCAGCGCCACCACCGACAATCCGAGCAGGATCGTGGTGAACCCGAAATGCCACTCCGGGAACTGATTCGACCAGGGCACCCCGAAGTTGGAGACGTACCACCAGCCGTTGACGGTGGCGAACGAGAGCGCCGTCACGAACAGCACGGCGCTGGCAAAGACCGCGCGGTTGCGCCGGGACCGCATTGCTGCAGCGGTCACCGCGACAGCGGCCAGCGCACCCAACGACCCGGCCAGACCGGCGAAGACGCCGAAGTGGTGGGTCCACTTGGTCGGGGTGAACATCATCGCCAGGAACGAGATGACGGTGATGCCGATGATGCGCCGGCTCGGTCCCGCAGCGGTTCCCGGGATACGTCCCTTGCGCAAGGTCATCGCCACCGACACGGCCAGGGCGAGCAGCAATGACAGCACCGCGAACCGTCGCGCCACCGAACCGTCGGGGCTGGTGGTGAAGAGCCGCTCGTAGCGGATGTGCTCGTCGAACCAGCTCAGACTGGGGCCGACCGCGGACTTGAACGCGTTGGCCTGCAGCTCTCCGGCCAACGTCTGGTCCCGGAAAATCAGGATGATCGTGACGGTGGCCGCCGCGAGCACCGGTGCCAGCAAAGCCAGGTAGCCGAACCGCGAGGTATGCGCGGCGACAATGGTTTTCAGCGGACCGACCGCCACCAGCAACGCGCCGATCGCCGCCACACCGGTCGGCCCGGCGAACAAGGTGAGCGCACCGATGATGATCGCGACGGCCACCGGGAGCAGTCGGCTGGTGGCCACACCGCGCTCGACAGAGCACCAGGTCAGCAGGATGCCCAGGGCAATGATCGGCTCCGGACGCAGGCCGTTGTTCAGCGGAAGCCAGAATGCCAGGAACATCCCGGCCGCGGTCCATGCGGCGGCGCGGTTGCTCTTCGCAGCACGCCCGAGGCGGGGGATCACCTCGCGGCTGATCACCCACCAGCACACCAGGCCCATCACCAGGGTGGGCAACCGCATCCAGATGCTGGCCGTGCTGACGTGCGACCAGATCGCCAGCAGGTCGTAGTACCAGCCGAACGGAGATTCCGGCGTGCCGAACCAGCGGTAGTAGTTGGCCATGTAGCCGGCATGTTCGGAGACCCGGGCCATGGTCAGGATGTAGCCGTCGTCGGCGGTGTTGGCGCCGACGAAATGCCACCACACCAGCACCGCGGTGACCAGCCCGTCCAGCGGTGTCATGGACCACCAGCGCCGGGGCAGAAAGCGGCGGTGGCGCATGCCGTCGGCGGTGTCCAGCGCGTGCAGGGCTCCCAGCGAGACCAGGGTGAGTACGACGCCGGCGATCATCGCGAGCAGCTTGAGCAGCGTCGGTGTGCTGCTGTAGCGGGAGTCGACGGTGGCCGAGAACTCCAGACCCGGCGGCGCCGGCCCGGTCAGGTCGGTGAACACGCCGACGATCTGCGGGCGGAAGTCATATCCGCTGCGTTCACCCCGCAGCGGTTCGCCGGCGTCGGCTGTGTCTTCGCCCGGTCGCGGCTCTGCCGTCAGCCCGACGAACTCGCCGGTGACCTTCTCGGCTCGGGCGGTGAAGACCAGCCGCTCGCACTGCGGGCTGAGCACCTGGCTCAACGGGGCGCTGACCACGGGGGTGTTGCGCACGATGACGAGCAGGTCGTTGTTCACCCGCTCGATGAGCAGGCCGCGGTCGACGGCCTTGGGCGCCTGCTTTGGCACGGTGGACAGCAGCACAGTCCGCCCGGAGGTGTTCAGCTCGGCGGCTATCCGGCACGGAACGCTGACCGACAGGTCGGTGGCGACGTAGCCGATCAGCGGCGCGTCCACGCTGTTCAGCACCCCGTTCTGGGGCCACTTCAGCTCGGCGGTGGTCTGCTTGACCGGCAGCAGGGGGGTGGCGACCGCCATCAGCGCGCCCAGCAGCCCGGCGACTATCGCGATGATGCGCGCGTTCCGGTGGTTGCTGCCCGGCGCGGTCACGGGGCTAGATGCTAATTGGCCCATCAGTCCGGGTTCACGAATCGGGGAGTTCCCTGACCGCCAGCACGAACGGCCCGATGGTCTCGACGTGAAAGCGCGGGTCGTCGAAGAGCGCTGCGTCCAGCGTCACGTGGTACCGGCGGACGTTGGGCTGGTTGGGGTAGACGTCGGAGGCCAACCGAAGCGTGTAGGAGCCGGCATCCTTGCCCGAGTCGTTCGCCGAAGCGCCGCTGGGGCGCATCAGGAACACCGACGGCGGTTTCCAGGGCAGCGCGTCCAGGGCTTGGACGAACTCGTCGGCGTTGTCCAGCTCCTCCCAACTCTCGATTTCCGCGGCGCGCCTGTCGAAATGTGCCAGCGGATTGGCGTAGTGAGAGGTCAGGCCCTGGAAACCGTAGTACGGGTAGTACGACAGGAAGCTGTAGTCGGCGGTGAGCACCACCGTCTCGTTGCGTGGCCGGCCGGTGAGTTCCCGGATTCGGGCGTCGACCTGGCTGTAGTAGCGTTCGGCGCCCGGCGGTCGCCGGTCGGCGCGTTCACCGTTGCCGTCGGTGTCGGTGTAGGCGACGAGGAGGTCCGGACGCAGCACGTTGGGGATGTCCTGGCTGAACGCCAGCGCGCCGACGGCGCCCAGCGCGGCGGCCACGGCCAGCGGGCGCCTGCTGGAGAAGTTGTCGGACAGGGCTTTCGCGGTCTCGATGAAACCGAAGGCCCCGGCCGCGGTCAACAGCACGGTCAGGGTGGGCTGCAACCGGAACGACAACAGCGTGGTGCCGGCCAGCGTGGTCAGCATGGACAGCACCGACCAGGCGTAGACGGCCAGAACCGCGATCGCCAACGCGCCGGCTCGGGTCGAAGAGCCGCAGCGCACCACCAACCACACCGTCCCGATCGCGCACAACGCCCCGAGCAGCGTGAAGCTGAGCATCGGGAACGACAGCTGGGCCGCGTCGGCGGGCAGATAGTGCTGGGCGGTGCCCGATCCGGACGGTGATCCGCGCAGCGCAGCCAGCAGATAGGGTCCCCAGCCGATCAGCGCGATAGCCCCTGAAGTCACGGCGATCACCGCCAGCCGCGCCACCGGATCCCAGGAACGCCGGGCCACCGCGGCCACCAGAGCCATCAGCGTCAGGGTGAAGGCGGCGTAGGCCAGCAACAAGGTGTAGAACAACGCGGCGAAGCCCAGGAAGACGCCCACCCCGACGACCGCGGCCCAGCCGCCGTTGCGGGTTCCGCCGCGCAGGCCCGACCACGCCAGCACGAAGATCGGCGGCAGGAGCACGGTGATGATCGCGGCGTACGGCTCGGCCGGTGAGTAGGTCAGCATGGTCGCGGCGGTGGCCGCCGTAACGACGATCGCGTAGTCGAACCGGACCATTGCCGCCCACAACACCAACGCGACCGCGACCGCCACGGTGATCGAGATGATCGACCACGGTTTGAACATCTCCCAGGCCGGGGTGCCGGTCAGCGCAGCGATCCGGCCGCCGATCCAGAACCAGCCCGGCGGGTAGAACGGCGGCAGACCGTAGTAGGTCATGTCGTGCAGTGCGGCCGTGTCGGTGAGCCGGGTCAGGTACTCGGTGCGGAACTGCTGATCGACTGAGATACCGAAGAGGTAGAGCTTGGTGGCGCCCAGCGGCATCGCCAGCGTGACGACGGTGAATGCCGACAAGGACACCAGCGCCGCTGCTCGCGCCACCGCCCGGCGGCCCCGGCGCCACAGCAGGCCGGCGGCGAACAATCCCGCCAGCGCTGCGAACTGGCCGGCTGTGGTCAACGCGTGCAGCTGGTTCGAGGAGTTGTAGGCAGGCCATTGGACCCGTGCGATCGCCACCAGCGACACCACGGAGACGACTACTGCGACGGCGACCGCGAGGGCGATCTCGCCGATCCGGGCTGCGACGGTGCGCATCATCGGTGTCAGATGGGCAGCTTGCGGAAGACCGGGCGTGGGATGTGCCGCAATATCATCATCACGTACCTGAAAGCGCCAGGCGCCCAGACCAGTTCCTTGCCCTTGGCCGATGCGGTGACAGCGAGGTCGGCGACGTACTCTTTGTCGACCGTGAGCGGCGCTTCCTTGACATGAGCGCTCATCCGGGTGCGCACCTGTCCGGGACGGATGACCAGGACCCGAACGCCGTACTCGCGCAGTGCCTCTCCAAGCCCGAGGTAGAAGCCGTCCAGTCCGGCCTTGGTGGAGCCGTACACGAAATTGGACCGCCGCACCCGTTCGCCGGCGGCCGAGCTCATCGCGATGATCTGGCCGAAGCCCTGCCGGCGCATCTTGTCGGCCAGCAGCACGCCGACTGAAACCGCTGCAGTGTAATTGATCTCGGCGATCTGGACCGCTTTGCGCTGGTTCTGCCAGAGTTCCTCGGCATCGCCGAGCAGACCGAACGCGACGATGGCGACGTCGATGTCCCCGGGGCGGTCGATAACATCTGGATGGCTGTCGGTGTCCATCGCGTCGAAGTCGACGAGCTCGACCGATTTGGCGCCGGCTGCCTTCATCTGGGCCACCGCGGCCTCACGCCCGGGGTCATCGGGCAGCGCGGCCAGCACGATTCGAGCCGGCGCGTTTCGCAGGTAGCGTTCGCAGATGGCCAGTCCGATCTCGGATGTGCCACCCAGCAGCAGAACGGTCTGCGGGTTACCTACAGCGTCGAGCACCATCTAGAGCAACTCCAAACGTCGGGCCATGTCGGAGGCGAACACGCCGTTGGGATCGACCTTGCGGCGCAGCGCGATCCACTCGTCGATCCGCGGGTACATGGCATGGAAGGTCTCGGCTGTGGTGCGGGAGTCCTTGGCGGTGTACAGCCGTCCGCCGAACTCCAACACCCTCTTGTCGAGACTGTTGAGGAACTCGTTGAGGCCGGGCTTGATCTGGAAGTCCACGCAGACGTTCCAACCGGGAATCGGAAAGCTCAGCGGCGCCTTGTTCCCGGGCCCGAAGAGCTTGAACACGTTTAGGAACGAGTAGTGGCCCGACCGCTGAATGTCATTGATGATGTCCTTGAACTCCTGTACGGCCTCGGTCGGCACCACGAACTGGTACTGGCTGAAACCCGCTGAACCGTAAGCGCGATTCCACTCCCTGACCATGTCCAGTGGATGGTAGAACTGCGTCAGGTTCTGCGCCTTGCCGCGGTAACTGCCGCTCTTGCGATACCAGAGTTCGGTCATCGCCCCGAAGATGAACTTGTTGCCCAAGCCGTTCGGGAAGATGTCTGGTGTCGTGAAGAACTGTGGGGCATCGAATTTCAGCGGATCGCGCTGCAGCCTCTCCGGCAACTCATCGCGGGTGGCCAGCGAACCCCTGGAGATCACCGCCCGGCCCAGTTTCGGTGGTGCGCTGATCGCGTCGAACCACGCCGAGGAGTATGTGTAGCCGGATTCGCTGCCGTCGCTGTGAAATGCGATGGTCTCGTCGAGGCTGTGGGTGATGTCGCCGTCGGCGATGAAGTACGCCGTCTCGGTGGGTGTCATCTCGATGGTGGCGCGCAGGATGATCCCAGTCAGACCGTTGCCGCCGATGGTGGCCCAGAACAGTTCCGAGTCCGGGCCGTCGGGAGTGAGCCGGTGGATCTGCCCGTCGGCGGCCAGCAGGTCGATGGAGCGCACGTGGTTGCCGAAGCTGCCCGCGCTGTGATGGTTCTTGCCGTGAATATCGCAAGCGATCGCGCCGCCGACGGTGACCTGGCGAGTGCCGGGCAGGACGGGTACCCACAACCCGAACGGCAGGGCGGTCCTCATCAGCTGATCGAGGTCCACGCCGGCGTCCAGGTCAGCCATCCGGGTGCCGGAATCGATGGAGTGGATACGGTTGAGGGCGGTCATGTCGATGACCATCCCGCCGCCGTTCTGGGCGTTGTCGCCGTAGGAACGCCCCAACCCACGAGCGATGACCCCCCTGCCACCGGCTTCGGCCGCCTGCCTGACGGCGGTGGCGATCAGCTCGGGATCGGGTGTCGATACGACCTGGGCCACCGTCGGTGCGGTGCGGCCCCAACCGGTGAGCCGCCTGGCGGTCACCGGAACATCGGTGGTCAGTTCGGTGGTCAGCATCGTCCAAGAGGGTACCGCGCGTGTCCTGGGATCCCTGGTTGTCCACAACCGGCCACGAATGTGCGCTGTCGGCGCTCAGCGCGTCGGTAACGTCTCCGTCGGGTGTTGAGGGGGTGCCGGATTGCTGTTGAGCGAGATTCGCTCGTGGAGTGTGGCGGCGTTGCGGTCGATCGCGGCTGAACTCGGTGACGAACTGAGAAACATTCAGGCCGTTGTCGCCGACCTGGAACTGATCTCGGGCCTGCCCGGGTGGAACTCGCCGGCCGCAGATGCCGCACGCAGCAGGATCGCGGCGAGCACCGCCACCGTCCTCGATGACGCCGCGGTGGCCGGCGCCGTACATCAGCTTGCCGAGGAGACTGCAACTGCTGTGACCAGACTGCAGTCCGAGTTGGACAGTGTGCGTGCGGATGTCGCCGGGCAGGGCGGGCTGCTGCTACTTGCCGAGAACGGCGACGTGAGCATCAGCGCCCCGGCTCACCTACACGATTCCCTCCGGCCGCTCGCGGACAGCGTCGAGCGGCGGGCCAGAGCCTTGATCCACCAGGCCGACGACATCGACGCCGACTGTGCCGAAGTGTTCGGCCACCTGGTGAATGGCTACGTAACAGCTGGAAAGGCAACCGATTTCGGCACTGCGCAACAGAACGGCCGGGAGCAGTCGGGCCTGTCCGCACCGTACCCTCCGGAAGGCGATGGCGTGGAACCCCACGATGTCGCCGCGTGGTGGAACGCCCTGTCGGAGTACGAGCACCGCAAGGTGATCGCCGAGCATCCCGACTGGATCGGCAATCGCGACGGGGTGCCGGTGCGGGCCCGAAGTGAGGCCAACATCGGCGCTCTCGACCGCGAACTCGCCCGGGCCCGTGCCGAGGTCGACGCGCTGCCAGACCGCGCCGAGTTCCGCCGCGACCATTCCGGACTCAATGCCGCGCAGTCGAACGCTGCGTACAGCCGGATCCTGCATGACCGCACCGCGCGACTGGAGAACGCGGAGGCCATGCGCGCGGCACTGGCCGATCCGGACCGGTACCTGATGCTGCTGGAATTTCCCGACGGCTCCCAACCGCGGGCCGCGGTCGCGGTGGGTGACCCCGACGCGGCCGAGTACGTCGCCGTCCTCACACCCGGCATGAACAGTCACCCTGCGAGCCTGCCGGCGATGAGCGGTGAGGCGGATGTGCTTCGAGCTGAGGCCGAACGTCAACTGATCTGGGCGGGGCACCCGGATCAGAAGGCCGCCGTGATCGCTTGGCTCGGATACGACCCGCCGGACAGCGGTGATCTCTCGGTGCTCGAGGCAGGCTCTCAGCGGCGCGCCGAGGACGCCGCACCCGATCTTGCCGACCTCTACCGCGGAATCAACGCGACCAACGAGCACGGATCGGGGGTGCACCTGTCTGCGTTCGGCCACTCCTACGGGTCGCTGACCACTGCGCAGGCACTGCACGAACTTGGTGAAACCGGGGTGGTCGACGCGGCTGCCTTCTACGGGTCGCCCGGGTTGGGCAGCACCGACGCGACGGTGGGGTTCGGGCCGACTGAGCGCGCGGTCCCGATCCGTGACGAGGCCGATCTGTATCTCGCCGACGGGCATGCGTTCGTGATGTCGGCGCCGGACGATCCGGTGTCCGGCGACCCGACCCTGTTCGGCCTGGAGTTGCCCGCCTTGGGGGATCTCAACCAATTGGGCCCGAACCCGACCGGGCTGCCGCTGGAGCAGTTGTCCAGCGCCGGCGCCGTCACCTCGGACGGGGTTGCCCGTGACGGCGCTTCCGGGCATTCCCAGTATCAGCGGGCCGACGCCGAGGGCGTTCTGCGTACCCCCGGATACAACCTCGCGGTCATCGCGGCGGGCCTGGCCGACGATCCGCGGGATCTCCTGATCCGATGAAACGCTCTGCCGCGGTGGCCCTGGCGGCTGCGCTGGTTGCAGTATCCGGCTGCGCCGCCGACGAATCACCGATCACCGATCAGGCCGGTCCCATGACCGACCTCGCCGATCTGCCCGACATCGACCAGACAGAGGAACAAATGCTCGAACTGATCGAACGGGTACGGACGGAGGTGGAACGCGTGGTTTCCGGCACCGATCCGTGGACGTGGGCGGGCAGCCCGGGCAACGGTGGTTGTGGACGGAGTGGAACCGTTCGCGAAGGGGTCAATCGCTATCTGCGCAACCTGTACTCGCCGAAGGCGCTGACCGATGCGGAATGGGAGCGGGCTTTGCCTGGTGTACGGCGGATCGTCGGCGCGGAGGGGTTGGACCGGCTGTGGACTCCACAGAGTTCGAAGGGCAGCCACGAGGTCAGGTTCAGCAGCAGCGATGGCCGGCAATTGATCTTTGGAACCCGGGACACCACCTTGATCTCGGGTGCGACCGGCTGTCGGCGGCAAGCCCGATGAGTGATGGCGAAATCAGCGTGGTCACAGCCGAAGTCCGCCGGTGTGCCGATGCGATGGATGTGGCGGCCATTGAGGCATCGGCCAGCCGGGTGGCGGTGGCCGCCGCCATCGCCGGCGACACCGCGGCTTGGCAGAAGGCTGCCCGGCCAGGGTTCGCCGAGTTCGTCGACGTCCTTGAGGGCCAGGCCAAGCGGATACGGGCGGAGCTCACCGGACTCAGCGACAAGCTCCGCGCCGCTGCCGCCGCCTACGATCGGCAGGACGCAGAAGGCGGTGCAGCGCTGAATGACTCGATGCGGTGAGCCCGTTTCGATGAGGGTCAGCGCAAGCGGAAGATGATGGCACGCTGAACGATGAAGTTGATCACCGTGGCTGTGCCCTGTGCGATCACGAATGCGACTGGGACTCTCCAGGGTTTGTCGTCCCACAGGGTGTAGAAGAGGTAGTTGATACCCACCTGCGCTGTATAGGTCAGCGCGTAGAGCGCGCACACCGCGACGAAGCGCGCCGTGCTCGGTGGTGCCTGGAACGTCCAGCGCCGGTTGATCAGGTAGGCGGTGATGGTGCCGGCGATGAAACTCAACGTCTTGGCGACGTTGACGTGCAGGTCGAGGCCGAGCAGCGCCACATAGAGGCCGAAGTCGACGATGGCTGCGAGGCCCCCGGTGACGACGAAACGCCACACCTGCGTCATCAGGCTCAGCCGGGGCGGCATCAGGGGCTCGGCCACCCGGGCAGCTTACGGGCACCCGAACACCAACGACGTCAGAAAGGCGGTGGGTCGGCCGCGTAGCGCGCCTGGTTGCGACCACGTTCCCATCGGACCCGGTGATCGCGTTGTTGTCGTCGGGTGAGCGCCCGGGTGGGCATAGCCAATGTGCGTGTCCGGTTGCCGGCCGCGTCGGCGGGCGGCAGCTCGAGGCCGCCGGTCGGTGTGGCGAGTTGGGGGAAGAACAGCGCGCCGCGCGGCCTGGTGGTGTAGCGGCGCCCGCTGGGCGCAGTCCAGACCACAGTCCCGTCGGGGAGTTGCCGGTCGTTCCAGCCGGCCGGACCGGCCCAGAAGGTCTTCAGCAGATGATGGGCTCGGCACAGAATCTTGAGGTTGGACGGGTGGGTGGGACCGGCCGGATGGGGAACGGTGTGGTCGATATCGGCGTACTCGGCGGGGCAGTCACAGCCGGGGAAGCGGCAGGTCAGGTCGCGGCAGCGGATGAAGTCGGCGAGCGCGGTCGATGGTCGGTAGCGGGGTTCGGCGACGAGGTCGCCGGGCCGGGCGATCGGGCGCAGCCGGGCGGTTTCTGCCAGCTGCTGAACCGTCGAGGCGGGCAGGGCGCCGTACCCGGGGAGGTATCCCGGTTTGGTCGTGGTGCCGTTGACGGTGGACTCTTCGGCGAGAACGTGGATCACGATCGGGGCGGGGGTGGTGGCGGCGCTGGTCCTCGGGCAGGTGGGCAAGCCGCAGCCGCAGGCCATGGCGGGTTGACCGGTGGCCAGGGCGGTCAGTGCGTCGGCTCGGCGTTGGCGTGTGGTGCGCGTGTCGTCGGGGCAGACCGTGGCGGCGAGTTCATCCAGGCGGTGGTCGAGTGCAGCGGCGTCTGGGGCGTGCATCCGGCCCCATAGTTCGGCCATGCCGTTGCCGGATGGCTGGATGTCGATGTGGCGGTCGTCGTTGTCCTGGCGGGTCATTCGCAGCGCGTCGGGATCGGCTTCGACGACAAGCCAGTCGAGCAGCTGGGCGATCCTCGCGCGGGACAATGTGTTCCAGTGTGGGGCTTTCTCGGCCAGCGTGCTGTCGAGGCGGGCAAGTGCATCGTTGTCGGTGATCAGTCCGGTGCGAAAGTCGACGGCCACGATGATTCGGAAGTCGATGTTGCCGGCGGCGAACTCGGCGGCCACGAGGGGGAAGCGTTCCAGAAGGTTGAGTCCGTAGCCCATCTGAGAGGCGGCGCGGCCGCGGCTGATGCCCAGTTCGGCGGCGACTTCTGCGGCGATGGCTTCCCAGTTGTCGATGCACCACCGTTCGCGCTCCGGTTCGGCGGAGGCAAGGCGAATCTGGCAGAACCGTCCCGCTGCGAGAATCCGGCGGGCGGTCGCTATCCGCTCCGTGCGCTGGGCGGCGCGCATGGTATCGAGCAGCCGCACCGGGTCCAGGCCGGCGAGAGTATCGAACATGTATTCGATTCTTGCAGGTCCAATGGTCCGGCGCGGCGAGCGACCGGCTCGTTGTGGATGAACACGCGACTGTGGACAACGCAGGGACGTTCGGCCTTACAAGAGTGGCCGGTTTGCCCTATTGACCCGGTCGGCCTTCGACAAGCATCGGGAAGATGTCCGCCACAAGCGAGCCGATCGCGGTCCTCAGCGAGGATGAGAGTTGGAAGTTGCTGTCCCTGGTGACACTGGGCAGGTTGGTGATCACGGTGGACGGCCGAACGGAGGTCTTCCCGGTCAACTTCGTTGTCCAACGCCGAACGTTGCTGTTCCGGACAGCCGAAGGCACCAAATTGGCCGGCACGGTGATCAATAGTGACGTGGTGTTCGAGGCCGACGACCACAACGTCGCCGAAGCCTGGAGCGTCGTCGTGCGCGGAACGGCTAGCCCACTGCGGACGTCGACCGAGATCGAGGAGGCCGAACGTGCCGGTCTCTACCCCTGGATCGCGACAACGAAGCCGCACTTCGTGCGCATTGACCCGGCCGAGATCAGCGGCCGCCGTTTCATGTTCGGGCCGGAGCCCGACCGCGGAGTGGTGCCGAGCTGACGGTCACACCCAATAGGGCACCCGGGCCCGGTACTGACGCATTGCGAGGGCGGCCAATACCCAGCCCAGCGCCGTCAGGGCCAGCACCACCACCCAATGCCGCAGTTCCTGCTCGGCGCCGAGCAGTGGCGCGCGCACGATGTCCAAGTAGTGCAGCAGCGGGTTGAGTTCGACGATCTTGGCCCAGGAGCCCGCACCCTGCCGTTGCAGGGTGGCCTCGTTCCAGATGATCGGCGTCATGAAGAACAACAGCTGCACAACGCTGAACAGCAACGGGCTGATGTCGCGGTAACGCGTTGCGAGAATCCCGAAGCACAGCGACACCCACACACAGTTCAGCGTGATCAACGCAAGGGCAGGAATGACTGCCAGGTCGGCCCACGACCAGGGTTTGGGAAAGATGATCGCGATGATCACGAAGATGATGATGTTGTGGCCGAACAGGATCAGTTGGCGCCACACCAACCGGTAGACGTGCACACTCAGCGGCGTGGGGAGTTGCTTGATGAGTCCCTCGTTGGCGACGAAAACGTCGGCGCCCTCCAGGATCGACGCGTTGATCAGGTTCCAGACGATCAACCCGAGCGTCACGTAGGGAAGATGCTCGGAGAGTTCGAGCTTGAACAACTTCGAGTACAGCCCGCCCATGGCCACCGCTGTGGTGCCGGTCGCGATGGTGATCCAGAAAGGACCCAGCACCGAACGCCGGTAGCGCTGTTTGATGTCTTGCCAGCCCAGATGCAACCAGAGTTCGCGACGGCCGAAACCGTCGGCGAGGTCACGCCATGCCCGGCCGAACGTCCTGGACTGCGCCGCCGCGTCGGTGAACGTCACGGTGCCGGCCTTTCAAATCTCTCGCGCCGACCCAACCGCCGCAGCCTGATCCATTCGCGCAGGCCAGCAGGGTCACGGCGGGACACCAGGAAATACCAACCGAACCGTAGCCATTCCTGCAACACCAGCTTGCGCATGCCGGGCTGGGACTGCAGATATCCGCGGTTGCGGTAGGTAAAGAACCGCTTCGTCGCATTGTCCGGATATTGGGTGTGCATCCGGCCACCCAGGATCGGGTGGAACTCGTCGCCGCCCTGCGGGTGCAGGTACACAGCGTCCAGGCAGGTTCCGAACGACAGTTTCGAGCGCAGCAGCCGCCGGTGCAGTTCGGTCTCGTCGCCGCGGATGAACAAGCGCAGGTCGGGCACACCGACCGCCTCGAGCGTTTCGGCGCGAAACAGCGCGCCGTTGAACAGATGCGCGATTCCGGGCAACAGATCAGCGTCACCGGCTTCGTCCCGGAGCTCACTGACCAGGCGACGCCACACCAACCCGCGGCGCAGCGGGAACGCCAGCCGGTCGGGGTCGGTCATGTCGCAGATCATCGGTGACACTTCAGCCAGTCCGTGCCGCTGCGCGCACGCCAGCAAGGTGGCCAACACCTCGGAGTCTTGCGGGCGGCCGTCGTCGTCGGCCAGCCAGACCCAGTGCGCGCCCAGCGTCAGTGCGTGCAGCATGCCCAGCGCGAAGCCGCCGGCGCCGCCGAGGTTGCGTCGCGACCCCAGGTAGGTGGTCGCCACGGGCTGGCCCGCCACCAGTTCGGCCACCCGCGGGTCATCGTCGTTGTCCACCACGATGAGTTGGTCGGGCAGCCGACTCTGGCTGCACACCGCCGCCAATGACTTGGCGAGGTCCTCCGGTCGACGATGGGTGACCACCACCGCGCAGATGGTTTCAGTCATCTGGGACCGTCGCCGACCATTCTCCTCGGTGCTCCTCGAGCACCTCTCGCACGTGCCGCGCGGCATCCTCTCCCTCGTAGCCGCGCACCACGGTCTCGATGTCGCCAGTCATCTTGATGGTGCCGTGGTCGATCCACATCGCTGTCTTGCAGAGCCGCGCGAGGAACTCGTTGGAATGGCTGGCGAAAACCAGGATGCCGGAACGCTCCACCAGCTTCTGCAGGCGAGCCTGGGCTTTCTTCAAGAACTCAGCGTCCACCGCGCCGATACCCTCATCCAGCAGCAGGATCTCCGGGTCGATGCTGGTGACCACACCCATCGCGAGCCGTACCCGCATGCCGGTCGAGTACGTGCGCAGCGGCATCGACAGGTACTCACCCAGTTCGGTGAAGTCGGCGATCTCGTCGACCTTGTCCAGCATCTGCTTGCGGGTCTGGCCGAGGAACATCCCCCGGATCACAATGTTCTCGAAACCGGATATCTCCGGGTCCATGCCGACGCCGAGGTCGAACACCGGGGCCACCCGGCCGGTCACCGTCGCCGACCCACGAGTGGGCTCGTAGATGCCTGACAGCAGCCGCAGCAGGGTGGACTTGCCCGCGCCGTTGTGGCCGACGAGACCGACCCGGTCGCCGAGCTCCAGAGACATCGTGATGTTCCGCAGTGCCTCGATGACAACGACATTCGAGGTGTTGCGTCCGATGGCGCCACCGGCTCGGCCGAGGAAGGTCTTCTTCAACGACCGCGTTTTGGCGTCGAAGATCGGGAACTCCACCCACGCGTCGCGCGTCTCGATGTGGGGTCGGGGTGGTGCGGACACTGTTCCTACTTGATGCCTGTTCGGGTGCCTACAAGTATTGCCCGGTACCGGTATGGGCCGGTCCCTTATGCCCGGGAACCGACATCCCGGGCGGCAGAGCCCCCTGACGCATCTGCTCCAACTGCGCGCGCGCGGCCATCTGCTGGGCGAACAACGCCGTCTGGATCCCGTGGAACAACCCCTCCAACCAGCCGACCAGCTGCGCCTGCGCGATGCGCAGTTCGGCGTCGGACGGCACGGAGTCGTCGGTGAACGGCAGTGTCAGCCGTTCGAGTTCCTCGCGCAGTTCCGGCGCCAAACCGTCTTCGAGTTCTTGGATGCTGGTGCGGTGAATCTCCCGCAGCCGGTTGCGGCTGGCCTCGTCCAACGGAGCGGCACGCACCTCTTCGAGTAGCTGCTTGATCATGGTGCCGATTCGCATCACCTTGGCGGGCTGCTCAACGAGGTCGGTCAGTGCCTTGCCGTCGGTTTCTTCTTCACCGCCTGGTTCATCACCGGAGTCGCCACCGATGATCTCGATGTTGTCCTCGTCGGGGTTGCTACTCATGACCTCTGGTTACCCTCTTGCCGTCTTCTGGACCGTGACTACCTAGCGACCCTAGTCCCGGGCTGGGACAGCGATGGACTTAGTCCTGGTCAGCAAACATACCGCCCGCTCTGGGAAATGCCCGGACGGCGCGTGCATCCGGTTCGTCGATCCGAATCGGGGATCCGAATCGTGTCCGTTTGCAGGGGTCAGCGACGATCTAAGGTGGATACATGGCATACGACGTCGCCCGGGTGCGTGGATTGCATCCTTCTCTGGGGGACGGGTGGGTGCGGTTCGACGCTCAGAACGGGATGCTGTTGCCGGATTCGGTGGCGACGACGGTGTCGACCGCACTGAGAGGAGCCCGGCGAAGCAATGCCGTGGTCAACGCGGCACGTCAGGCGGTTGCCGATCTGGTCAATGCCGACCCGCGTGGCGTGGTGCTGGGCGCCGACCGAGCGATCCTGCTGAACTCGCTGGCTGACGCGACGTCCTCGCGGGTGGGGCTCGGGTACGAGGTGGTCGTCAGCAGACTCGATGACGAGGCGAACATCGTGCCATGGTTGCGGGCGGCGAATCGTTATGGCGCCAAGGTGAAGTGGGCGGAAGTCGACATCGAGACCGGTGAGCTTCCGACCTGGCAGTGGGAGACCTTGATCACCGGCTCCACCAAGTTGGTCGCGCTTACGACGGCGTCGTCCACGCTGGGTACCGTCACCGACCTGGAGGTGGTGACAAAGCTCGTCCACGAGGTGGGTGGGCTGGTGGTCGTCGACCATTCTGCGGCCGCGCCCTATCGTCTGATGGACATCGGCGAGACCGATGTCGACGTGATCGCCCTGAATGCGCTCGCCTGGGGCGGGCCACCGATCGGGGCGCTGGTCTTCCGTGATCCGGCGGTCATCGACTCGTTGAACTCGGTGTCGCTGAACCCACATGCGACCGGGCCGGCGCGGCTGGAACTCGGTGTGCACCAGTACGGGCTGCTCGCCGGGTTGGTCGCGAGCATCGAGTATCTTGCCGCACTCGACGATGCGGCGAGCGGGTCGCGTCGCGAAAGACTTTTCACGTCAGTGCAATCCGCGGCTTCCTACTTGGACCGGTTGATGGACTACCTGCGTATGTCGCTGGGTTCCCTGCCGTTGGTCATGGTGATCGGTCAACCCGAGATGTGCATCCCGGCATTGAGTTTCGCCTTGCGCGGCTTGCCGGCCGGCCGGGTCGTGGAACGCCTGGCCGACAACGGAGTGCTGGTTGCCGCTGGTGCCCGCTCGCGGGTCTTCGACATCATCGGGGTCGACGACATCGGCGGTGCGGTGACCGTCGGACTGGCCCACTACGCCACAACCGCCGAGGTCGACCAGTTGATCCGGGCGCTGGCGTCGCTGGGCTGACGCCGCTAGCCGCTGACCCGCAGGATCACCTTTCCGGCGACGTCGCCGGAGGCCAGCAGTTCGTGCGCGGCCTGGGCTTGTTGGACCGGGAACTCCGCGCCGATGATCGGTCGTACCCGGCCGTCGGCGAGCATCGGCCATACGTTGGCGACGACGCCGGCCACGATCTCGCTCTTCCCGTCGGGACCGTCGACCGGGCGGCCTCGCAGCGCGGTGCCGATCACTGAGGCACGCTTGGCGACAAGGCCGCCGATGTTGAGCTCGCCCTTCGTCCCGCCCTGCATGCCGATGATCACCAGCCGGCCGCCCACAGCGAGCGCGTCCACGTTGCGGCCCAGGTAGGCAGCACCCATGATGTCGAGGATCACGTCGGCACCCGCACCTCGAGTTTCCTGGCGGATCTGTTCGACGAAGTCCTCGTGACGGTGGTCGATGGCGATCTCGGCCCCGAGTTCGCGGCACAGGTCCAGCTTGTTATCCGATCCGGCGGTCGCCGCGACGCCGGCCCCGAGCGCGCGTGCGACCTGGATGGCGTGTGTGCCGATGCCGCCGGCTCCGCCGTGGACGAGAAACATCTCCCCTTCGGATAGGTGCGCAGTCATGGCCAAGTTCGACCACACCGTGCACGCGACCTCGGGCAATGCGGCGGTGTGGTGCAGTTCGACGGTGTCGGGCACCGGCAGCAGCTGCCCGGCAGGGACCGCGACGTACTCCGCGTACCCCCCGCCGGACAGCAAAGCGCAGACCGGTTGCCCGGTGGACCACCGGGTGACGTTCGCGCCAACCGCGGCGATTGTTCCCGAGACCTCCAGGCCGAGGATCTCGCTGGCGCCCGGTGGGGGCGGATACTTGCCTGCCGCCTGCAGGAGGTCGGCGCGGTTGATTCCGGCCGCGGCGACCCTTATGAGCACCTCTCCGGCGCGCGGTGACACGTCGGGAACCTCGCACCAGGTCAGGGTCCCGGTTCGATCGGCCTCGATCGCCAGCATCCGAATCACGCTACCCGGCGCCGGTGGGGGCCGTTACCCTTGTCGGCGGTGGCGTGGCAGAGCGGCCTAATGCACTCGCCTTGAAAGCGAGAGACGGCTAACACCGTCCGGGGGTTCAAATCCCTCCGCCACCGCAGCTGTGATGAGTCGGGTCATGGGTTACACATGAGTCGCGTC
>CAZEMS010000011.1:0-92636 GCA_964513475.1 uncultured Mycobacterium sp. | reverse complement strand
CCATATCCACATACGGCGCGAAATGCGCCTCACCCCACAACTCATCACCAGGATTACCGGAATTGACCCCGGGCCCAGTGGCCGGCGCCGCAGCCATCATGGCCACCGGCGCCACCGTCCGGACCGCAGACTCCTGACCACCAGAGAGCCTGTCGATCTCACGACGAATCACATCAAGCACCGCCGCCAGATACACCGACGGAGTCATCGGACCATCAGTACCCACGGTCGAAGCCGCGATCCCCAAAACCGCCATCAACCCCGACACGAACCCCGACGACTCGGCCTCGGCCACCTCCGGCTGCGGAACCAACGCCGCCACCACCTGCGCCTCCAACGACGCCACATCCACGGCAACACCATCGGCAGCCACCGAATCAGCCAGCTCCGAGGCCCTGTCCAACACATCGGTCAGGTCATCGACATCGAAGTTCGTGCTGGTCTCCGCCTCGCCGGCATCGCCGGAATCGCCGGCACTGTCGGCACCGGGGTGCGCCGAGCTGTCGTCAGCTGTCGTCGCGACTTCGGGAGCATCGGAACCACCCGCACTCCCCGAGCTGATGTCGGCGGTGGTGTCGGGGATCGCGATCTCCGACGAGTCCGACTCCGCGGACCCGTCCGATGTCGTAGGGTCGGTCTCGGGCACGGCCGTGGGCTCATCCACCACATCGACCGCCTCCGGGTCGGCAAGCTCTTCCTCGGCAATTGCCGATTCGAGCTCGTCGGAAACATCCTCCGGAATGTCTGAATCTGCCGCCTCGGCATCCGATGCTGAATCGGTGTCGGACGAAGACGGCGACTCGGTGTCCGACAGCGAACCGCCGCCTTGCTCTTCGGTGTCGGAGCCGAACTCCGTTGCCGTGGAGGTCGATGGCGTGGATTCCGAACCCGATACCGACGACGATTCCGAAGCCTGCGACGACGAGCCGGTGTCCAAGTCATCGGCTGCCGCGGTTGCCGGGCTAGCCGCCACCGCCAGGCCCAGACCAACGGCGAATGCCGCCGCACCTACCCGCGAACCGAACGCACCCGTATCCACGACATCCTCCTCGTTGCCTGTCGACCGTCGACAATTTGCGCGTCGAAGCAACCCTTTTTGGGCGCAGCAATGCCCGCACGTGGTGCTCACATTGATGCCGACGCGTTACCTGACTGCGGCGGAAACTCCATCCGCTTTCTGTAAGGAAACGTAACGCGCCAATGATCTGGCGGCATTGTTAATTCGGATGACGTTGCAGCGTGATCGGTGTGCCTGTTTACAACCCGTGCACGTGCACAGGATGTAGCGTTTACCCATGCCGCCCACGGATCTGGAGGCACAGATCGCTGAGATTCAGGCCGTGCTGCAAGACCGGTGCGACGAACTGGCTGTGAGGTTGGCCGACACAATCTGGCGGGAAGTCAACGCGTTCGCGGACCCCGGCGGGTTCAGTCGCGAGGCGCTCACGAGCGGTAGCAAGGACAATCTGCACTTCATCATCCATGGACTCGACGCTCCCAGCGCGTTCGATACCGCCATAGCCACCCACACCGGGACCGTCCGCGCCGAAGTCGGGACTCCGCTCCCAGCGGTCATGGAGGCATACCGCATCGGGTGCCGGCTGATCTGGGAAGAGATCGTCGAAATTGCCGCCACGCGTCCACGCATCGGGCGCGAAGCGCTGATCCGCGCCACCGCCCGCATCTGGATGGCCCAGGATGTCTTCACGAACGCGATGACCAACGCGTATCGCGACGAGGTGACCCGTCAGATCCTCACCAAGACAGACGAACGGTTGGCTCTGGTCGAGGCACTGCTCGAAGGCAGGGTCGTCGAGGAGGCCGCGCTATGGGAAATAGCGACCATCCTGCGATTGCCGGTCCGGGGTCCGTACGTCGTTGTCGCTGCCGAATGTGCAGCCATCGGCAAGTCAGCTCTGCCCAGCATCGAAGCCAAGCTGAGCAGCCTCGACATCGCCTCAGCCTGGCGCCTGCTGCCCGATATCCAGATAGGCCTCGTACATGTGCGTTCTGATGCGAAGTTCGACACCCTGACGCAGACTCTCACCAGGCTGGCGCTGACCCGCATCGGCATCAGCTCCCGATTCGATGTACTCAGCCGCACACCCGAAGCCGTCACCTATGCCCGGATCGCACTTTCAGCGGAGCGAGCCGACGGTTCGTTGGTAGGTGTGTTCGAGACCGAACCGCTGGCGATCGCCGCTGTCAGCGCTCCGGGCGTGATGAAGCAGATCGCGACCGCCATCTTCTCCGGGTTCAGCGACTTGGACGACCAGAGCCGCGAGATCCTGTTCACAACGTTCCGCACCTGGATATCGGCGGGCGGTTCGATCAATGCCGCCGCTGAGCAGCTCTACTGTCATCCGAACACGATTCGCCACCGACTGCACAGAATCGAGGAGCGGACCGGCAAGTCGATAGGGCATCCGCGCGAACTGGCCGAACTGTGTCTGGCCTTCGAAATAGACCTTCGCGTTCCCTGACGTCAGCTGACAACAGATGTAATTCATCACACATTGCGGGTGCCCGAATCGTCATCGCTGGCGTCGACGGGTACCAGCGAACAGTCTCGCCGTCGCTCTCAACCGCTGCCCCGCCGGCCGGTTGGGGGCGTTAGCCCTCGCACCGGGGGTCGGCGCGGCGATTGCGTCGATGCCAGCGCTGGCGTTTGCGGATACCACCGGTCCCGTGGGGTCGACGGGCTGCGGCCAACAACAGCGCGCCGATCGCGGTCGATGACGGGCCGTTCATCGTCACCGAGGACGGGTCGGTGACGATGACCTATGCACAGTTGGTGGGCAATGACACCGATGCGAACCTGGCCAATGGCGATGTTCTGGCGGTCAATTCGGTGTGGGCACCTGCTGGCGCGACGGTGCTCAACAATGCCGTCGCCAAGACCGTCACCTACACCCCGGCACCGGATTTCAGCGGTCCGGCGTGGTTCGTCTACCGGACCAAGGACGCCACTAGCGCCACCAGCGCCAACCTCGCCACCGTGAGCATCGCCGTGACCCCGGTCAACGACACACCGGTGACCGGCAACGTGCCGACCAACGACACCGACAGTTTCACCTACCCGCGGGATCGCAGAGAACTATCGGTCACTTTACCTTGATCACATTCTCCGCCAATGTATTTGGGCATCTCAAACGAGGGAGGGTGCAGAAGGAATCCTGATGTACAGATCACCGGTGCTCGATGTGACAAGTGCGCCGCACGGGTCATCGGACTCGCGGGCTGCGACCAATCGGGATGGCGTGGGTACCGGGTACATGCGGCTGTACACAGACTCAGCCGGGAACCCTTTGCCCTGTCAACGGAACGACCACTCCGACGGAGTCGTCTACGAAACGACCGACAGGCTGTCCACGTTTGCGAGCGTGGCCTTGCCGTAGCCACGGCCGCACCGCTCGCGACCAGGATTCGTTCCAGACGGACACCTCACCCCGGTGGTGCTTATCCAAAAAGTGCCCTGGCCGTGCAGATTTCGATACAGCTTCCACAGCTTGCCCTCAGGGCATCGTTGGGAGCCGCACAGTGTGCCTCCGCAGGCTGGAGTGAAGCAACCACGAACCGAGAGGTGATTCCTGTGCTGACTACGTATCTGGCGGGCGCGCTCATTACCGCGATGGCGACATTCGGCGGCGTCTTCTGGTTTTCCGACCCCCGGACAGATACGGGTCCTCTTGTTCGAATAGCGGTCGCTTTTCTCGCCGGTGCACTGTGGCCTGTCGTCGCTGTCTTCGCTCTGCTTTCGATAGTCATCGTGCCGCTGCTGGTATGAGGTAAATCGACCCGTTCAATCTCTTAGAGGCTGGCGTAATGGGCCGACTCCGAGCCGGAAAGTAGTTCTGCGGCAGCGGTAAAGCGGGCGATGCTGGTCAATCGGACCCGCGCCAGGCATCCCGACTCAGAAACGGAGGGCTCTCACCGGAAACGGTCAGTTCGCCGGTCAACGCGGCGCCGACCCGCTTCACTCTTGCCGATGCCAGTATCGCGATGGCCACTCCTGTTGCGCACCAATACAGTCCGAATACGGGTGAGGCCAGCCAGCTACCGACATCTTTGACGCTGAACCACAACACCACGAGGATCACCGCCGCGCCCGCCCCGGGTAGCGTCAGGCCAGTCACCCGATTGATGCCACCGTGTACGACCATGAACCGCCGCGCACCGACGAACCATATGGTCGCGATCTCCACCAGCAGGTAGCAGACCATGAGGCACACGGCCCCAGCGATGGCGAATACAAAATAGGTATCGATGGCACGGTTGCCGGTAGCAGCTGGAGGCCATCCGGTGACATCGCACACGACATTGGCCACCACCGCGAGGGCCACGATCAGCCATATGGCCCGACGCGGCCCCCCAGTCGCGGGATCAGTGTGTGCCAACGCTCTGGGGCCGAGGCCGTCCCGCCCGAACGCGAACAACATGCGGCCTGACGTAGCAGCGGTGGCCATGTGGCAACCGATCGCGCCCGTCGTCGCGGAGATGATCACAACCAGGCTGAACCACTTGCCGATATAGGTGTTGCCGAGATCGCCGAGGGTGTTGGCGGAGTGTTCGAAGGCGCTGAGCCCCTTCTCGCCGGTGCCGAAGCCTATGGTCTGAGCGAACATGACAACGACAAACAGCACGCCGGTCAGGGCGAGCGTTCCGGCAAGGGCACGCGGAATGTTGCGTCGCGGGTTGTCGGTCTCCTCCCCCATCGACACGCAGGCCTCGAACCCGGCCCAGCACAAGAACGCCGCAACCACCCCGCCAAGAATTGCGGAGATCGGCACTCCGGAAGGCGAGAACGTGCTGAAGTCCACGCCGCTGGGCTCTGCGCCACCACGCGCAATGATGACTCCGGCGAGCACGATCATCGCTACCGCGCCCACACCCTCGATGGCCAGCAGGATCTTGGCCAGCATGCGAGCGTCTCGGCCGGTCAGGGCGAACGATATTGCCCCGCCGACGATCACCGGCACCAGCCACGGCAGCTGATAGGCAGTGTTCGTACCGGTCTGCAACTCGGCGAGAAACGAATTGACGAACGCCGCAGTCAGCGCCAGGGTTCCGATCGAGAACCCTACGTAAGCGCCCAGCATCGCAAAGCCGGATACAAAGCCCGCTCGAGGCCCGACCGTGGCGCCCACCAGTGCGTAGGCCGACCCGGCATGATTGAAGTGACGAGTCAGCCGACCGAAGCAGTAGCCGACGAATCCGATCCCGATCAGCCCGATCACGAAGACCAGCGGGACGGCTTTACCGACCGTGCCAACGAGCTCTTGGCCGTTCCCCGCCATCGCCAGGGTGGGCCCAACCGTGGCCACCGAAACGGCGAGCGCCACCCACAGCGGAAAGCGTCTTTGCGGCACCTCGGCGAGCCTAATAGTTGGCAGACAGCGAGCCTTCGGCCTGTCGTGCCACGGCGATGAGCAGATAGTTCGGCAAGTCAGGCCGGGAGTCTGATCACCCGACCGGAAAGGCCCCGACACCACCTGGCTACGATCTTGTGGCACACCGCGGACGCGAATGAGGGGACATCCATGGCAGTCATGCACTTCATCTCGGGCCTGCCACGCTCGGGCTCGACGCTGCTGGCGGCGTTGCTGCGGCAGAACCCGCGGTTCGACGCAGGCATGTCCGGCCCACTGGCCGGGTTGTTCGACGCCCTGGTGCGTCAGATGAGCGCACGTAACGAGTATTCGGTGTTCCTCGACGACACCAAACGCGAACGTATCCTGCGCGGCTTGTTCGACAACTTCTATGCCGATCGCACCGCGGAGGTCATCTTCGACACCAGCCGAGCCTGGTGTGGACGGATGCCGGCGCTTGCCCGGCTGTTCCCGGAGGCCAAGGTCATCGCCTGCGTGCGCGAGCTGCCCTGGGTCGTCGACAGCATCGAGCGACTGGTGCAGCGCAACGTCTTCAGCCCGTCGTCGATCTTCAACTTCAACCCGGGCGGGACGGTCTACACCCGCGCCAATGGTGTCGTAGGCTCCGACGGTTTGGTCGGCGGCCCCTACGACGCCCTGAAGCAGGCCTGTTATGGCGCGCAACGGGATCGCCTGCTGTTGGTCCAGTACGAGACCCTGACCAGCGACCCGACCAAGGCCATGCAGGCCATCTACGAGTTTCTCGGCGAGCCGACTTTCGAGCACGAATTCGACAACATCGAATACGACGTCACAGAGTTCGACGAGCGGGCGGGCACCCCCGGGCTGCACACCGTCGGTCGCACGGTCAGGGCCGAGCCGCGCGCCAGCCTGCTTCCGCCGGACTTGTTCCGGCGGTTCGTCAACGATGCGTTCTGGCGCGACCCGAACAGGATTCCCGAGGGACTGAAGGTGGTATGAGAACCCGCCGATGCGGTCGTCTCGATCAGGTGTAGTCGTCGGCCTCGACGGCAGCGTCATAGCCGCCCAGCCCAAGCTCTGAACGCAACTGCTCGGCTGCCCGTTCGGCAAACATCGAAATGGTCAGCATAGGGTTCACCGCGATCGCGCGAGGGAGTACCGAGCCGTCGATGACGTACAGACCGTCGTGGACTCGCCCGTCTGCGCGGAACACCCTGCCGGCATGGTCCACGACGCCACCATCGACATCGTCGGCTGCCGCGCATCCACCGATCGGATGCGCGGTGAGCAGGTGGTTGCCGAACAGCGTGTTCGCCCACCAGGGATTCTTGATGTAGGTTCCGCCGACGGCCTCGACCGCCGGCCGGAGAACATCGTCGACGTC
The DNA here is from genome assembly GCA_964513475.1 of uncultured Mycobacterium sp. GTDB lineage: Bacteria > Actinomycetota > Actinomycetes > Mycobacteriales > Mycobacteriaceae > Mycobacterium. The sequence continues at coordinate 85,901 of CAZEMS010000011.1, read as the reverse complement.
CCGGTAGATTCGCTCGGTCGCGGCGCCCGGCCAGTCGATTCCCACCGAGCCGTCCCCGTTCAGTACAAGTTCACCGTCCGAGTTGTCGTGAACCATGATGAGGAATCCGAGGGAGTGGTTCATCGCGCCGTCAGTGTTCCACTGGACATCCTTGCGCCAACGGTTGACGCGCGCCGCACTGATGTCCGGATACTTGACCCCGGCCAGACCCATCAGCCCAACTCTAAAAACATCGACGAGAGCGCGCGGGACCGACAAGTCCTCGACGGTGAAGCGTTTGCGCAGGTCAGTCTGGTTGGCTCCGAACCGCATCGCCGCATTGATACTTGGGCCGCACCGCAACTGGGATCGCGGTGGCCCATCGGTGGTGGACCAGGCCTGCGTGTCGGTTCGGTGGTCGGTGTTGTACGCGATGGCGAAGCTGTCACCGTTTCCACTGAAGTTCTTCCCGAGCCGTTTTGAGATGTCGAGACCGTCGGCGCGTGACCGAAGCAGGATGCCGTTGGTGCCCATCGCGCCGGCTGCGAGAACAACGCGTGCTGCGGTGATCTGGATCGGGTTGGTCACTCTCTGCTCACCCGAGCGGCGGATGCCGCTGATGCGCCACCGGCCGTCGGGCAGTTCGCTGACTTGATCGACCTCGACGCCGGTGTGCAACTCCGCTCCGAAGTGACGAGCCATCGGCAGGTAGTTCGTCATCAGGGTGTTCTTGGAGAACGAGTTGTCCCCGGTTCCGTCCCCACCGTGCAGCGGGCACGCTTTGCGTCGAATGCCGTAGCGGGTGATGCGATCCTCGGTGCTGACGGTGATGTTGAGATTGGTCGTCTTGATTCCGGCGCTGCCGGCGATCTTGTTGAAGACATCCACTCTGGCCATCGACTCGTTGTCGGCGAACCGGACGGCCCCCAGCATCGACTCTGCCCGTGTGAAGTAATCAGTCAGCTCACCCAGACCATTCGGATCGGCGGCGACCATTTCACGAAACGGCCGTGGCCAGGACTGGAGGAAGACCTCCCGGTCGGGTCTGATCGCGACATTGAAGTTGATCAGCGACGTTCCACCGAGGCCGTTGCCGCGAAGCACGTCGATACTGTCATTCCGGTCAACCTGGAAGATTCCCAGCGGGTTTCGAGACGAATATACTTGCCGGAGTGCAGATTCGGTGTTCTCGGGAAAGGTCCCTGTGGGGTGCTCGGCACCGCGTTCGAGGACGGCTACGCGCAACGCCGCACCGGCAGCGGCGTTGGCGATCGCCAAACGCGCGGCGGTGATCGCTCCGCCGTAGCCAGAGCCCACGATCACGATGTCGTACTCGCCTGAAAGCGACTCGGCCGGGCTGGCGATCCGATTGGCCACGTCCATTATCGAGGCACTCCAATCAACGTTCTATCGATATGTCCGTGGGGAATTCACGGGCGTCGACCGAGACGCGAGTGGGCACGCGCGAACATCATGCCAGGGCGGTGGCAATCGCGTCGAACGCGGCAACCGTGGTGAACAGCATGGTTGCGTTCTGCGGCGCCGGCCAGCTCGACAGCTTGGCCGCGACCATGCGCGCAAACCGGTTCACGTAGATCATCTGGCCGTGAATCCCCAGGCACAGCAGCACATTATCGCCCAGGTAGGGGAACCAGAACTGGTTGCGGTACATGCCGCCCGGCATGCGGTTGTCACCGGGGCTGGCCGCGAACGCGGCCCGCGAGTCGGCGCCACCAGCGCACGTGTCGGCAACCCAGGCGGGCGGTACCACGGCGGCTCCGGTCAGCGAGTGGCCCTCGTTGAGATAGAGCGAACCGAACCTGACAAGATCCCGCAGACACGCGTTGATGCCTCCGTCGAACATTCCGGTCCCCACCGAGTCCACGCCTATCGCCGCGTCCTCCTGAGCACCGATTCGGCTCCATAACAACTCCGACATCAGCTCGGGCATACGCAACCCGCTTGCCGCCTCCGACACCCAGCCCAGCACATCGGTTTCGCACGACCGGTATTCGAAAGGCCCGCCGTGCAACGATTTCTGACGCAAGGTGACCAAATAGTCATACATCGTGGCAGGCAGATCGGGAACGGTTCGCGGCGCCCATCCGATGGCCTGTTCGAGCAGTCGCACCTCGGCGGCCGGGTCCAGGTAGTCCTCGGAGAACGCAATACCCGACCGCATGTCGAGAAGGTGCCGAACGGTCGCGCCCGCGTACCCGGAATTCTCGAGCGCAGGCACGTAGGCCGTCACCGGTGCGTCCACGTCAAGCAGCCCCTCGCCCTGCAGAACGCCGACCAGAGTACCGATGAGCGACTTGCTGACCGACATCAGTAGGTGCGAGGTGCCCTCGACCATGCCACCGTAATACTCCTCAGCCAGGATCTCACCGTCCCGCATGACGATCCACCCGTCGGTGGCCGTCGTCGCCACCACCTGGCCGACGGTCATCTCGGTCCCGTAATACTGCACGGGCAGATCGGTGAACACATTGGGCGCCGAAGGCAGCTTCGCGACCGGACCGCTGCCCCGTGAAATAACAGCCGTAGGAAGGAATTCGGCGATGTGCTGAAATGCCCAGTGCAAGTGCGGGGCCGACTGCCAGGTGTCCAGAGCCACGCCAGACGGCACGCGGCCCGGGTCGCTGCCGAGCAAGTTACCTCCCTGAAGTGTGCGAGAACTCCCGGACACCCTAGCTCAGCTCGACTTGATCCCCACGTTGGCGACCACGCTGGCCGGCGCCTGCTCCGGTTCGGAAATGGGGGTACCCGAATACTCGGCCCGGATCGAATCGATGAGATGGTTCGCGCGAATCGTCAGCGCCGATCCGCCATCGGTCGAGTCGATCTGCAAGCGACCCTTCGTCACCAGCACGCCCAGATCGGCACCCTTCCATCGGTAGTCCCCCGGACCGTAGATCCGCAGGAAGAAGGCCTCGGACTCATTCTGCAGTTGGTGCCAGTCCAGAGCCGCGATTTCGAACACCAGGGCGCCGCTACTGTCCAGTCGGTACTGACCCGTCCGCGGGGTAGCCGTCAGCCGCTGCACGATGTCGTCTGTTTCCTTCAGAATCATCTGACTCCAGACGTCGGCTGACGCCAGTTCCTCCCAGCGCTCGTTGATCTCGTCGACGTCGAGGTCGAAGTCGACATCCATGTACTCCAGCAGGTGGAACAGGAAAAGGGGTACGTCCGCGTAGGCGCCGGCAGTGACGTTGGTGATCGACGATGCCCCGCTGATCCGTGGGTTGAGTTCGCCGAGGTACACGTCGCCGGTGTCGGTGTCGAGCAGGACATCGACTTCGAAGAAGCCCCGGTAGCCTTCCTGGCTCAGGCGGTCACCGAGGCGTCGCACCAGTTCGGTTGCGGCGTGTCGACTCTCGGGGTCCAGCACCGTGGGATACATCTCGTTTCCACACCAGCCGCCGCGGGCAGGTGTGAGGTTGTCGTATCCGATGAGCTCGGACATGAACGGCCCGACGATGGTGCCGCAGCGGGTGAGGACCGCTTCGACCGCCACCGGGCGGTTGTTGATGCGGCGCATCACCTTGAGGTCCTCACCGACGATCTGCGCACTGTGCTTGCGCCAGTCGGCCTCGGCGGAGATGAAGAAGGTGGTCTTGCCGGAGTCGCCGTATGGCGTCTGGACGACGAGTTCGTCACCAAGTCCCGCTTTGTCCGCTGCCGCGCGAAGCCCGGCCCAGTCGTCGACCTGGGTCAGCACGTGAGGGACACTGGCGGCTCCGGCCTCGGTTCCCAGGCGGGTGGTGACGATCTTCGAGTCGAGGTGATCACGCAGACTCGCCGGCGGCAGGATCAGGTCGTAACCCAGCTCCTTGCAGATTTCCTCGGTCTCGGTGTCGAAGAAGACCATCGCCACCTTGGGACGCACCCCACGCGGGGTGGTGCCGCTGATGTAGGCCCGAACCTCAGCGTTGGTCAGCAGCCAGTTGTTGATCGCCTCGCCGCTGTCGAACTCCCGATACGGCTTGTTGGTAGGGGTGAACACGCGGGGGTGGGCGCCGTCCCAAGCATCGTAGTAGGCCACGTACGAAAAGTTGCGCACCCAGCGATCGAGCCCCAACAGATTGAACGGCGTCGCGCCGAAGAAGTAGATCGGCACATCGTTGGTCCGGAAAAAGTGCCGAACTTCGGAGATGTTGCGCAGCAGGCGCTTGCCACGTCCGACGGCCGGGCTGGAAGCGAAGGCGGCATCGGTGCCGACGCTTACCTCCCGGGTCGCGCGGGCACCGGTAGCGCCGCCGGATCTGGTGGATGACTTGGTCGACGCCGAAGGCTTGGCCCGCGTAGCGGCCTTGGCCGGGGCAGCTTTTGCCGCCGACTTGCGGGCGGACGGTTTTGCCGCCGACTTGCTGGTCGACGCTTTGGTCGCCGACGACTTGGTTGATGTGGACGACCGTCGAGGCCGACTCGGGCGATCACTCATATTTGGGCACACCTCCGCATTTGGGCACACCTCCGGAATGGATGAGCAATGTTCTCACCTCAACGCCGGCGCCGCGCTCAATCCTTCAATATGGGTCTGAACATGGCTTTCGACATGGCTTTCAACTGTGGCCTGCCGATTCGGGCCGCGCGAGCGTCGGTGTCCACGGACGCAAACCTGCCATCGGATCCAGGCAGGTAAGAACAGGCGCTGACCACGGCGCTCACCGGCAGAGGTCCGTACAAGTGGGGGAACACCATCCCGGCGGGATCGGATGGCACACCGGGCTCCCACCGGACCGGCGAAGCCAGCCGAGCAGGGTCGATTCTCAGCAGCACCAAGTCGGTGCGACCGGCGAAAAGCCGGTTGGCCGGTAGGTGCACCTGATCGGGCCGAGACAGGTGCACGAACCCCACAGACTCCAGCGACTCGGGCCGGAGCTCGCCGCAAGCCTGCGCTGACTGCCAGTCGGCGGCAGCGCAGAGGTGGACGAGGGCCTCAGGTTCCGGCATAGCCCAAGTATCGCGAACCTACGGGCACGACCGGTGAGGCGCGACACACCGTGCGGGGGCCGCGGGAACAAGGCCGGACTTCAAAACGTCTGACAGAGTGTAGGTAAGGTTTCGGGCCCCAAGACCGACAACCCCAGTGCGGAACACGAGACCGACCCAGCAGACAGACCGGACCAGACCAGACCAGGAGACGGACGAGGAGACTGAGCCATGACCGCAACTGCGACCAGGCCCCCGTTGACTCAGGCTGATCGCTGCGATCGCTGCGGCGCCGCTGCTCGAGTCCGCGCGACGCTGCCCTCGGGCGGAGAACTTCTGTTCTGTCAGCACCACGCCAACGAGCACGAGGCCAAACTCGTCGAACTGGCAGCGGTTCTGGAGGTAAGCCCGGTCGAGGTCTGAACCGGGCTCCGCTCGGGCGCGAGCAGAACTCACCGAAGAGCAACCTGGGCAGAACGCCGTTCGTCAGCAATGCTGGACGGGCAATGAATGACCAGCCGCCGGCGAAACCGTCGAAGCACCACATCTCACGCATACTCAAACGCACGCTGTCGAAGAGCTGGGACGACTCCATCTTCTCGGAGTCGGCGCAGGCCGCATTCTGGTCGGCGCTGTCCCTACCGCCGCTGCTGCTGGGAATGTTGGGCAGTCTGGCCTACGTGGCTCCGCTGTTCGGCCCGGACACGTTGCCCACCATCGAGGAACGGCTGATCAGAACGGCCAATACCTTCTTCTCGTCGAACGTGGTCAATGAGATTCTCGAGCCGACTGTCCGCGACATCGTGCAGGGCGCCCGCGGCGAAGTGGTGTCGTTGGGTTTCGTCATCTCGTTGTGGGCCGGCTCCTCGGCAGTGTCGGCCTTCGTGGACTCCATCGTCGAGGCGCACGGCCAGACCCCGCTGCGGCACCCGGTGCGGCAGCGCTTCTACGCGCTGGGCCTCTACGTGGTGATGCTGGTATTCGCGATCGCCGCGGCTCCGCTGCTCGCGTTGGGGCCCCGCAAGATCTCCGAGTTCATTCCAGACAGCTGGGACACGTTGCTGCGTTTCGGCTACTACCCGGTGCTCAGCGTCAGCCTCATCGTGGCCGTCACGTTCCTGTACCGGGTCTCGCTGCCCAAGCCGCTGCCAACCCATCGCCACCTGCTCGGATCGGTGCTGGCGACCTTCGTGTTCCTGGTGGCGACGTTCGGCCTGCGGCTTTACCTGACATGGATCACCAGTACTGGCTACACCTACGGCGCGTTGGCTACCCCGATCGCTTTTCTGCTATTCGCATTCTTTCTCGGTTTCGCGATCATGTTGGGCGCAGAACTCAATGCAGCCATCGAGGAGGAGTTCCCTGCGCCGCGCACGCATACCCACCGGGTCCGAACCTGGCTGGGAGGCAGAACCGAGTCGCGCGGCGGGGTCGGTCCGAAAGATGTGCGACCGGTGGACGCTCCCGGAGACGACAGCGCAGGTTCTGTTACGTCTTGAGCGTCTCGTAAATCCGCTTGCAGTCGGGGCAGACCGGCGAACCCGGCTTGGCGGCCCGGGTCACCGGGAACACCTCACCGCAGAGCGCGACCACGTGATTGCCCATCACAGCGCTCTCGACGATCTTGTCCTTCTTGACGTAGTGGAAGACCTTCGGGATATCGCTGCCGGTTCCATCGTCAACGCGTTCTCTGCTGTCGGTGCGCTCGAGCGTGTCGGTATGCATGAGCCTATTCTGCCCCGCGACAGTTCGGTAAGAAACCCGTCCAACCCACACACCGGCCGGTTGTGCGACAGTGGAGGTATGAAACACGGCCCGGAGCTGAGTTTCGACGGGGACGGCCAGCCCGTCCTCATCACCACTGCGGCGCCCTCCTACGAGGAGCAGCACCGCCGGCGTGTCCGCAAGTACCTGACCCTGATGTCTTTCCGGGTTCCGGCGCTGATCCTCGCCGCGATCGCCTACGGCCTCTGGGGTAACGGCCTCATCTCGCTGGCAATCATCGTGGTGTCGATCCCGTTGCCGTGGATAGCGGTGCTGATCGCCAACGACCGTCCTCCGCGGCGCGCCGAGGAGCCCCGCCGGTACGCCCCGGCGCATCGCATCCCGCTGTTCCCCACAGCAGAACGGCCCGCGCTACAGCGGGAAGCGGCACCGCCACCACACGCCGACGGCGGCCGGCCCGGAAGCTCTGATCCTCACTAGGTCCGCTCTAGATCTGCACGAGATCCGAAGGCAATCCGGAAGTAGCGCGGCCTAGGACCGTTCATTCTCAGCACATTCTCAGGTCAACGACGCAAAACCGCAGATAAAAGGGTGTGAGTAGGCCAGCCGGCGGGAACTCTTTCATGCAAACGGGCGTTGAAGCTCAAGACAGTTCAAGCTGAGCAGGAGGCCGTCATGGCAAGTGCCACCAAGAATGCCACCACTAGCCGCGTCGACAGTGATCTGGACGCTCAGAGCCCGGCCGCCGATCTTGTGCGCGTATATCTGAACGGCATCGGCAAGACGGCCCTTCTCAACGCAGCTGACGAAGTGGAGCTCGCGAAACGTATCGAGGCGGGCCTGTACGCGCAGCATTTGCTGGCCACCAAGAAGCGTCTCGGCGAGAACCGCAAACGCGCGCTCCAAGCGATCGCGCGCGACGGCGATGCGGCGCGACGGCACCTGCTGGAGGCCAATCTGCGCCTGGTTGTCTCGCTGGCGAAGCGCTACACCGGCCGCGGTATGCCACTGCTGGACCTGATTCAGGAAGGCAACCTCGGGCTGATTCGGGCGATGGAGAAGTTCGACTACACCAAGGGGTTCAAGTTCTCGACCTACGCGACGTGGTGGATTCGACAGGCCATCACCCGGGGTATGGCCGACCAGAGTCGCACCATCCGGTTGCCGGTGCATTTGGTCGAACAAGTCAACAAGCTGGCGCGGATCAAGCGCGAAATGCACCAGAACCTCGGTCGCGAGGCGACCGATGAGGAACTGGCCGCCGAATCCGGTATCCCGGTCGAGAAGATCACCGACCTGCTCGAGCACAGCCGCGACCCGGTGAGCCTGGACATGCCGGTCGGCAGTGATGAGGAGGCTCCGCTGGGCGACTTCATCGAAGACGCCGAGGCGATGTCCGCCGAGAACGCCGTCATCTCCGAGTTGTTGCACACCGACATCCGCCATGTGCTCGCCACGCTCGATGAGCGCGAGCAGCAGGTGATCCGGCTCAGGTTCGGACTCGACGATGGACAGCCACGGACGCTGGACCAGATCGGCAAGCTGTTCGGGCTTTCACGCGAGCGGGTTCGTCAGATCGAGCGTGAAGTGATGTCCAAGCTGCGCAACGGCGAACGGGCCGATCGACTGCGTTCCTACGCCAGCTGAGCGGAATCGGCGAACCGACCGGGGTCACAGTCGGCGCCGCGCCAGCAGCCACGTCCGGCCATCGCCCTCGCCACCGATGATGTGGTCGAGATCGGCGAACGCGGTCAAGAGTTCGCCGGGTGCAGCCCGAAAGGGTCCCGGTTGGGCGCCGACCTCGCTGAGCGCGGTGATGGCCAGCAGCCCGCCGGGCACCAGCCGTGCGACGACACCCCGGTCCAGCCGGGCATCGCGAAAACGGTGGCACAAGATGACATCGACCTGCGGCCCGTCCGGCAAACCGTCGTCGAGGTCGATGACGCTGAAACGGCACCGATCGCCAACTCCGTTGCGCTGCGCCAACTCCTGCGCCTGCTCAATAGCCACCGGCGACACGTCCAGGCCCCACACCTTCAAACCGCGGCGGGCCAGCCAAACCGAGCCCAACCCGGCGCCGCAGGCCAGATCCAGCGCGTGACCCGCCGTCGGGAACACGTCCTGGTGGGTGGCGAACACCTCGGGCGCAACGACCGGACCAGCCGCCGGTCCGCGACCGGCGTACTCGGAGTCCCAGTGGACACGGTCCCGTTCGGCCACCTCGTCAGCGGGGCCGTCCGGGCAGGGTGCGGATGGCTTCGCGAGCCACCGAGTGCTGCCATTGCGGGTTCGCCTTCCGGTAGGCGCGCAACGCCCGCCAGGACCGCCACGCGGCGGCCGGTGACGGCATCGCCGGCAGCCGGGCCAACTCCCACTGGATGCCGTTGATCGGGTCGTCGAAGAACACCGCGTAGTAGCCCGGGGTGTACTCGGGATACTCCTGGGGCGGGTGGACCACGGGAACCGAACGCGGCGTCAGGAACTCGGAGTGGAACCGGTCGATCTCCTTGCGGCTTCTCGCCCACAGTGCGATGTGGTTGATGCCGACCGCCTGGTCCGTGTGCCGCAGTTTGCCTTCGATCTCGGCCGGCTGGATACCGATGTAGCTGTGCGGCAACGGGAAGCGCGCCATGTAGTAGGTCGACCGATACTCGATGTCCAGGGTCCAGAAACTGCGGTAGCCGAGCCAGCCGAACATGGCATCGTAGAAGGCAATCGACGCCTCGTAGTCCATGACATTGACTTCGACATGGTGCACTCCACGCCAGCGCATGGCCCCACGTTAGCGGGTGCCGGTAAGCCGCGGAGTTCACGGCATACGGGCTAATCGCAGCGGTCGCCGCTGTGCGGACGAATGCTGGACAGACGAATTCGGCCAGCTGTCTTGCTACGCAGCCGCGTGCGAGGGAGCAGGACGTGGGCTGAACTCGCCTGGACGGTCCGGGCCGGCCTCGGTGTGCTGCGCGCGCGGCCCGGTGCGCGGCGTGCGGGGCGCAGTGCGCTGAACCTGTCGCGGATCGCTTTGTTGCAGTTGGCCCTCGGCGCCGTCGGCCTGACCTTCTCCGCGGATCTCGCGGTACCCGTTACCGTCGCCCCGGCCAGCCTCGGCACTTTGTTCTTGACGTTCCTCGCCGGGCTCCTCGGGCTGCCGCTGTTGCCCCGCCCGCGAATCGACCGGGGGCTAAAACCGACTCGGGCGAATCGACGGCGCAGACGAAGGGCATTCGGCGGACTGATGTGCCGAATGCGTTTGTGAAGTAACATTTTTGATTGCTCGGACTCGAATGCGTGCGCCACGGTGCGGCACCAACGTGACGTGCTTGAGCCGCTGCCGCTCGCCGGCAGACGTCGTGGTGCTCAGCTCGACCCGCAGCAGGACCTCCCGCAGCACCACCCGCATCTCGACCATCGCGAAGTTGGCACCGAGGCAGCGGCGGTTTCCGCCACCGAATGGGAGCCAGGTGGTCGGGCTCAGTGTCGCATCCAGCATTCGGTCCGGTTCGAACCGATCCGCGTCGGGATAGACCTCTTCGCTCGCGTGCACCAGGCCGATTCCCGGCAACACCATGACACCGGCCGGTAGCCGGTAGCCGGCCAACTCCACCGGCTCTTTGAGCACCCGGCCCACGTCCATCACCACCGGCCGGATCCGCAGCGTCTCCTTGGCGACCGCGTCGAGGAACTCGTCGCCCGCCGGATCCCCCGCCGCACTGGCACGAGCCGCGCGCACCGCCCGGTCCAGCGCCGCCGGGTGTCGGGTCAGCCTTTCCAGCGCCCACGCCAGCCCGGTCGCCGTCGTGTCATGCCCGGCCGCCAGCAGCGTCATGAGCTGGTCACGCAGTTCGACGTCGGTCATGATGCGTCCGTCTTCGTCGGCGGCGCGGATCAGCATGGCCAGCACGTCGGTTCGGGTCGACAGGTCGGGATCAGCACGGTGCTCGGCGATCTCGGCATACAACAGCCGGTCGGCAGCGGCTATCCGCCTGCGCAGCCCCCGCCAGGGCAGGCGGTGCAGGAGATTGGGGTTCACGATGGCCAGCGTCTCCCAGGTGCCCATGTCGAGCAGACCGGGCATCGCGGCGCGCAACGCCGCCAACCGGGCCGGGTCAGTGGCACCGATGACGGTGCGCAGGATCACCTCCAGCGTGATCTCGTTCATCCTGGGCGCCACCGCGAAGGTCTTCCCCACCGGCCAGCCGGCGATGTTGGCGGCCGCGATCTCGGCCATGACCGCGGCCTGGTGCGCGACGGCGTCACGGTGGAAAGGCGCCAGCATCAGCCGACGCCGATCGCGGTGCACATCCTCATCGATCACCAGTACCGAGGTTTGGCCGAGCAACCCCTTCAACACCGAATTCGCCTCGCCGGCATGGAAGATCTTTGGATCGCCGGCGAAAACCGTCTTGATGTCGCCGGGATCTGCCAGGTACACCAGCGTGCCCATCGAGGCGACCCGCAGCGTGAACACGTTGCCGTAGCGGCGGCGGCAGGCTGCCAGAAACGGTACGGCCCGGCGCAGCATCAGCGCCGCCTGGACCGTTCGGGGCAGCCGAGGCCCGGGCGGCAGCACAGCCGTCACCTCGCTCGTCGGGGCTATTCCCATCCCCTACACCATACGAGTCCCATCCCCTACGCCCTACGAGTCAGGGATAGGCGAGTGCCTTCTTTGGGCGACGGCGCGAAGAGACCGAGCGACAGTCGCGGCGGGATGCGCGCGCAGCCGAGAGCGGGTGCGGACAGCGGCGAACACGTCCGCGCTGACGAAAGCTGTCAAGAACGCTGAAAGAATGAAGCCATGAAGCCGTCGGCCCGAAGAATCGGTGTCGGACTCGGGCCGAATCGGAAAGCTCGCTGACCGATGCCGACCGACAAGCGTGCCGACCTGCTCCTCGCCCTGGTGCGGGAACTCATCGGCGAGGTGCACCCGCATGCCGCACAACTCCCCCTGACGGTCGCCAGCCGGTTCGACGATCTCGGCATCGGGAGCCTGGAACTGGCCGAGCTGCTGCGGCGAGTCCAGAAAGCGTTCGGGGTAGCGCTGCCGGCGCACCTGCTGGGCACCGCGGAGACACCGAGTGACCTGCTGGATGCCGTCAGGCGCAGCAATCCCCTATTGGCAGGGGCCGCCCACGGCGCCACACCTGCGGCGGCGGCGCTGGCCGGCGGGATCCCGGAGACCGCCGCCACCTTGGTCGACGCCCTCGAGTGGCACGCCGGCGCCGATCCCGACCGGACCCACATTCAGATCCTCGATGAGAACGGCTGCACCGACGAGCTGACGTACAGGGCCTTGCATCGGGACGGTGTGGCGGCCGCGGAAGCGTTGATCGCCCGTGGTGTGCAACCCGGTGACACGGTCGCCATCATGCTGCCGTCAAGCCGCGCGTACTTCGTCACCTTCACCGGGGTGCTGCTCGCCGGAGCCGTGCCGGTGCCGCTGTATCCGCCGGCCCGCCGCTCCCAGCTCGCCGATCATCTCCGCCGCCACATCGGCATCCTCGGCAATGCTCGCGCGGCACTGCTGGTCACCGTGCCCGAAGCCGTTCGGCTCGGTCACCTTCTGCGGTCGAACGTCGACAGCTTGTACGACGTCGTGGTCCCCGAATCGCTTTCCGGTGCATCGGATTCAGACGTGTTGCGGCCTCGGTCCGGCGACCTCGCACTGGTGCAGTACACCTCGGGCAGTACCGGCCAGCCGAAAGGGGTGGCCCTGACCCACCACAACCTCCTGTCCAACATCAGAGCCATGGGGCAGGCGGCGGCGGTGTCGCCGGATGACGTCTTCGTCAGCTGGCTGCCGCTGTATCACGACATGGGACTGATCGGCGCATGGCTGTCTCCGCTCTACTTCGGCATCCCCCTTGTGGTGATGCCCCCACAGGTGTTCCTGACCGACCCGTCACGATGGCTCAGGACGATCCACGCCCACCAGGCCACCATCTCGGCGGGGCCGAACTTCGCCTACGAGCTGTGCCTGAACAAGATCGACGACACCGAACTCGAACAGGTCGATCTGGGGTCGTGGCGGCTGGCTTTCAACGGCGCCGAACCGGTCAGCCCGGCCACAATCGAACGGTTCACCGAGCGATTCAGCCGCTTCGGGTTCCGGTGGGAGGCGATGACACCGGTTTACGGGCTGGCCGAGTCGTCGGTGGGACTTGCGTTCCCACCACTGGGCCGGGGACCGCTCGTCGACCACATCGACCGCGACACCTTCGTCCGTTCGGGGCGGGCCGAACCATCGACGGCGGCCGAACCGGACCGGCTGCGCTTCGTCGCGTGCGGTCGCCCCCTGCCGGGCCACGAAATCCGCCTCGTCGATGGCGCCGGCCGTGAGGTGGGTGAACGTATCGAGGGCCGGATCCAGTTTCGCGGCCCGTCTGCAACCAGGGGCTACCTGCACAATTCCGAGGCGACCCGCTCCCTGCTGCGCGGAGACTGGCTCGACACCGGAGACCTCGGCTACCTGGCCGATGCCGAGTTGTACGTGACGGGCCGCGTGAAAGATGTGATCATCCGGGCCGGGCGCAACCTGCACCCCACCGAACTCGAGGAGGCCGTCGGCAGGATCGACGGCGTCCGCAAGGGCTGTGTCGCGGTGTTCGCTTGCACCGACCCGGCCGAAGGGGCAGAACGTCTGGTCGTGCTGGCCGAGACCCGAGCCACTGATGAGGACACCAAGACGGCCTTGCGGGCTGCGATCACCTCCGCGACGGTCGACCTACTCGACGCCGCACCGGACGACGTAGTCCTGGCACCCCCGGGCACCGTGCTGAAAACCTCGAGCGGGAAGATCCGAAGGGCCGCCAGTCGGGAGGCCTACGAACAGGGCCGGATCGGTGCACGGGGCCGGCCGCTGTGGTGGGAGCTGACCCGGTTTCGCCTGCGAGGCGTCGCGGCATCATTGCGCCGCGCCCGGCAGCAGATCGCCGTGCTCGGCTACGCGGCCTACGCGTGGGCGGTGTTCGTCGTCCTCGCCGTGCCGGTGATTCCCCTGCTGGTGCTGCTGCCCCGGCTGCGGTGGCGCCGGCGGATGATCCGGGTTGCCGTCCGGCTGCTGGGCCGCCTCACCGGAACCGCGGTCACCGTCGAGGGTCTCGACCACCTACCCGACTCACCGTGCATCATCGCCGCGAATCATCCGAGTTGGCTAGACGGGCCGGCACTCGCGTCGGTGTTGCCGCCGTCGTTTCGCTTCGTCGCTGGAGAAGTGCTCGCGCAGGAACGGCTCAACGGATTCGTCCTCCGGCGGCTGGACACCGAGTTCGTCGAACGCTACGAACGAGAACACGGCGTTGCCGGCACCGGCCGGCTTCGCAATCAGGTGCGGGCCGGTCAGTCGATCGTGATATTCCCCGAGGGCCACCTGGCCCGCCCACCTGGGCTGCGCCCGTTCCACATGGGTGCATTCGTCGTCGCCGCCCAGGCCGGAGCCCCGATCGTTCCCGTCGCCATCAGGGGCACGCGTGCGATCCTGCGCCCCGACGAGCACCTCCCACGGCACGGGAGGATCAACATCTCCATCGGGTCGCCGGTCCGGCCCTCGGGCACGGACTGGGCCGCGGCCGTGGCGTTGCAGAAGGCGGTCCGGGAAGCCGTTCTGCGGCTCGGCAGCGAACCCGACATCGAATAGCACCCCGCTGGGCCACGGTGGACGGCCCTGAATCCCGGCGTCAGACGGCTAGACTGTGATCGACGGAGGGTGCCATGAACGATCTTGTCGATACCACGGAAATGTATCTGCGGACGATCTACGACCTCGAAGAAGAGGGCGTGGTGCCGCTGCGCGCCCGGATCGCAGAAAGGCTGGATCAGAGCGGCCCGACCGTCAGCCAGACGGTGTCGCGGATGGAACGCGACGGGCTGTTGCACGTCGCCGGTGACCGCCACCTGGAGCTGACCGACAAAGGCCGTGCCCTGGCCATCGCCGTGATGCGTAAGCACCGGCTCGCCGAGCGTCTGCTCGTCGACGTCATCGGTCTGCCGTGGGAGGAAGTCCACGCCGAGGCGTGCCGCTGGGAGCACGTGATGAGTGAGGACGTCGAACGCCGTCTCGTTCAGGTGCTCGAGAACCCGACGACCTCCCCGTTCGGCAACCCGATCCCGGGTCTGGCCGAGCTCGGTGTCGGCCAGCCCGTCGACGTCGATGCGATGAACCTGGTCCGACTCACCGAGCTGCCCACGGGAATGCCGGTCGCAGTCGTCGTGCGACAACTCACCGAGCATGTCCAGGGCGACTCCGGCCTCATCGGCCGGCTCAAGGAAGCCGGCGTGGTGCCGAGCGCCCGGGTGACGGTGCAACTCAACGACATCGGCGGCGTTTCGATCATCATCCCCGGCCACGAGCAGGTCGAGCTCCCCCACCACATGGCGCACGCGGTCAAGGTCGAAAAGGTCTGAGTTCACCCGGCCCGGCGCCCGAAGACCTGCCGCGCAGGTAACTCCACACCGAGCCGTCCGGCCATCCGATAGCCGGTGAGCGCCAGTTCACGGATCTGTTCCGGCCGTATCCCCGAATGCAGAGCCGAGTCCAGCATGCCCGCCATGCGGTGCTTGGGGTCGCTGCCCAGCGCAGCCTCCAATGACACGCCGGCCAGCGGCCCATCCCCGCGCGCGTAAGCGGAGAAGGCCAGCAACACCAGCGCCTCCACCCGCCACGGCCCGGGCAGGCTGCGCGCCAGCACCGCCCACAGCGATTCAGCGGCGCCGGCCTCACGGCCGACCGCCAGCGCGTACAAGGTGTCACGAACCCGTCCGTCGGTTAGTGCGCATGCCGACGCGGCCAGGGCGGCATCGGACGGGCTTGGTTGTTCGGCGATTCTCGCGACGATGGCGAGCACCGCTTCGACATCGCGCCGGGCATCGTCATCAGAACGTGTGGCGCCACGCTGAGAAGCGATGTGGTCGATGGCACCGGACAACGCCTCGGCGCGAACCGGATCGACCTCGACGACCTGCTGCAGGTCGGCGCGCCGCGGGTACAGCCGGCGTCCGTCCAGCACGGCGGCCACCGCCATCGGTGACGCCGACGGATCCTCGACCGTGCCGCCGTTGCCGCAGCCGTCGGCGCAATGCCACCGGCCGTCGGCAGCGATCTTGTCGACCACGTGCGCGGCCAGTAGTTCGATGCCGTGGCCGGCCAGTGCCGCGGTCAGCATGTCGGCAAGACGGCGGTGATCGTCGTTGCATTGCCGGCACGTCGCGCCCTCCTCGTCGACGATCACCGCGATCGCGGCGCCGGGCACTGCGGCGGCGACCGCCTCCGCGAGATGCGACAGGGAACCGGCGAGTTCGCTGGACAGGTCGACCCGCATCACGCATCCCAGTTCGCCGCGGTCGAGGGTGACCAGTACAAGGGATTTCTCGGGCACGAAACCCAGAACGGCGGGCAGTGCGGCGATCAGCGAGCCGGGACGGTCGAGGTAGATGTCGGGTTGATTCGTCATGGAGGAAACGTCGCAGTCGGCACCGTCGGAATTCGCCGCGGTGACGGCCGCCGGTCATGGACTGTGGATGAACCGCGAACTGTGGATCGGCTAGCGCCCCAAGCCGCGCCGCAGCTTCACCACCGACTCCCGGAACAGGGCGTCGAGCGCCTCGGTGTCCGGGGCGGCGTCGTCGTTGTCACTGGTCCATGCCGCGGCTACCCGTACGTCGCCGATCTGTGCGACGAGGGCCAGGACCCGTTCGGGCGGTTCGGCGGGGCGGGCCACCGACAACTCGACGGCATACGATCCGTCCGCGTCCACGGGCGGCTGGGGCAGCGGTGTCGCCGTCACCGACGATGAAACCTCGCCGGCCGCCGTGGTGAAGGCGGCACAGTCGGTCACCTGCTCCCGGCGAACCGACAGATCGGTCGCGTGTCGAGTGAGCGCGACGGTGAGAGTGCTCGAGGTGTCCGGTTCGACACCGCGGGCGGCCACCGCGTTGCGCGGAATCGGTCCCGGCACCGGAGGTGCGCAGTCGGACGGTTCCACCACCGCACCCGCCGACACCCCGTCGATCTCACGGATGGCGCCATCGGCAGAGTGCGAATCCAGCACCGCGGCGACGTAGCCGCCTGGAAATCGTTGAGGCTCGATCAGCAGCTCGGCCAGCACCGCGGGTTTCGCCGGTCGGTCGGATCCGGGACCCGCGACGAGACCGGAACCGTCCACGACCCGCGTGCAACCACAGACCAAAGCGCAGACCAGCCCCAGGGTCCCCAACCCGATCGCGCGCCGCCCGAACGTGCTGATCATCGTCGTCATCGTCTCACCGGGGAACCACCGGAGCGCTCAGGCGCGCGCGGCGCTCGCCGCTGATCGGCCAAGTTGTTCCGAATCGTTCATGGGCTCTGTTCATGGGCCAATGGTCCGGTCGGCATGCGATTCAGCTGCAATTCGGCATGCAATATCGCCCAAACCGGCGTAGACCTTTCCCCATGGGTTCGATGTTGGAGTACGACCTCGTCGTCATCGGGTCAGGCCCGGGCGGGCAGAAGGCCGCCATCGCCGCGGCCAAGCTCGGGAAGTCGGTCGCCGTGGTGGAACGCGGCCGGATGCTCGGCGGGGTGTGTGTCAACACCGGGACCATCCCGTCGAAGACGCTTCGCGAAGCCGTCGTCTACCTGACCGGGATGAACCAACGCGAGCTGTACGGCTCGAGTTACCGGGTGAAGGAGAAGATCACCCCTGCTGACCTGCTGGCCCGGACCCAGCACGTGATCGGCCGGGAGGTCGACGTGGTGCGCTCGCAGTTGATGCGCAACCGCATCGACCTGGTCACCGGGCACGGCCGCTTCATCGATCCGCACACGGTTCTCGTGGAGGACCTGTCGCGCGGCGAGCGTGTCACCGTCAGTGCTGAGTACGTGGTGATCGCCACCGGGACCAAGCCTGCCCGCCCGGCCGGCGTTGAGTTCGACGAGGAACGGGTGCTCGACTCCGACGGCATCCTGGACCTCAAATCGCTGCCCTCCTCGATGGTCGTCGTGGGTGCCGGTGTGATCGGCATCGAGTACGCCTCGATGTTCGCAGCACTCGGCACCAAGGTGACGGTGGTGGAGAAGCGCGACTCGATGCTCGAGTTCTGCGATCCTGAGATCATCGAGGCGCTCAAGTTCCACCTGCGGGACCTGGCGGTTACCTTCCGTTTCGGCGAGGAGGTGACGGCGGTCGACGTCGGATCGGCAGGCACGGTGACCACCCTTGCCAGCGGCAAACAGATTCCGGCGGAGACGGTGATGTACTCGGCCGGCCGCCAGGGCCAGACCGAGCATCTCGATGTCGAGCAGGCCGGACTGGAGGTGGACAAGCGCGGCCGGGTCTTCGTCGACGACAACTTCCAGACCAAGGTCGATCACATCTATGCCGTCGGCGACGTCATCGGATTCCCGGCCCTGGCCGCCACCTCGATGGAGCAGGGCAGGCTTGCGGCCTACCACGCGTTCGGCGAGCCGGCCAAGGGCATAACCGACCTCCAGCCCATCGGAATCTATTCGATCCCCGAGGTGTCCTACGTCGGTGCCACCGAAGTCGAGCTGACCAAGAAAGCAGTCCCCTACGAGGTCGGGGTGTCGCGCTATCGTGAGCTGGCCCGGGGCCAGATCGCCGGTGATTCGTACGGCATGCTCAAGCTGCTGGTTTCCACCGACGACCTCAAGCTGCTGGGTGTGCACATCTTCGGGACCAGCGCCACCGAGATGGTGCACATCGGCCAGGCGCTGATGGGCTGCGGCGGAACCATCGAATACCTGGTCGACGCGGTATTCAACTACCCGACCTTCTCCGAGGCCTACAAGGTCGCGGCCCTGGACGTGATGAACAAGCTGCGTGCGCTGAACCAGTTCCGCGTCTGACGGCCCCGCGGGGCGCGGGCGGATTCGCTGAGCGCGGATTCGGGCATCCGGTAGGAATGCGACATCAGCGGTTCCGCGTTGGTACCGAGTAATGGGGCCGGAATGACCCCGGATCGACCCGGCGAATGACCCCGGAATGACCGTCGCCCGGATGGTTGCCCGAAGATGCGCGACACTGGAGCTATCGGCAGGACCGAATGACTTGGCCCCATGATGAGGAGGCAAGGCGCATGACCGACAAGCAGCCGTACCCAGAACAGCCGTACCACCCCGAGCAAAGCGGAATGTATGAACTGGAGTTCCCGGCCCCGCAGTTGTCCTCCGCCGACGGACGCGGTCCGGTGCTGCTCCATGCCCTGGAAGGTTTCTCCGACGCCGGGCACGTGATCAAGATGGCCGCACAGCACCTCAAGAACACGCTTGACACCGAACTGGTCGCCTCGTTCGCGATAGACGAACTGCTCGACTACCGGTCGCGTCGGCCGCTGATGACTTTCAAGACCGACCGGTTCACCCATTATGACGATCCCGAGCTGAAGCTCTACGCGCTGCACGACAGCGTCGGGACACCATTTCTGCTGCTTGCCGGCATGGAGCCGGATCTGCGCTGGGAGCGGTTCATCACCGCGGTCCGGCTGCTGGCCGAGCGCTTGGACGTCCGCCAGACCATCGGGCTGGGCGCCATCCCGATGGCGGTGCCGCACACCCGGCCGATCACACTGACCGCGCACGCCAACAACAAGGAACTGATCGCCGAGCACACCCCGTGGGTGGGCGAGGTGCAGGTGCCCGCGAGTGTGTCCAACCTGCTCGAATACCGGATGGCCCAGCACGGCCACGAGGTGGTTGGCTTCACCGTGCACGTGCCGCACTATCTCGCACAGACTGACTACCCGCCGGCCGCCGAAGCATTGCTGGCCGAGGTGGCCAGGAACGGGTCCCTGCAGATTCCCCTGACGGAGCTGTCCAGCGCCGGCGCCGAGGTGCACACGAAGATCGAAGAGCAGGTCGCCGGCAGCGCCGAGGTCGCTCAAGTGGTGACAGCGTTGGAGCGCCAGTACGATGCATTCATCGCCGCCCAGGAAAACCGCTCCCTGCTGGCACGCGACGAGGATCTGCCCAGCGGCGAAGAACTCGGTGCGGAGTTCGAACGCTTCCTCGCGCAACAGTCGGGAGACAAGTTCAACGAGGACGACAGGTAGTTTCCGGCCTTACCGGTCACCGGCCCGACAGCGAGGTTGACGCGATGACGAAGCGAAAGCCCAACCTGCGGCCCGTCCGCGACCTGACGCCCACCCTGCAGTTCCGGACCATCCACGGCTACCGCCGAGCGTTCCGGGTCGCGGGGTCGGGCCCGGCAATCCTGCTGATCCACGGCATCGGCGACAACTCCACGACGTGGGACACGGTGCAGACCAAACTCGCCCAGCGGTTCACGGTCATCGCCCCGGATCTGCTCGGGCACGGCAAGTCCGAGAAACCGCGTGCCGACTATTCGGTAGCCGCCTACGCCAACGGAATGCGCGATCTGCTCAGTGTCCTCGACATCGACCAGGTCACCGTTATCGGGCACTCGCTGGGCGGTGGCGTGGCCATGCAGTTCACCTATCAGTTTCCGCAGTACGTCAACCGGTTGATCCTGGTCGGCGCCGGTGGCGTCACCAAGGATGTGAACCTGGCGCTGCGCCTGGCCTCGCTGCCGATGGGCAGTGAGGCGTTGGCCTTGCTCCGGTTACCGCTGGTGCTGCCGGCCCTGCGATTGGCGGGGCGCGCGGCCGGTGTGGCACTGGGGTCGACGGGGTTGGGCCGGGACGTCCCCGAGATGCTGCGAATCCTGGCCGACCTGCCCGAGCCGACCGCGTCATCGGCGTTCGCGCGCACCCTGCGTGCCGTGGTGGACTGGCGGGGCCAGGTAGTCACCATGCTGGATCGCTGTTATTTGACCGAATCGGTTCCTGTACAGCTGATCTGGGGTGACCAGGATTCGGTGATACCGGTCAGCCACGGTGAGATGGCGCATTCTGCGATGCCGGGCTCCCGGCTCGAGATCTTCCGCGGCTCTGGACATTTCCCCTTCCGTGACGATCCGGACCGATTCGTCGAGGTGGTCCAGAAGTTCATCGACGCCACCAAGCCGGCCGACTACGATCAGCAACTCCTACGCGACATGTTGCGCGCCGGCCTGAGTGAACGAGCGCTGTCGGGATCGGTGGGCACCAGGGTGGCCGTGCTCGACGCGATGGGAACCGACGAGCGCAGCGCAACCTGACCGATCTGCGGAGTTCAACACCCGCTGTTCAACACGTAGCATCGGTTTATGGGAATAGACGTGACCGTGCTGCGGGTTTTCACCGATCCAGACGGCGAGCACGGCAACCAGCTGGGCGTCGTCGACGCTGCCGCTGTCGAACCGACGGATCGGCAGCAGGTGGCCGCTGAATTAGGTTACAGCGAAACAGTATTCATCGATGCGCCGGCGCCGGGACAGAACTCGGCGCACGTCCGCATCTTCACCCCCACCACCGAGCTGCCCTTTGCCGGGCACCCGACCGTCGGCGCATCGTGGTGGTTGCGCGAACAAGGCGCCCCAGTGCACACGCTGCAGGTGCCAGCCGGGCTCGTACAGGTCGCCTACGAGGGTGCGGTGACCGCGATCAACGCCCGGTCAGAGTGGGCACCCGAATTCGCCATCCACGACCTCGCCTCCGCCGACGAGGTCCTGGGCGCCGATCCCGACGACTATTCGGACGACATCCCGCACTACCTGTGGGCGTGGGTGGACCGGGAGCAGGGGACGTTGCGAGCCAGGATGTTCGCCCCCAGTCTGGGCGTCCCCGAGGACGAGGCAACGGGAGCTGCGGCGGTGCGCATCACCGACTACCTCAGCCGCGACCTGACCATCATTCAGGGCAAGGGTTCGGTCATCGAGACCCAGTGGAGCCCCGAGGGCTGGGTCCGCCTTGCCGGCCGCGTGGCCGACGACGGGAAACGTCGAATCGACTGAGAAGATCAGCCGGTGGCCGGCACTTTCCGATGCGCCCGCATGTCCTGGATTGCGCGCTCGAAGTCCTCAGCGGAGGAGAACGACCGATACACCGACGCGAACCGCAAGTAGGCGACCTCGTCGAGTTCGCGCAACGGGCCCAGAATAGCCAGCCCCACTTCGTGACTGGGCACCTCCGGCGAGCCGGCCGCGCGCACGGTGTCTTCGACCTGTTGTGCCAGCAAGTTCAGAGCGTCGTCATCGACCTGCCGCCCCTGACAGGCGCGTCGCACTCCCTGAATGACCTTCTCCCGGCTGAACGGCTCCGTGACCCCGCTGCGCTTGACCACAGCAAGCACGGCGGTCTCCACCGTGGTGAACCGGCGACCGCATTCCGGACAGGACCGGCGGCGCCGGATCGCCTGTCCCTCGTCAGCCTCACGGGAATCGACTACCCGCGAATCGGGATGACGGCAGAACGGACAGTGCACAGCCGCTCCTTTGCCGTGTCGACAGGCAACCACCTCGGACTCTCCTGAGCCTACCCGGGAGACCCGCGGGCCACCCAGCACCCGCTCACGGACACCGTCGCCAACCACGTCTGGCTCAGCCGATCGGAGCGATCAGCGTCTGCCCGACATCCACCGCAACCGAATCGAGTTGGTTCAGCTCGCGGATCCGCTCCACCACCGTCGAAACGGGGGCGCCGGGCGCCAGCCGTTCGGCAATCTGCTGCAGCGTCTCGCCGGCCTGCACCTGGACCACTGCCAGCTCAGCCGGCACCGGGGGTTGGGCACCGAGCACACCGCCCACCTGCGCCACCAGACCGAGCCACACCGTGATCCCTGCAGCGACCAGCGCGAGTACCACCGTGGCGGCCGGGGTGATCGGACGGTCTCGGTGCCGAGGTCGGTGCGGCGCGCGGGACATGCGCACGGCGGAGCCGCGATAGCCCACGGCCGCACCCAGAGGACGGCGCGAAGGCCGCTGCCGGCGAGCGGGAGCTGATGCGACCGCCGGCCGCCGGCCTGGTCCGGGGGCTAACTCATGGACTCGCTGATCGAGTCCCCGGGTGTGTCGTATGTCGAGAATGGTCATCGGTCCGCCCTTTCCGTCGATGGTTGTTCGATCTTTTGTTCGAAAATAATCGCTCACATGTTCGATTACTAGAACACGTGATCGAACTGTTGCGGAACGATAGACCCGACCCCCGACATCTCCCGGCGGCGACGGACATCCGACACACGTCGAACACATGTTTGATTATTGCCGGAGTGACGACTACATTCGTCGCCATGAGTGACAGCAGCGATACCCCGGGCGGCGCGGAGGCAACCGGCAGGCGCCGTGGTCTCGACCAGGGCCTGACCGAACGCCAGCGCACCATTCTGGAGGTCATCCGCGCGTCGGTGACCACCCGCGGATACCCGCCGAGCATCCGCGAGATCGGCGATGCGGTCGGTCTGACCTCCACATCGTCGGTGGCGCACCAGCTGCGCACGCTCGAGCGCAAGGGCTATCTGAGACGCGACGCCAACCGGCCTCGTGCCGTGGACGTACGTGGGCTCGACGACCCCGCGGCACCGATGGTGACGACTGACGTCGCCGGTTCCGATGCGCTGCCGCAACCCACGTTCGTCCCGGTGCTCGGTCGCATCGCGGCGGGCGGGCCGATCCTGGCCGAAGAGGCCGTCGAGGACGTGTTCCCGCTACCCCGGGAGTTGGTTGGTGAAGGCTCCCTGTTCCTTCTGAAGGTGGTTGGCGACTCGATGGTCGATGCCGCCATCTGCGATGGCGACTGGGTAGTGGTACGCCAACAGAACGTCGCCGACAACGGCGACATCGTAGCCGCCATGATCGACGGCGAAGCGACAGTCAAAACCTTCAAGCGCACCCGGGGACAGGTATGGCTGATGCCACACAACCCGGCCTATGAACCGATCCCCGGCAACGATGCGGCGGTGCTAGGCAAGGTCGTCACCGTAATCCGCAAGATCTGATCAAGATCTGATACCGCGGAGGAAGGGCGTCAATCCGCCTCGACGAAGCCGTTGGTGCGAGCGAGTTCCTCACTGGCGAACCAAAGTTCGGCGATCGCGTCGTCGTAGTCAGGGCTGTCCGGTGACCAGTAGAAACCAGAACGGGTGTCGGCTTTGATCGGGTAGCCCTCGGGGGCTTGTGCACGGTCGCTGAGCGGCAGATGTATCGCCGTCTGACCTGGCATCGGCTCCTCGGACCGCTGGGCCGCATGACGACCGCTGGGAAAGTCACGCCCTCTCTCGTAGTCGTCCTGGGCTTCTTCGGCGTGAGCGTCGTCGGAGTACGCATGGTCGGCAAGGGCTTCGTCGGCAAAAGCTTCGTCGGCAAGGACTGCGGACCCGACCGCGTCCGGATCCGCCACGATGGGCGTGGGTTCGGTGTCCACCGCGTCGGGATCTTCGACCTCCGAACTGGCCAACGGTTCCACCGACTGTGCCTTCTGCGCCCACTGCACGGCGGACGGCGGCATGGCCACCGGGCTGTCGGGCAACCGGAAACCCCACAGGTCCGCCGATTCCCCCGGCTCGCCCGGTGCGCGGCGCGGACCTGGCGTGTCAGGGCGCTCCCCATACGGTTCGGCGAATCTGGCGGTTGGCCCGTCCGATCCCGGCTGCTGAGCACCGGTGACGGATACGGCGCCGTAGGCGTGGTCGTCATCGTCGTGGCCGCGGTCGTCGAGGTCCTCGTAATCCTCGTGGTCCGCGTCGTATCTGTGGGCGTCGAACCGATGGTCGTCCCACCCGTCGTCGTGATCTTTGCGCCGGTTCCACACCGCCAACCCGACCAACGCACCGGCCAGCGCCAAAACCGGTATGGCGGCCAGCAGCCACCACCAGTTCCAGCTGAACCCGCGATCGGAGTCAGCGGATTCGGGGGCCTGCGCAGGCACCTGACTGTCCGAAATCTCCAGATCCGCCAGTTGTGATGCGAGATCCGCGGGTTCGGTGCTGAACTTCTTGGTCGAGCGATCCCAGGTGATCGAGCCACCGCTGAACCGTTGCGTGATCTTGCCGCTGCTCTCGGTCTGGTCACCGGTCGGCGCACCGAGCGGGCCCTCAGCCTCGTCGAGCTTGCTCCACGCGGCCTTCATCGGGCCACGTACGATCGCCGCACCATAATCCGGAGTCCAGAAGATGACCGGATCGTCAGCGGCGGCAAAGGTCGCCATCCGACTGGTCGGACCGAGCCCGCCGTCGATCTCGCTACTGGTCGGGAAACCGAGGTCACCCTCCGGGCCACCCACACTCTCGTACTTCTCCAGAACCTGACCGGTCAGCACGTTGGCACCGGTGGCTGGGGTGTAGAAGATCTTGCCGCCGGCGAAGTCCTGACCGACCCCGTCCGGGGCGATCGGGTACTCGTCGCCCTCCTTGGCCCCCAACGGCCCCAACGCTCCACCGGCCGCCCGCCTGGCCGCATTGATGGCCGACGTCGGATCATCCGGGAACTCCAGCCCCGTCAACTGGTCGGCAAGCTCCGGCGGAACCGTGGTGAAGGCCTTCGTCTTCCTGTTCCAGGACACCTCACCGCCGGTGAACTTCTGGGTGACCACGTCACCGCGGAACACCTCGTCCTCGGCGGGAACACCCAGCGCTGCCGACGAACCACCGAGCTCGTCCCAGGCCGCGTTGATCGGTCCTCGCACCACTCGGGCACCGGTCGCCGGTGTCCAGAAGATGACCGGATTGTCAGGTGCGCTGAAAGTCACGTTCCGGCTGTCCGGCCCGACCCGGCCAGGTCCCTCGTCTATGGTCGGGAACCCCAGGTCGCTGTCAGCGGGACCGCCAAGAGCCTCGTACTTGTCCAGGATGGCGCCCTGCATGTAGTGGGCTCCGGTCTCGGGGGTGAAGAACATCGCGCCGCTGGCGAAGTTCTGGGCGAAACCCTCACCGGCGCCATACACATCCCCGCTTGACGGACCGAGAGGTCCGGCCGCGCCGCCGGTGGCCTCCCAGGCAGCGGTGATGGCGGCATCGGCGTCGCTCTCGGGAGTTGCCGCGGCGACGGGCGCCAGCAGGAAGGTCAGGACGAGGCCCGCCGCCATCAGGAAGCAGGCCGCCATCCGCCCCATCGCTGTGTTCAGCTGGGCTCGGTGCCCACTCATCGACCCTCCCGCATTCCGGCAAAGTACCCCGTAAGGTATCGCGTTCGTCAACTGTGCATCAGTACGCGGGTATAACAAAGCCCCCTCGCCGTTCCGGGTACCCGCTATTCAGCAGTGCTCGCACCTGGGATTCGGGCCGATTTGGAGACCGACCTGGAGCGCCGAACCAGCAGGCCGAACCAGCAGGCCGAACTGGGGGGCCGAACTAGAGGGTCGTGAACTCGCGCATGATGGCAGCGAGCGCGACCGGTACGCGGGCCTTGACTCTGGTCCCCTCGGGGCGATGGTCGGCCGCGTCGACCCGGCCCTCGGCATACAGCCGGGCCACCAGGTCCCCGCGGTCATACGGGATGGTGACATCGACCACGGTGTCGGTCTGCGGCGCGAGTTCACCGATCCGCCGACGCAGTCGATCAAGCCCCGCACCGGTGCGCGCCGAGACGAACACCGCACCGGGCAGTGCCCGCCTCAGCTGCGCCAACGCCAGACCGCTGGCCGCGTCGATCTTGTTCACCACCAACAGCTCCGGAGCGGGCCGGCCGTGGTGTTCGGCCATCACGTCACCGACCACCTCGCGCACGGCGCTTATCTGTGCCAACGGGTTGGCGTCGGAGCCGTCGACGACGTGCACCAGCAGGTCTGCGTCCACCACCTCCTCGAGGGTGGACCGGAACGCCTCCACCAGCTGAGTCGGCAGGTGTCGCACGAACCCGACGGTGTCGGTGATCACGAACGGACGGCCTTCCTCGAAGCACCCTCGGCGCGTCGTCGGCTCGAGAGTGGCGAACAACGCGTCCTCGACCAGCACCCCGGCGCCGGTCAGCGCGTTGAGCAAGCTGGACTTGCCGGCGTTGGTGTAGCCGACGATCGCCACCGATGGCAGTTCCGCGGAGAGCCGGCGGTTGCGCTGGGTGTCGCGGACCTTCTTCATGTCCCTGATCTCGCGACGCAGCTTGGCCAGCCGCTCACGGATGCGGCGGCGATCGGTCTCGATCTTGGTCTCACCCGGTCCCCGCAGTCCCACGCCGCCGCCGCTGCCGCCGGCGCGTCCGCCGGCCTGCCGCGACATCGACTCGCCCCACCCGCGCAGCCTCGGCAGCATGTACTCCATCTGCGCCAGCGCAACCTGGGCCTTGCCTTCGCGACTGGTGGCGTGCTGAGCGAAGATGTCGAGGATCAGCGCCGTGCGGTCGACGACCTTGACCTTGACGACCTTCTCCAGCGCCGTCAGTTGCGCCGGGCTGAGCTCGCCGTCGCAGATGACGGTGTCGGCGCCGGTGGCGACGACGATGTCGCGTAGTTCGCGTGCCTTCCCCGAGCCGATATACGTCGACGCGTCGGGCTTGTCACGGCGCTGGACCAGACCTTCGAGGACTTCGGAGCCGGCAGTTTCGGCCAGTGCGGCGAGTTCGGCCAGGCTGGCGTCGGCGTCGGCCGCGCGGCCATCGGTCCACACGCCGACCAGCACAACACGCTCCAGCCTCAGCTGGCGGTACTCGACCTCGGAAACATCGGACAGCTCGGTCGACAGGCCGGCGACACGGCGCAGCGCAGAGCGGTCCTCCAGGGCCAGCTCGCCTGCGCTGGGGATCGCGTCCGGCGACAGGTCATCCGGCGACAGTTCCGAGGGCGATAGTTCGGAGTAGGTCATCAGCATCTACAGAGTTGCACGGGCGCGACGCGTCGCGCACCCGATTTAACGCTGATGGGCCACCCACCATTCCTCGGCGAGTTCACCTGCGGCCACCAGCACCGACGGCCCCCGCAGGTAGCTGGTCGCATCCGTGATGGTGACAGTCACGGTGCCACCCGGGATATGCACAGACAGCGTGCCCGTCGAGATTCCTTGCTCGTGCAGCGCCGCCACGGTGGCGGCGACCGTTCCGGTCCCGCACGAGCGGGTTTCACCGACACCCCGTTCCTGCACCCTCATCGAGACGGCGCCGTCCGACGGCGCGGTGAGCACCTCGACGTTGACCCCCTCGGGGAACTGCGCCGCGTCGAACGAGACCGGTGCGTGCATATCCAGTGCATCGAGTTGGTCGGGGCTGAGCGTCGGGTCGACGCAGGCCAGATGTGGGTTGCCGACATCAACAGCCAGACCTGTGAAGCGGCGTCCTCCGACTACCGCCCATCCGGCTCCCAACTCGTTGGTTTTGCCCATGTCGACGGTGATGTCAGCCATCGCGCCCGCCACCGAGTGCAGCACCACCCCGCGCGGACCCGCCAGGGATCCGACGACGAACTCGTCCCGCGTCTCCAGACCGGCGGAGCGTAGATAGTGCGCGTACAGCCGGACTCCATTGCCACACATCTGCGCAATCGATCCGTCGGCGTTGCGATAGTCCATGAACCAGTCGCTCGCCTCCACGCCTTCGGGCAACCGCTCGAACACCCCCGCCCTTAGTGCAGCCCCAGCTGTGGTGACCCGCAGAACCCCGTCGGCGCCCAACCCCTCTCGACGGTCGCACAGCGCCCTCACCACCGGGGGCGACAGCGCCAGTCGCGCGTCCAGGTCATGGAGCAGCACGAAGTCGTTCTGCGTGCCGTGCCCCTTGGCGAACCTCACCCGATCAGGATACGTCGCACCACACCTGCAGAACGCGTTCGACCGCACTGGCAGAGTGCCCGTCGGCCTCATCATCGACAGCAGCTTCGGCACTAGCGCCGGCAGAACCTTCCAGCCAGGTGATGCGGTGGTCGCGGCGGAACCAGGATCGCTGCCGTCGCACATACCGACGGGTGCCGACCAGGGTGCGCTCGCGCGCATCGGCAAGCGCCTCCTGCGTTGGGCCCGTCCCGCGGCCGGCGTCGATCGCGTTGATCACCTGCGCGTATCCCAGAGCACGCGAGGCCGTCACGCCCGCGCGCAAGCCGCGGTCCAACAAGGCGATCACCTCGTCGACCAGCCCGTCGGCAAACATCTTGTCTGTTCTCTTGGCCAATCGTTCGTCGAGAACCGCCGTCGGCCAGTCCAGGCCGATGATGGCGGTGTTCCACCGCGGGTTCCCGATTGCCGGCTTCGACGCCGCGAACGGCCGACCGGTCAGCTCGACCACCTCCAATGCCCGCACGATGCGCCGGGAGTCGGTCGGCAGGATCACCGCGGCGGCCTCGGCGTCAACCCGGCTCAGTTCCGTGTGCAGCCCCCTCGGCCCGAGCTCGTCGAGACGGCGTTCCCAGGAGGCGCGAACCGCCGGGTCGGTGGCCGGGAAGACCCAGTCGTCGAGGAGCGCCTGGACGTACATCATGGATCCGCCGACCAGTATCGGCACCGCTCCCCGGGCGGCGATCGCCTCGATGTCGCGGTGCGCGGACCGCTGGTAGCGGGCGACGGTGGCGGTTTCGGTGACCTCCAGTACGTCGAGTTGATGGTGCGCAATGCCGCGGCGCTGGGCGACGGTGGGCTTCGCGGTTCCGATGTCCATGCCCCGGTACAGCTGCATGGCGTCGGCGTTGACGACCTCACCTCCTAACCGCTCGGCCACCGCAAGGGCGAGCGCGGACTTGCCGGTGCCGGTTGGGCCGACGATGGCCAAGGGCCGGGGTGTCACGGCCGCCACACGCCGGCGAAGTAGCCGACGCCGTAGGGTGCGCCGCGATAGAACTCCTCGGCCGAACGGGGCATCGGCTCGGTAATCCCGGCCAGTACCTGGTAGGCCACCCGGCCGACTATCCCGCCCGGCAGCCGCGCCAGGGCGAGGCTGTTCCCGGTCGCCAGGGCATCGTCGAGCGCCCGCTGCAGAGGTACCGAATCCGGGTCGTGACCGCCGGGGGCCGACGGGGTCAGGGTGGCAGCACCGTCGGCGACGACGAGCACGCCCACCGCATCGCCGGCCGCGGCGATGTCCTCGCGTAGCCCGCGCCCGATCGCCAGCGCCGCGTCCGGTTCGTGATCCCCCGCGTACACCCTGGTCTCGACGCACGCCTGCGGCCGGACCTGCCCGCGCACCCAGCCGGCGATCAGCGCGCACAGCGGGAGCCCGTCGGGCTCGTGGTCTTCGAGCCGGCCGGGCCCGCCGTCGACCACGGGTGAGAGCGCGACCTCAAGATCGGCCCCGTACCCGGCGAACGTCCCGGCCCGTCGTGGGTCGATCACCGTGTCGGTTGGGCCGACCCCGATGGCGACCCACCGGCCCGGCAGGGCGCCCACGGCCCGGAACACCGCGCTGCGCAGATCGGCGATCTCCTCGGCCGCGGCTCCGGCAAGCTCGGGAACCAGGACCGGCGCTGAGGGCACGATCGCGACGACATCCAGCACATCAACAAACCTAAACGGACCCGGCGGCCGGCCGTTGGGTCGATGCCGCCTGACCGCGGGCCAGCGCCGTGGTGGCGACCACCATCGCAGCCACCGCCGCCACCAGGATGAGCCAGCCGTCTTCACCCGGTCGCACCGTTTCGTTGAGCACCAGGACGCCGAGTGCCGAGGCGACCACGGGCTCGGTCACCGTCATGGTGGGCAGTGAGGCGGTCAGTGACCCGGCCCGGAATGAGAACTGCTGCCAGGCAGTGCCGGCCACCGCGACCACTGCCCACGCATACAACTCTGGCGTGCGCAGCGTCGCCCAGAGCCCGTCGTGGAAGCGGTCCACAACGCCCTTGGTGAGCACCGCGAACACACCCCACAGCGCACCCGAGACCAGCGCGAGCAGTACCGCGGACGCGGACCCGGACCAGATCCGGGCACCCGCTACGCACAGCACCAACACCGGACCAAGCAACGCGCACACCACGATCCAGGACTGCAGCGACGCGCGAGAATCCCCCTCGGTCGGATTGCCGACGGTGACGACGACGGCCACCGCAACGGCCAGTAGCGCCGCCCACAACCACTGCCAGGCGGTGACCCGCCGACGGGTCACCCACGCGTTGATCGGCAGTGCGAACAACAGCGACGTGACCAGGACGGCCTGCACCAACAACACCGATCCCAGCCCCAGCGCCGAGGCCTGCAGCACGAACCCGACGGCCGCGACGAGGCTGCCCAGCCACCACTGGCGATCTCGCAGCAGCCGGGTGAACAGGCCGAGGTTGCTGACCGGTTCATCGGTGACGTCGTGCGCCGACCGCTGGTGGATGACGTTGCCGATGGCGATGAAGAAGGCGGCCCCGAGAGCGAGCAGGGCGGCGATGTCCGCCTTGGCCATCCGGCACCCCCCTCCAACTCCATGCGGTCGGCCCTTGAGCCTGCCGACCGACCTGCGCTGGTTGCAAACCGGGGTCGCGAAGCGGTGCGCATGGGTGCGACTCACCTGCTTCAATAGCGTTTCAAGCGATGTCAGGCGCCGCGGTGCGCGGTAGGTGCGCGGAGAGCCGCGTGGAGGGCACGAGGAATCAATGACCAGCAGTGAGCCGGGTGCGGCTTCCCCGCCGGATGACAACGAATCCCCCGTACAGGCAAGTCCGACACCAACACCGAGACCAGTGCCCCGTCCGGGACCGGTACCCCGTCCCGGCCGTAGCCCCGGGCCTGCTGCCGGGATGGCTGTCGCGCCGCCGCCCAGCGATCCGCATCGGTTCGGCCGGGTCGATCCCGACGGCACGGTCTGGCTGATCACCTCGGCCGGGGATCGGGTCATCGGCTCCTGGCAGGCCGGCGACGCCGAAGCCGCCTACGAGCACTTCGGCCGCCGCTTCGCAGACCTGCACACCGAAGTCATGCTGCTCGAGCGCCGACTGGCTACGGCCACCGGCGATCCGCGCAAGATCAAGTCCGCGGCGTGCACACTCGCCGATGGGCTGGCGACTGCGGCGGTCCTCGGCGATGTAGAAGGACTGCGCGCCCGGCTCACCTCGCTCATCGAGCGCGCCGAGGCGACCGTGCTGGCCGATCGGACCAGGCGCGACGAGCACCGAGCCGCCCAACTGGCCCGCAAGGAGGCGCTCGCCGCCGAGGCCGAGGACCTGGCCGCCAACTCGACACAGTGGAAGTCAGCAGGTGACCGCCTGCGCACGATCCTGGAGGAGTGGCGCACGATCAGCGGTCTGGATCGCAAGACCGACGACGCGCTGTGGAAGCGGTATTCGGCGGCCCGTGAAACGTTCAACCGCCGCCGCGGTTCACACTTTGCCGAACTGGACCGCGAGCGGGTCGGAGCCCGGCAGGCCAAGGAGGAGTTGTGCGCGCGGGCCGAGGAACTCGCCGGGTCCACCGACTGGGCCGCCACGGCCGCGGCTTTCCGCGCCCTGCTCAATGACTGGAAGGCCAGCGGCCGCGCCAGCAAGGACGTCGACGAGGCACTGTGGCGCCGGTTCAAGGCGGCGCAGGACACCTTCTTCAAGGCCCGCAACGCTGTCAACGCCGAACGCGACGCGGAGTTCAAGGCAAACGCCAAGGCCAAAATGGCCTTGCTGGCCGAGGCCGAGAGCATCGACACCGACGACGTGGACGCTGCCAAGGCGACGCTGCGCACCATCGGCGAGAAGTGGGACGCCATCGGCAAAGTGCCGCGCGAGCAGGTTGCCGACCTGGATCGGCGGATGCGTGCGGTGGAGAAGCGGGTACGTGACGCCGCGTCCTCCGGGTGGGCCGATCCGGAGGCCAGAGCGCGCGCTGATCAATTCCGGGTACGTGCTGAGCAATACGAGCGTCAGGCCGAGAAAGCCGCGGCGGCCGGGCGTACCAAGGACGCCGAGGCCGCGCGCGCCAGCGCCCAACAGTGGCGGCAGTGGGCGGACGCCGCGGTGGAGGCGCTGGGTAAGAGGCGCTAGCGCCGCGCCTGCCCGTCGGAATCGTCGCCCGGGTCCTCGGGGCCGTCGAGCAGGGCTTTTCCCTCCCGCGCGGCGGCTGCCGAGCGCCGCTGTTCACCGGCGGCGAGTTGCACTGCGGTACGCACCCACACCGCACGCGCCCAATGGAATGTCAGCACAACCACCGTCAACCACGCCAGCACCAGACCGAATCCGGGGCCGGGATAGGACTCGGGCGCGGTTTGTCGCGACCACACGGCCAGCATGCCGGCAACACAGGCCACCGCCGACCCGGCCAGCGCGATCCAGCCCAGTACCCAGCGCCTGGTCAACAAGGCCAGCATGGAGAAGCCGACGCTGAATACCAGCGCCAGCCAAACGAACACACGCGACGGCAGCGAGACGCCGGCGCGCACCGCGTCGTCGGTTCCAGCCAACACGGCCCAGCCGCTGGCACCGCCGGTATGCGGCATCACGAACGTTCCCAACAGCACGAATACCAAGACAGCGAGCACCAAAGCCCGTGCCCCGGGGTTCAATTCACCCGCTACGCGCCGCTCGGCCTTCTCGATGTCGCCCTTGAATGCGTCGAATTCGCCGTTACCGGCGGATTCGCCGCTGCCGTCGGGGATCGTCACCTAACGCACCCGGGCGACATCGCCGCGCCGGACGGCGCACCCATTGCGGGAAATCCAAGGCCCACGGTGGTGGGCCCGGTTCTGGGTCTTAGCCCGGCCGCGTGCGCGTCGCCGGCCCTGGTCTGCCGGTGTGCCAGCGGCTCCAGATCGGCGATCAGGTGGTGCGGAGCGGCCCCGGTGATCCTGGTGGTGACGATGTCGCCAGGACGGATGGGCCGTCCGGCATGGTTGAAGTGAACCAGCCTTCCGTCCCGGGCCCTCCCGGACATTCGTGCTGTGCGAGCGTCCTTGCGGCCTTCACCGGTGGCCACCAGCACTTCGGCGATCCGTCCGACCTGAGCTGCGTTCCCCTCCAGGGAAATACGCTCCTGCAGATCAATAAGGCGTGTATATCGTTCTTGGACAACGTCTTTAGGAAGTTGACCGTCCATCTCGGCCGCGGGCGTACCGGGCCGCCGGGAGTATTGGAAGGTGAAGGCGGCGGAGAACCTTGCCTGGGCCACCACGTCGAGCGTCGCCTGGAAGTCGTCCTCGGTCTCGCCGGGAAACCCGACGATCAGATCGGTCGTGATCGCGGCGTGCGGGATGGCGGACCGCACGCCGTCGATGATGCCCAGATAGCGCTCGGCCCGGTACGAGCGCCGCATCGCCTTGAGCACCCGGTCCGACCCCGACTGCAGCGGCATGTGCAGCGCGGGACATACATTGGGGGTCTCGGCCATCGCCTCGATCACATCGTCGGTGAACTCCGCAGGATGCGGAGAGGTGAAACGCACCCGCTCCAGCCCGCCGACCCGGCCACACTCACGCAACAGCTTTGCAAACGCCCCGCGATCGCGCGCCTGAAGCGGATCGCCGAAGGAGACCCCGTAGGCGTTGACGTTCTGGCCGAGCAGCGTGATCTCCAGT
Source organism: uncultured Mycobacterium sp. (assembly GCA_964513475.1). GTDB lineage: Bacteria > Actinomycetota > Actinomycetes > Mycobacteriales > Mycobacteriaceae > Mycobacterium. Next base: position 52,056 of record CAZEMS010000011.1, on the reverse strand, counting down.
ACGCCCTGATCGACCAGCGACCGAACCTCGGCGATGACGTCGGCCGGGTTTCGGTCCACCTCCTTGCCGCGCAGCGCAGGTACGATGCAAAACGTGCAGGTGTTGTTGCAGCCGACCGAAATGGAAACCCATGCTGCATAGGCTGATTCGCGTGCCGCCGGTAGAGCTGAAGGAAATTCGCGCAATGCCTCTTCGATCTCGACCTGCGCCGTCCTGTTGTGGCGAGCACGATCCAGTAGGGCCGGAAGCGAACCGATGTTGTGGGTGCCGAACACCACGTCCACCCACGGCGCCTTGCTCAGCAGGGCATCACGGTCCTTCTGCGCCAGGCAGCCTCCGACTGCAATCTGCATGTCCGGATCGGATCGCTTACGCGGGGCGAGATGGCTCAGATTTCCGTAGAGCTTGTTGTCGGCGTTCTCCCGTACCGCACACGTGTTGAACACGACCACGTCTGCCTCGCGCCCCTCGCCCGCGCGGGTGTAGCCGGCAGCTTCCAGCAGTCCGGCGAGCCGCTCGGAGTCGTGCACGTTCATCTGACAGCCGTAGGTGCGGACCTGATACGTACGCTGCGACGCCGAGCCGACGGGTCGCGCAGGCTCGGCGGGATTCTGTGCGCCCGTCCGCCGCGTCACCACCGAAGTCACGAACCCATGGTACGGGCGGGGAGATTCATCCACTTCTCGGCAGGCTGTCCGTTACCTGGGTAATGTCTGCTCCCATGGACGCCACCAGCCCGGATGGAGGAGTTGTCGCCGCGGACTCCCCGACCACCCCGATGGTCTCCGTGAAGAGCGTCAACAAGCACTTCGGCAGCCTGCATGTGCTCAAGGACATCAACCTCGACGTGGATCGCGGGCAGGTGGTCGTGGTGTTGGGTCCATCCGGTTCGGGCAAGTCGACGCTGTGCCGAACCATCAACCGGTTGGAGACGATCGACTCGGGAACCATCGCCATCGACGGCGAGGTGCTTCCGGACGAAGGACGCAAGCTTGCACAGTTGCGGTCCGATGTCGGCATGGTTTTCCAGTCCTTCAACCTGTTCGCACACAAGACGATTCTGGAGAACGTCACGCTCGCGCCGATCAAGGTGCGCAAGATGGACAAGGACAAGGCCCGCACGAACGCGATGTCGCTGCTGGAGCGCGTCGGTGTGGCCAACCAGGCCGACAAGTATCCCGCCCAGCTCTCCGGTGGCCAGCAGCAGAGGGTGGCGATCGCGCGATCGCTGGCGATGAACCCCAAGGTCATGTTGTTCGACGAACCCACCAGCGCACTCGATCCGGAGATGATCAACGAGGTGCTCAGCGTGATGACCAGCCTCGCCTCCGAAGGAATGACGATGCTGGTGGTAACCCACGAGATGGGTTTCGCGCGAGGCGCGGCCAACCGGGTCGTGTTCATGGACAGCGGGGCCATCGTCGAATCCGCATCACCGACCGAGTTCTTCGGCAGCCCGAAGACCGACCGCGCCAAAGACTTCCTCGGAAAAATTCTGCACCACTGAACGCCCGCGAAAGGACCCATCCATGCCGTGCCTGCCCAAGCGACTCGTCACTGCCCTCGTGTTGGTCGTCGCGGTCCTCTTCGCCGGCGTCGCCTGCGGCGGTGACAGCGACAAGATCGTCGTCGGCACCAAGTTCGACCAGCCGGGTCTCGGGATGAGGAATCCGGACGGCACCATGAGCGGCTTCGATGTCGACGTCGCGACCTACGTCGCCCAGGAACTCGGCTACGGCCCCGACAAGATCGACTGGAAGGAATCGCCCTCGGGGCAGCGCGAGACGCTGATCCAGAACGGTCAAGTCGACTACATCGTCGCCACCTATTCGATCACCGACGCCCGCGAGGAGAAGGTGGACTTCGCCGGGCCGTACCTGATCACCGGTCAGAGCCTGCTCGTTCGCGCAGACAACACCGACATCACCGGGGCGGAATCGCTGCAGAACAACAAGAAGCTCTGCTCGGTCAGCGGCTCCACCCCGGCGCAGAACATCAAGAACGAGTACCCGGGCGTGCAGTTGCAGCAGTACGACACCTACTCGGCCTGCATTGAAGCTTTGAAGAACGGCGCGATCGACGCGGTCACCACCGACGAAGTCATCCTGGCCGGCTTCGCCGCGCAGAACCCCGGCGCCTTCAAGATCGTCGGTGAGCCGTTCACGGTGGAGCGCCTCGGTATCGGGCTCAAGAAGGGCGACACCGAACTGCAGACCAAGATCAACGATGCGCTGATCAAGATGGAGCAGTCCGGCGCCTGGAAGGAAGCGTTCGAGAAGAACCTCGGTCCGGCCGGGATCGCCACGCCGGCCCCGCCGCCGATCGACAAGAACTGAGCCAGGACCGGCTGGTTGTAGGGGGCGCGCGTGGAGGTATTCACTGAGTATCGCGGCCAGATCTTCGAGGCCTTCTGGACCACGATCCAGCTGACGTTCTACTCCGCGCTCGGTGCGCTGGTCCTTGGAACGGTGCTGGCAGCGATGCGGTTGGCGCCGGTGCCGATTCTCAACTGGCTCGGCACGACCTACGTCAACGTGGTGCGCAACACCCCGCTGACATTGATCATCCTGTTCTGCTCGTTCGGGCTGGCCCAGACCCTCGGCGTCACGCTGGCTGACTCGCAATCGCTCACCTCGATCGAGGACAGTAATTTCCGGCTGGCGGTACTCGGGTTCACCGTCTATACCGCCTCTTTCGTGTGCGAGACGCTGCGCTCCGGCGTGAACACTGTTCCTCTGGGCCAAGCTGAGGCCGCGCGGTCACTGGGGCTGACCTTCGGCCAGAATCTGCGAATCGTCCTGCTCCCACAGGCTTTCCGGGCTGTTCTGATTCCGTTGGGTTCGGTGCTGATCGCGCTGACGAAGAACACCACGATCGCCTCGGCGATCGGGGTGGCCGAGGCGGCGCTGCTGATGAAGGAGATGATCGAGAACACCGCGGCATTGCTGGCCGTCGGCACCATCTTCGCTGTCGGCTTCATGATCCTCACGCTGCCGATGGGTTTGCTGTTCGGCTGGCTCGGGAAGCGATGGGCGGTGGCGTCGTGAGCGGTTCCGTCCTCTTCGATGCCCCGGGTCCGCGGGCGCGGGCGCGCAACCACGCCATCACCGTCATTACCGTGCTGGCCACGGCAGTGGTGTTGTGGGTGGTGATCACTCGGCTGGCAGCCAAGGGCCAGCTCACCGCGGCGAAGTGGGAACCGTTCCTCACGGCGAATCTGTGGAAGACCTACATCCTGCCGGGCATTCAGGGAACCTTGACCGCCGCGGCCGTCTCCATCGTGCTGGCTCTGATCCTGGGCTTCCTGCTGGGCATGGGCCGGATGTCGACCCACGCCGCCCTGCGCTGGGGGTGCGCGGTGTTCGTGGAGTTCTTCCGGGCTATCCCGGTCCTGATCATGATGATCTTCGCGTATTTCCTCTTCGCGCTCCACGACGTCTTCCCGTCCAGACAACTGGCGCTGGCGGGCGTGATCACCGGTCTGACGCTCTACAACGGCGCCGTCATCGCCGAAATCGTGCGGTCCGGCGTGAACGCGCTGCCGCGAGGTCAGTCCGAGGCGGCCTCCGCGCTCGGGCTGCGGTGGGGGCAGACCATGCGGTTGATCCTATTGCCGCAGGCGATCACGTCGATGCTGCCCGTGCTGGTGTCCCAGCTGGTGGTGGTACTCAAGGACACTGCGATCGGCTATCAGATCACCTTCGTCGAGATGGTGCGGGAGGGGACCAACGTCGGTTCAGTGTATGGCAACTACGTTCCGGCGCTGATGGTCATCGCAGTGTTGATGATCAGCGTGAACTTCTCGCTGTCGGCCTTCGCCACCTGGCTGGAACGCCGGATGCGCCGCTCCCGGCGCGGCACCACGCCATTGGCCACAGGCGCCGTCGAGCAGGAAGGCGCCCCCGGCGCGAAAGCCGTTTGACAGAAGCCGTCTAGACGAGAGTCGTCTAGCCGATCGGCGTTTCAAACGAACGCCGTTGAGACGAACCGGAAGCATCCCATGAGCAACCCGTCCGCCGACGTTCGCACTCTGGGCTACGAGGCATTCGTTTACTTCTATCCCCTCGTCATAATGGATGTGACCCGAAGGCAGACCATCAACGCCTCGCCCCGGGAACACCCGCTAGCCCTGCGGCCCAATGAGTTCCACCACGTTCGCCAGTACCCCGATGCCGGGTTCCGCTCGGTAGTGCGGCCGAACTTCGACACGTTGTACTCGTCGGCCTGGCTGGATCTGACGGCGGGTCCGGCCATCCTCGAGGCCCGAGACACCGGGGGCCGGTACTTTATGCTGCCGCTGCTCGATATGTGGACGGACGTCTTCGCCAACCCGGGCACGCGGACTTCCGGAACCGGCGATCAGAAGTTCGCCGTTGTCGGCCCCGGCAATCGTGGCGGGTTGCCCGACGGAGTCCCCGTCATCCATGCACCCACTCCGTTCGTCTGGATCATCGGCCGCACGCAGACCAACGGGCCCGCCGACTACTCCGCGGTGCACGCCGTGCAGGACGGCTACTCGATCACGCCGCTGGGGCCACCCGTGGCCCAGCCACCCGAGGCGGCCAATGCGCCGAATGAGTTGAGCACCGAACCACTGCGGTTGGTCAACGCCATGGACATGTTGGACTTCCTGAGCTACGCGGCCGACCTGCTCAGGGTGAACCCGCCCCACCCCACCGACTTCTCGGTGCTGGCCCGGCTGAATGGGATCGGCATCGAGGCCGGCAAGCCGTTCGACCGGGCACGCTGCAACGATGAACAGCGAGCGCAGCTCACCGCCGGCAAGGAGGATGCCATGGCCGCGATGACGGCCGCAGTCCCGACGCTGGGAAGGTCCGTCAACGGTTGGTCCGTGATGACCGATTCCATCGGGGTATACGGCAACTCTTACCTACAGCGGGCTGTCCTGAGCCTGGTGGGCCTGGGCGCCAACGCCGCCGAGGACGCGGTGTATCCGCTCCTGATGGCCGATGCCGACGGACATCCGCTCACCGGAGATCGCAACTACGTCATCCACTTCGATGCCGATGCGCTCCCGCCGGTCGAGGCGTTCTGGTCGGTCACCATGTACGACGCGGAAGGCTATCAGGTTGCCAATGAGCTCGACCGGTTCGCGCTCGGGGACCGGGATCCGTTGCGGTACAACGCCGACGGCTCGCTGGATCTGTATCTCCAGCACGCCAATCCTGGACCCGACAAGGAACCGAACTGGCTACCGGCTCCGACCGGCCCGCTCGGGGTCACTATGCGGCTGTACGCCCCCAAGCGCGAGGTCCTCAGCGGCCAGTGGCACCCACCGCCGGCGCACCAGGTCTAGTCGCGCCTGCTCAAACCCGACGTCGTTCTTGCTCGCGGGCCAGTTCGCTGCTGACCACGTCATATGCCATCGACTGGGCATAGCCGCGGCGGGCGAGCATACCTACGAGTCGGCGGGCGACCTTGGCGTCATCGTCGGTGAGCTGCTCGCGACGGAGCCTGCCGCGGACGAGTTGCTCGGCTCGCAGGCGTTCGGCACCGGAATCGTCCGCGGCCAGAGCCTCCGATATCACGTCGTCGCTCACACCTTTGTCGCGCAGTTCGGCGGCCAGGGCCTTTCTTCCTCTTCCGGCGCTGCGCCGTCGCGACTGGATCCACTGCTCGGCGAAGCCGGTGTCGTCGACCAGACCGACGTCGGCCAGGCGATCCAGCACTCGGGCGCAGATGTCACCCGGGTACCCCCGCTTGGTCAGCTGGGCGGCCAGCTCGGCACGGGTACGGGCGCGCGCGGTGAGCAGACGCAGACACAGGGTCCGCGCCTGCTCCTCGCGGGATACCTCAGAAGTCGACAGGGGCCGGCAGGACATCGAGGTTCTCGTCATCGGTCACTACGGCACCTATGCCGAGCTTCTCCTTGATCTTCTTTTCGATCTCATTGGCCACGTCGACGTTCTCCAGCAGAAACTTGCGGGCGTTCTCCTTGCCCTGGCCCAACTGCTCGCCCTCGTAGGTGAACCACGAGCCGGACTTGCGGATGAACCCGTGCTCCACACCCATGTCGATCAGCGATCCCTCCTTGCTGATGCCCTTGCCGTACAGGATGTCGAACTCCGCTTGTTTGAACGGTGGTGAGACCTTGTTCTTGACGATCTTGACGCGAGTCCGGTTTCCGACCGCGTCGGTGCCGTCCTTGAGCGTCTCGATCCGCCGTACGTCCAGGCGCACCGAGGCGTAGAACTTCAAAGCTTTTCCGCCCGTAGTCGTCTCGGGTGATCCGAACATCACACCGATCTTCTCGCGAAGCTGGTTGATGAAGATCGCGGTGGTACCCGAGCTGTTCAGCGCACCGGTGATCTTGCGCAGCGCCTGGCTCATCAACCGGGCCTGCAGTCCGACGTGGCTGTCCCCCATCTCGCCCTCGATCTCGGCGCGCGGCACCAGTGCTGCCACCGAGTCGATCACCAGGATGTCCAGAGCGCCCGACCGGATCAGCATGTCGGCGATCTCGAGTGCCTGCTCACCGGTGTCGGGCTGGGACACCAGCAGTGAGTCGGTGTCCACACCCAGCTTCCTGGCATAGTCGGGATCCAAGGCGTGCTCGGCGTCGATGAACGCGGCGATGCCGCCGGCGGCCTGCGCGTTGGCCACCGCGTGCAGCGCTACAGTGGTCTTGCCGGATGATTCTGGACCGTATATCTCGATGACCCGGCCGCGCGGTAGTCCGCCGATTCCCAACGCCACATCCAGTGCGATGGATCCGGTGGGGATGACCGAGATGGGCTGACGCACCTCGTCACCGAGGCGCATCACCGATCCCTTGCCGTGACTCTTCTCGATCTGCGCGAGAGCCAGTTCGAGGGCCTTCTCGCGGTCAGGGGCCTGCGTCATGGGGTTCTCCGTTTCTCTGCGGTGTTCGGTTGGCCGCGACGCTAGAGGTGACCACCGACAAGTCGGGTGCGACCGGCGCCTCACCGTCGAACACCAGCCAGAATAGACGAACACGTGTTCGACTCAAGTTGACACGCCGAAGGTCCTGCGGGCGACACCGAATCGTGGGCGAAGACCGCGCCCAAGCGAACCCGGCCCGGCCTATGGTGGACTGATCCGGCCCAGGTAGTCGCCGGGGACTGATCCGCGCCGAAACGGGGCAGACGTGCATGAGATGGCACTGACGCAGAGTGTGATCGATGCAGTGTGCGAGCACGCCGCAGGCCGGCGGGTGCACAGCGTCCGGTTGGAGGTGGGCGCGCTGACCGCGGTCGCGCCCGAGGCGATGAAGTTCTGTTTCGAGCTGGCGGCCGAGGGCACAGCAGCCGATGGTGCTCGCCTCGACCTCGAGGTGCGTTCCGGCGCAGGACACTGCCACGTCTGCGGCACCGACTTCGAACTGCAAGACTTGATCCTGCTGTGCTCGTGCGGGAGCACCGACGTCGAAGTGCGTGCCGGCCAAGAACTGCGAATCGTTTCGATGGAGGTGAGTTGAGCATGTGTGCGACCTGCGGGTGCGGCAGCGACGACAGCGTCATCACGATGGCCGGGCACGATCATCCCCACGACCACCCCGCCCGGATTGTCTCGCTGGAACAGAAGGTCTTGGCGAAGAACGACCTCCAAGCCGAGCAGAACCGAAGATGGCTGGAACAGAACAGCATTCTGACGTTCAACATCACAAGTTCCCCCGGATCGGGCAAGACCACGCTGCTGGAACGGACGATCCGCGACCTGACCGGTGACCGCCCGGTCACCGTCATCGAGGGTGACCAGGCAACGGTGCTGGACGCCGACCGAATCCGCGCCGCCGGAGCGCGGGCGGTGCAGGTGAACACCGGGGCGGGTTGCCACCTGGACGCAGACATGGTGCACCGTGCGTTGCACACCCTCGCCCCGGAGCCCGGCTCGCTGCTGTTCATCGAGAACGTCGGAAATCTAGTCTGCCCGGCGATGTTCGATCTGGGTGAACGCAGCAAAGTCGTCGTGGTGTCGGTGACCGAGGGCACCGACAAGCCGCTGAAGTATCCGCACATGTTCTCGGCGGCCGAAGCTGTGCTGGTCAACAAGACAGATCTCTTGCCCTACGTCGATTTCGATCTCGAACGTTTCAGCGGCTACGTCGAGTCGATCAACCCGAAAGCGGAGATTCTGCCGCTGTCGGCGACGACCGGCGATGGTCTGCCGGACTGGTACGGCTGGATCGTGCGGCACACGAGCCCCGACCCTACGGCCGCCGTGGCCATCGGTTCATTGGACAGTTCATCAAGTACATGGACGTGACGACCCGGCGCCGGCTCAGGATCTGCGTTCACGGGGTGGTACAGGGCGTCGGCTTCCGGCCGTTCGTCTACACCAGCGCCGCCGCGCTGGGATTGTCCGGCTCGGTCCGCAACGACAGTTCCGGAGCGATCATCGAGGTCGAGGGCGAAGCGAGCGCCCTCGATCAGTTCCGCGCCCGGCTGCGCGCCGACGCTCCGCCGCTGGCGGTGGTGGAAGCCGTTGACATCCAGGAGATTCCGCTGGTCGGTGCGATCGGTTTCACAATCGCCGACAACTCGTATACCGGTGGACGCACCCTGGCCTCTCCCGATGTCGCGATGTGTGCGCACTGCGCGGCCGAGCAGCGTGAGCCGGCCGACCGGCGGTTCCGGCACGCGTTCATCAACTGCACCAACTGCGGCCCCCGGTTCACGATCATCGCGTCGCTGCCCTACGACCGTGCCCACACCACGATGTCCGCGTTCACCATGTGCCCGCAATGCGCACGCGAGTACGCTGATCCGGCCGACCGGCGTTTTCACGCCCAGCCGGTCTGCTGTCCCGGATGCGGACCCACCCTGAGCTACGTCGACCCCGACGGCCGAAGCCGAACCGGCGAGTCCGCACTGCACGACGCCCGAGCATTGCTGCGAGGCGGAGGCGTGCTGGCGATCAAGGGCATCGGCGGATACCACCTGGCCTGCGACGCCGCCGACGAGCAGGCGGTCGACACTCTGAGGCGACGAAAGCAACGCGGTGACAAGCCTTTTGCGGTGATGGTCGATGTGCTTGACACCGCACGCACAATCGCCGACGTCGATACCGTCTCCGCCCGCTTGCTGAGCGCCCCCCAGCGTCCCATCGTGCTGATGCCGCGCCGTGCCGGCGCATACATCGCCAGCGCGGTGGCGCCGCGCAACCCCGATCTCGGGGTGATGCTGGCCTACACACCGCAGCACATCCTGCTTTTCGGTCTGCATGACGACGAACCCGGACCGGCGGTGCTGGTGATGACGTCGGGCAACCTGGGCGCGGAACCGATCTGCTTCACCGACGACGATGCGCTGCAACGGCTTGCCGGGTTGGCCGACGGGTGGCTCATGCACGACCGCCCGATCCTGGTGCCGTGCGATGACTCGGTTGTGCGCGTCGTCGACGGTGCCGAATTGCCGATCCGGCGATCCCGCGGATATGCGCCACTGCCGGTCGCGCTGCCGGTGCCGGTGCCGCCGACGCTGGCGGTGGGCGGTGACCTGAAGAACACGTTCGCCGTCGCCGAGGGAAGGTACGCCTGGCTGAGTCAGCACATCGGTGACATGGACGACCTGGCGACACTGTCGGCCTTCGATGCCGCCGCACTGCACTTGCAGGAGCTGACCGCGGTGGCGCCGGAAGTGCTTGTCGCCGATGCGCATCCACGTTACCGATCCGCCGCCTGGGCCCAGCGCCATGCCGCCGGCCGGCCGGTACGGCCAGTACAACACCACCATGCGCACATCGCGGCGGCGATGGCCGAGAACGGTCTCGACGGCTCGCAGCAGGTCCTCGGGTTCGCTTTCGACGGCACCGGCTACGGACCGGACGGCGCCGTCTGGGGCGGCGAGGTCCTGCTCGCCGACTACAAGGGGTACCGGCGTCTGGCCGCACTGCGGTACGTGCCGTTGGCTGGTGGGGACGTCAGCGTGATGCGGCCCTACCGGATGGCTCTGGCGCACCTGTGGGCCGCCGGGTTGGCGTGGGATCGCGACCTGCCGCCGGTTGCAGCCTGCCCCGAGGCCGAACGCCGCGTGCTCGCCCATCAACTGCAGACCGGCTTGGGTTCTGCGCCCACCTCCAGCATGGGCCGACTCTTCGATGCGGTGGCCGCGCTCGCCGGGGTGCGCCAGGTCATCGACTACGAGGCTCAGGCCGCCATCGAATTGGAGGGCCTGGCCAGGTCCGTTCCCGAGGCCGGCGGTTACCGGTTCGCCGTCGGCACCCAAGTCGATATCAAAGTCGATACCGAGGTGAGTTCCAAGGTCGATCCAGTAGTCGGGCCCGCGCTGATCGATCCGGCCCCGGTGCTCGCTGCCGTGGTCGCCGACGTGCGCGACGCCGTACCAGCGGCAGTGATCGGCGCCCGGTTTCACCGGGCGGTGGCCGACCTGATCGTCGACATCGCACGCGCAGACCCCGCGGCTCCGCAGATAGTCGCCTTGTCGGGCGGGGTATTCCAGAACGCGCTGCTGTTACGGCTGACGGTTCCCCGGCTTCGTGCGGCCGGGTGCAGGGTGATCACCCATCGCCTGGTCCCACCCAACGACGGCGGCATCGCGTTGGGGCAAATCATGGTCGGGAACGCGGGCTAACCAGAAAGCCGACAGAAGGGAGGATGCCATGTGCCTGGCGGTACCCGGGCGGATCTTGAGCATCGACGAGCGTGACGGCACGCTGATGTCGGTGGTGGATTTCGGCGGCGTTCAGAAGGATGTCTGCCTGCAGTACCTACCCGACGCCGAGATCGGCCAGTACGTGGTCGTGCACGTCGGGTTCGCCATCCAGCGACTCGACGAGGAGTCCGCCGAACGGACGCTGGCCGAGTTCCGGCATCTCGGGGTGCTCTCCGAGGAGTTCGGCGACGGGTTCCAGCAGGCGGCCGAACAGGCCGGTAGGCCCAACCCAGACCAGGCGAATTGACGGTGAAGTCATGGTGAAATCATGAGGTATCTCGATGAGTTCAGCGATCCAGAACTGGCCGGAAAGCTGATACGCGAGATCAAGGAGATCACCAGCAGACGCTGGTCGATCATGGAAGTCTGCGGCGGCCAGACACATTCGATCATCCGCCACGGCATCGACCAGTTGCTGCCCGATGAGATCGAGATGATCCACGGTCCAGGTTGTCCAGTCTGCGTGACACCGCTGCAGACCATCGACAAGGCGCTGGAGATCGCAGCACACCCAGAAGTGATCTTCTGCTCGTTCGGTGACATGCTGCGGGTCCCCGGCAGTGAGAAGGACTTGTTCCGTATCAAGAGCGAGGGCGGCGACATCCGGGTCGTGTACTCACCACTGGACGCATTGACCATCGCCAGGAACAACCCGGACAGGCAGGTGGTCTTCTTCGGCATCGGGTTCGAGACCACAGCTCCGGCCAACGCGATGACGGTGTTCCAGGCGAAACGCCTGGGCATCACCAACTTCTCGCTGCTGGTGTCGCATGTGCTTGTGCCGCCTGCTATCTCGGCGATCATGGAATCCCCTGCATGCCGGGTGCAGGCCTTCCTGGCCGCCGGGCACGTCTGTTCGGTGATGGGGACCGCCGAATATCCACCGCTGTGCCAGAAGTACCGCATCCCGATCGTGGTGACCGGCTTCGAGCCGCTCGACATCCTGGAGGGCATTCGACGCGCGGTGCTCCAACTGGAGTCCGGTCGCCACGAACTGGAGAACGCGTACCCCAGAGCGGTTCGCGACGAGGGCAACCCCGCGGCCAAGGCGATGCTGGCCGACGTCTTCGAGGTGACCGACCGGCCCTGGCGCGGCATCGGGGTGATACCGAACAGCGGCTGGCGCCTCGCGCCGGCATACCAGGAGTTCGATGCCGAGCAGCGGTTCTCGGTAGCCGACATCCATACTGAGGAGTCCGCGGTGTGCCGGTCCGGCGAAGTACTGCAGGGCCTGCTGAAGCCGAACGAGTGCGCCGCCTTCGGAACCGCCTGCACACCGCGCAATCCGCTTGGCGCGACGATGGTTTCAGCCGAGGGCGCCTGCGCGGCCTACTACCAGTACCGGAGGCTGGAGGTGAGCCATGGCTGAGGCATCCGCGGATCGAGGCGCGACCATCGATGCGCAGGCATGGGTCTGTCCGGCTCCACTGCGGGCCGCACCCAACGTGGTGATGGGACATGGTGGCGGAGGCGCCATGTCCGGCGAACTGATCGAGCATCTGTTCCTGCCGGCGTTCGGGCCGGCGTCCGAGGCTGCGATGGGTGATTCGGCGGTCGTCGAAGTTGCCGGTGCCCGACTGGCATTCTCCACCGATTCATTCGTGGTCAAGCCGCTGGTCTTCCCAGGGGGAACGATCGGCGATCTCGCGGTCAACGGCACCGTCAACGATTTGGCGATGGCAGGTGCGCAGCCGATGGTGCTGTCGACGGCATTCATCCTCGAAGAGGGCACCGCCCTGGACGAGATCGCCGGGGTCGCCCGCGCCCTCGGAACTGCTGCGCTGGCGGCCGGGGTCAAGTTGGTCACCGGTGACACCAAGGTGGTCGATGCCGGTCACGGTGACGGGCTCTACATCAACACCACCGGCATCGGCCTGATCGACGCGCGGGCCGACATCCGCCCGCAGCGTGCCGCCGCGGGTGACGTCGTGATCGTCAGCGGAGACATCGGGGTTCATGGGGTTGCGGTGATGAGTTGCCGGGAAGGCCTCGAGTTCACCACCGAGGTGGCCAGTGACAGCGCGCCGCTGCACGGCCTGGTCGCCGCGATGATCGACACCGGCGCTGACATCCACGCGCTACGTGATCCGACCCGTGGCGGCGTGGCGGCAACCCTGAACGAGATCGCCCGGACCGCCGGCGTCGGCATCTCGCTGAGTGAGCGGGCGCTGCCTATCCCCGCGGCCGTTCGCGACGCGTGCGGCCTGCTCGGCCTCGATCCGCTCTACGTCGCCAACGAAGGCAAGCTGGTCGCGATCGTGAAATCCGCAGACGCCGAGAAGGTGCTGGCCGCGATGCACTCCCATCCGCTGGGCGGACGGGCGGCCGTCATCGGTGAATGTGTCGCCGATCACGCCGGAATGGTCGTCGCCCGCACCGCGCTCGGCGCGACCCGGGTGGTGGACCTACCGGTCGGGGAACAGCTGCCACGGATCTGCTGACCTGTCTGAGCGATCTGCTGGCGTCTTCTCTTCCTCAACTCACCATTCGGCGCGCGGGACGTCGAAGTCCGCGCACACTGCGCGCCACACCTCGCGCGGCTCGACGCCGTCGTCGATAGCCTGAGCGGCGGTGCGTCCGCCCAGTCTGGTCAGCACATGGTCAACCAGCAGCGATGCGCCGCGCGCTGGGCCGAACTGGCCTTCGACCCGCTCGTGGAATTCGGTCAAACGCACCGCACCACGCTACGCCGAGGGCACCAGCACCTCATGGCAGACTCGTACCGGGTCGTCGACTCGGGCGACGCTGGCCGCCGCCCGCCGGGCAGCGGCGCGGTAGCGCGGCTGCGAGAGCACCTCGTTCACCGCTGCCGCCAGCGCATCGGCGGTCAGCGGACGCACCAGCCGGGCACTGCCCTGCCGTACCACTCGATTGGCGATCTCCCACTGGTCACCACCACCGGGTACCACCACCAGCGGTACACCGGCCAGCAGCGTCTTCGACACAATGCCGTGGCCGCTGCCGCAGATCATCACATCGGCTTGGGCGAGCAGCTGGTCCTGACGACCCAGCCCGACGACGGCCCACGGCGGAACCCGCAGGGGCGCTCCGTCCAGCCGAGACACCACGACCCTCGATTCGCGTGGCAGCACCTCGCCCGGCGTCAGCGCCTGCAGCGCCAGTTCGGCCAGACCTTGGGTACCAGTGGCCGCCGTCGACGGCGCCACGACCGCGAGCGGTCCGCCGCCCGGCGGGGCGGGCAGTATCGTCGATGTCGGTTCGAAGTGCAGCGGCCCGACCAGTACCGCTTCCGGCGGCCAGTCGGGACGGGGAACCTCCAGGGCGGGCAGCGTGGCGATCAACCGCCGAGCCGGACCAGGATCATCGGCAGCGAGACCGATCCCGGCTCGGGCCGCCGCCCGATGCCGCAGGCCCTCCCGCCACGACCGGTCGGTCAGTGTTCGCATGATGGCGTCGCGCAGCCGCCCGCGGATACCGACCCCCGGCGCGAGACCACTGCCCAGCGGCGGCAACCCTTTGGACGGTCGGTACAGCGGATGCGGGCTCAGCTCTACCCAAGGCAGACCGAGCAGCTCCGCGGCCAGCCCGCCGGCCGCAGTGATGACGTCGGAGACCACCAGATCAGGCGCCAGCTGTTCCAGTCGTGGTGCGTTCAACACCGCCATCCGGGCGGCACGGCGGTGGATCTTCGCCCCAGCATCGTTGTCGTCGTCGACTTCGGCGGGGTTCAGCCCTTCCAGCAGGCGGGCCCGAACGCCGGACGATCGCGCCGCGTCCAGCCGTTCAGTCCCGGTGAGCAGTACCGGCTCATCACCGGCCGCCGCGAACTTCAGGCACAGCGCGATCGCCGGGAAGGCGTGCCCGGGGTCGGGACCTGCGACGACGGCGACTCGCACTCGCCCTACCCTGCCACACGTGTTACCCCTAGTCTGGGTCTCATGACCGACCGAATCGACGAACTCACTGCTGTCGAGAACACCCGTGTGGTCGAGGTGTTTCTCAACGCGTTGCAGGAGCAGGACTTCCACACCGCCGACTGCGCCCTCGATGACAATCTCGTGTACGAGAACGTCGGGTTGCCCACGATTCGCGGCCGACACCGCGCCATGAAGCTGTTCCGGTCGATGGAGGGACGGATGGGGTTCGAGGTGAAGATCCACCGAATCGCCGCCGATGACGCGACCGTGCTCACCGAGCGCACCGACGCACTGATTCTCGGCCCGCTGCGAGTGCAGTTCTGGGTGTGCGGGGTGTTCGAGGTGCGCGACGGGCGCATCACGCTGTGGCGCGACTACTTCGATTTTCTGGACATGGTCAAGGGCACGCTGCGGGGAGTTGCCGCGATCGCGGTGCCCTCACTGCGACCGAGCATGTGACGACCGGGACCAGGCGTCCGGGCCAGAAATCCGATCAGGCCCGGCGCAACCGGCCGAGTTCGTCGAACGCTTGCGCCCAGCCGGTCAACCGGTCGGTGGCACTGACCAGTTCGTCACGGTAGCGCCGCTGCACCATCGGCGAACTGGACATCGAGCCGCTGTTCGCCGCCGACACCAATTGCGCGGCGGCGGTCACCAACTCGCCGTACTGGCGGGCTCCGCTGTCGAGTTGTGCAGCGAACGCGGTGACCGTCGGGCCCAGATAGCCACGAGATTGCGGCGCCGAGGCGATAGTGCGCTCCATCGACACCACATCGTTGGCGGTCGCGGCCATGGTGGTGGCGGTGTGGTTGGCCGCAGCAGCCAATTCGCGAAGTTCGTCAGGAGGCAGCATGCGCCCCCGCTCCATCACCCCGAGAAGCGAGAACAGGCCGCGTTCGGAGGAAGCCAGGGTCGCCATGGAACGGCGGGCGGCCGAGCGCCGGGGCGGCAGTCGCCAGGTGGCCCGCGATCGCGGTGCAGGCAGCGGAACTCCCCGCAGCCAGCGATAACGCAGCAGCAACAAGGTGGCCAGAAAGGCCGCACCGCCGGCGATCAGCCCGGTGATCAAGAGCACCCAGAACGGTGTGCTCCAGGTCGCCAGCACGGCCGTCGCCAGCATCCAGAATCCGCAGGCGGCGGTGAAGAGCAACCCCAGCCGCAGGGCCCACTTCCGTTTGCGGAGCAGTTTGGCCCGCGGATCGGCCATGGCACTGAGCCTGTTTGCCAACGCGTCGGACAACTCCGCGGCCGTGTCTATCCCGTTCTGCCATCCGTGCTGCATCATCGACTGCCAGGCCACCGGCCGCCGCGCACTCGATCTCCCAGACATGGTGGAACGCTACTGAGAGAGCGGGTTTTCCGGTGTGGCCGAGGTCGGTTTGGCCGCAGGGGTCGCGGATTCCTTCGCACCGCCGCTGGGCAGCGTCTCGCCGCGCATGGATGCGCGGATCTGCTCGAGTCGCGAGTGCCCAGCCATCTGGACGCTGGCCTGCTGAATCTCCATCATCCGGCCGTGCACCGAGTTCTGCGCCAGCTCAGCCGAACCCATGGCATTGGCGTAGCGCTGTTCGATCTTCTGCCGCACCTCGTCGAGGCTCGGCGTGGTCCCGGGAGCGGCCAGTTCGCTCATCGAACGCAACGAGGCACTCACCTGCTCCTGCATCTTGGCCTGCTCGAGCTGGCTGAGCAGCTTGGTGCGCTCGGCGATCTTCTGCTGCAGCATCATCGCGTTCTGCTCGACGGCCTTCTTCGCCTGTCCGGCCGCTTGCAGGGCCTGGTCATGCAGCGTTTTGAGGTCTTCGACGCTCTGCTCGGCGGTTACCAACTGGGCGGCGAACGCCTCGGCGGCGTTGGTGTACTCGGTGGCCTTGGTGGCGTCACCCGCGGCGGTGGCCTGATCGGCAAGGGTCAGCGCCTGACGTACGTTGACCTGGAGTTTTTCGATGTCGGCCAGCTGCCGGTTGAGCCGCATCTCCAGCTGCCGCTGATTGCCGATCACCTGTGCGGCTTGCTGCGTCAGACCCTGGTGTTGGCGCTGCGCCTCTTCGATGGCCTGCTGGATCTGCACCTTCGGATCGGCATATTCGTCGACTTTCGAGCTGAACAGCGCCATGAGGTACTTCCAGGCCTTGACGAACGGATTGGCCATGAATTCACTCCGCCTTCGTTTCGCATGGGTCAGTCGTGGTTCCCGCTACTGCCAACCTATCGGTTCCGCGCAGATCACCACACCCCAGCGGACGATGTGACGCCTGTGCGGCCACCCCGTCAGGCCACCGCCACCGAAACGACCTGAGGGATGACGACCTTGGTGGCGGCATCGATGGTGCCATCGATCCTGGCGGCGCCGGCTGGCGAGACGGGGCCGACCTCCCGCTTGGCCATCTTGGTGCCGGCGTCGGTCAGCACTCGCGACAGCGGCACGTCCAGCGCGCTGCAGATGGCTCCGAGCAGTTCACTCGAGGCTTCCTTGCGGCCCCGCTCGACCTCTGAGAGGTAGCCGAGGCTGACACGCGCGGAACCGGAAACCTCACGCAGGGTGCGTCCCTGCGCCGTACGCGCGCCACGCAGCACGTCACCGATCACCTCGCGCAGCAAAGCCGTCATTGCGCCCCTCCTTCTGAGTTGACTATCAGTGCAACGCCGATCGGCGGCGGGTTGGTTCCCCCAAGCGGGCAAACCGAGGAAACAGGCCTAAGAAATAGGCCAAGAAACAGGCCAACAAACAGGCTGGGAAGAATCCGTCAGACCGGATCAGCGGTCGCCGTCACCAGCGGGGCTATCGCGCGAACCCCTGATCGCCGAGACGACGTAGTCCACCCCGGTGATCACGGTCAGCGCGACGGCGACCCACATGATGACCCAGGCGGCGGACAGCCACGCGCCGGACAACGGCAGCACGAACAACCCGATGGCAACCGCCTGCACCAGCGTCTTGAGTTTGCCGCCACGACTGGCCGGGATGATTCCGTGCCGCAGCACGGCGAACCGCAGCACTGTGACCCCGACCTCACGCACCAGGATCACAACCGTCAACCACCACGGCAGTTCGCCCAGAATCGACAGCCCGATCAGTGCCGACCCGATGAGCGCCTTGTCCGCGATCGGATCGGCGAGCATGCCGAACTCGGTGATCATGCCGTAGCTGCGCGCCAGCGCGCCGTCCACCCGGTCGGTGATCACTGCGATGGTAAAGACCACGAACGCCGCTATCCTCCACGTGGTTTGGTGGCCATCACCGACGAAGAGCAGGACCAGGAATACCGGAACCAGCAGGAAACGTATGCCGGTGAGCACGTTGGCGATGTTCGCCACCCGCGCGCGGGGCAGCACCGGATCGGTGGAAGGTTGGCCCGGCACCGGAACAGAATATCGGTTGCCGCTGCGGATACCCTCGCACCTGTGATCGCAGGATCTGCTGCTGCAGCGTCGGAGGGTCCGCACGGGGTGGAATCCGGGCGGGTCTTCGTCCGGCGTGCACGCAGTTCTGACGTGCCGGCGATCAAGGCACTCGTCGATATCTACTCCGGGCGGATTCTGCTGGAGAAGAACCTGGTCACACTCTATGAGGCAGTCCAGGAGTTCTGGGTCGCCGAACTGGACGGCGAACTGATCGGGTGTGGGGCACTTCACGTGTTGTGGGCCGATCTCGGCGAGGTGCGCACGGTCGCGGTGCACCCGCGGGTCAAGGGCCACGGCGTGGGCCATCGGATCGTCGACCGGTTGCTCGACGTCGCCCGGGAACTGGAGCTCGAGCGCATCTTCGTGCTGACCTTCGAAACGGAGTTCTTCGAAAGGCACGGCTTCGAAGAGATCGACGGCACTCCGGTCACCGCTGAGGTCTACGAGGAGATGTGCCGCTCCTACGACACCGGCGTGGCGGAGTTCCTCGACCTGAGCTACGTCAAGCCCAATATCCTCGGCAACACCCGCATGCTCCTGACCCTCTCGCCGTTCACCCCTCTTGCCCAAACCAACGTTTCGCCGCAAAAGGTCGAGTGAAACGGGCCATTACGTCGAGTTCGGCGCCAAAGGGGCTACTCGTCGGATTCGGCTGCGTCTGATGAGACGCCGCGGATCAGGGCCAGCGTCCCCGCCAGCTCGTCGGGCTTGACCAAGACCTCACGGGCCTTGGAGCCCTCACTGGGACCGACGATGCTGCGAGTCTCCATCAAGTCCATCAGACGACCGGCCTTCGCGAAACCCACCCGCAGCTTGCGTTGCAGCATCGACGTCGACCCGAACTGGCTGGACACCACCAACTCGACAGCCTGCAGGAAGACATCCATGTCGTCGCCGATGTCGGGGTCGACGTCAGAGCGTTCGCTGTTGGTCTTGGCGGCGGTGACACCCTCGGTGTACTCGGGCGCGGCCTGCTCCTTGGTGGCATTCACGACCGCGTGGATCTCGTCGTCGGTGATGTAGGCGCCCTGCAACCGGATGGGCTTGTTGGCGCCCATCGGCAGGAACAGCCCATCGCCCATTCCGATGAGTCTCTCGGCGCCTTGCTGATCGAGAATCACGCGGCTGTCGGTCAGCGACGAGGTGGCGAACGCCAGCCTGGACGGCACGTTGGTCTTGATCAGCCCGGTCACCACGTCCACCGAAGGCCGCTGGGTGGCCAGCACCAGGTGAATACCGGCGGCGCGCGCCTTCTGGGTGATCCGCACGATCGCGTCCTCGACGTCGCGAGGTGCGGTCATCATGAGATCGGCCAGTTCGTCGACGATCGCGACGATGTAGGGATATGGCCGATACTCGCGCTGGCTGCCCAACGGTGTGGTGATCTCCCCCGACCGCACCTTCGCGTTGAAGTCGTCGATGTGGCGCACCCGCGACGCCTGCATGTCCTGGTACCGCTGTTCCATCTCCTCGACCAGCCAGGCCAGCGCCGCGGCTGCTTTCTTGGGCTGCGTGATGATCGGGGTGATGAGGTGCGGAATGCCCTCGTAGGGTGTCAATTCCACCATTTTCGGGTCGATCAGGATCATCCTGACCTCTTCCGGGGTAGCCCGTGCGAGCAGCGAAACCAGCATCGAGTTGACGAAGCTAGACTTGCCGGACCCGGTGGAGCCAGCCACCAGCAGATGGGGCATCTTGGCCAGGTTCGCCGAGATATATTCGCCCTCAATATCTTTGCCCAACCCGATGACCAGCGGGTGGTGGTCGCCCCGGGTGGATGGGTCGGTCAGCACGTCGGCCAGCCGAACCATCTCGCGGTCTACATTCGGCACCTCGATGCCGACGGCCGACTTTCCCGGGATCGGCGCCAGCATCCGCACGCTCTCGGTGGCCACCGCGTAGGCGATATTGCGTTGCAGGGCAGTGATTTTCTCGACCTTGACGCCCGGGCCGAGCTCTACCTCGTAACGCGTGACGGTCGGCCCACGGGTGCAGCCGGTCACGGCGGCATCCACCTTGAACTGCTGAAGCACCTCTGTAATGGCCTCTACCATGCGGTCGTTGGCAGCGCTGCGCCGCTTGGGTGGGTCACCGGCCATCAGCAGGTCCAGCGACGGCAGCGCGTAGGGGCCCTCCACCACCCGGTCCAGCGAGAGCTTTGCGGACCGCTTGGGCTTGCGGGACCGTCCCCTCGCCTTCGTAGGCTCTTCGCCGGAGGCGGACGCGTCCTCGTCGAGAGGGTAGTTGTCCATCGGCGCGCCTGCCGTTTCGCCGGCGAACCGCGAATCCAGATCGTCGTAGTAGCCCTCGGAGAAGTCTTCGGGGGGATCTTCGTCGCGGGCCCCTCGCGAGTAATCGCCTCGGTAGTCCTCGTCGTATTCGCCGAAGTCCTCGTCCTCGTCGCCGCGGTCGGCGAAGACCCGGGTGGAGAACATCGCCCGGACGGTGGCAGGCACCTCACGGATCGTGGTACCGGTGATCAGCAGCAGACCGAACAGCACCCCGATGAACAGCAGCGGCGCAGCGATCCAGTCGGTCAGCCCATCCGACAGTGGGCCGCCGATCGCGAAGCCGACGAAGCCGCCGGCGTGCTGTCGCGCATCGAAGTCCACCGGGGAACCCGACCACAAGTGCCACAGACCCAGTGCCGGCAACGTTGTCATCGACGCGCCCAAGATCAGGCGGGGCCGTGCGTCCGGGTCGGGCTCGCTACGCATAAGGACCACCGCGGCGGCGGCGAGTCCCAGCGGCATCAGCACCACGGCTGAACCGATCAGCACACGCAGCATGGTGTCGATCCATCCACCGACCGGGCCGGCGGCACCGAACCAAGAGCTCGCAGCGACCACGACGGCAACGCCGAGCAGCGCGAGCGCGATGCCGTCGCGGCGGTGGCCCGGCTCGATCTCGCGGGCCCGGCCGACCGAACGGGCCGCTGTGCCCGCGCCTCTGGCCAGCATCAGCCAGCCCGCTCGCGCACCTCGACCGACGGCGACCCCCGCGCCGGCCAGGGGCGACGCACCGCGACGACGGGTCGGCTGGCGCCGCTTTGCTGGTCGCGCAGGTCGCGATCCGCTTCGTGAACCGGCTTTTGACCTGCTCGTACGCGCACTCGATCGGGCGGCGGTCTTACTAGCCATGCTGGCAAGCCTAGTCGCAACTACCCCATTTGCACCATCTGCCACACAGGCCACAGCCCGATGATGCCCTCATTGATTCCTTGGCAGCTTAAGTAGGGTCGACGGTTGTTCGTCTCGTCCCCCACCGAGGAGTGTCTGCACATGCCCGGAGCCGACCCTGTCGTCGTCGTAGCGTCGTTCACCGCCAAACCGGAAGCAGTCGACACGGTACGAGAGGCATGTAGATCCGCTGTCGAAGCGGTGCACCAGGAGCCCGGCTGCGAACTCTATGCCCTCCACGAAACGGATGGAACGTTCGTGTTCGTCGAACAATGGGCCGACGCAGATGCCCTGAAGCATCACAGCGCCGCACCGGCGGTCAGAGAACTGTTCGCCGCTGTCGGCGACCATCTGCAGGGGGCTCCCGACCTCAAAATGCTGTCACCGATCGTGGCCGGAGACCCGGCCAAGGGTCAGCTTCGGGCCTGAGGTGCCGTCGCTGCGGGGCAAGGTCGCGTTCATCACCGGCGCGGCCCGCGGGCAGGGGCGGGCACACGCGGTGAAACTGGCGTCCGAGGGCGCGGACATCATCGCGACCGACATCTGCGGACAGATCGCGTCGGTCCCCTACCCGTTGGCCACCGCCGACGACCTCGCCACCACCGTGAAGCTGGTCGAAGCCACCGGGGCGCGTATCGTCGCGGCCCAGGCCGACGTCCGGGACCGAGCCGCCCTGCAGCGCGCACTGCAGACCGGACTCGAGGAGTTCAGCCGGCTCGACATCGTCATCGCCAACGCCGGTATCGCACCCATGCTCTCCGGCGCCGACGGCTGGCGCGACGCCGTCGACGTGAACCTCTCCGGGGTCTTCCACACAGTCGACGTGGCGATCCCGACGATGGTCGAGCAGGGCGAAGGTGGGGCGATCGTGCTGGTCAGCTCGGCGGCCGGGCTGGCTGGAATCGGCGCCGGCGACGCCGGTTCGCTCGGCTACACCGCCGCCAAGCACGGCGTGGTCGGGCTCATGCGCTCCTACGCCAATCACCTTGCCCCTCATAACATCCGGGTGAACACGATCCACCCCGCTGGAGTCGACACGCCGATGATCGACAACGACGCCGTCCGGCAGTGGGCAGCCCAGGAGGCGAGGCAGAGCGAGACTCCCCCGGACATGGGCAATGCATTGCCGGTCCGGCTGCTGCAGGTCGATGACATCGCCAACGCGGTAGCGTGGCTGGTCTCCGACGGCGCCCGCTACGTCACCGGTGTCACGCTGCCGGTCGATGCAGGCTTTCTGAACAGGCGCTGACGGTGACGGGCGCCGACGAGGAACCACGGACATGACGAACGCCTACCCTGCAGCACAGACCGCTTACGGCCCAATGTTTCTCGCTGCTGTCGAGCAGATGGAGACGCCCGGTCGCCGGTTATGCCACGACGACCTCGCATCGTCCTTCCTGCCGCCGGGATTGCGGGCGATGGTCGCCGCCACCCGATGGCGGCCGCTGCGGTGCGGGCTGATCCGGCTGGTGGAGACATCCGGGCCGGGACTGTGGGCGAACCTGGCCTGCCGCAAACAATTCATCGACGACAAGCTCGACAACGCGCTACCCGACATCGACGCCGTTGTCATCCTCGGCGCCGGTCTCGACACCCGGGCATGCCGTCTCGCCCGCCGCAGCACCATCCCGATGTTCGAGGTAGACGTTCCGGTGAACATCGCTCGCAAGCAGCAAGTCCTGCGCCGTGCGCTGGGCACCCCACCCCCATCGATACACCTGGTGGCAGCGGACTTCGAGCGCGATGACCTGTCGAACGAACTGGCTCGGCACGGGTATCGCAGCGACTATCGCACCTTCTTCGTGTGGGAGGGCGTCACCCAGTACCTCACTGACGATGCGATGCGCAGGACCCTCAAGTACTTGCAGGCCGCGGCTCCGGGCAGCCAGTTGGTGTTCACCCACGTCCGCCGTGACTTCGTCGACGGCACCGAACTGCACGGAGCCGGGTCTCTGTACCGTCGATTCCGCGAGCGGCGTCCGTTGTGGAAGTTCGGCATCCAGCCTGGTGACGTGCCGGCTTTCCTCGCTGAATACGGTTGGCGGGTAATCCAGCAGGCCGGCCCGGAGTACTTCCTGGACCACTACGTCACACCGGCGGGTCGCCGGGTGAGAGCCTCCCAGCTCGAATGGTCGGCGTACGCCGCACGCTGACAGCGGCACGCCGAGCGTGAGCGACTGCCGCGTCAGATCTCGATGACGGTCGGCACGATCATCGGCTGACGGCGGTAGGTCTCCCCCACCCACTTGCCCACCGTGCGTCGCACCGCCTGCGCGATCCGGGCCGCGTCGGAGATCTGGTCGGCAGCGAGCACCTCCAGCTCGGCCTCGACCTTTCGCAAGGCTGCTTCCAGCGCTTTGGGATCCTCAGAGAAGCCGCGCGAGTGCATGTGGGGCGGGGCCGCGGGCTTCCCGGTGCCGCGACGCACGACGACGGTGACTGCGATGAACCCCGAGGACAGCACCAGGCGCTCCCCGAGCGTGGCATCTCCCACGTCACCAGTGACCAGGCCATCGACGAACATCTTGCCGACCGGGACCGCGCCGGCGATGCTCGCCTTCCCGCCGACAAGGTCGACGCTGACGCCGTTCTCGGCCAACATGATCGACTGGGGCGGCACACCGGATTTCACCGCCAGCGCTGCGTTTGCCCGCAGATGCCGCCAGGTGCCGTGAACCGGCATCACATTCCGGGGCCGAACGCCGTTGTAGAGGAACAACAATTCACCGGCATACGCGTGGCCGGAGACGTGGATGCGCACCTGCTGGTTGGTGACCACCCGAGCACCGATCTTCGACAGGGCGTCGATGACGCCGAAGATCGCTTCCTCGTTGCCGGGTATCTGCGAGGAGGACAAGATGATCAGATCCCCGTCGGTCAAGGTGATGCTGCGATGCTCGCCGCGCGACATGCGGCTGAGCGCCGACATCGGCTCGCCCTGAGTTCCGGTGGTGATGAGAACGACACGCTCGGGGGCCATCATCTCCGCGGCACCGATGTCGATCACGTCGTCGACGTCGACACTGAGGAAGCCGAGCTCCCGGGCGATTCCCATATTGCGGACCATCGAACGGCCGACGAAGGACACCTTGCGGCCGAGGGCCACCGAGGCATCGATTATCTGTTGCACCCGTGCGACGTTGGAGGCGAAGCATGCCACGATGACCCTGCCCTCGGCGGACCGGATCAATCGGTGCAGATTCGGGCCGATCTCGCTTTCCGACGGCCCGACCCCGGGTATCTCGGCGTTGGTGGAGTCGCACAGGAACAGATCGACACCGGAGTCTCCGAGGCGCGACATCCCGGGCAGGTCGGTGGGCCGCCCGTCCAGGGGCAACTGATCGAGCTTGATGTCGCCGGTGTGCAACACGGTGCCCGCGCCGGTGTGTACGGCGATGGCTAGCGCGTCGGGAATCGAGTGGTTGACTGCGAAGTACTCGCATTCGAACACGCCGTGTTTGGACGACTGCCCCTCGGCCACCTCGACGAACGTCGGCTTGAGACGGTGCTCCCGGCACTTCGCGGCGACCAACGCCAGAGTGAACCGCGAACCCACGACCGGGATGTCCGGACGCAGCTTGAGCAGAAAGGGGATCGCACCGATGTGATCTTCGTGCGCGTGGGTCAGCACCAACGCCTCGACGTCGTCGAGTCGGTTCTCGATATGTCGAAGATCGGGCAAGATGAGGTCAACCCCGGGCTCGTCATGCCCGGGGAACAGCACCCCGCAGTCGATGATCAGTAACCGGCCAACGTGTTCGAAAACCGTCATGTTGCGGCCGATCTCGCTGATGCCACCCAGTGCCGTCACCCGCAGCCCCCCGACGGCAAGAGGCCCGGGTGGCTCCAGGTCGGCGTTCACCGCAAGACCCCGGCCGCCCGCAGGTCGGCGGTCAGCTCAGCGACCTGGTCGGGTGTGGCGGGAACCATCGGCAGACGCGGTTCTCCGGCGTCGATGCCGATCAGTCTCAGTCCTGCCTTCGACAGGGTGACTCCACCCAAACGCGCTTGAGCACGAGCCAACGGCCCGAGCGCGACGTTGACCTTGCGCGCGGTCGCGAGATCCCCGGAAGTGAAGGCCGACAACATATCTCGCAACTGTCCGGATGCCAGGTGGCCCCAGACACTGATGAAGCCGACTGCACCCATCGCCAGCCAGGGGAGATTCAGCGCGTCGTCGCCGGAGTAGTAGGCCAGGCCGGTGTCGGCGATGATCTGGCCGCCGCCGGCCAGGTCACCCTTGGCATCCTTGATCGCCACGATGTTGGGATGTTCAGCGAGTGTGCGGATAGTGTCCCATTCGATGGGTACCACCGACCGCGGCGGGATGTCATAGAGCACCAACGGCAACTCAACAGCATCGGCGACGGCGGTGAAGTGTGCCACCAGCCCAGCCTGTGGTGGACGCGAATAGTACGGAGTGACGACCAGAATTCCGTGTGCACCTTCGGCGGCACAGGCCCGGGCCAGACCGACGCTGTGCGCCGTGTCATAAGTGCCCGCGCCGGCGATGATGCGGGCACGGTCCCCGACCGCCTCGAGCACGACACGCAGCAGCCCAATCTTCTCGGCGTCGGTAGTCGTCGGGGATTCACCGGTAGTGCCCGACAACACCAAGCCATCACAGCCTGAGTCCACCAGATGAGTGGCCAGGCGAGCCGCGGTTGCAGTGTCCAATGAGCCGTCCGGGTGGAACGGAGTCACCATCGCGGTCAGCACAGTCCCCAGGCGGGCCGCTGCATCGAATCCGCTGGTGCTCACGGCCAACAAGGTTACCCTCCCCGATTCAAGCCTCCGTGGCTAGATCTGGCCAGCTCCGTCAAGCCTCCGTGGCTAGATCTGGCCAGCTCCGTCAAGCCTCCGTGGCTAGCGGGGAGGTAGCCACCTCGGTCCCGTCGGCGAGCGTGGTTATCTCGAAATCGGCGAACACCGCCGGTGCAACCTCGACGAGTCGGCGCAGGCATTCGATCGCCAACCGGCGAATCTCCAGGTCGGCCTGCTCACTGGCGCGCATTGCGATGAAATGCCGCCAGGCCCGATAGTTGCCGGTGACCACGATGCGGGTCTCGGTCGCGTTGGGCAGCACCGCGCGGGCCGCCTGGCGGGCCTGTTTGCGCCGCAGCACGGCGTTGGGCTCGTCGGCGAACTTGGCTTCCAGCCGCTCCAAGAGCCCGGCGTAGGTGGTGCGTGCGGTGTCCGCCGCGGCCAGGAAGACTTCTCGTAGTTCGGGATCGTCCTCGAGACCGGGCGGCACGACGACCTGTGAGTCTCGCTCCGGAACATAGCGCTGCGACAGCTGCGAGTAGGAGAAGTGTCGATGCCGGACAAGCTCATGGGCGCACGAGCGCGAGATGCCAGTGATGTAGAAGGACACCGCCGCATGCTCTAGCACCGAAAAATGTCCCACGTCGATGATGTGCCCCAGGTAGCCGGAATTGGTCGCCGTCCGCGGATTCGGCTTCGACCAACTCTGGTAACAGGCACGGCCGGCGAACTCGACCAATGCCTGGCCGCCGTCGGCGTCGGTGGTCCACGGTACGTCGGGCGGCGCCAGGAACTCGGTCCTGGCGATCAGCTGCACGCGCAGCGGCGCGGTCTCGGCCACCGGCTCACCCTAGCCGGGCGAGGACGCAGAGTTCATCACGCTGGCCAGGTCGCCGCGATCACCCACCGTCACGTCGGAAAGACCCAGCCAGACCGCCATCTTCTGCAACTCGGCCGCTAGCTCCCCGGCAACCCTCGACAGCCGCTGTCCCGGCTCGGCAAAGGCGCCCACGACGTGCAACGTGTCCGCCACGCGATCAGCCTTGAGGTCCACCCGAGCCACCAGGTGACCGTCGAGCAGGAACGGCCAGACGTAGTAACCGAACTCGCGCTTGCTCGCCGGAGTGTAGATCTCGATGCGATACCGGAAGTCGAACAACCGCTGCACCCGGGGCCGGAAGAAGATCAACGGGTCGAACGGGCACAGCAGCGCCGTGCCGCTGTCGCGACGCGGCACGATCTGCCCGGTCCGTAAGTACGCCGGCGAGCTCCAGCCACCGACGGTCACCGGCTCGAGAGCGCCCGCATCCACCAGCGCGGCGATGGCGGGTTTGGCCTGCTGTGCGGTCAGCCGAAAATAGTCGCGGATGTCTGCTGCGGTCCCGATGCCCAACGCACCGGCGGCACGCAGCACGAGGTCGCGGACGGCCTCGGCGTCGTCGACTCGCCGGCCGACCACCTCGGGCGGCAGAACCCGCTCGGTCAGGTCGTAGTGCCGGGTGAACCCGATGCGGGTGGCGGTGGTCAGCACCCCGGACGCGAACAGCGCTTCAGTCACCCATTTGGTGTCGCTCCGGTCCCACCAGGCGCCCTTGCGTCCTCGCGGTTCCGCGCCCAGGTGCTCCTCGATCTGCCGGGCGGTAGCCGGCCCGAGTTCGGTCACTGTCGCAACGATGTCGTCGGCGAGTCGTGCGTTCTTCTCGACGATCCGGGTGCCCCAGCGGCCCCGCCGGTACTGGCGCATCCGCCAGCGCAGCAGCGGCCAGTCGTCGACTGCCATCAGCGCCGCCTCGTGAGCCCAGTACTCGACCAGCAAGCGCGGTGAACGAGCGCTGTGGTCCCAAGCGGCACGGTCGAGCACGCCGCGGTCATATGGGCCGAGCCGACTGTAGACCGGCGCGTAGTGTGCCCGCACCGTGACCGACACCGAATCCAGTTGCAGGACTTGAATCCGCGAGATCAGTCGCCGCAGGTGGGCACGACTGACGACGCCGCGCGGTAGCGCTGCGGTGAAGCCCTGCGCGGCCACCGCGACACGGCGGGCCTGAGCGCCGGTGAGTTTCACGCCCGGCTGTAGTTGTAATACCGGTAGCGCAGGCCGGACCTGCTGGTGAGCCAGGCCCCGACGGTGCCCGTCCACGACTCGTCCAGCATCGGCGCGAGTGCATCACAGTCGCGCCGGTGCAGGTCGATCTCGACCTCGGTCACTTCGCATCGGGTTGCCGCCGGAAGCGCATGCCCGAAGACCTCTTCCCCGCCGATCACCCAGATCTCCCCGCCGCCGAGGATCTCGTCGAGCCCACCCACCACATTCGCTCCGTCAGCCGAGTAGTCGGCCTGACGCGACAGCACGACGTTCTGGCGTCCCGGTAGCGGCCGGACGGCGCTCGGCAGCGACTCCCAGGTGCGCCGCCCCATCACCACCGTGTGCCCCATCGTGATGTCCTTGAAGCGAGTCAGGTCCTCGGGCACCTGCCAGGGGATGCCGCCGTCGCGGCCGATGACACCGGAGGTCGACTGCGCCCAGATCAACCCGACGGGCGTCATACCGCCACCGGGGCCTTGATCGCCGGATGCGGGTGGTAGTTGTTGATGGTCACGTCTTCATAGGTGTAGTCGAAAATCGACTCACGTTGGGCGAGAACCAGTTCCGGATACGGTCGAGGATCGCGAGTGAGCTGCTCGTTGACCTGGTCGAGGTGATTGTCGTAAATGTGGCAGTCGCCGCCGGTCCAGATGAACTCCCCGACGTCCAGCCCTGCTTGTGCGGCCATCATGTGGGTCAGCAGTGCGTAACTGGCGATGTTGAACGGGACGCCGAGGAACAGGTCGGCGCTGCGCTGGTAGAGCTGGCAACTCAGCTGGCCGTCGGCGACGTAGAACTGGAAGAACGCGTGGCAGGGCGGCAGTGCCATCTGCGGAATCTCGCCGACGTTCCACGCCGAGACGATGTTGCGCCGCGAGTCCGGGTCGGTTTTCAGTAGCTGCAGGGCGTCGCTTATCTGATCGACATGCTCACCGGAGGGTGTCGGCCAGGACCGCCACTGCGCACCGTAGACCGGTCCGAGATCACCTGTCGGGGAGGCCCATTCGTCCCAGATCGTGACGCCGCGCTCCTGTAGCCAGCGCACGTTGGAGTCGCCGCGCAGAAACCACAGCAACTCGTAGACCACCGACTTGAGGTGCACTTTCTTGGTTGTGATCAGCGGAAAGCCGGCCGACAGACGGTAGCGCATCTGGTGGCCGAACAAACTCCGGGTCCCAGTCCCCGTGCGGTCGGACTTCGGCGTACCTCGCTCGAGCACGAGTCGCAACAGATCCTCGTAGGGCGTGGGAAGAGCTGGAGCGATCGGCACGCCGTCAGCTTACGTCCAGCCGCAGCGGGCGAACGGCAAGCCTGGCCGCTTTCCGATGGTCAGGACCGCTTGCGGCCACTCAGGTACGTGCGCACCGCACGATAGAGCCCCCGGCCGGCGTATACGCCGGCCACCACCGAGGCCAGGATCATCACGATGAACAGCAGCAGCCAGTTGGATCGGCTGTGGCTGACGTTCCACCAGATGATGGTGAACAGGATGGCGCAGATGAAGACGACGATGTCGCGCCAGTTTCCCTGGTAGGAGAGGGCGATCTCGCGCATCGACCGATTTTTGTCGATGCCGGCGATCAGATCGTCCACGCGCAGGTTGATCACCCGCTGCAGGTTCGCCCGTCGTGCGACGTCTTCGACCGGTATGCGGTCGAGCAGGTCGAGGTCCTGCTTGATGAGTCCGCGAATGTCGGGCGCCTTGATGTTCCCTGCGGCGATACCCAGCAGCGCACCGCCGGCGATCGGCGCCGCACCCAGAGCGAGTTCAGCTAGTCCTGGCATGTGAGTCCTCCGTCAGGCACCGTGGGATCTTGGGTAGCAGACAGTATCGAAGATCGTTCGCCCCGTCGCAGACGG
Organism: uncultured Mycobacterium sp.; assembly: GCA_964513475.1. Lineage (GTDB taxonomy): Bacteria > Actinomycetota > Actinomycetes > Mycobacteriales > Mycobacteriaceae > Mycobacterium. The sequence continues at coordinate 22,232 of CAZEMS010000011.1, read as the reverse complement.
CCAACGTTGTCAGCCCATCAACCGGGCGGCAATGGTCGCCCCGAGATTCCAGCACAGCTCGATGTCGGTCTTCGTCGGCTTGCCCGATACCGTCACTGTCTCAGCGGCTTTCAGCCACCCCAGCCCGGTCGTGATGGTGTTCACGGCCCGCTCAGCGCCCTCGGTTCCCTCGTTGCCGTGCAGGTAAAGGCCGAATGGCCGACCACGTGTCGAGTCGAGACAGTGGTAGTAGCACATGTCGAAGGCGTGCTTGAGTGCGCCACTGATATACCCGAGATTCGCCGGACTGCCAAGGAGGTAGCCGTCGGCCTCGAGCATGTCGACTGGAGACACCGTCAGAGCCGGCCGCCGGATGACCTCCACGCCCTCGATCTCCGGGTCGGTGGCACCGGACACGGCGGCTTCAAACATTTCCTGCATGTACGGCGACGGCGTGTGGTGCACGACCAGCAGAGTTTTCGGGCTAGGGCCCATCGCTCCCCTCCTGCAGTTCCACAGCTCTGCGCATGGCTTCGCGAGCGCGCGGCCGGTCCCCGGCGTAATCGTAAGCGCGCGCGAGCCGATACCAACGTCGCCAGTTGCCGGGATCCTCGTCCAGTTCCGCACGGACCTGCTCGAACAACGCGTCGGCGGCGTCGCGCCGAATCCGGCCGGACGGCAGCCGGGGCAGATCGTCTACCTCAAGCTCCATGCCCTCCTCACCGGCCATCCGAGCAAGGCGCTGGTGGGTCAGTCCCGCTCGCAAAGTGCTCACCATCACCCACGCTCCGATGATCGGGAGGATCATCAGCGCAAGCCCGAGGCCGACGGCGGCGCCGCTGCCCGAGGTGATGAACGCGACGGCGATGCGGCCCAGCATGAAGAAGTAGAAGACCAGTGCCAAGCAGAAGAAACCTATGAGCAACTGGATGCGCAGTGCGCGGGCCCCGTCGCTCACGTCAGCGCGAGCAGGGGTTCGATGCCGACGGTCAGGCCCGGGTGTTGACGGACCCGTCGTACGCCGAGCAGCACACCGGGCACGAACGAGGTGCGATCGAGGCTGTCGTGCCGGATCGTCAGGGTCTCCCCCTGTGTCCCGAACAGCACCTCCTGGTGCGCTACCAGCCCGGCCAGCCGCACCGAATGCACCGGGACACCGTCGACGTCGGCCCCACGGGCACCCTCGAGTCCAGTGGAGGTCGCATCGGGGTTGGGGGGCAAATCTTTTCGGGCATCGGCGATGAGTCGAGCGGTCCGGGTGGCGGTGCCCGACGGGGCGTCGGCCTTGTGCGGATGGTGCAGTTCGATGATCTCCACAGATTCGAAGTACCGCGCCGCCTGTCTGGCGAAGTGCATGCACAGCACGGCGCCGATCGCAAAGTTTGGAGCGACGAGGACGGCCACACCGGGGTTGTCGGTCAGCCGGGCGCGAAGCTGGTCTAGGCGCTCGTCGGTGAATCCGGTGGTGCCCACCACCGCGTGTATGCCGTTGTCGATGAGGAACCTCACGTTGTCCATCACCACGTCCGGATGGGTGAAGTCGATGGCGACCTCGGTTCCGCCGTCGACGAGCAGACTCAGCGGGTCGTCGGCATCGACCGCGGCCGACAACTCGAGATCTTCAGCGGCCTGAACCGCCTGCACCATGGTGGCGCCAACCTTGCCCTTCGCTCCCAGCACCCCAACCCGCATGGGGGCCACCTTAGTTGTGAGGCCAAGGTGAAATCGGCTCAATCCAAGGGACAGTCCGAGATGACGATTCTGGCGGTCGCGGTCAGTGGCGTGCCGTTGGCCGCCGCCCGCCGGAGTGCGTCCTCCCGGGCAGCCTCGACGGTCACCCCGGAGCCACCGGCCACGACGTCGGGAGCGTCGTCAGCGACGGAGACGATGCAGAGATTGTCGTTGGTTACCTGATCGGTGGTGCACTCCTGACCGCCAGCGCCCTGACATAGCGCGATCACGCCTTCTGAGGCTTCCTCCTTGGTATCACCGGTCGCGTGGAAACCCACCAGCGCACCCTCGAAGATCCCGGTGCCGACCGCCTCGAAGATGTCTTCGGGGTCGTTGATAACCCCACCGGGGCCACCTGCCCAGGCGGTGCCAGTCGAGATCCCCGCCGCGACAACCCCCGCAGCCACGATCGCCGAAACCAACGCGGTATTTGGCATGACCTGGTCCTCTCCTTTATCGAAATCCCGCACAAAATTAGCACCGCGGTCGGGTGTTAGCTGACTACTAGTAACATGGTGAGGACCGGATCGAAAAGGTGAGAGAAGAATGGCAGCTCGAGGCAAGTCGGCACTGTTGGTGGCAAGTGTGGCGGTAGCGACGGTCATTTCTGCTCCCGCCGCCGACGCGCGACCAACCTGCAAATCCGCAGACGTCACGGCCACCTGCCAAACCAGCGGCAGCGTGGCGGTCAAGACACAACCAGGAACAACAGCGCCTCCTGGGAACAGGCCCAGTATGCCGTTCATCGGCTCCCCTAATACTCAGCGGAACCGCGACGCCCGGCCAGGGGCTGCCCCCAGGTCTCCGAACAGCAGATATCACACGCCACCGGCGTAGCCAAGCTCGGTAGCTAGTAACGCCGCGCTGTCGGAGTCCGCCAAATAGGCCCGACGATCTGGCTCCCGCCCAATAGTCCGCTGGCCAATAAGATGGCCCCGGCCGCCGTTGGATTGTCGGATTAGGGCGCGGCCGGGGCCGGATCTCCCTCTGGGGGGGGAGAGTTCCGAAGCTATTGCACACGCCACCCGGCTGCCCCCGCAGTGAGGGAGATTTAAACGTTTGGAAACGCCGCCGGCTGCGCGGGGGTGGGCATCCTGAACTACGGATCTTGCCGCGCGCGTTCGGGTGCAGACTCAAGGACCATTGCCTGCAAGGGCAGGCCGATTGCCGCGGGGTCGATGTCGGCGTCGAAGCATCTAAGCACCCCGAGGCGCTCCAGCCGTGCCACCCGCCCGTGACTCGTCGACGACGGCCGGCCGAACATCCTTCATCGTCGTACTAATTGCGCATCAGTCGAGCTTTCTTCAGACTTTATCCAGCGGGTTCGAACAAGGAGCGAGTATGCGCGTCGGCATCCCAACCGAGATCAAGAACAACGAGTATCGGGTGGCCATCACCCCCGCGGGTGTGGCCGAGTTGTCTCATCGCAACCACGAAGTGATCATTCAGGCCGGTGCCGGCGCGGGGTCGGCCATCTCCGACGCCGATTTCAAGTCCGCCGGCGCCGTCATCGTCAACGGTGCCGACGAGGTCTGGGCCGAGGCCGACCTGCTGCTCAAGGTCAAGGAACCCGTCGAGGCCGAGTACACCCGCATGCGCCGGGGTCAAACGCTATTCACCTACCTGCACCTGGCTGCCTCCCGCGCATGTACCGATGCCCTGCTCGCCGCGGGTACGACGTCGATCGCCTACGAGACCGTGCAGACCGCCGACGGCGCGCTGCCACTGCTGGCACCGATGAGTGAGGTCGCCGGCCGGCTATCGGCCCAGGTCGGCGCTTACCACCTGATGCGCAGCCACGGCGGACGCGGCGTACTGATGGGGGGCGTGCCAGGTGTCGACAACGCCGATGTCGTCATCATCGGCGCCGGCACCGTGGGATACAACGCAGCCAGGATGGCCGTCGGCATGGGCGCTCACGTAACGATTTTCGATGTCAACATCGACAAGCTGCGCGAGCTCGACGCCGAGTTCGCCGGGCGATTGCGCACCCGTTACTCCTCGCGCCTGGAGCTGGCCGGCGCTGTCAAGCGTGCGCACCTGGTGGTCGGTGCCGTGCTGGTGCCCGGCGCGAAGGCGCCGACACTGATCTCCAATTCGCTTGTCGGGCAGATGAAGCCTGGAGCAGTGCTGGTGGATGTCGCTATCGATCAGGGGGGCTGCTTCGAGGACTCTCGGCCGACGACACACGACGACCCGACGTTCAGGGTGCACGACACCTTGTTCTACTGCGTGGCGAACATGCCGGGCGCGGTTCCACGCACGTCGACGTTCGCGCTGACCAACGCCACCACGCCGTATGTGCTGAAGCTGGCAGACGAGGGCTGGCGTGCGGCGTGCGCGACCGACCCGGCGCTGGCTAAGGGGCTGTCCACGCACGACGGCGCGCTCCTCAACGAGAAGGTGGCAGTCGACCTGGATCTGCCGTTCACCAGCCCCACCGACCTGCTGCCCTGAAGACCTAGCCCGGAATCCTTTGAAGCTGCTGCGGCAAAGCGTTTCTCGATCGCACTGGCCCCAGCACCGCAGCACCGTAACAGCGGTTCAGCAGTCGACGCGCGACGGCGTTCACTTCTTCGAGGGTGACCGACTCGATCAGCGCGAGGGCGCTCTCGACGCTACGCTGCTCGCCGTAGTTCAACTCGCTGCGCCCGATGCGGTGCATCCTCGACGACGAATCCTCCAGTCCGAGTACCAATCCGCCCCGCAGTGAGCCCTTCGCGATGCGAACCTCGGACTCCGTGATGCCGTCACGCGCCAACTGCTCGAGGACGTCGGCGGTCACCTGGACCACCTCGCTGAAGTGCTCCGGCAGACAGCCCGCATAAATCGACAGCGCACCGCTGTCGGAGAAGGTGTCGACGGTCGAGTACACCGAGTACGCGAGACCTCGGCTCTCCCGAATCTGCTGGAACAGGCGGGAACTCAAGCCGCCGCCCAGCGCGCTGTTGAGCACCGACAACGCCCAGCGATGCTTCCAGTGCCGCCCCGGTGTACGCACTCCCAGTGACAGGTGAGTCTGCTCGGCAGGACGGTCCACCAGCCGCAGCGTCGGCTGGCCCGATAACCGGCCGGTCCCCCTGCGGGGCGGCACCGGTGTGCGATCGCGCACCAGTCGCGCTCGGAAGCGTTCCGCGACCAGGCCCACCACCACGTCGTGGTCGATGTTGCCCGCGACCGCCACGACCATCCGCTCGGGGACATAGCGGCGCATGTGAAACGAGTGCAGTTGGGCACGCGTCATGCCGGCAACCGAATCCACCGTGCCGATCACCGGCCGTCCCACCGGGTGGGTGCCGAACATCGACGAGAGGAACACGTCACCGATGGTGTCCTCGGGATCGTCGTCGCGCATGGCGATCTCCTCGAGCACCACATCACGCTCCACCTCGACATCGCCAGGGGCGCAGCGACCGTTGAGCACGACGTCGGCCACCAGGTCGACGGCCAATTCCAGATCGCAGTCCATGACGTGCGCGTAGTAACAGGTGTGCTCGCGGGAAGTGAACGCATTCAGTTCGCCGCCCACCGCGTCGACCGCCTGAGCGATCTGCACCGCGGATCGCGTCGGCGTGGACTTGAACAGCAGGTGCTCCAGGAAGTGGGCGGCTCCCGCCACGCTGGGACCCTCGTCGCGGGAACCGACACCAACCCAGACTCCGACCGATGCCGAGCGCGCCGACGGTACGTACTCGGTGACTACGCGGAGGCCACCGGGCAGAACAGTGCGGCGCAGCATCGGAACGTCCTTGGCAGACTCTTCGCCGCGGCGTCGTCCGCGCTGGAGCGCCCTGGGCCGCGAACTAGTTGCCGGCCGTCGGGGCATCAACCAGTGCGCCCTGAGAAGCCGCGCCCTCCGATGAGTCCTCTTCGGCCACCAGGATCAGCGAGATCTTCCCCCGGTTGTCGATGTCAGCGATCTCCACCCGCATCTTGTCGCCGACTCGCGCGACGTCTTCGACCTTCGCTATCCGCTTGCCGCGGCCGAGTTTGGAGATGTGCACCAGACCGTCGCGGCCCGGCAGCAGAGACACGAACGCGCCGAAATCGGTTGTCTTGACCACGGTTCCGAGGAAACGCTCGCCGATCTTGGGGAGTTGCGGATTCGCGATCGCGTTGATCTTGTCGATCGCGGCCTGAGCCGACACCCCGTCGGAGGCTCCGACGAACACCGTTCCATCGTCCTCGATCGAGATCTGCGCACCGGTCTCCTCGGTGATCGAGTTGATCATCTTGCCCTTGGGGCCGATGACCTCGCCGATCTTGTCAACCGGAACCTTGATCGTGGTGATTCGCGGAGCGTACGGGCTCATCTCGTCGGGCTCGTCGATGGCCTCGGCCATCACCTCGAGGATGGTCATCCGGGCGTCCTTGGCCTGGGCGAGAGCCGCCGCCAACACCTGAGAGGGGATGCCGTCCAACTTGGTGTCCAGTTGCAGGGCCGTGACGAACTGCTTGGTGCCCGCGACCTTGAAGTCCATGTCGCCGAACGCGTCCTCAGCTCCGAGGATGTCGGTCAGCGCGACGAACCGGCGTTCGGTCTTACCGTCGACCTCGATGTCGTCGGACACCAGACCCATCGCGATGCCGGCAACCGGGGCTTTGAGCGGCACACCGGCGTTCAGCAGCGCCATTGTCGACGCACACACCGAGCCCATCGACGTGGAACCGTTGGACCCCAACGCCTCTGACACCTGCCGGATGGCGTAGGGGAACTCTTCGATGCTGGGCAGCACCGGCACCAACGCCCGCTCGGCCAGCGCACCATGGCCGATCTCGCGGCGTTTGGGAGACCCGACCCGGCCGGTCTCACCGGTCGAATAGGGCGGGAAGTTGTAGTGGTGCAGGTATCGCTTGGTCGTGACCGGCGACAGTGAGTCGATCTGCTGGGCCAGCTTGATCATGTCAAGCGTCGTCACACCCAGGATCTGAGTCTCGCCACGCTCGAACAGCGCGCTGCCATGTGCCCGAGGAATCACCGCCACCTCGGCGGACAACGCACGGATGTCGGTGACGCCGCGTCCGTCGATTCGGAAGTGGTCGGTCAGAATGCGCTGGCGCACAAGCTTCTTGGTCAACGCGCGGAACGCGGCACCGACCTCTTTCTCACGCCCCTCGTGCTGCTCGGCGAGCCGCTCGAGCACCTCGGCCTTGATCTGGTCGGTGCGCTCGTTGCGCTCGTGCTTTCCGGCGATGGTCAGCGCCTCGGAGAGAGCGTCGGTCGCCACCGCCGCGACCGCGTAGTAGACGTCGTCACCGTATTCGGGGAAGACCGGGTACTCGGCAACCGGTTTGGCAGCGCTGTCGGCCAGCTCTTGCTGCGCCGTGCACAGGGTGGCGATGAACGGCTTAGCCGCTTCCAGCCCATCGGCGACAACACTCTCCGTCGGAGCCTGTGCGCCTCCGGAGATCAGGTCCACAACGTTGTCGGTGGCCTCGGCCTCGACCATCATGATCGCGACGTCGTCTACCGCGGTGCCCCCATCGCCATCGCCGGACACCTTGCGGCCGGCCACCACCATGTCGAAGACCGCGTTCTTGAGTTGCTCGACCGTCGGGAACGCGACCCAGGTGCCGTCAATCAGCGCAACCCGGACACCTCCCACCGGGCCGGTGAACGGGAGACCGGAGATCTGGGTGGACGCCGAGGCGGCGTTGATGGCCAGCACGTCGTACATCTCGTCGGGATCCAGGCTCATCACGGTGATCACCACCTGGACCTCGTTGCGCAGACCCGAGATGAACGTCGGGCGCAGCGGCCGGTCGATGAGCCGACAGGTCAGAACAGCGTCCGTGGAGGGACGGCCCTCCCGGCGGAAGAACGAACCGGGAATGCGGCCGGCGGCGTACATCCGTTCCTCGACGTCGATCGTCAGCGGGAAGAAGTCGAATTGCTCCTTCGGATGCTTGCCGGCGGTGGTCGCCGACAGCAGCATGGTCTCGTCGTCGAGGTAGGCGACGACTGCGCCGGCGGCCTGCTGGGCCAGTCGACCGGTCTCGAACCGGATGGTGCGGGTGCCGAATTTCCCGTTGTCAATGGTGGCGGTGGATTCGTACACACCGTCTTCGATTTCAACTACAGACATTTGCGACCGTGGGGCCTCTCTGAATCACTTCTGAATCACTATTCAGCTGTTTTGCGTCGTCACCACAGGACGCAGGCAGCTGCGTGAAGCATCGGCCTAGAGCGGCTACGGCCGTCGATCGAAGCGGCCGGAGAATTAACCCCGGCAGCCACTACCGAAGACCGCCCGATCAGGCGGGCCCTGACTTGTGACACGCGGGAGCGGAACTCGCGGATTGCGGGTGCCGCACCCCTGTCCGTTCGAGCCGGGCGGCTCAAAACGCATTCATGCTACACGGGCTCGGCAGCGCGGACGCCATCCCGGCGGCTACGAGATGTCCTCTACGCAGACGGTGAACTCACGTTCGCCATAGGCGTAGCCGACGCCGCTGGCGCACTGGTCCACGTCGGCCACGTGGTGAAGGATCTCAGTGGCGCGCTGGCGGTGCGGTACCGCGGTGTCGTCGCACGGGGTGCGGAACGGGTCCCTGCCACCCTGCGGGTCGATGCTCATGCACTCACTGACCACCCAGTCGATGTCCATGCAGACGGTGGTGGTGACGTCGTCGAAGGTGCTGCGCATCGAGTAGTAAGAATCGACGTCGCCGGGGCATTCGTCGCTGTTCTCCACGGTCGCGACCACTCGGAAGGTCGAGTCCGGGCTTCCGCACGCCACCTTGGCGGCGTCCGGGCGATCGGCCGCACCGCCCATCCTGAGGCAATCACCGACGCGCATGTCCTCGGCGGTCGCAGACCAACAGCCGGTGACCAGCAGCGCGGCCAGCCCCAAGCAGGGACCCAAGGTGGCCGTGCTCAGGGGCGGCATGGGCCTTCGTCAGCGCCGCAGGCCGAGCCGCTCGATGAGCGAGCGATACCGTTCCACGTCAACCTGAGCGACGTACTTCAACAGCCGCCGACGGCGGCCGACCAGCAGCAGCAGACCGCGCCGGGAATGGTGGTCGTGCTTGTGCACCTTGAGGTGCTCGGTCAGATCCGTGATCCGCTTGGTCAGCAGGGCAACCTGGGCCTCCGGAGAACCGGTGTCGGTGCCATGCAGGCCGTACTGGCTGAGAATGTCTTTTTTCTGTTCGGCAGTAAGTGCCACGAATGTGCTCCATCAAATCGGTCCGCGAGGATATCCGTCAGGCGCGGCCACCGCGAACTGCAGCTCACGCCGAATCGCCGCGAAGTCTAGCAGCGCTATGGCGCAGGAGCAGAATCGCCGGGGCGGTGACCGCCGCTACCCGGTGACAAGGATGGAACGGGCTCGTTCGGTGTCGGCGTTCATCGCGGCGATCAGGTCATCGACCGAGTCGAACTTGAACTGACCACGAATCCGGGCGACGAAATCCACCGCGACATGCTGGCCGTACAGATCGGCGGCGGTGTCCAGCACGAACGCCTCCACGGTCCGGGTGCGACCGGAGAAAGTCGGATTGGTGCCGACTGAAACCGCTGCCCGGTACTGCTCGCCTGGAACCACGGTGCCCATCATCGGGCCGCGCCCGAGGACGGTGAACCAGGCGGCGTACACACCATCGGCCGGAATGGCCGAATACATCGGCGGGGCCACGTTCGCGGTCGGAAAACCCAGCACCTTGCCGCGACCGTCGCCGCGGACCACCACACCCTCGACGCGGTGCGGTCGGCCCAGCGCCTCAGTTGCGGCCACCATGTCACCGGCGTCCACACAGGAACGGATGTAGGTCGAGGAGAACGCCACGGTTTCGTCGCGTCCGTGCTCGGGCACCTCGGACACCAGTTTCATGCCCTCGACGGCGAAGCCGAACCGTTCCCCGGCCTTCCGCAGCATCTCCACGTCGCCGGCCGCCTTCTTGCCGAACGTGAAGTTCTCCCCTACCACGACCTCGACCACGTGCAGCCTCTCGACCAGCAGTTCGTGGATATAACGTTCCGGGGGCAGCTTCATGAAGTCCGCGGTGAACGGAATGACGAGGAAAACATCCACCCCCAGCTCCTCGACCAGCTCAGCGCGCCGGGTCAGGGTAGAGAGTTGCGCGGGATGGCTGCCCGGAAACACCACTTCCATCGGATGCGGATCGAAGGTCATCAGCACCGTGGGCACATCGCGCGACCGGCCGGCCTTGACAGCGTGGTTGATCAGCTCAGCGTGCCCTCGATGCACGCCGTCGAACACCCCGATGGTCAGGACGCATCTGCCCCAGTCCGTGGGGATCTCATCCTGCCCACGCCAGCGCTGCACAGCGCTAGCCTACGGCGCCACGATCACCGGGGCCGCGCCAGAGCCTCAGATCAGGTGACGAATGCCTAAACTTTGAGACTGTGAGTCCCGACGGCAACCCTCGCGACCTGACTTCGGTTGCTCAGGACTACCTCAAGGTCATCTGGACCGCGCAGGAGTGGTCGCTGGGGAAGGTCAGCACCAAGCTGCTCGCCGAGCGGATAGGCGTGTCCGCCAGCACTGCATCAGAGTCGATCCGCAAGCTGGCCGAGCAGGGTCTGGTCGATCACGAGAAGTACGGCGGGGTCACACTCACCGAGGAGGGCCGGCGGGCCGCCCTGGCGATGGTGCGCCGGCACCGGCTGATGGAGACGTTCCTGGTCCGCGAACTCGGCTACGGCTGGGATGAGGTCCACGACGAGGCCGAGGTGCTCGAACATGCGGTGTCGGATCTGATGCTGGACCGGATCGACGCCAAACTCGGCCACCCGACCCGCGACCCACATGGGGATCCGATACCGGCCGCCGACGGGCAGGTCCCGACCCCGCCGGCGCGGCAGCTGTCCGAGTGTCCGGCCGGCGACGCCGGGACCGTCGCACGGATCTCCGATTCCGACCCGGAGATGCTGCGCTACTTCGACAGCGTCGGCATCAGCCTGGACTCACGGCTGCGGGTGCTGGCCAGGCGAGACTTCGCCGGCATCATCTCGGTGACCATCGAGTCCGGTCCGGGCGCCGGCACCACGGTTGAACTGGGACACCCTGCCGCAGAAGCAATCTGGGTCGTAGGGTAAGACGACACGGGCAGCTACAGCGTCGCGGGCCTGAGCACCACGACCGACTTGGTCCGGGTCGCCTCGTCAAGCAACAGCGCGATGACCCGCCCATCGGGTGCCGTGGCCGCGTAGGTGCCGGCAATTCCGGCCGGTTCCAGCGCGCGTCCGTGCCGGGCGTGTTCGGCTTCAGCCGCACTGAGGTCTCTGCGCGGGAAGGCCAGCAGGCAGGCGTCGTCGAGGGAGTAGCTCAGGCGTGGGCTGGCGGTGAGTTCGTCGAGCGTCCGGGCCTGTTCCAGCCCGAATTGCCCGACGCGGGTGCGCCGCAGCGCGGTGAGATGACCACCGACGCCCAGAGCGACCCCCAGGTCGCGGGCCAGCGCGCGGACATATGTACCGGTGGAGCAGTCGATCTCGACGTTCAAGTCCATGAAATCGTCACGGCGACGGGTAGAGAGCACCTCGAATCGATCAATGCGCACCGGGCGCGCCGCCAGTTGCACGGGCCGGCCCTCCCGCGCGAGCCGGTATGCACGTTGACCACCGATCTTCACTGCACTGACCGACGACGGCACCTGTTCGATCCTGCCGCGCAGCGCGCCGACGCCCGCCGCGATCTGGTGCTCGGCCACGCCTGCCGCCGAAACGGTCTGCAGCACTTCGCCCTCGGCGTCGTCGGTCGAGGTGGCTTGCCCGAGGCGAATGGTCGCGGTGTACGACTTGTCGGTCGCCGTGAGCAGACCCAAGATCTTGGTGGCGCGTCCGACTCCGACGACCAGCACACCCGTGGCCATCGGGTCCAGCGTGCCGGCGTGGCCGACCCTGCGGGTGCGAAACAGGTGGCGGCAGCGGCCCACCACGTCGTGGCTGGTCATGCCGCCCGGTTTGTCGACGACCACAAGCCCCGGGTCGCTGCGCTCCTGCCCGCCGGTCTTGATCCCCGGGTCGCTGCGCTCCTGCCCGCCGGTACTCACAGCACGACCGCCGTCAGCACCAGGCCCTCTCGGACTGACCATCGCCCGGACAGCGATTTCAACGGAGGTCCGCTGGTCGCAGTCGGATCAACAAGAATCCGCGACTCGAACCCCCCACCGGCACCGGAATCGTCGACACCGAAGACGATGTGCGCGTCCTCGAACCCCAGCCAACGGTTGGTCAGCGGGAACCACGCCTTGTAGGTCGCCTCCTTGGCGCAGAACAAGATTCGATCCCAGTGCAGCCTTGGCTCGAGCCTGCTGAGTTGGTGGCGTTCCACCGGCAGGCTGATCGCGTCCAGGACACCGTTCGGCAGCACGTCATGCGGCTCGGCGTCGATACCGACCGACCGTACATCGCCACGCCGCCCGACAGCGGCGCCGCGGAATCCGGCGCAATGCGTGAGGCTGCCGACCACCCCCTCAGGCCAGCGCGGCTCACCCTTCTCCCCCTTCAGGATCGGCACCGGCGACACGCCCAGTTGCCCCAGAGCCAGCCGTGCACAATGTCGCGCGGTAATGAACTCGTTGCGTCGCTTGACAACCGACCGCATGATCAGCACCTCCTCTTCAGGCAGCGGCACCAGCTCCGGGGGGTCGTCATACATTTCGACAGTCGCCACGGTCTGCGGCACAAGCGTCGTAAGCAGGGTGGCCACTCTCACCGTGCCCGCCGCTGGCTGATGCGCTCGCGAGCCCGCTGGGCACTGGTCCGCATCTCCGGAGTGATCACGAAATGCCCGCCGAACTCGTTGAGGTAGCCCGGCGCATACTGCGGATCCGGTAGCACCTGACGAAGCCACCGATACGGCTTGCGACGGCGCCACTCCCGTGGGTAGCCGACCGACACCTCCTCGAATCGCACCTCGTCGTGCCACGTCGTGCGGGGGATATGAAGGTGGCCGTAGACCGAGCAGACTGCGTTGTACCGGGTGTGCCAGTCGGCGGTCGCCGTCGTCCCACACCACAACGCGAACTCCGGATAGAACAGCGCCGCACACGGCTCCCGCACCAGGGGAAAATGATTGACCAGCACTGTGGGCGTCATCCAGTCCAGTTTCTCCAGCCGGTCGCGGGTCGTGCCCACCCGATCGCGGCACCAGGCGTCTCTGGTCGCATACGGCTCGCAGGACAGCAGAAACTCGTCAGTGGCCACCACGTTGTGCTCGCGGGCGATCGCCAGCCCTTCGGCTTTGGTGGTCGCCCCGTCCGGCAGGAAGGTGTAGTCGTACAGCAGGAACATCGGCACGATGGTGGCCGGACCGCCCTCGGCCGTCCACACCGGGTAAGGGTGCTCGGGAGTGATGACTCCCATCTCGTCGCACATGGACACCAAGTAGTCGTATCGGGCACGGCCGAACACCTGAACCGGATCCTTACCGGTCGTCCAGAGTTCGTGGTTGCCCGGTACCCAGATCACCTTCGCGAAACGCTTACGCAGCAGATCGAGGGACCAGCGAATGTCATCGGTTCTTTCGGCGACGTCACCGGCGACGATCAGCCAGTCGTCGGGTGTCGACGGGTACAGCGACTCGGTGACCGGCTTGTTGCCAGTGTGCCCGTTGTGCAGGTCACTGATGGCCCAGAGAACCGGCCGCCGTTCCCGCTGATGGTGCGTCACCACAACGATCCAGCCTACTGGTGCGACTCTCTGAAGCCGTTGCAAGTGAGTGATCTTTAGTGGTCACGCGACTTGCACCCCGTCTCGGGGTTGTTCGGCAGCCGTGCGGCGGCCTCCCTTCCGCGCTTCACAGCCACCAGCCGGGCCAGGCCCGGTCTTACGGTCGGCTCCACGCTTAACGGCGGCCCCGACTGGGCCGACGACGCTAACAGATTCCTCGTAGCGCGCGAGGTTCACAGCGGCGTTGTCATCCCGCTGGTGGGTGACCAAACAGCCGTCGCATTGCCATGTTTCGTCCCAGCCGATGTCCTGTATATGCCCGCAGGCGTGACAGGTTTTCGACGACGGGAACCAGCGGTCGGCGACTACCAGCTGCGACCCGTACCAGTCCGTCTTGTAGGACAAGTGCCGGCGCGGGGTTCCCAGGGCCGCATCCGACAGTCCGCGCCGTCTGGCGCGGGCGCCGGGCAGTCCCTTTTGCCGCAGCATCCCCGCCGCGTCCAAACCTTCAACAAAGATGTGGCCGTGGGTTTGAGCCAATCGTGTTGTCAGGACGTGTAGGTGATGGGTGCGGACATCGTTGACCCGGCGATGCAGCCGGGAAATCTCGGTGGTGCGCTCGCGGTAGCGCCGTGAGCCTTTCGTGCACCGCGACCGTGCACGGCTAGCGTGGCGCAGCTCTTTGAGCGCCGCGTCGAGAGGCCGTGGATTGGGCACTTGTTCGAGCACTGCGCCGGCCTCGTTGGCGACCGTGGCCAGCCGGCGCACCCCGACGTCAACGCCAACCCGTGAACCGGGGTGTGCCACGTTGGGCTGCTGCGGGCGTTGCACGAGGACCCGCACACTGGCGTCAAGACGGGTGCCGTTACGGCGCACCGAGATCGCCAGCACCCGCGCCCGACCTTTGGCGATGAGCCGTTCAATCCGGCGCGTGTTCTCGTGCGTACGGACGGTCCCGACGACCGGAAGTGTGAGATGACGGCGATCAGATTCGACGCGCATCGCTCCGGTCGTGAACGTCACGCGGTCCTGATCGCGGCCTTTCTTCCTGAACCGGGGGAAGCCCATTGGCTTGCCCTCACGTTTACCGGATCGGGAACTCTGCCAGTTCCAGTACGCATCGACAGCACCGCCAATACCGTCAGCGTAAGCCTCTTTCGAGCACTCCAGCCACCACACCGCCCCCGTCGCGGCGTTGACACACACCTCGTCCTTGACGGTGTTCCAGCGCTTCCGCAGAACCCGCAGCGACGGCTTCGACGTCTCGACACCAGCGGCGTGCCACGCCTCGAGATCGGCTTTCAAGGCCGCCACAGCCCAGTTGTACGCCTTGCGGCGAGCGCCGAAATGCCGCGCCAGCGCGCGGGCCTGGTCCTCGGTCGGGTCCAGGGTGAACCGGAATGCCTGCACACACCAGCCCTCTGGCACCTCGAATCTGGCCATCAAGCTGCCTCCGCGTCCCCGACCGCAGCAGCAAGTGCGCGCTTGGCCCTGTTCTGTGCAGCGCGTTTGCCATAGAGCCGAGCACACATCGACGTCAGAATCTTGGTCATATCGCGCACCAGGTCATCATCGACCTCAGCCGAGTCGACCACCACCAATTCTCGGCCCTGGGCGCCAAGAGCGGCTTCGACATACTCAGAGCCGAACCGGCAGAACCGATCCCGATGCTCCACAACGATCCGGCTCACCGTCGGGTCACGGAGTAGAGCAAGGAACTTACGGCGGTGGCCGTTCAACGCCAAACCAACCTCGGTCACTACCCTGCCGACCGGGAGGTATCGCGCAGTGGCCCACGCGGTCACCCTCGCGACCTGCCGATCCAGATCGGACCTCTGGTCCGCAGACGATACCCGCGCGTACACCACCGTCCGCCCGCGCCCGGACTCCTCGACTATCGGATCGTTTACCAGAATGAGCCGACCCACTCGCTGCGCCGGGACAGCAACAGCCCGGCATGAAACCAGCGATACGCGGTCACCCGCGCGACACCGTTGCGCTCCGCCCACACCGCCAGATTCATACACCTGTTCCTACAGCACACCACCGACACCTACCGACCACTCAACACGCAACAGTTGGCAGCCCCCCGAGCAGCTAGAACATGTTCTTGTTTACCGTCCGGGGGGCCGGACCGGACTTGTACACTCCCCGCAGGGGCGCTAGCCGCGAGGGGGGTTTGATGGTCGCCATGCTTCGTCTGGGCGCAGCGCTGTGCGCGCTCGTCGCGGCGGTGCTCGTGGTCTGTCAGTCCGATCCGCCCGCCACCCCGGCCCTACCCGTTCACGTCGACGATCTGCCGATGACCAATGTCTCCACCACGATCAAGTGGCCGGTGGTCGAGACAGTGGATCCCGACCCCTTCGACCCGTGCCGAGACATCCCACTCGGCGTCTTCCAGCAACTCGGTCTGACCTTCACGCCGCCAACGCCTGAAGAAGGCCTACGCTGTCGGCTGGACGCTGGCAACTACCAGCTGGCGATCGAACCGATCATCTGGCGCACCTACGCCGAGACCCTGCCCACCGATGCGGTCCAGCTCGACATTGCCGGTCACCGCGCCGCGCAGTACTGGGTGATCAAGCCGACTGACTGGAACAACCGCAATTGGTTCAGTTGCATGGTGACCTTCAAGACCAGCTACGGCGTCATCCAGCAGTCGCTGTTCTACGCGCCCGTCTATTCGAACCCCGATGTGGACTGCATGCAGACCAATCTGCAGCGAGCGCGCGAACTCGCGCCGCACTACATCTTCTGATGGCCCCTCAGATCCTTCGATGACCGGCGCGGCACCGAGCCTCCCCGCCCGAATCCGCCGACGCAGCGGCGGCATCGTCAGCCGACTGTTGGGGTTGCCGCCGCCGACCACCGGATACCACGTCCACCGCGGTATCCGGGTGCGGATGCGCGACGGCATCGACCTGATCGCCGATCACTACGCCCCCGCGACCGACCAGCCGGCCGGCACGCTGCTGGTGCGCGGACCGTACGGTCGCGGCTGGCCGTTCTCCACGCTGTATTCGGGCTTCTACGCCGCACGCGGCTATCACGTACTGATGCAGAGCGTCCGAGGCACCTTCGGGTCCGGCGACGACTTCACGCCCATGCTGCACGAGGTCGCCGACGGCATCGACACCGCCGCGTGGCTGCGCGAACAACCCTGGTACACCGGCTCATTCGCCACCATCGGCCTGTCGTACCTGGGGTTCGTCCAGTGGGCCCTGCTGACCGACCCTCCCGACGACATGAAGGCGGCCGTGATCACCGTCGGTCCACACGACCTCGCGGAATCATCCTGGGGCACTGGCGCGTTCACCCTCTACGACTTCCTGGGCTGGAGTCATCTGGTTGCCCACCAGGAGGATCCGGGACGGCTACGCGCCATCGTGCGCCAGCTGCGCTCGCGGCGAGTCGTCGCCCGAGCCGCCGACCGCATCCCGATCGGAGAGACCGGCCGCGCCCTGCTCGGGACCCGCGCACCCTGGTACGAAGGCTGGCTCGGGCACAGCGACACGGCCGACGAGTTCTGGGAATCGATGCGACTCATCCGCGCGCTGGAATGTGCCGATGTGCCGGTGCTGCTGATCGGCGGCTGGCAGGACCTCTTCATCGGTCAGACCATGACGCAGTTCCGAAACTTGGCAGACCGTGGCGCGAACGTCGCCATGACGATCGGATCGTGGACACATACCCACTTCGTGACCAGGGCCGCGCCGATCGTGCTGCGCGAGACGCTGGAGTGGCTGGACACCCACCTCGCACACCCGGGCACCAGGGCGCAGGCAGACACGCGATCACCTGTGCGGATACACGTCCACAACGCCGACTGGATCGACTTACCCGATTGGCCGCCCGCAGCCGAGCCCCGGACGATGTACCTGCAACCCGGCGGACGGCTCGCCGACAGCTGGCCGGAGCCGGCCGGCCCCGCATCGTTGTTCACCTACGACCCGACCTGCCCGACCCCGACCATCGGTGGCCGCTTGTTGTCCCCGGAAGGGGGCTACCGAACGGACACGCGGCTGGCCGAGCGCGCCGACGTCCTCAGCTTCACCGGTGACCCGCTCCCCCACGACCTGTTCCTGCTTGGTACGCCCGTGGTCGAGCTGGCGCATTCCTGCGACAACCCACACCATGATCTGTTCGTCCGGATCAGCGAGGTCGACGCCAACGGGCGGTCTATCAACGTGACCGACGGATACCGCCGCTTGGCGGGACCTGAACCAGCCGGCTCCAGACCGATCCGCATCGAGCTCGATCCGGTAGCACACCGCTTCGCCGCCGGCACACGGATCAGGCTCTTGGTGGCGGGGGGCTCGCATCCCAGGTTCGCGCGCAACCTTGGAACGGGCGAATCCCAGATCGCGGGACGACGAACGGCGACCGCCACCCACACCGTGCACCACGGCGACGGTGGACTGTCGCGCGTGGTACTGCCGGTCTCGCCCTACTTACCCGGGGCCGACCGTGCGCTGCACGCGTCCGGCGATGTCCCGTAGGTGGCCGATTTCGTGGACCGGCGTCGACCAATCCGGAGTCGCCGGCAGGTCCACCCAACTGGCACAGCCGGCGTACGCGGGATCGCGGAACAGCCGAACCGGCGCGATCAACGGGCTGACTTGCACGACGAGCACGGTGAGCCGGTGCCTGGGCCGGAATTCCAGCCTGTCGGCACGGACCGACTCGCCGGTCCAGATGTGCAGCGCCTCGAGTTCGTCGACTGCCTCAGGACGTGCCACCTCGATGGCCGCGATGACCGCGGCGCCGGCTCGCACCACGACCTCATCCCCGGTACTGTCCGCCGCGGCGACACCGAGCAGGTCGCGGTGCTCTGGCCGCACCCGCTCGGCGTGGCTGTGCGCGACGGTCGGGAAGAGCAGAAACCGTGAGGCAGCGAGCTGGAAACGCTTTTCGCGAATTCCACCCTTGCGCAGCAGGATCGTCTGGCGCCCGGCGAGCATGGCATGTACCGCCGCGCTCCACTCTTTGAGTGCTGGTCGGGTCGCAACTGTCGCGGTCACCGCGCGGCGAGACGGGCCCGTACCTCGGGGCGGCGCAGCGGTGGCACGGTCCGGGGCGGATGCCGCCGCGGCGACAGACCGGCCAGCAGCCGGGTCGTCGCGGCGGCGATGTCGGTGACCGCGGCCTCGAATGCGTCGACGTTCGCTGCGGTGGGATGGGTGATTCCGCTGACCTTGCGGACATACTGCCGAGCGGCCGCCTCGATCTCTTCGGCCGTGGCCGCCGGCTCCAGGCCGCGCAACTCCGTGATGTTTCGGCACATGCCCCCACGATAGGCCGGAGGTGGGTGGCTACGGTGACGGGCATGACCCACGACGACATCCTGCTGGTTGACACGCATGAGCGGGTGCGAACCCTGACGCTGAACCGTCCGCAGTCGCGCAATGCCCTGTCGGCGGCGCTGCGCGGGCAGGTCTTCGCCGCGCTACGCGACGCCGAGACCGACGACTCGGTCGACGTGCTGATCCTCACCGGTGCCGATCCGGCGTTCTGCGCGGGGCTGGACCTCAAGGAGCTCGGCGAGCAGACCGACCTGCCAGACATCTCGCCGAAGTGGCCGGCACTGACAAAGCCGGTGATCGGCGCCATCAATGGCGCGGCGGTCACCGGCGGGCTGGAGCTCGCACTGAACTGCGACATCCTGATCGCCTCGGAACAGGCGCGTTTCGCGGACACCCACGCCCGGGTGGGACTGCTGCCTACCTGGGGACTGAGCGTGCGGCTGCCCCAGAAAGTCGGCATCGGGATGGCCCGGCGGATGAGCCTGACCGGCGACTATCTGTCCGCGCAGGACGCGCTGCATTTCGGCCTGGTGACCGAGGTGGTGCCGCACGGACAGCTGCTACCCGCCGCGCGCGCGGTCGCAGCGTCAATCGTCGGCAACAACCAGCGGGCCGTACGCGCGCTGCTGGACAGCTACCACCGAATCGACGACGCGCAGACAAACTCCGGTTTGTGGATCGAAGCCGTGTCAGCTAGGCAGTGGATGACGCCGGCCTCGGGGATGGTCACCGGAAACGACATCGCCGCCAACCGCGCGGCGGTCCTGGAACGGGGACGAGCCCAGGTTCGCTGACCGCAGCCGGACCCGGGTGCGTCAGCCGAGCGCCGAGCGAAGCGCCTGTATCAGTGCGTCCACCGATCCGGCGGCCGAATACCCGGCAGCCAGCCGGTGCCCGCCGCCGCCGAACGATGTGGCGACCGATGCGAGATCGACGGTCTTGGCGCGCATCGACACCGACCAGTGATCCGGTTCGATCTCCTTGAAGACCGCAGCTACGTCCGCCTGCTGGGTGGTGCGCACGATGTCGACGATGCTCTCGACTTCCTCCGGCCGCGCGTTGAGCCACTCCTGATGCGGCACAACGGCATAAACCAGTCCGAGGCCACCGGCAGCATCGCCGATGAGCCGGGCCGTACCCAGCACCCTGGACAGCATCGGCAGCCACGCGAACGGATGGGTGTCCAACAGGGTGCGACTCACCGCCGCGTTGTCCACACCCAGTTCGACCAGCCTGGCGGCCAGCTCATGCGCGCGGGCGCTGGCCCAGCGGAACGATCCGGTGTCGGTGGCCAGCCCCGCGTAGAGGCAATGGGCCACCGCGGAATCGATCGGCTTGCCCCAGACGTCGAGCAATTCGGCGACCATCATCGTGGTGGAGTCCGCAGACGGGTCGACGAAGTTGTCGGTGCCGAAGAGCTGATTGGATGCGTGGTGGTCGATCACCAGGACGCGTCGCCCGGCGTCGACAAGCTCACTCAGCGCGCCGAGCCGGTTGACACCAGGGATGTCGACCGTGACCACCAGGTCGGCATCGCCGCGCATTGCGCCCGGCGGAACCAGCAGGTGGCCACCCGGCAACGACTGCAGGGATTCGGGCAGCAGGCCGGGATCCGCGAAAGCCACCTCGACGCATCTGCCGGCCCGTTCGAGCACCAGCGCCAACGCCAGGCCGGCGCCGATCGTGTCAGCGTCCGGGTAGACGTGGCAGATGACGCTGACCACCGATGCTTCGTCCAGCAGTGCGGCCGCCTGGCGGGCGTTGACGCGCACACCGGCTTCTAGCGCGTCAGTCACCTTGGCTATCGCCGTCACCGACGTCCCCGGTTTCGGCATCAACCCCGCTGACCCGGTACGGCTCCGCATCACCGGCCGGCTTGGCGCCTTGCCGCACCCGCTCCAGGTCGGCATCGGCGGCACGGGCACGGGCAAGCAGTTCCTCCATGTGGGCGGCGGTGTCGGGCACCTTGTCCAGCACGAACGACAAGGTGGGCGTGAACCGCACACCGGTGCCCGCACCGACTTTGGTCCGCAGCACTCCCTTGGCACGCTCCAGGGCGGCCGCAGCGCCTGCATAGTCGGGCTCGTCCTGGAGTGTCTCGCCGCGCACCGTGTAGTACACGGTCGCATCGTGCAAGTCACCCGTGACCTTCGTGTCCGTGATGGTCACGAAAGCAAGCGGCGGATCCTTGATCTCGAACTCGATCGCCGAGGCGACGATGGTTCCGATGCGCTTCGAGAGTCGCCGCGCTCGTCCCACGTCAACCATGAGGCGACCCGGCTCTGCTCACCGCGCCCATCAGACGCGTTCCTTCTCAACGAGTTCATACGACTCGATGACGTCGCCTTCCTTGATGTCGCTGTAGGTCAAGGTGAGACCGCACTCGTAGCCATCGCGGACCTCGGTGACGTCGTCCTTCTCCCGGCGCAACGACGCGATGGTGAGGTTCTCGGAGACCACCACGCTGTCACGCAGCAAGCGCGCCTTGGCGTTGCGACGCATGAGTCCCGAGGTGACCAGGCAACCGGCGATGTTGCCGACCTTCGACGACCGGAAGATCGCCCGGATCTCGGCCCGGCCCAGCTCGCGCTCCTCGTAGATCGGCTTGAGCAGACCCTTGAGCGCCTTCTCGATGTCGTCGATCGCCTGATAGATCACCGAGTAGTAGCGGATCTCCACGCCTTCGCGGTTGGCCAACTCGGTGGCCTTGCCCTCGGTCCGCACGTTGAACCCGATGATGATCGCATCCGATGCCGACGCCAGGTTGACGTTCGTCTCGGTGACGCCACCGACGCCGCGGTCGATGACGCGGAGTTCCACCTCGTCACCGATCTGGATTCCCATCAAGGCTTCCTCCAGCGCCTCCACCGTGCCGGCGTTGTCGCCCTTGAGGATGAGGTTCAGCTGGCTGGTTTCCTTCAGCGCCGAATCCAGGTCTTCCAGGCTGATGCGCTTGCGGGCCTTGGCGGCCATCGCGTTTCGCTTGCGAGCGCTGCGCCGATCGGCGATCTGCCGAGCGATGCGATCCTCGTCGACGACCAGGAAATTGTCCCCGGCGCCGGGAACAGACGTGAAGCCGATGACCTGCACCGGTCGTGAGGGCAGCGCTTCGTTGACGTCCTCACCGTGCTCGTCGACCATGCGGCGCACCCGGCCGTAGGCGTCGCCGGCGACCACCGAGTCGCCCACCCGCAAAGTGCCGCGTTGCACCAGCACGGTGGCGACAGGTCCGCGGCCGCGGTCCAGATGCGCTTCGACCGCAACGCCCTGAGCCTCCATGTCGGGGTTGGCCCGCAGGTCCAGCGCGGCATCGGCAGTCAACAGCACCGCCTCCAGCAGCGCCTCGATGTTGGTGCCCTGCTTGGCCGAGATGTCGACGAACAGGGTCTCGCCGCCGAAGTCCTCGGCCACCAGGCCGTACTCGGTGAGCTGCGCTCGGATCCTGGCCGGGTCGGCACCTTCCTTGTCGATCTTGTTCACCGCCACCACGATCGGCACGTCGGCGGCCTGGGCGTGGTTGATGGCCTCCACGGTCTGCGGCATCACGCCGTCGTCGGCGGCGACCACCAGGATCGCGATGTCGG
>CAZEMS010000010.1:78180-101455 GCA_964513475.1 uncultured Mycobacterium sp. | reverse complement strand
CCGATGTAGTGCCGCGCCACGTCGGACAACCCGGCGTAGCCGGACTCGTCGTGGAACAACGGCTGGCCGTCCTTCCACAGTGATTGGTGGGCGTGCATGCCCGAACCGTTGTCTCCGAAGAGCGGCTTGGGCATGAAGGTGACCGTCTTGCCCGCCTGCCACGCGGTGTTCTTGATGATGTACTTGAACAGCAGCACGTCGTCAGCAGCGTGCAGCAAGGTGTTGAACTTGTAGTTGATCTCGGCCTGCCCGGCGGTGCCCACCTCGTGGTGGCCGCGCTCGAGGACGAAGCCGGCATTCTGCAGGTTGGTGGACATCTGGTCACGCAGGTCGACGTAGTGGTCATACGGCGCCACCGGGAAGTAGCCGCCCTTGGGGCGAACCTTGTAGCCCCGGTTGGCGCTGCCGTCGGCTTCGAACGGTTCGCCGGTGTTCCACCAGCCCGACTCGGAGTCGATCTCGTAGAAGGTGCCGTTGATCTGAGAGTCGAAGGTCACCGAGTCGAAGATGTAGAACTCGGCTTCGGCGCCGAAGAAGCAGGTGTCGGCGATGCCGGTGCTGGCCAGGTAGTTCTCGGCCTTGCGTGCCACGTTGCGCGGGTCACGCGAGTAGGCCTCCCGGGTGAAGGGGTCGTGCACGAAGAAGTTGATGTTCAGCGTCTTGGCATCGCGGAAGGGGTCGATCCTGGCGGTCGCGGGATCCGGCAGCAGCATCATGTCCGACTCGTGGATCGACTGGAAGCCGCGCACCGACGAGCCGTCGAAAGCCAGTCCGTCATCGAACACGCTCTCGTCGAACGCCGAAGCTGGGATGGAGAAGTGCTGGACAACGCCGGGCAGATCGCAGAATCGAATGTCGACGTACTCGACGTTCTCGTCCTTGATCAGCTTGATGATGTCGCCGGCCGTCTTTTCTGCCACGCTAGATGTCTCCTTCACTGGGTCTCAGGGCGTTGACGCTAGGGACGCCATGTTGCACGGTCGTCAACCGCATGTTGCGCCGACGTTACGCAATCGGCCCGGATGTTGCGCCTGGGGCCGTCTCTTTACGACCACCTATCCTGACACTCATGGCCCGCGCAATCGGATCCTGGCTGTCAGGTCCGAACTCGTTCGATTCCGGGAACCCCGACCAGGTGCCCAACGACTACCCAGGTCAGCGACTCGGCTTGGCCGAGACCGGTTCGCAGTCCCAGGCACGGATGGGCCGACGGATCGGAGCGTTGTTCCTGGACTGGTTGGTGGCCTACGGGTTGGCCGCATTGGCGATGTCTCTGGGCCTGGTGCCGCTGCCGATGCTGTCCACCGCCGTGCTGCTGATCTGGTTCGTGTTGGGCGCGGTGTCGGTACGGCTGTTCGGCTTCACACCAGGCCAGTTCGCATTCGGCCTGATGGTGGTGCCGATCGACGGTCGGGTGCATACCGGATTCGGGCGGGCTCTGGCACGCGGATTGCTGATCGCCCTGGTGATACCGCCCCTGATCACCGATACCGACCTGCGCGGAATTCATGATCGCCTGACCAACACCGCAGTCGTCAGGCGCTAGTTTCCGCTCCATCCAGCGCTATCCAGTGCGTGCCGAAACCGACGAAATGGCGCGATCTACTCGCACAAACGCGCCCAAACGTTGGTTTGGGCGAATCAGCGGCGGCGCACGGTGCGCTGCACGCCGCGCATCTTGGCTTGTGCGGGCATCGGGCCCTTGGGCATGGCGGCCGGGCCTGCTTTGCTGCTCAGCGCGGCCAACCGCGATTCCAGCGAATCCATCTGCTTGACCGTGATGTTGGCCGGCAACTTGTTGAGGTGACGTTCCAGCTTGGCCAGCGGAACTTCGCCGTCACCGTTGCCGACGACGAAGTCGTAGATCGGGACCTGACCGACCAACCGGGCGGTGCGCTTCTTCTCCTGCGCCAGCAGCGGCTTGACCCTGGTTGGTGAACCCTCGCCGACCAGGATGACTCCGGGTCGGCCCAGAACACGGTGGACGGCGTCGAAGTGGCCGGTGGCCGTCACCCCGGGCGTGACCCGCCACTTCCCGCGCAGGTTCTCCAACGCCCACGCCGCCGCGCCGGTCTGCCCCTCTGCCTTGCGGTACACCGACTTCTGTGCCCGCCGGCCGAAGATGGTGAACGCCACCAGCGCGCCGAGCACCACCCCGAGCGGGATCATCATGTACTTGGTGAACCCGCCGAGCATCACGCCGAATGTCGTCGAGGCGCCCACGATCAGGACGAACGCGACGATCATGTACGGCAGCAGCCGCTTGTCCTCTTTGCGCTGCATCTGGAACGCCTGCCACAGTTGGCTTCGACGTTGTTTGGATGCGGCCTTGCGGGCAGCCTTGGCCTCCTCCTTGGCGGCCTTGGAGGCCGCAGCATTGCGAGTCTTCGCCATTCAGTCAGGATACGGGGGGAGCCGGCGTCGTTTGGGCGGTCGCGGTCTTCTGTATGACTTGGGCATACAGCCTGCCTGCCCGGTACGAGGACCGCACCAGCGGGCCGGCGAGCACGCCGCAGAACCCGATCGACTCTGCGTAGCTTCCGTGTTCGGCGAACTCCTCGGGCTTGACCCACCGGTCCACCGGATGGTGGCGCACCGAGGGCCGCAGGTACTGGGTGATGGTGACGATGTCGCAGTCGGCGGCCCGCAGTTCGCGCAGTGCCGCGCGCACTTCGTCGGGTGTCTCACCCAGGCCCAGGATCAGATTGCTCTTGGTGACAAGGCCGAACTCGTGAGCCGCGGTCAACACCGCGAGGCTGCGGTCATAGTGAAACGCCGGCCGAATCCGCTTGAAGATCCTCGGCACCGTTTCGACGTTGTGCGCCAACACTTCCGGATGCGATTCGAAGACCGTTTCCAGCTGGGCGGGGTCACCGTTGAAGTCGGGGATCAACAACTCGACGCCGGTGTTGGGATTCAGTGACTTGATCGCCCGGACTGTCTCCGCGTACAGCCATGCGCCGCCGTCAGGCAGGTCGTCGCGGGCCACGCCGGTGACGGTCGAGTAGCGCAGACCCATCGCGTGCACGCTTTCGGCCACCCGGCGCGGTTCGTCGCGATCCAGCTCGTCGGGCTTGCCGGTGTCGATCTGGCAGAAATCGCAACGGCGTGTGCACTGCTCACCGCCGATCAGGAACGTGGCCTCGCGATCCTCCCAGCATTCGTAGATGTTGGGGCAGCCCGCTTCCTCGCACACGGTGTGTAGGCCCTCGCGGCGAACCAGGTTCTTGAGTTCTCGATACTCCGGGCCCATCCTGGCCCGGGTCTTGATCCACGGCGGCTTCCGCTCGATCGGCGTCTGGGCGTTGCGCACCTCCAGTCGCAGCAGTTTGCGGCCAGCCGGTCCGGGTACTGCGCTCACCGGGTCGATGTTACGCCGGCGGGGGTGTGTTCCCGGACCCGCAGACGGCCGTCCAGCGCGTCCGCGACCGCGACGGCAACCCGGTCGACCACGTCGGTGACCCCGACGCGGCGGCCTAGTTCGGCGCTCAGCGACGTCACTCCGGCGTCGGCGATGCCGCACGGCACGATCGACGTGTAGGCATCCAGTGCGCAATCGCAGTTCAACGCGAACCCGTGCAGAGTCGTGGCGCGCGCCACCCGGATGCCGATCGCGGCGATCTTGCGGGGAGCCGCGCCCCGGTCAGCTGGCAGCCACACGCCGGAGCGGCCCGGCACCCGGTCGGTCCGGAGCCCCAGCTGGGCGCAGACTTCGATCAGCGCCTGCTCCAGGCGGCGCACGAAATTCACCACGTCGAGCGGTTCGGCGAGCCCGACGATGGGGTAGCCGACCAGCTGACCGGGCCCGTGCCAGGTGATCTTGCCGCCGCGGTCGGTCTCCACCACCGGAGTACCGTCCCGCGGACGCTCGTGCGCTTCGGTGCGGCGGCCCGCGGTATACACCGGCGGGTGCTCAAGCAGCAGCAGGGTGTCACCGCCGCCGGCGACTCTGGCGTCGGCGAGTTCGCGCTGGAGCCGCCATGCTTCCTGGTAGTCGACGGTTCCGAGGCGTCGCACCTCGATCGGCGCGGCGGAAGACCGGACGGAACCCATGGACTCGACGCTACTAAAGCGAGTGCGGCGACGCGGTCGCGTAGGCCAGAGCCTCACCGATGGTGTTGTGTTCGAAGTCGAAGCCGGTCCGCTCCAGCACCGTCGGCACTGCCCGTTGGCCGCGCAGTAGGCCTTCGTCGGCGAACTCGCCCAGCGCCGCGCGCACCGCGAACCCGGGCACCACCCACGGTGTCGGACGGTGCAGTGCCCGGCCGAGCGCGTCGGTGAATTCGGCGTTGGTCACCGGGGCGGGGCCGGTCAGATTGACCGGACCGGCAACCTCGTCGTTGGAGATCACATGCAGCAGGGCGCGGACCTCGTCCTCGAGGCTGATCCACGGCATGTACTGGCGACCGTTGCCCAGCTCGGCGCCCAGGCCCAGGGAGAACACTGGTTTCAGCCGGCTGATGATGCCTCCCGCCGGGGCGAGCACCAGCCCGGTGCGCGCCAACACGACACGCACGCCGGCCCGGGTGGCCGGCATCGTCGCGGCTTCCCAGTCCTGGCACAGCCGCGCGAGAAACCCGCGACCCGGCGGGGTGGTCTCGTCGGTGATGCGGTCCTTCGTGTCGCCGTAGTAGCCGACCGCGCTGGCGTTGACCAACGTCGGACCACCTGCCTCGATGACCGCGCCGGTCAGGACCTCGGTGGGATCGATCCGACTGTCCCGCAGGCTCTGTTTGTAGGCGCCCGACCATCGCTTCTGGCCGACGTTCACCCCGCACAGGTTCACCACGGCATCGACGCCACGCAGGCGTGCAGCGTCGATGTCTCCCGCGTCGGGGTTCCAGAAAACCTCGTCGGCGCCCGAGGGCGCACGGCGAACGATCCGCAGCACCCGGCGACCGCTTGCCCGTAGCGCGGTCATCAGGGCAGAACCGATCAGTCCCGACGAACCGGCGACTGCGATGACTGGACTGGCCATCAACTACAGCCCCAAATCGGCCTCGAACGCGCCCTCTTCCAAACGTTTCTTGATCGTCGTCACGAACCGTCCTGCGTCCGCGCCATCGATCAGCCGATGGTCGTAGGTCAACGGCAGGTAGCAGACCGACCGGACGCCGATGGCTTCGTTGCCGAAGTCGTCGATGATCACCCGTGGGCGCTTGACGATCGCGCCCGTGCCCAGCATCGCCGCCTGCGGTGGCACCAGGATCGGGGTGTCGAACAACGCGCCCTGGCTGCCGATGTTGGTGATGGTGAAGGTGCCGCCGGACAACTCGTCGGGCTTGAGGTTTCCGGAGCGTGCCCGAGCGGCGATGTCGACGATCGCGCGGGCCAGAGCGCCGAGCGACAGGTCACCCGCGTTGTGGATGACCGGGGACAGCAACCCCTGTTCGGTGTCGACCGCGAAACCCAGATGCTCGGCGTCGTAGTAGGTGATCTCCTTGCTGTCCTCGTCATAGCTGGCATTGACGTTCGGATGTGCCTTGAGTGCGTCGATGACCGCTCGGGCGATGAACGGCAGGTAGGTCAGGTTGACGCCCTCCCGCTCGGCGAACTCTTGTTTGGCCCGAGCCCGCAGCGCCACGATCTTGGTCATGTCGACCTCATGGGTCTGCGTCAGCTGTGCTGTGGCCTGCAGGGATTCACGCGTCTTCTTGGCCGTGATCTGCCGGATCCGGTTGGCCTTGGCGGTGGTGCCGCGCAGGTGCGCCAACGCCGGCTCAGCGGCAGCCGGCGCCTTGCCGGCCGCCGCGGGTGCGGGCGTTCTCGTGGCCTCTGTTTTTGCTTGGCCGGCTGCCAGCACGTCCTGCTTGCGGATGCGTCCACCCACGCCCGTGCCCTCGACGGACGCCAGGTCGATGTTGTTCTCGGCGGCGAGCTTGCGCACCAGCGGGGTGACGTAGGGACTGGAGTCGCCCGATGGGGTAGCGGCAGGCCGGGGCGTGGGTTCTGGTCGGGGTTCCGGTTTGGGCTCTGGTTTCGGCTCTGGCCGGGGCTTGGCCTTGGGTTCCGGTTTCGGCTCGGGCTTGGGCTCCGGCTTCGGCTCGGGCTTGGGCTCCGGCTTGGGTGCGGGCCTCTCGACGGCCGCCGAGCCGGCGGCGCCGATCTTGGCCAGCTCACCGCCGACCGCGACGGTGTCATCCTCTTCGGCACTGATGGACAACAGCGTGCCCGCCACCGGCGACGGAATCTCGGTGTCGACCTTGTCCGTGGACACCTCTACCAGCGCTTCGTCCACCTCGACACGGTCACCGACCTTCTTCAGCCAGCGTGTGACGGTGCCCTCGGTCACTGATTCGCCCAGCTCGGGCATCAGCACCGGGGTCGCATCGCCCCCGCCTCCTGTTGGCGCTGCCTCAGGTTCGGGTTCGGGCTCGGGATCGGGTTCGGGTTCGGGTTCGCTTTCCCGGGCCGTGGCTGCTTCGGGAGCGGCCGGCGGCTGCTCGGCGGCGCCGTCATCGTCTGCATCGCCGATAATCGCCAACTCACCGCCCACCTCGACGGTGTCGTCCTCCTGCGCGATGATCTTCTTCAGCACCCCCGCCGCCGGCGACGGAATCTCGGTGTCGACCTTGTCGGTCGATACCTCCAGCAGCGGCTCATCCTCTTCGACCGTGTCGCCCTCCTGCTTGAGCCAGCGGGTGACGGTTCCTTCGGTGACGCTCTCACCGAGTGCGGGCATCTGAACGGAGATGGCCATATGCGTTGACTCCCTCGAACGGTCGTTCGTCACGGGTCGAATTGTCGGTTCTATCCTGTCACGTCCGGCCCAATGGTTCGTGGCAGACCTGCGCACTTCGGCTCTGGCACTATCGGAAGGAGCCCATGACCGCATGGCTTTCACAAGGCAGGAAGGAGTCGACCCCGGTGGGACTGTTCGACAGGTTTCGGCGCAACCGCTCGGCGCGCCGCGGCGGCAGCGAACCCTCCGCCGATCTGAAGTACCTGCGGCGCTGGGTTGCCGAGCACGTCGGGGTGGAAGCTTTCATCGAGCCGAAGACCACCGTTACCGATGTCACGGTGGTGCTGGTGGCAGCTGACGGCGAGTGGACCCGGCGCCGCACCGGGGGTGACGCCGGCGCCCGGCGGCTGTCCGATCGGCTCAAGATTCCCGTTTATGACGTGCAGAAGGTGGGCTATCCACAGCGAATGCGTGACTTCGACGAGCGAAAGCGTATCGAGCGCAAGCGGGCGCTGCGCCGCGAGTTCGAGTGACTCTCGAATAGCCTGTTCGAGCTACCGTTCGAGTCAACGGTGATCACATCAATAACGCGCGCGGAGGTCTGATGGCAACGGCGGAACTGACGGACGGGGCCAGGGAGCACTTCGTCGACAGCAGCGGCGACGTCCGGGTGGCGGCATACGAGCTGGGCGATCCGGACCGCCCCGTGGTCGTGATGGTGCACGGATGGCCCGATTCGCACGTGGTGTGGGACGGTGTGGCGGCCCTGCTGGCCCAGAAGTTCCGGATCATCCGCTACGACAACAGGGGCGTCGGCAAAACATCTGCGCCCAAACGGGTTTCGGAATACTCCATGGCGCGTTACGCCGACGATTTCGGGGCGGTGATCGACGCGCTCGCGCCCGGGCAGCGGGTGCATGTGTTGGCGCACGATTGGGGCTCGGCCGCAGTGTGGGAGTACCTCTCACGCCCCGGTGCCGACGACCGCGTGGCCTCGTTCACCTCGGTGTCAGGCCCCTGTCGTGCCCACGTCAACAGCTACATCAAGGGCAACCTGGCACGGCCCTACCGGCCGATGTCCTTCCTGCGTGCGCTGGGCCAGCTGCTCCGGTTCTCCTATATGGCCCTGTTCTCGATACCGCTGGTCGGCCCACTCTCGGTGCGTGTGGTGTTCGCCCCGGCGATCCGACGCATGTTGGTGGTCCGTGATGGCATCCCCGCCGACCGGGTGCACCAGTCCGACAGCTTCACCGCGGACGCCGTCAAGAGCCTGAAGGTGTACGGCGCCAACTACCTTCCGACCCTGACTGCGGCCAGCACCGATTTCTACGTCAAGGTGCCGGTGCAGGTCATCGTCAACGAGAAAGACCCATTCGTGCGACCGCATCTCTACGACGAGATCGCCAGGTGGGTGCCGCGGCTGTGGCGGCGGGATCTCAAATCCGGTCACTGGGCGCCGCTGTCGCACCCGCAGGTACTGGCCGACGCCGTCAGCGAACTCGCCGACTTCCTGCACGGCAAGCCGCCTGCCCGCGCCCTGCTGCGGGCACAGGTGGATCGGAGGCGGGACTACTTCGGCGACACCCTGGTTTCGGTGACCGGCGCGGGCAGCGGAATCGGCCGCGAGACCGCGTTGGCGTTCGCACGTGAAGGCGCCGAACTCGTGGTCAGCGACATTGACGAAGCCAGCGCCAAGGACACCGCTGCGCAGATCGCAGCCCGCGGCGGCATCGCCCATGCCTACCGCCTGGATGTGTCCGATGCCGAGGCGGTCGAGCAGTTCGCCGACGAGGTGTGCGCGACCCACGGCGTACCGGACATCGTGGTCAACAACGCCGGCGTGGGTCAGGCCGGCTCGTTCCTGGACACTCCCCGCGCGGAGTGGGAGCGCGTTCTTGATGTCAACCTCGGAGGTGTGGTCAACGGTTGCCGTTCATTCGCCCGGCGGATGGTCGAGCGCGGCACCGGGGGCCACGTCGTCAACGTCGCTTCCATGGCGTCCTACGCCCCGCTGCAGTCGCTCAATGCCTACTGCACCTCCAAGGCTGCGGTGTACATGTTTTCCGACTGCCTGCGTGCCGAGCTGGACTCCGCCGGAATCGGGCTGACCACGATCTGCCCGAGCACGGTTGACACCAACATCGTCCAGTCCACCCGGTTCACCGCCCCTGACGGCAAGGCCCACGAGATTCCCGGACGGCAGGGCCAGCTGGTGAAGATGTTCCAGTTGCGCCGCTACGGCCCCGACAAAGCGGCCGGTGCCATTGTCAGCGCGGTGAAGAAGAACAAGCCGATCCGGCCGGTGATGCCGGAGGCCTACTTCGTCTACGGCGTGTCCAGGGTGCTGCCACAGGCGCTGCGAAGCGTCGCCCGGGGCCGCGTGATCTGACGTTTCAGGCGTTCGCGCGCCAGGCGGAACTCGATGGAACTCAAAGAGTAAAAGGCATGTAAAAGGCACAAAGCCTCTATCGGCACAGTTCGGTCACGGTACGTTGGCACTCGTGTCCCACTGACCACAGGAGGAACAAACAATGGGCAAGTTCGCGAAGGGGTTGGCCAGTGGAATGGTCGGCGCGGTAGCAGGCGCCATGGTCATCGTCACGGCGCCGACGGTTGCGGCCCAGGATCCGAATCCGCTGCTGCCGCTGGTAGAGCTGGCGGCACAGGGGCTTCAGGAGGCTGACGAGATGGCTGTGGCCCGATGGGTCGAGGGTCTGGGCGTCAAGGACGAGGCCGGCTATCAACAGATGCTGCAGGAGGTCGTCCAGTATGCGAAGGATCAAGGCTACGGCGACGTTGATCCGGCCTATGTGGAACGAATCATCAGCGATCAGCTGAACGCGTCTGAGGGCGTTCAGTACATGAACTTCGCCAACTGGGAGATCGATCCGGCGGCCGCGCCCACCAAAGGCCGGCCCTTCCCGGCTGTCAGGAACACGATGCGGGAGACGAGCAACGAGCTTGCAAAAGGGGTCCTCGACAGCGCGGCGGCACGGTCGACCCAGCGCGCTCAGTGCGTGGGCAACCTGGAAAGCGCCCGCGTCTCGGCGAGGGCCGTCCGCAAGCTGCGTCCGGCCCTGAACCCGTACCTGAACTACGCGACCCGTTCCTTCTGCTGATTCGATCGCTAGCCGTTCTCGGCGATGTCTTCGAGCACCGCAAACAGGGTGCGTGTCGGAACGCCGGTGCCACCCTTGGGGGTATAGCCCCAAGGGCTGCCGGTGTTGTAAGCCGGTCCCGCGATGTCGATGTGCGCCCATGCCACCCCGTCGGCGACGAACTCGCGCAGATAGGTGCCGGCGACCAGCATCCCGGCATACCGTGATCCGCTGACATTGGCCAGGTCGGCCACCGCGGACTTCAGATCGTCCTTCAGCTCCTCGGGCAGCGGCATCGGCCAGCCGTTCTCGCCGACCTGCTGGGACAGCGCCGCCACCCGGTCGCGGAACTCCTCGCTGCCCATCACGCCGGGCGTGCGTGCGCCCAGCGCAATGGTCTGCGCGCCGGTCAGCGTGGAGGTTTCGATGAGGTAGTCGGGATCGTCTTCACAGGCCCGCACGATCGCGTCGGCCAGGATCAGCCGGCCCTCGGCATCGGTGTTGAGCACCTCGACGGTGGTCCCGCCGTACTGGGTCAGTACGTCACCGGGACGTTGGGCCGTCGCCGACGGCATGTTCTCGGCCATCGGCACGGTCGCGACCACGTCGATCGGCAGGTTCTGGCGAGCAGCCAGCACGACGGTCGCGATGACCGCGGCCGCGCCGCCCATGTCGGAGGTCATGTGGTGCATGCTGGCGGCCGGCTTTATCGAGATTCCCCCGGTATCGAAGGTGATGCCCTTACCGACCAGCGCCACCCTCTTGGCCTTGCGGCCGCGTTTCGCGCCGCTGTGGGTCAGCCGCACCAGTCGCGGCGGACGCGACGATCCTTTCCCGACGCCGACGACCCCGCCGTAGCCGGCCCGGGTCAGGGCCTTCTCGTCCAGCACCTCCACTGCCAGCCCGGCGGAATCGCCCAGAGCTTTTGCGCGTTTGGCGAACTCGTCTGGGAACAGGTGGCTGGGCGGGGTGTTGACGAAATCGCGCGCGGTGGCCACGGCGGCGGCGATTGCCGTGGCACGGTCCGCCGCGCGGGCGGCAGACGATTTCTTCTCGCCGGTGAGCACCGTCACCGTGCGCAGGCCGCCGTCTTTAGGGGCGGTTTTCTCGCTACGGAACTCGATGAACCGGTAGGAGCCCAGGATCAACCCCTCGACGGTTGCCGACAGATCGAGGACGGACAGCGTGGTTGCCGCCGTGTCCGCCTTGTCCAGCGCACGCGCCGCCACCCCGGCCGCCCGGCGGATCGTCTCGCCGTTCCAGTCTCCGCGCTCCGGGCCCAAGCCGATGGTCAGCACGCTGGCGAACGGCAGTGAGTCAATGACCATCCGGTGGCACTGGTCCGCACCGCCGTTGGCGCCCAACGCCTGCAGCGTGGCCTCGATCTCGCCGACGGTATCGGCGGCCAGGTGCGGCTCACCGGTGAGGACCTTCGCGGTCGTGCCGGCGTTGGTGCCGGTACTGACGACAGGAACGATCAGGACCGCTCCGGCCATGCCACGTCGCGGCAACGACGTGGCCACGGTGACGGTGGGCGGCTGATAAGTGGGTTCGTTGCTCACCGGCACTACCCTAGCCACCGGTGGATGCGCTGTTCTCAGCGGCTGGCACGCAGGTCGTAGGGTGTCACTGGGTTGTCGAAACCCTTGAGCTTCAAGGGATTCTGCAGGATGGCCGGCCATTCGGGAAGTGCTTGCTTCACCGCCGGTGCGGCAAGGATCTGCCCGGGGGAGGCGGCCGCGACGAGCCGAGCGGCAAGGTTCACCGCGTTGCCGAAGTAGTCGCCGTTGATGGCGAGCAGCTCGCCGTAGTCGAGACCGGCCCGGACCTGCAAGCCGGCCTCGCGTGCTTTGGGATGTTCGACGAGATCTACCGCGGCCCTGGCCAGCAGTTCCGGAGTCGAGCTCACCCACATGACCTCGTCGCCGATGAATTTCACCACCCGTCCGCCGTCGGAGCGCACCACCTCGGTGACGGTGGCATCGAACTCGTTGAGCAGCGCCGACAGCTCGACCGGAGTCAATACCTGCGTCAACTCGGTGAACCCGGACAGATCGGCGAACCCGACGCCGCAGACCACACTGGCCGATTCGTCGCGGGCGACGCCCTCGAAGTGCGTTCGGGCCCCGCTCAGGTGGTGGCGGTGCACGACGTCGATCATCGCCCCGATGCCGGGAATGAACTCGGCGGCGGCACGGTGGGCCTGCGCGGTGGCGAGTTCGTCGTGCGTATAGGTGATGTGGATCCCCGGCGATCCGGCCCGGATCATCGCCGCCTCAGCCTCGGCCAGCCGAGCCATCGTCGCGCCGAGCACCCGCAGCAGTCCGGACGCAGCGTCGGAACCCAGAGTTTCCCGGATACCGACCCAGGTGGCCAGGGCGTCCACATCAGCCTGGCTCAACGCGAGTTGATCGAGGTCGGCTACGGTCAGCCCCAGCACCGCCCATGCCGTCGCAACCTCATCGACGTCCACACCGAGAGCGTCGGCGGCCGTCCGCAAGCTGTAGGTGGGACGGCCTGACCATTGCAGGGCGTCCCCGGCGAGTCCGAACAGGCGACCGCGGCCCTCGGCTTCGACCATCTCCTCTGCGGTGAACCCGAGGCTGTCCAGATACTCGATCAAGCGGGCGCGGGCACGGGCGTCGGCGACCCCGGATGCTTCCAGCGCATCGAAGTCGACCACCTGCTAAGTGTGCCAGCTTCGACCCCGGATGGACGGGGTCACTAGGGTGGATCACCGTGGGCGAACCGCTGCACGGACCATTGGAGGAGCGCCATCGCGGGCTCGGTGCCACCTTCGCCGAGTTCGGTGGTTGGCTGATGCCCGTCTCCTACGCGGGCACGGTGGGTGAGCACACGGCCACTCGCACCACCGTCGGACTGTTCGACGTCAGCCACCTCGGCAAGGCGTTGGTACGCGGGGACGGTGCCGCCCGCTACGTCAACTCTGCGTTCACCAACGACCTGCAGCGAATCGGGCCGGGAAAGGCCCAATACACGTTGTGCTGCAACGAGTCCGGCGGTGTCGTCGACGACCTGATCGCCTACTACGTCTCCGACGAGGAGATCTTTCTGGTTCCCAACGCCGCCAACACCCCCGCAGTGGTCGCGGCGCTGGCCGAGAGCGCGCCCAGGGGGCTGACCGTCACCGACGAGCATGAGTCATACGCAGTGCTGGCTGTGCAGGGTCCGAGGTCGGCCGAGGTGCTCGACGGACTGGGTCTGCCGACCGAGATGGACTACATGGGCTTCGCCGACGCCGCACTGGGCCCGGTGACGGTGCGGGTGTGCCGAACCGGATACACCGGCGAACACGGTTACGAGTTGCTGCCGCCGTGGGGCGAGGCGACTTCGGTGTTCGACGCACTGGTGGAAGCGGTTCGCGCAGCCGGTGGCGAGCCCGCCGGCCTGGGTGCGCGCGACACGCTCCGCACCGAGATGGGATACCCCCTGCACGGCCACGAGCTGTCGCTGGACATTTCTCCGCTGCAGGCGCGCTGCGGCTGGGCAATCAGCTGGGGCAAGGACACGTTCTGGGGTCGGGAGGCTCTGCTGGCAGAGAAGCAGGCCGGGCCGCGGAGGTCGTTGCGCGGATTGCGGGCCGTCGGTAGGGGAGTGCTGCGGGCCGGCCTGACCGTGCTGGACGGGGACAGGCCGGTCGGGTTCACCACGTCGGGAACCTTCTCTCCGACACTCAAGGTTGGTATCGCGTTGGCACTGCTGGACGCCGAACACGAGATCGGCGACGGGCAGCGCGTGTCGGTCGACGTGCGGGGGAGAGCTGTGGAGTGCGAGGTGACGAAGCCCCCGTTCGTCACCGCGCGCACCCGATAGACCACCTGTTCGCGCAGAAATCGGCTAGCGCTGCAGTTATACAATCGATCTCATGACTGACGCCCCTCTCGAGTTCACCGTTGAGCGCAATGCGAATCCGGCGAGCGACGAGGTACGGGCTGCGATTCTGGCCGACCCGGGGTTCGGTCAGTACTACACCGACCACATGGTGTCGATCCGCTACACCACCGACCGGGGATGGCATGACGCGCGGGTGCTGCCCTACGGGCCGATCGAGCTGGACCCGTCGGCGATCGTGCTGCACTACGCCCAGGAGGTCTTCGAGGGACTGAAGGCATACCGCTGGGCCGACGACTCCATCGTCTCGTTCCGGCCACAGGCCAACGCGGCGCGGCTGCGCTCGTCGGCGCGTCGGCTGGCCATCCCCGAGCTTCCCGACGAGGTGTTCATCGAATCACTGCGGCAGCTGATTGCCGTCGACGGGCAGTGGGTCCCGCCGGTTGGGGGCGAGGAGTCGTTGTATCTGCGCCCGTTCATCTTCGCCACCGAACCCGGTCTGGGCGTTCGGCCGTCCGCCGAGTATCGGTACCTGGTGATCGGATCCCCGGCGGGCGCCTACTTCCCACGTGGCATCAGGCCGGTCAGCGTCTGGTTGTCGACGGAGTATGTACGAGCCAGCCCGGGCGGCACCGGCGAAGCAAAGTTCGGCGGTAACTACGCGGCCTCACTTCTGGCACAGGCCCAAGCGGCCGAGCACGGCTGCGACCAGGTGGTTTGGCTGGACGCGGTGGAACGCCGCCACGTCGAGGAGATGGGCGGGATGAACCTGTTCTTCGTGTTCGGCAGCGGCGGCTCGGCCAGGCTGGTCACCCCGGAGCTTTCCGGTTCGCTGCTGCCCGGAATCACTCGTAACTCTTTGTTGCAGTTGGCAACCGACGCCGGCTTCGCGGTCGAGGAGCGCAAGATCGACGTCGACGAGTGGCAGAAGAAGGCCGCCGCCGGTGAGATCACCGAGGTGTTCGCGTGTGGAACGGCGGCGGTGATCACTCCGGTGTCCCATGTCAAGCACGGCGAGGGTGAGTTCACCATCGCCGACGGCGAACCGGGCGAGATCACCATGGCGTTGCGGGACACCCTCACCGGCATCCAGCGCGGCACCTTCGCCGACACGCACGACTGGATGGTCCGGCTCAGCTAGCCACCGCCAGGCCCACCGCCGCGATCGTCGTCGTCACCTCGATTCCGGCCCCCAGCACGTCACCGGTGATGCCGCCGAAGCGGCGCACGCAGTGCCGCACAAGCAACGTCGCACAGATCAACGCGACCAGCACCGCCAACGGTCCCTGCCACGGGCGTGGGGACGCCCACACCGCGAGCGAGCTCAGCGCGACAGCCCACGCCAGCCCCACCGCCACCGGTTGCGTTCCGGCGACCAGAGCGCCGAACCTGCTGCCGGGGGCGGCTGGCACCGAACGCCGGCAGGCCAGCACCGCGGAGACCCGGCCCGCCGCGACCGCTATGAGGACAGCTGCCCAGCTCAGTTCCGCGAACGCCAGCGCCTGGGTCAAGATGACGATCACCACTGCCGCCACCCCGAGTGGGCCGGCCGCGCCGTCGCGCATCACCTCAAGCGCCCGTTGCGGCGGCCCGTAGCACCCCAGCCCGTCGACGGTGTCCGCCAGGCCGTCGATGTGTAGCCCTCGGGTGGCGATCAGCAGCGCCGCCACGGCCAGCGCACCGGTCAGCGGACTGCCGGCGCCGAACGCGTGCGCGGCCAGCCACAGCACCCCGGCGGCCAGTGCGCCCAGCGCGGCGCCGGTGACCGGCAGTGCCGTCAACGCCCCCCGGCCCAGTTTGGCACCCGGCACCGGCAGCACCGTAGAGAACGCGAAAGCTGAACGCAGCGAATGGATCACGACGGTTCATGCGCGGGTGGCGGCGGGCGAACGCCAGCCTCGTCGAGGGTGGCCATCGAGGTGAGGGCGGCCACCGCCGCGCGCAACACCGGCAGCGCGACCGCTGCTCCGGTGCCTTCGCCCAGGCGCATCCCGAGATCGACGATCGGCTCCAACTCGAGGTGGGTCAGTGCCACCGTGTGCGCCGGTTCGGTCGAGCGGTGGCCGGCCTGCCACCACAGCCGCGCACCCGGCGCCAATCGTTCGGCGACCAGCGCGGCGGCGGTCACCACCATGCCGTCGAGCAGGACCGGGGTCCGTCGCACCGCGGCCTGCGCGCAGAAACCGGCCATCGCGGCGAGGTCGGCGCCGCCGCACACCCGGAGCAGTTCGATCGGGTCCGCCACCACACGCCGGGCCCGGAACAGCGCGTCGCGCACCGCTGCGGTCTTTCGACCCCAGCCGGCGTCGTCGATTCCGGTGCCGCGCCCGACCACCGCGACCGGCTCGGTGGCGGTCAGTGCTGCCACCAGAGTGGTCGCGGCCGTCGTGTTCCCGATTCCCATGTCCCCGGCGATCAGCAGGTCTGCGCCGGCGTCGACCTCCTCGTCGGCGATGGTCCTCCCGGCGTCGACGGCTGCGTTCGCCTCCCCGGCAGCCAGCGCGTCCTCTTTGGCGATGTTGCCGCTCCCTCGACGCACCTTGTGCGCCCCGATCGACGGCGACAGTGGCTCCTCGGTGTCGACCGCCACGTCGATCACTCGCACGGTCGCACCCGCTACTTCGGCGAGCACGTTGATCGCGGCGCCGCCGGAGTCGAACGCCGCGACCATCTGCGCGGTCACAGCGGCCGGGAACGCCGAGACCCCGGCAGCTGTGACACCGTGGTCGCCGGCGAAGACCACCACCCGTGGCCGCCGGAACTGCTTCGGCGGACACCGTCCCTGACAGGCGGCCACCCACGCGGAGAGGTCTTCGAGCCGCCCCAGCGCACCCGGCGGCTTGGCCAACAGATCCTGACGGGTCCGCGCCTGCGCGGCGGCAACCTCATCGGGCGGGATCGGCGCCGGGAACAGCGCGTGACACCCGGTCACGACGGTTCCTTGATAGTCATCGGTTGCCCGGCGATCACCAGGACCACGCGATCGCAGACCGCGGCCAGTCGCTGGTTGAGTGCACCTAGCTCGTCGGCGAACCGCCGCCCGGCCGGGGTGCGGGGCACCACGGTGAGCCCGACCTCGGGGCTCACCATGGCCAGGTCCGAACCGAAGCCGCGCACCGCCTCCACCAAGTCGTCCACCCGATCCCTTACGCCGTTCTGAATGCCCCCGTGCGCTTCGCTGCCCGACCACGCGTCGTGGCGGTCCAAGACCGCTGTGAGCCAGCCGCCCATGTCGTCGACCAGGGTTGCGGTCTGCTCAGCACGCAGTTGTGGTGCCACATCAACGGTGTCCAGCGTCGACCAGTGCGAGGGCCGACGGCTGCGGTGCTGCTGAACCCGATCCGCCCAGTCGGGGTCGTCACCGAGCGTGGGGCTGGTGGCCAGGTAGCGAACCGGTCGGTCGGTGCCGATGACGGCCTCGGCCCAACGGGACTTGCCCGACCGAATCCCACCGAGCACCAGGATGCGCACCTCGGTGATCTAGCGGACCTTGGCGCCGCGGTCGACCTGCGGGCGCGGCGCGCGCATCCGGCGTAACTGCGACGCCCGGCTGGCGGCGTAGAAGCCCAGTTTCCAACCGGTCTCGGTGTTCTTGGGGAACTTCTCGTCGACCAGGCGGTTGACCTTGCGACCCAGGATGAACCCGTCGGCGACCATGAACAGCACCAGCACCATCATGGCGGGGGAGAGCAGGCGCTGAACCTGCACCGACGGCACTGCCAGCATGATCATGATCAGACCCAGGGCTGCGGGCATGAACAAGCCGAGCAGGCTGCGGCGCGCATCGACCACATCGCGCACGTAGCGGCGCACCGGTCCCTGGTCCCGGGGCAGCAGGTAGCCGTCCTCACCTGCCATCATCCGCTCGCGCCGATCGGTCATCTGCGCACGGCGCTGCATCTTCTCGACCTTGCGTTCCTCGCGCGTGAGCTTGGGACGGCCGAGTTCCTTGCGGCGCCGACGAGCCTCGGCCGTGGTCATCGGTGCCGGTGCCACGGGTCCCCGGCGGCGGGCGGACTGACTGCGCTTGGGGGTCGGGCGGCCCTTGGGCGCGGTGGCCGCCGGGGCGGCTCCGGTCTGCTCGGGCTGCTCAGCCTGCTCGGGCTGGTCCGACGGCTCCGCTGAATCCGCTGAATCGGCGGACGGGGGCGGCGGGGTGTCTTTCTTGCGGCCGAGCGGCTTCACGCTGCCAGGCTACTGCCGCGGCCCGTCGGCCCGGAATGCACCTGCGGGTGGACCGTCCTAGTCTGCTTTGGTGACGGGCTCACAGGCGGGCGACGTCGCCCTGCGCGTGCTCATAGCGCCGGACTGCTTCGGCGACACTCTCACCGCGGTCGAGGCTGCCCAGGCGATCGCCGTCGGATGGAGTCGTGCGCGGTCCGGCGACGAGCTGTCGCTGGCGCCGCAGTCCGATGGCGGCCCCGGGTTCGTGGGGGTGCTGGCCAGCCGGCTGGGCGAACTGCGTACGGCGCGGGTCAGTGGCCCGTTGACCGAGGAGGTCAGCGCCGACTGGGTTCTCGACGATGCAGCCCCGGTGACTGCATATATCGAATGCGCGCAGGCGTGCGGTCTGGCTCTGCTCGACGGGCCACCGACAGCGCAGACCGCAGTGGCTGCGCACAGTGCCGGGGTGGGCCAGCTCATTGCCGCTGCGCTCGCCGCTGGAGCCCGACGAATCGTGGTCGGCTTGGGTGGCAGCAGCTGCACCGACGGCGGGCGAGGTCTCGTTGAGGCTCTCGGCGGGCTGGGCGCCGCGCGTATGTCGCTGGCCGGCGCTGACCTGGTCGTCGCCTCCGATGTCGAACACCCATTGCTGGGTCCCATGGGCGCCGCACGGGTGTTCGGACCCCAGAAGGGCGCAGATGCCGCCACCGTGCAGGTCCTCGAGCAACGGTTGTCCGAGTGGGCGGGTGTACTCGACAGTGAGGCCGGCCACACCGTCAGTGCCCTGCCGGGTGCCGGTGCGGCAGGCGGTATCGGCGCCGCACTGTTGGCACTGGGTGGACGGCGCGTGTCCGGTGCCGCCATCATCGCCGAGCGCACGCACCTCGCCGACGAGGTCGCCGCTGCCGACATCCTGGTGACCGGAGAAGGCCGGTTCGATGATCAGTCGTTGCACGGCAAGGTGGTCAGTGCCTTGGCGACCGCGGGCGTCGAGCAGCACATTCCGGTGGTCGTGCTCGCCGGGCAGGTCGCCCTCGGCGTGGGCACGTTGCGCGGCGCAGGTATCGCAGCGGCCCACTCGATCGCCGATCACGCCGGCTCGGTGCAGTTGGCAATAGAGGACGCCGCCAACCAGCTGGCCGGACTGGCCGAGACGGTCGCAGCAGGGCGGACGTGGGCTCAGGACACGTGGGCTCAGGAATAGTCGGCGAAGGAATACTGGCCGAACAAGGTACCGTTGACATACAAGGCCTGCGGGCCTACCCATGTACACGCAACCGGGGAGAGCAATGACTGTTTCGGACGAGTCGGCCACCGCCACGACCCACGGTGTGGTGCTGACCGATGCCGCCGCCACCAAGGCCAAGGCGCTGCTCGACCAAGAGGGCCGCGACGATCTGGCGTTGCGTATCGCGGTACAGCCCGGAGGCTGCGCCGGCCTGCGCTACAACCTGTTCTTCGATGATCGTGCCCTCGACGGCGATCTGACCGCAGAGTTCGGCGGTGTCAGTTTGACC
This sequence comes from uncultured Mycobacterium sp., assembly GCA_964513475.1. Taxonomy (GTDB): domain Bacteria; phylum Actinomycetota; class Actinomycetes; order Mycobacteriales; family Mycobacteriaceae; genus Mycobacterium. The sequence goes on along the minus strand of CAZEMS010000010.1, from coordinate 82,142 downwards.
GTGGACCGAATGAGCGCACCCTATGTGCAGGGCGCCACCATCGACTTCGTCGACACCATCGAGAAGCAGGGCTTCACCATCGACAACCCGAACGCCACCGGATCGTGCGCCTGCGGCGATTCCTTCAACTGAGGTCCTTCAACCGAGGTTCCTGACGCCAGGGCACGGTGCTCAGTACTGGCGGCCAGTACGCACCAGGTAGTTGCAGACCAGGATTTCATCGTTCTGCCGGAGCAGTTGCGCCACGGCCTGAACCTCCTTGTCGCCGGACTGGCCCCGTGACGACCCGCCGCCCAGCGCGACCCGCATGGTGAACAGCACTTGGGCCTGATTGGCCGACCAGTACACGATCTTGTTGATCGCGGTGATCTCGGCGCTTCCGAACTGCTTTCGGAACGCGTCGCTGTTGAGGTCGGCGACCTCCAGATCCGAGCGCAGTTCATTCACGTCGTCGTACAGTCCGCACAGCGCGTTGCGGGCAACCGTTTCGTCGTCGCCGTCGGCCAGCGCGTTCAGATAGTCCTGAATGGCAGTGTGGGCCGCACTCTCGGTCAAGCCGGGCCCAGCGGTCTCGCCATCCCGCGAGGCGAACACGATCGCCGCCACCACGCCGGCCACCAGCACCACCGCCAGCGCCACCGCCGCCGCCACCTGGGGCCACCTACGCCTTGGATACTGCACCGGGGGAGGCAACATTCCCGGATAGGCCGAGCCGGCGTTCTCCGGGTACGGCCGGGAATAGCCGCCCTCGGGCGTGAACGGCTGGTTCGGGTACGCGTCGGGGTAGCGGTATGGGCCAGCCATGAATTGCTCCCCTGAGATGTGGGTCCGGTACGCCTGCCTGCAGTGCCCCGGCCACGGTGAACGGACGGGCGCTGTCAGGCTATCGCAAGCCCGCAGCGGATACCGGGACCGCTACTCTTGCACGAGCCTGTGGACGAGATCATCAAACGAAGGGTGGGCAGCTCGTGACCATTGCGGTGACCGGATCCATTGCCACGGATCATCTGATGCGCTTTCCGGGCCGGTTCTCCGAGCAGCTGCTTCCCGATCATCTGCAGAAGGTTTCGGTGAGTTTCCTCGTCGATGACCTGGTCGTACACCGTGGCGGCGTGGCTGGAAACATGGCGTTCGCGATCGGTGTACTCGGCGGTGACGTCACGCTCGTGGGCGCGGCCGGACCGGACTTCGCCGACTACCGCGAGTGGTTGGAAACCGCGGGCGTGGACTGCGGCAGCGTGCACATCTCCCAAACCGCCTACACCGCGCGCTTCGTCTGCACCAGCGACGAAGACCTGGCGCAGATCGCGTCCTTCTATCCCGGCGCGATGTCGGAGGCCCGCAACATCTCACTGGCCGATGTCGTCGCCCGGATCGGCGCGCCGGAACTGGTGATCATCGGCGCCAACGACCCCGAGGCGATGTTCTTGCACACCCAGGAGTGCCGCGAGCTCGGGCTGCCGTTCGCCGCCGACCCGTCCCAACAGCTCGCGAGGCTCAGCGGCGAGGAGATCCGCCGCCTCATCAACGGAGCCGCGTACCTGTTCACCAACGACTACGAATGGGACCTGCTGCTGAAGAAGAGCGGTTGGAGCGAGGCCGAGGTGATGAGCCAGATCGACCTGCGGGTCACCACGCTGGGGCCGAAGGGAGTTGACCTGGTCAGTTCCGACGGCACCTTCGTGCACGTCGGAGTGGTACCGGAGAAGCACCGCGACGATCCCACCGGCATCGGCGATGCGTTCCGCGCCGGTTTTCTGACCGGGCGCAGTGCCGGGTTGAACCTGGAGCGATCGGCCCAGTTGGCGTCGTTGGTGGCGGTGTTGGTGCTGGAGGCTCCCGGTCCGCAGGAGTGGACCTGGAACGTCGAGGAGGCGATCAGCCGGCTCGCCGACGCCTACGGCGCAGATGCCGGTACCGAGATCAGGCAGGCGTTGAAGGCCTAGTCACGGCTACAGCTGCACCGGGTAGTGCGGCTCGCGGATCTGCGGTGTCACCGTCTGTTCGACGAAGATCGCGTGCCAGAGCATGAAGATCAGCAGCGTCCACAGCCGGCGGCTGTGATCGCTTAGGCCGCGACGGTGCTCGTCGAGCATGGCTTGCACCGCGGGCAGATCGATCAGTTCGCCGGCGTGCGACGAGCCCACCGTCGCGTAAGCCCAGTCCAGCAGTTCACCGGCGCGCAGCCAGTGCCGGATCGGCACCGGGAAACCCAGCTTGGGCCGGTTGAGGACGTGCGCGGGCACCACCGGTTCCAGCGCGCGCCGCAGGGCGTACTTGGTCGTCGCCCGGGTGATCTTCTGTTCTAGCGGAAGTCGCGAGGCCACCGCGAACACCTCGGGGTCGAGGAACGGCACCCTCAATTCGAGCGAGTTGGCCATCGTCATCTTGTCGGCCTTGACCAAGATGTCGCCGCGCAACCAGGTGAACAGGTCGACGTGTTGCATGCGCGCCACCGAATCCCAGCCCGCCGAGGATGCGTAGATCGGTGCGGTCACATCCGTGTGCGTCCACTCCGGGCGGAACTGCCGAAGCACGGCGCGCAACTGCGCGTCGGAGAAGCTGCGCGCGTTGCCGTAGTAGCGCTCTTCCAGCGTCATGGACCCGCGGTGCAGCAGGCTCTTTCCGCGCATCCCCTCCGGAAGCGGTGCGGACACCTTGCCCACCGAAGAACGCAGCCGGCGCGGCAGGTAGTCGAAGGGTCGTAACGACAACGGTTCCCGGTAGATGGTGTAGCCGCCGAACAGTTCATCGGCGCCCTCACCGGAGAGCACCACCTTGACATGCTTTCGGGCCTCGCGGGCGATGAAGAACAGTGGCACCAGCGCCGGGTCCGCCACCGGGTCGTCGAGGTACCAGACGATCTCAGGCAGGGACTCGACGAACTCGGCCTGACTGACGACCTTGGTCACATGGCGGGCCCCGATCGCCTCGGCCGACGCCACCGCGACGTCGACCTCGGAGAAGCCTTCGCGCTCGAACCCGGTGGTAAACGTGATCAGCCGTGGGTTGTGCCGCATCGCCAGCGCAGCGATCGCAGTGGAGTCGATGCCGCCGGACAGGAACGCCCCGACGGTGACGTCAGCGCGCATGTGTTTGGCGATTGAATCCTCCAGCACCGCGGTGATCTCGTCGTAGCGGGCCTGCTCGGAAGCCGGCTTGAACGGCGCAACGGTGAAACGCGGCGTGAAGTATCTCGCTACCTGGGGTTCGCCACCGGGCCGCAGCCGCAGATAGCTGCCCGATTCCAGTCGCCGGACACCGTGGTGCAGGGTCTCCGGCTCGGGCACGTACTGCAACACTGTGTAGTGCTGTACCGCCCGCTCGTCGATGCCCAGGTCGAGGCCGAGAAGTGGCGCCAGGTCCAGCAGGCACTTCTTCTCGCTGCCCACCGCGGTGCCGCCGGGACCGGTCGCCATGAACAGCGGTTTGATGCCGAAAGGATCGCGGGCGCAGAACAGCTCACGCTCGACGGTGTCCCACAGCGCGAAGGCGAACATCCCGCGCAGCCGGCTCAGCGCATCAGCCCCCCAGTGGTGATACGCGGCGATTATGGCCTCGCCGTCGCCGTCGGTGGCGAACACCGCGCCGTGTTCAGCGGCGAGTTCGGCCCGCAGCTCGAGGTAGTTGTAGATCTCGCCGTTGAACACCAGCACGTAGCGATCGGGAGCCTCGGGGGGCCCCCAGCGCAGGGGCTGGTGGCTGTGTGCGATGTCGATGATGGACAACCGGTTGAAGCCAAGGGCTGCGTCGTGATCCGCCCAGGTCCCGGGTTCATCGGGACCTCGGTGTCGCATCAGATGCGATGCACCGGAAACCGCCTCGACGACCTCGGGGGACAGTGCTGAGGCAGGGTTACGTACGGGGTCACGCACGTAGGCGAGGAGTCCGCACACCGGGCCAGTATGACCGATTCCCGAGTCGCTGCGCTCCTGCCCGCCGGACCGATTCCCGAGTCGCTG
>CAZEMS010000010.1:0-78080 GCA_964513475.1 uncultured Mycobacterium sp. | reverse complement strand
GCTGCGCTCCTGCCCGCCGGACCGATTCCCGAGTCGCTGCGCTCCTGCCCGCCGGACCGATTCCCGAGTCGCTGCGCTCCTGCCCGCCGGTGTGGTCTACGCTGCGTAGTAATCGTTCTGGCCGACCGTTGACCGGTCGAGGTCTACGACTTCTAGGAGGCGCCGACGTGACACCTCGCAGAAAGCCGGTGGTGGCTCGGGCGTTGGTTCTTTCGATCACTCTGGGTGCGACGGCGCTGCTGCTCAGCGGCTGCAGTTGGTCCGAAGCGCTAGGCCTCGGCTGGCCACGTGGCATCACCCCGGAAGCCCACCTCAACAGGGAACTGTGGGTCGGTGCGGTAATAGCCTCGCTCGTGGTCGGCGTGATCGTGTGGGGCCTGACTTTCTGGACAACGACTTTCCACCGCAAGAAGAAGACCGACACCGAACTTCCCCGCCAGTTCGGCTACAACATGCCGCTGGAACTGGTCCTGACCGTGATTCCCTTCCTGATCATCTCGGTGTTGTTCTACTTCACCGTGGTGGTCCAGGAGCGGATGCTGCACAAGGATCCCAACCCCGAGGTCGTCATCGACGTGACGGCCTTTCAATGGAACTGGAAGTTCGGTTACCAGAAGATCGAGTTCGCCGACGGCACCTTCAGCTACGACGGAGTCGACAACGCCCGCAAGGATGCAATGCGGTCGGCCCCGGAAGGCACCGACGAACACGGTGAGAAGAGGGAAGGCGCGATCCACGGCCTGAACCCCGAAGACCGGTCTTACCTCAACTTCGACAAGGTCGAGACGCTGGGCACCACCAGCGAGATCCCGGTTCTGGTGCTGCCGGCCGGTAAGCGCATCGAGTTCCAGATCGCATCGGCCGACGTCATCCATGCGTTCTGGGTGCCGGAGTTCCTGTTCAAGCGTGACGTGATACCGGATCCGGCTGCCAACCATCAGGACAACGTGTTCCAAATCAGCGAGATCACCCAGACCGGTGCCTTTGTGGGTCGTTGCGCGGAGATGTGCGGCACCTACCACTCGATGATGAACTTCGAGGTGCGGGTGGTCGAGCCCAACGACTTCAAGGCGTACCTGCAGCAACGCATCGGCGGCAGCACCAACGCGGAGGCGCTGCTGGCCATCAATCAGCCGCCCAGGGCGATCACCACCGAACCGTTCGACTCCCGCCGCGGGCAACAGGCGCCACAGGCAAGTAGGTAGGGACACTCCATGCACATCGAAGCCAGGCTGTTCGAGATCCTGACCGCATTCTTCGTGCTGGCCGCGATCGTGTACGGCACGCTCACGCACGTGTTCGAACGCGGCGGAATCGAGTGGGCCGGTACCACCGGGCTGGTCATGAGCGCCGGCCTGTGCCTGATCAGCGGAACGTTCTTCCGGTTCGTCGCACGGCGACTCGACACCCGGCCCGAGGACTACGAGGACGCTGAGATCGCCGACGGCGCGGGCGAGCTGGGTTTCTACAGCCCGCACAGCTGGTGGCCGGTCCTGGTGGCACTGTCGGCTTCGGTGACCGCTGTCGGTGTCGCGCTCTGGCTGCCGTGGCTGATCGTGGCGGGTGGCGCCTTCGTCATCGCGTCCGCCGCCGGTTTGGTCTTCGAGTACTACGTCGGCCCGGAGAAGCACTGAGCTTCATCGAAGGTCACAATCAAGGCATAACTACCCGGTGAACCTCGCTGCGTTGTTCGTTCCAACGGCGCAGTTGGGTAGGGTGGCCGAGGCACGGTCAGCCGCGTGTGGCCAGGACGAAACCGGCGCCGATGAAGCATTCGAGAAGGATAGGCGTAGGCGATCAGGATGAGCGGGCCAAATCCCCCGGGGCCGGAGTCTGCCCCGTCGGATGACCCTGGAGTGGGTAAGCCGGCCGGCTCACCCGGTTCGGAGGCAGACGTCCTCTCCCAAGCGTATTCGGCTCCGGAGTCCGAGCAGTTCACCAGCGGTCCCTACGTTCCGGCCGATCCGGCTCTGTACGACTACGACAGCTACGACCCCGCCATCGAGCAAGTCGATCAACCCGTCCCGCCGCGCTGGCCCTGGGTCGTCGGCGTCACCGCGATCATCGCCGCTATCGCGCTCGTCGTTTCGGTGTCGCTACTGGTGACGAGTACAGATACGGACACGCTGGCCGTCCCGGAACCCAGCACCACCGTCCCCCCGCCGCCGATACAGGACGAGATCACCACAACCGTGCCTCCGCCACCGCCACCCCCGCCTCCCACTGAGGAGCCGCCGCCCCCGCCGCCGCCCGAGACGGTCACTGTGACTCAGGAACCACCGCCCCCACCACCGCCCGCGGAGGAAGCGCCACCGCCGGCGCCAGTGACCACCACGCCGCCCCCGCCCCCGCCGACGACCACCAGGCCGGCCGGACCGCGCCAGGTCACCTACTCAGTGACCGGGACAAAGGCTCCCGGCGACATCATCTCGGTCACCTATGTCGACGCGTCCGGCCGCAGTCGTACCCAGCGCAACGTCTACATTCCATGGTCGTTGACGGTGACGCCGATCAGCCAATCCGAGGTCGGTTCGGTGCAGGCGTCGAGCCTGTTCCTGGTAAGCAAGTTGAACTGCTCGATAACGACCAGTGACGGCACTGTGCTGTCGTCGAACACCAACAACTCAGCCCAGACGAGCTGCTGATGGCCAATCACACTGCCACCGGGGAGTCGAGCCCGGACACCGAGGCAACCTTCGGAGGCCAGGAGAATCTAGACCGCATCCTGGTCGCCGTTTGCGCCGCGATCTGGCTGGTCGCCTTGGGCGCCGGGGTCGCCGCCACCGTGGCGCTGGTGGAGTTGGGCCGCGCGCATCCCACCTCCTTGCCCGAGGAGTCCGGCACACCGTGGTTGCTGTACACCATCATTGGTGTCTCCGCGGTAGTCATCGCCGGGTCGGTGCCGCTACTGCTGCGGGCCCGGCGTCTCGCGCAAACCGAACCCGCTTCGGCGTCCACGTCCGGGTCGGCCTCCGAATCGACGTCGCCGGACCAGGAGTCTTCGGGTGCTGCTGAAGCGGTGCCGGGCAAAGAGGCGCCCACCGAGAAACTGCGCATTCCAGGCCCGTCGGCCGAAGCTGTCGGTCGGCCGACCTTCGTCGCCCCGGCGCGGGGGCGTTTCGGTGCGGTACCAGAGGCCGCGATAGACCGGCTATGGCTGCGATGCGCGGCGGTGTTGGGTTCTGCGATGGGCGCTGCGACAGTTGCCATCGCACTCGCGACGTATCTGATGGCCGTCGACAACGGGGGCGGGTCCTGGACCTTTTACGGCATAGCGGCGGTGATCACCGCAGCCATGCCCGCCATTCCGGTGTTCTACCTACGCCAGCTGCGTGCGTTGGTCGACTCGGTCGACTAGCGCACGCCACCCCCAGTCGCACCACATCCGCATCCCCATCATCGAGCATCGAGATTGATGATTCGCAGGTCTCTACTCGAACTTTCCCTGCGAATCTGCAATCTCGGCGCGATGCGGTTGCGCCGGTCGGTGTTGGCCGGTCAGTGCTGGCCGGTGCGCCCGTCGGTCTCGCCGTTGGAGTCGTCACCGTCCTGGTGCTCGCGCAGCGCGGTGAGGGCTCTGCGTTCGGAGGCGTGCAGCGCCTCGGTAAGTGCGTCGTGCTCGACCGCCGGATCTGGCGTCAGGAAGCTGCCAGATCCCGGTGCCCCGGCCGAACCCAGCTTGTTCATCCGCTTGGGCAGCGCAGCGCCCTGGTATTCCAGCGGAATCGGATGGCCGTGGTCGTCGACCGGGCCAAGCGGCTGGTGCAACTCGATGTAGGCACCGTGTGGCAACCGCTTGATGATGCCGGTCTCGATTCCGTGCTCGAGCACCGCGCGGTCGCTTCGCTGCAGCGAGATGGCCCAGCGGTAGGCGATGAAGTAGACGATCGCCGGCACCACCACCATCCCGATGCGGCCGATCCATGTCGTCGCGTTCAACGAGATGTGGAACTTGAGCGCGATGATGTCGTTCATCGCACTGAGTGTCAGCACCATGTAGAAACCAATGGCCGCAGCGCCGATCGCCGTGCGAACCGGTGCGTCGCGCGGCCGCTGCAACAGGTTGTGATGCGCGTCGTCGCCGGTGAACTTCTTCTCGAGGAACGGCCAGGCGATCAGCAGGGCGAACACCAGGCCCATGATCAGCGCTACCCAGACGGGCGCCGGGATGGTGTGGTTGCCGAAGTAGATCTCCCAGTCCGGGAAGATACGTGCCAGACCTTCGGTCCACATCATGTAGAAGTCGGGCTGGCTCCCCGCAGACACTTGCGACGGCCGATAGGGGCCCAAGTTCCAGATCGGGTTGATCTGCAGCAGGCCACCCATCAGGCCCAGGATGCCGACGGTCATCGCGAAGAAGGCGCCTGACTTGACCGCGAACACCGGCATCACCCGGACGCCGACGACGTTCGTCTCGGTGCGTCCCGGACCGGGGAACTGGGTGTGCTTCTGGAACCACACCAGCGCCAGGTGTATGCCGATGAGGGCCAGGATGATGCCCGGGATTATCAGAATGTGCAGCGCGTACATTCGCGGAATCCAGAAACCGTCCGCGCTGCAGTCGTATCCGACCCCGCCGCAGGGGAAGTCGCCGCCGAACAGCGCCCAATGCATCCATGTTCCGATGACCGGCAGACCCAGCGTGATCGACGACATCGCGGCGCGCAACCCGATGCCCGAGAGCAGGTCGTCGGGCAGGGAGTAGCCGAAGTACCCCTCGAACATCGCCAGGATCAGCAGCAGCGAACCGATCACCCAGTTGGCCTCACGGGGCCGCCGGAATGCGCCGGTGAAGAAGATGCGGGCCAGGTGCACCATGATCGAGGCGGCGAACAACAGCGCGGCCCAGTGATGAATCTGTCGGACGAACAGACCGCCACGCACCTCGAAGCTGATGTGCAGGGTCGATTCGTAGGCCTTCGACATCTCGATGCCGCGCAGCGGCTGGTACACGCCCTGGTACGTCACGTCAGCCATGGACGGATCGAAGAAAAGGGTGAGCCAGACGCCGGTGATCAGCAGCACGATGAAGCTGTACAGCGCGATCTCGCCGAGTAGGAACGACCAGTGGGTCGGGAAGACCTTGTTGAACTGGCGCCGCAGTGCTGCCGAGGGGTGATACCGCGAGTCGATCGCGTCGCCTTGGGCGGCAGCCAGCTCTGCGAGTTTCGGGCTCATGTGGTCTTCCGTTCCCAGAATGCCGGTCCTACGGGCTCGATGAAGTCGCCGTTGGCGACCAGGTACCCGTCCTGGTCAATGGTGATGGGCAGTTGCGCCAAAGCCCTAGCCGCAGGGCCGAATACCGGCTTGGCGAAGTGCAAGGCGTCGAACTGGGACTGATGGCATGGGCAGAGAATACGGTTGGTCTGCTGCTCGAAGAGCGAAGCGGGACAACCCAGGTGCGAGCACACCTTGGTGTAGGCGAACAGTTCTCCGAAGTTGAAGCTCTCTTGCCCCTTGCGTTTGACCACCTTCGGCAGGTCGGTGGGACGCAGCCGGATGAGCATCACGGGATTGCGAACACCCATCGCGATTTGTGACAAGTGGTGATGGGATTCGGTCGTCGTGCCGTCCCCGTCGGACTCCCGCCAGGGAAACACGGTCTCCATGCCGCCGGCGTCGATCTCCTCGGGGCGCATCTTGACGAACGGTGACTCGCCCGGCCGGCCTGTCGCCCGGGCGAGGAAGATGGTCTCGCCGGCGAACCGGGGAGTCCAGCCTGACGTCCAGAGCACTGCCTTCTTGCCCTCTGCGGTCGGCACGACCGGCTTCCACGGGTTCTTGATCAGGCCGCCGATGAACGCCACCGCCGTACCCAGGCCGAACGCGCCGAGGCCGAGGCCCAGCGACAACCCGACCAGCTTGCGGCGCTTGATCGTGGAACCTTCCAGTGCGTCGGTCAGGTTCGCGGCGACCGTACGACGATGGATCTCCGGCGAGCTCCCGTCGTGGCGCTGCTGGACGGAGATCTCCTCGGGAATGAACTTCTTCTGGTAGAGCACCGCGCCGATGCCGATGGCCAGCACCGACAGCCCGAATGTCAGGCCGTACAGCGGAGTGGCGAGCGAGAAGATCAGCTCCCCGTCAGAGCCGAAGGGTTTGTACTCCCAAGGCCAGAAAAGGAAGATCAACAGCAGTGCCAGGCCCGAGATCCCGGCGAACAGCAGCCAATACGCGATGGTCCGTTCGGCCCGCTTTTCCGCCCGGGTGCCTGGCACCGGCCAGCGCGACTCTTTGAAAATCGTTTCGACGCCGTCCATCCGGCCGCCGAGCTCGACGAGCTCCTCGCGCGACATTGCCGCCAGGTCGGCATCCGTGGGTTCGCCGGCGCCTCCGGCTTCTGGCTTGTCGCTCATGCTCGCGCCCCAATCCACAACGCTGCGCCTATGCAGGCCACGATCCCGATGATCCAGATCGCCATGCCTTCCGACGTCGGACCGAAGCCACCGAGACCGTAGCCCCCGTACGCCGGTGTCTCGGCCATTTCGCGGACGTAGGCGATGATGTCGCGTTTCTCTTCGAAGGAAAGTTGGCGATCAGAGAATTTGGGCATGTTCTCCGGACCGGTCACCATCGCCGTGTAGATCTGCTGTTCGTTGGCGGTGCCGAGGTCGGGAGCGTACTTGCCCGAGGACAATGCGCCGCCCTTGCCGGTGAAGTTGTGGCACGACGCGCAGTTCAAGCGGAACAAATCCCCGCCGCGCGCTACATCGTCACCGCGAAGCGATTCCTGCGCGATGGCGCCGTTTTCGTCGCGGATGACCGTCGGGCCGCCACCGTTGGCCTGCACGAAGGCACCCAAGGCGTCCATCTGCGCTTCGTCGAAGTGCGGGGGCTTCTGCGGGGCTTGGGCCTGGCCGCTCATAGCCGGCATACGTCCGGTCGACACCTGGAAGTAGACGGCTGCCTCGCCGACACCGATGAGGCTTGGGCCGCGGTCGGGCACTCCCTGCAGGTTCGCGCCGTGGCAGGTCACACACGACGTCTCGAAGAGCTGTTTGCCGGCGCGAAGCAGCGCTGACTGCGATTCATCGGCCACCGCTACCTGCGGCGAGGGCGTGAAGGTGGCCGCGAGGCCACCGGCGACGGCCAGCCCGAGCAGCAACAGCAGAGCTGTTGACAGACGGCGGCGCAGCCGTCGGCGGGACTTGTCGGTCATCGAACCCCTTCTCTTCGGCTGACGATGCTCTGAGCCCGTCGAACGAGAGCTCATCGAACGAAGTAGATGGTGGCGAACAGCGCGATCCAGACGATGTCAACGAAGTGCCAGTAGTACGACACCACTATCGCAGCGGTGGCCTGCGCCGGGGTGAATTTACTCAATGTTGTTCGGACCAGCAGGAAGATGAAGGCGACCAACCCACCGATCACGTGCAGGCCGTGGAACCCGGTGGCCAGATAGAACACCGAGCCGTAGGCGCTGCTGGAGATGGTGGTGCCCTCTTGCACCAGATGCCAGTACTCGTAGGCCTGGCCCAACACGAAGAACAGACCCATCAGGAAGGTGATGACGTACCAGCGACGCAGGCCGAAGACGTCGCCGCGCTCGGCGGCGAACACGCCCATCTGGCAGGTGAACGACGACGCGATCAGCACCAACGTCACGGGCACCGCTTGGTACAGGTTCAGGTGGGTCGGCGGTGGCGGCCAGTCGCCGCCGGCCTGGGCCCGGGCGACGAAGTACATCGCGAACAGGCCGGCGAAGAACATCAACTCGCTGGACAGCCACACGATGGTGCCGACACTGACCATGTTGGGCCGGTTCAGCGAATGCACGCGAGACGTGATTGCCGTACCCGGGGTCCCCACCGCGCTCGTCACAGATGCAAGTATGACGCTTTGTAGTTGTTGAACTCCACCCGGGTCGAGCATTCGTCATAATCTCCGGATGACCTCCGATCGTCAGCGGCCCCCGCGGTCTGACGGTGGTCACGCCTGGCCGAAGGTTCTGGGCAGGTTGACCACCGGAGAAGACCTCTTGCAGGGCCAGGCCGGCTGGGTGATGCAGCAGATCATGGCCGGAGAAGCGACTTCTGCACAGATTGCGGCCTTCGGCGTGTCGATGCGGATGAAGCGTCCCACTTCGGCCGAGGTGACTGAATTGGCCGATACCATGCTGGCGCACGCGCTGCGGGTCCCGACCGATCGAATCGGCACCGATACGGTCGACGTCGTCGGCACCGGTGGTGACGGCGCCAACACGGTCAACCTGTCCACGATGGCCGCCATCGTGGTGGCCGCGTGCGGGGTCCCGGTGGTCAAACATGGCAACCGGGCGGCGTCGTCGCGCAGTGGTGGCGCCGACACGCTCGAGGCGCTCGGCATTCGTCTCGATCTTTCGCCCGAGGACGTTGCGCGTAGCGTCGCCGAAGTCGGTATCGGGTTCTGCTTCGCAGCCAAGTTTCACCCCTCGCTGCGGCACGCGGCGGCGCCGCGCCGCGAGATCGGCGTGCCGACAGTATTCAATCTTCTTGGGCCCCTTACGAACCCGGCTGGCCCGCGAGCCGGTTTGGTCGGTTGTGCGTGGGGCGATCTGGCCGAGGTGATGGCCGGCGTGTTCGCCGCCCGCGGCGGCAGCGTGCTGGTGGTGCACGGGGACGATGGTCTAGATGAGTTGACTACCACCACGACCAGTACGATCTGGCGGGTGCAGGCCGGCACCGTCGAGCGGCTGAAGTTCGACCCGGCCGCGTTCGGTTTCAGGCGTGCGCAGCTCGCCGAGTTGGTCGGCGGCGACGCCGGCACCAACGCCGCCGAGGTGCGCGCCGTACTGTCCGGAGCCTCTGGTGCGGTGCGCGACGCGGTGATACTCAACGCGGCCGGTGCCCTGGTGGCTCATGCCGGTCTAGCCAGCGAAGCCAAATGGGTGCCGGCGTGGGAGTCGGGCCTGGCCCGTGCCGCCGAGGCGATCGACTCCGGGGCGGCCGAACAGCTGCTCGCGCGTTGGGTGCGGTTCGGCGAGCAGCTCTGAGTGGTCCGGGTCGACCTGTTCGGCGGCCAGTTTCGCTGAACGCGCCGATGCGGCCCAGGCCGCCCACCGGCCGGCCGACGCGGTCGGTGACGCGTAGCCGGGCTCGGCCCGCACGATCCGCACGCCAGGACGGCTCAGCCAGCGCGCGATCAGTGCCGTCTCCTCGACGAGTGCACCACCGAGTGGGGCCGCTGCCGCCAGGATCGTCTGCGCGGACGCGCACAGGGCGTCGACGACCGGCATCGGTGGCACCCCGCGCGTGGCCGTGCCGGCGGCGGCAAGCTGCCCATGCCGGATCACCGCGAGATACCAGCCCCCCCCGCCGTCCGGACAGGCGGCGACTAGTTCGGTGACCGCGGCCAGCGCCCCCAGTCGCTGGCTGCGCCACAGCACGTCGATGGCTGCGGCAGTGCGATCGCGCAGCCGTGCCGCCGTCTCGTAACGGTGACGTGCGGAAAGGTCGGCGATATCGGTGAGCGCCGCCGCCAGCGCGCCGCTGTCGTGGCCGTCGAGCAGTGCCCTGGCGCTGCGGGGTGCATCGGCGTACTCGCCGACGTCGGCGCCGCGCATGGCGGGACAGGGTGTGAGTTCACGTTCGGGGCAGGCCGGGCCGTGTGCTGCGGAGCGGGCCAGTCGTGTGGTGCAGGTGCGTACACCGGTGTACTGGGCTAGCAGCTCGGCGGTCTGCGTCGCGTCGGTGCGCGATCGGAACGGCCCCAAGATGCCCCCCGAGGTGGCATCGCTGCAGTTGGGGGAGCGCACCGCCGAGAAACGGGGGAACGCTTCCTCGGTGAGTGTCAGCCACCACCAACGTTGCGGGAACTTTGATCGGCGGTTGTACGGCGGGGCATGCGCGGCGAGCAGCCGCAGCTCGCGTACGCCGGCCTCGAGGTCGTGGGCACATTCGACATGGTCCACCGCGGTGGCCAAGGACGCCATCTCCTTGATGCGGGACCGTGGGTCGGCGCCGGTGAAGTACTGGCCGACCCGCCGCCTGAGATCGCCGGCCGTGCCGACGTAGAGCACCTCGTTGGACGGTCCGCGGAACAGGTACACGCCCGGCCGGTGGGGCAGCCGCTCGGCCAAGCGCCGGTTGCGGCGCTGGGCCGGTGTCACGTCCGGCAGATAGGAGCGCAGCTCGGCGTAGGTGTGTACGCCCTGATTGCCGACCCGCTCGATCAGAGCGTGCAGCACGTCCACCGTGGCCCGCGCGTCGTCGAGTGCCCGGTGCGTCGGTGTGGTGGCTGAGAACAGCCGGGCCAACGCCGACAAGCGCACGCTGGGGGCTTCGTCGCGGGTGAGCACCCGCCGGGCGAGCCGTACGGTGCACAACACGGCGGGGCTCGGCCAGGGGATCTGGCAGCGTTCGGCCGCCGCGCGTAGGAATCCGATGTCGAAGCCGGCGTTGTGGGCGACGAGCACCGCACCGCGGGAGAACTCGAGGAAACTCGGCAGCACCGCTTCGATCCTGGGTGCATCAGTGACCATGGCCGTGGTGATCCCGGTCAGCGCGACGATCTGTGGCGGAATGCTGCGGCCAGGGTCGACGAGGGTGGCCAGTTCGCCGAGCACGCGGCCACCGCGCACCTTGACCGCGCCGATCTCGGTGATGGCGTCGGCCACGACACCGGGGTCGTCACTGTTGGCGCGACCGCCGGTGGTCTCCAGGTCGACAACGACGAACGTGGTGTCCCGCAACGAGACGGCGTCCATGTCGAACGCCAACTGATCCTCGTCGGTGGCGAGGCTGCGGTTCATGTCCCATGACGGTAGGGAGCCCCACCGACATCGTGCCGAACCGACACGGACCGGTTTGTCGGTGACCACCGATACGGTGCGGCCAATGGTGCGGGCAGCTGTGCCGGCAACACGGAACGAAGGGATGGGCCGGAGATGATGCCGGAGAGGATGCCGGGGATGATGCAGCCACAGGAATCCGGCGGCGAAGACCGTGACACGGGCACGGTGGTCATCGACTGTGACGATTGCGCCGTTCGGGGACCCGGATGCGACGATTGCGTGGTGAGTGTCCTGCTGGGGGTGCCGGACACTTTGCTCGATGACGAGCGTCGCGCGCTGGAGGTCCTGGCTGACGTGGGATTGGCGCCGCGACTGCGCTTGGTCCCCATTCGCCGGAACGGTGATCCTGGGGCCGCGTGAAGGACACGCGTTAGCGTGCCCGTAAGCCGAAAGTGCGTGGCGGGCTGTTAAATTTGCGTCTCCGTTGGACAAGTTCGATGCCGTTTCGTAACCTATTCGAGACCTAAGGCCCGTTCGAGGCGGCACGTCACGGCAGTTGTAAGGACGAATAACCTTGAGGCTCGACCGCGCGCACCGAACCATCCGGCTTGTTCGGCGACCCCTGATTGGGACGATCGTCGGCTTCGCCATCCTCGCAGGCGCTCTGTCCGGCACGGTGCAGGCCGATCCTGCAGACGACGCCCTGACGAAGCTGAACGAGCTTTCCCGGGAGGCTGAACAGACCACCGAAGCCATGCACAGCGCGCAACTCGACCTCAACGTCAAGCTGGCCGCGCTGAAGGCCGCCGATGAGAAACACGCCGCCGATGTCGCCGCCGCCGATGCCGCCAAGGCACAACTCGCGACCTTTCAAGCGGCCGTAGACAGACTTGCGGCGGCCCAGTACATGGGGGGTCGGACCGACGGCTTGAATGCGATCCTGACCGCGGACTCGCCGCAAAGCCTGATCGATCAGCTCACCGTGCAGCGGGTGATGGCGATCGAGATGTCAGCGCAGATGCACAGCTTCCGCACAATCGGCAAAGAGGCGGCGCTTGCCGAGGAGGCGTCTGCCAACTCCGCCGCCGAAGCGAAGACCGCGGCCGAACAGGCCGCCGCAGTGCGGGCCGAGTTGCAGGCCAAGCAGAGTCAGCTGCAGATCCAGATCGCGATCGTCAAGTCGCAGTACGCGATCCTCACCCCGCAGCAGCGTGAGGCGCTGGCGGCGCTGCCGCCGGTACCGCCTGCACCCGCGCCAGCCGAGCCGCCACCGCCTGCAGATCACCCGTCGATCGTGGCCGCGCCTGACGACATGCCGGGCGACCTGCCGGGCGATGTGGCGCCGCCGATCGGACTTCCTCCCACGATGCCCGGGCGGGACACCGTCGTACAGGCCGCGTTGAGCCGGATTGGATCCCCGTATTCCTGGGGCGGTTCGGGTCCAGGCGCCTTCGACTGCTCCGGCCTGGTCATGTGGGCATTCCAGCAGGGTGCCGGGGTCAATCTGCCGCACTCGAGTCAGGCTCTGGCAAGTGGTGGC
Organism: uncultured Mycobacterium sp.; assembly: GCA_964513475.1. Taxonomy (GTDB): domain Bacteria; phylum Actinomycetota; class Actinomycetes; order Mycobacteriales; family Mycobacteriaceae; genus Mycobacterium. The sequence continues at coordinate 65,829 of CAZEMS010000010.1, read as the reverse complement.
CAGCCGGTGTCGATGGACCAGATGCAGCCCGGCGACATCGTCTCGTACTACTCCGACGCTTCCCACGTGGGCATCTACATCGGCGACGGAATGATGGTGCACGCCTCCACTTACGGCATTCCGGTGCGCGTCGAGCCGGTGAACAATGCACCTATCTATAACGTCCGTCGCTACTAACCGCTCACTGCTTGCCGTCCTGCTCGCCGCCGAGTTGATCGCAGGTGCGCTGCTGATGCTACCGGCGGCCCCCGATGTGCGGCCGGCCCTGGCCGCGCCCGCGCCGTTGGCCGCCGCGGTCCCCGCCGTCACCGGGTTGACCCTTGTCGGCGGCCGAAGCGCAGAACTCGTCGGGCTCGGGGGTGAGACAAGCAACGCGTTGTTGGTCCGCATAGCCGCCGAACTCGACGGTGCGGTGGCCGCGGTGAGTGGGTTCTGGGGCACCGACTGGCCGCGCGAGATCGTGATCGTGGCCACCTCCGACGACGAGCAGTTCCGCCTGCTCGGTCGTAGCAGCGCCGACACCGCAGCTGTGAACATCGACGGACGCATCGTGTTCGCGGCTGGCGCGGCGGCCATGAGCGCGGCTGATCTGCGGCTGGTGGTGCGCCACGAACTGTTCCACTATGCGACTCGGGCGGCGACAGCGGCCGATGCCCCGTTGTGGCTCTCGGAGGGGGTTGCCGACTACGTGGCCCGACCGCGCGCGCCCCGGCCGGCGCCGGCTGTGCTGGATGCGACGCTGCCGAACGCAGCTGAACTCAGCACGCCCGGGCCGGACCGCTCCCTAGCCTATGACCGGGCCTGGTACTTCGCCAGCTTCGTCGCCGACGAATATGGCGGACCAGCGTTGCGGCAGTTGTATCTACGGGCGTGCGGACCTGGTCACCCCGACGTCGCGATCGCGATACGTGAGACGTTGGGCGACGAGCTGGAAGTCGTGCTCACTCACTGGCAGCGGTGGCTGAGCGGCTAGCGTGTCCCGGGTGGCTCGGGTCCTGCTCGTCACCAACGACTTCCCGCCGCGGCGCGGTGGCATCCAGTCCTACCTCCATGAGCTGACCGGTCGGATCGCGGAGCAGGGCGTGCAATCCCTGACGGTCTACGCGCCCAGATGGAAGGAATCTGACGCCTTTGACCGCCAGGCGCGCGCTGACGGCTATTCGGTTGTGCGTCATCCCGGCACGCTGATGTTGCCGGAGCCGTCGGTGGCCGCCAGGATGCGCCAGCTGATTCGTGACCAGGACATTGACACCGTATGGTTCGGCGCGGCAGCGCCTTTGGCGCTTCTGGCGCCGTCGGCTCGCGCCGCCGGGGCGGCCCGGGTACTGGCCAGCACGCACGGTCATGAGGTCGGTTGGTCAATGCTGCCGTTGGCGCGCACCGTGCTGCGGCGCATCGGCGACAACACAGATGTCGTCACGTTCGTCAGCCACTACACCCGACGGAGGTTTGGTTCCAGCTTCGGGCCGAACCCGGCCTTTGAGCACCTGCCGCCCGGTGTGGATTCCGACCGGTTCGCGCCCGACCCGGGCGCCCGCGACGAACTGCGCAAGCGCTACCGCCTGGGTGGCCGTCCCGTCGTGGTGTGTCTGTCCCGGTTGGTCCCGCGTAAGGGCCAAGATGTGCTGATCAGGGCGCTGCCGCTGATCCGTCACCGGGTGGGCGACACCGCGCTGGTCATCGTCGGCAACGGCCCGTATCGTGCGGCGCTGCAGCGCTTGGCGCATCGTTGCTGCGTCGCCGAGCACGTGGTGTTCACCGGCGCGGTTCCCGGCGCGGAACTGCCCGCGCATCACGCGATGGCGGACGTGTTCGCGATGCCCTGCCGGACCCGTGGCGCAGGCTTGGACGTCGAGGGTCTGGGAATCGTGTTCCTCGAGGCGTCGGCAACCGGAGTGCCGGTCGTCGCAGGGACCTCCGGTGGCGCGCCGGAAACCGTAAAGGACGGTGAAACCGGCACGGTGGTTTCTGGCCGCGACGTCGGCGCTGTCGCGACGGCGGTCGGTGATCTGCTGGCCGATCCCGACCACGCCGCCGCGATGGGAGCGGCGGGGCGGCGGTGGATGCTCGAGCACTGGCAGTGGCAGATCCGGGCCGGGCGTTTGGCCGCTCTGCTTCAGTCGGGTATGTGAAGCTGTCGGCATGCCCCTGGGTATGCACAGTCTTCAGATCGCGGACGAGACGTTCGTCGCCGCGGATGCGGACGATGTCGGTCGGATGATCGCGGACCCCGTCAACTGGCGACGGTGGTGGCCCGACCTCCGGTTGACCGTTGTGGAGGACCGGGGCGGAAAGGGGCACCGCTGGACCGTCACCGGCGCTCTGACCGGCACCATGGAGGTGTGGCTGGAACCGGCGCTGGACGGCGTGGTCCTGCACTACTTCCTGCACGCCGAGCCGTCAGGGGCCTCGGCCTGGCAACTGGCCAGGATGAACTTCGCCAAGTGCAACCATCGCCGTCGGGTTGCGGGCAAGTGGATGGCGTTCGAGGTGAAGCAGACTCTGGAAGCTTCGCGCCCGGTTGGTGTGTCCCGCCAGGCCATGTAGTGAGTCGAAACGGCGCTGGGGGTAGATTTTCTGCCAGAAGCGCGCGGCAAACGCCGGCACTCTAAGAACTCTCGGAAACGATGACCAGGGGAAGCGGGTACGTGGCGGAAAAGACGGCACAGACGATCTACATCGATGCCGATCCTTCGACGGTGATGGACGTCATCGCCGACATTGGCTCCTATCCCGAGTGGGTGGCCGAGTACAAGGAAACCGAGGTGCTCGACGCCGACGAGCGGGGCAATCCTAAGACGGCCCGCCTGGTGATGGACGCCGCCGTGCTCAAGGACACCATGGTGCTCGCCTATGACTGGCCGGCTGACCGCGCTTCGGTGCGGTGGAGTCTGGTGTCCAGCTCCCTGCTGAAGTCCCTCGAGGGCGAATACCGGCTGGAAGCCAACGGATCGGGCACCGATGTCACCTATGAATTGGCGGTCGACCTGGCGATACCGATGATCGGGCTGCTCAAGCGCAAAGCCGAGCGCCGGCTGACCGACACCGCGCTCAAGGACCTGAAGAAACGAGTCGAGGCTGAGTGATCGTCGGCGATCACGACGCAGCCCGGTCCGCCCGTGTCAGTCTCTTCGTAGGTAAGGGTGGGGTGGGCAAATCCACTCTGGCGACGGCGACCGCCGTCCGCGATGCGCGTGCGGGCATGCAGGTGCTACTCATTTCGACGGACCAGGCACACTCGATCGGCGACGTGCTCGGCATGGCGGTTACCCCGACGGGCCGTCGCGAGCCCACCCGGGTGCTGGCCGACGCCGTTGATGCCGGCGGTGGCTCGCTCGACGCGTTGGCGTTGGACACACTGGCGTTGCTGGCGCAGCGATGGTCGGCAATCGCCGGTCCGCTGGCCGAGCGGTTTCCCGAGTCCGACCTGGGCGACGTTGCTCCCGAAGAACTTTCGGCGCTTCCCGGCATCCAGGAGGTGCTAGGCCTGCACGAGGTGGCTGAGCTGGCGGACTCGGGCCGGTATGAGCACGTGATAGTGGATTGCGCGTCGACCGCCGATGCGCTGCGGATGCTCACGCTGCCGGGCGCGTTCAGTCTGTACCTCGAGCGGGCCTGGCCGCGGCACCGCAGGCTGTCTGGCGGGACGGTCGACGAACCCAGGGCAGCGGTGTTGGTCGAACTGCTGGAGCGGATGGCCGCCGGCAGCGACCGGCTGAGTTCGCTGCTCTCAGACGCTAAGCGGGTGAGTGCGCACCTGGTGCTGACCGCCGAGCGGGTGGTGGCCGCGGAGGCGATTCGCACTCTCGGGTCACTGGCGCTGATGGGTGTGCGGGTCGAGGAGCTGATCGTCAACCAGACCCTTGTCCGGGACGATTCCTACGAGTACCGCAACCTGCCGGAGCACCCGGCGTTCGACTGGTACTCCGAGCGCATCGACGAGCAGCGCACCGTACTCGACGAGCTCAGCGCCGCCATCGGGGATGTTGGTCTGGTGCTGGTGCCGCACCTCGCGGGGGAGCCGATCGGCGCCAAGGCCCTCGGTGAACTGCTCGCCGCCGCCCGTCGGCGGGACGGCGCATCGCCTCCGGGGCCGCTCAGGCCAGTCGTTGACCGGGAGTCGGGGTCCGGGCTCGAAGCCGTGTACAGGTTGCGGCTACAGTTACACCAGGTCGAGTCCGGCGCACTGACGTTGGGCCGGGTCGACGACGACCTGATCATCGGCGTCGGCGGTATGCGACGCCGGGTTCGGTTGGCGTCCGTCCTGCGACGATGCACGGTCATGGACGCCCAGCTGCGGGGTGGCGAACTGACTGTGCGATTCAAACCAGATCCGGAGGTGTGGCCGGCATGAGTGGCATTCACTCCGAACTCGGTCCCGAGCTGCGGCAATTGGCGCAGATCGTGCTGGACCGGCTCGATCCTGCGGTCAGGGCGGCCGCCGCGGTGGCCGCCGGGCGCAGCGGAGGGCCAGGCCGCTGTCAGCAGGTGTGGTGCCCGGTGTGCGCCGTAGCGGCACTGGTTACCGGTGAGCAACACCCGATGTTGACCGTCGTGGCCGAACACAGCGCGACCTTGCTCACGGTGGTTCGCGCACTTGTCGACACCCTTGATGCCGAGGGCGCGCCCACGACCCCACCGCCCGACGACCCGACTCCGTCGCCGGCCCAACCCGATGGTGACAGCCCGGCGCCCGAGGTGCCGGGGCGTTATCAGCACATCCGGGTAAGCGTCGAGGATTAGTTCTTCCACCTCGTCGCACACTGTGGTCCCAGCGACAGTCGATGGGTAAAGTTGGCGATCAACACCGGCCGGTGTTCTGCTGAGGTGGAGGGCCCATGTGGTATTGGCTGTTCAAGTACATCTTCATGGGTCCGTTGCTGTCGCTGTTGGGCCGGCCGAAAACGGTAGGGCTGGAGCATGTCCCGGCTTCCGGAGCTGTGATCCTGGCGAGTAATCATCTGGCCGTTGCGGATAGTTTCTACCTGCCGCTCGTCGTGCGGCGGCGCATCACCTTCCTGGCCAAGGCCGAGTACTTCACCGGCAAGGGGATCAAGGGCTGGTTCACTCGCTGGTTTTACACGGTGGCCGGTCAGGTGCCCATTGACCGCACCAACGCCGACGCCGCCCAGAACGCACTGGAAACCGCGGAACGGATTCTGAAGGAGGGCAAGCTTCTCGGCATGTACCCCGAGGGCACGCGGTCTCCCGACGGGCGGCTCTACAAGGGCAAGACGGGGTTGGCCCGGCTGGCTCTGCACACCGGCGTGCCGGTCATCCCGGTCGCAATGGTCGGGACGAACGTGGTCAACCCCCCGGGTACCAGCATGTGGCGGTTCGGCCGGGTCGAGGTCAGGTTCGGCAAGCCGATGGACTTCAGCCGCTTCGAAGGCCTGGCCGGAAACCGGTTCATCGAGCGCGCGGTCATCGACGAGGTGATGTACGAACTGATGCGGTTGTCCAATCAGGAGTACGTCGACCTCTATGCGGCCCAGATCAAGGAAGGTGTGGACACGGACCCTAGGCCGCCCACCCGCATCCCGGAGCGAGCCGCCGGCTAACCGACGGTTTGCGCCGGCGCGGTATCGACGCTGGGTCCGGTGCGGGGCTTCGGCCGCGCCGTTGCCCTGCCAAACACTAAGCCGACCACAAGAATCACCGCCAGCGCCCACCACACGTAGGATCCCCCGGCCAGCTGACGCCATAGCGACGCCGACGTCTCGCGGTTCTCGGGCAGCAGCGCGATCGGCGTCCAGACCATCAGGGCCACGCCGGCTCCCGCGACCACAGCCAGTGCGGCGCTGCGACGTCGATAGGCCACTATCGCCAGTACCAGAGTGGTCGGCAGTGCCCACACCCAGTGGTGTGACCAAGACACCGGCGAAACCACCAGCCCGAACATCGCAACGCAGATCAGCGCAAGGACATCGGCTTCCGGAGCGGCGGCGCCGGATCGCCCCGGGCCGCTGAGCAGAATGCGCCGCGCCGCCCAGACCGTCATCCCCAACACGGCGAAACACGCCACCGTCCAGAGCACGAACTGCTGATCTTCGCCGATGCCGAGCCGGGCCAGAGCCCCGGCGATGTTCTGGTTGGTGTTCAGCGTCGCGGCGCCGATCCGGTCGGTGTTGCGGACCGTGTGGGTCCAGTACTCCACGGAGTCGTGCCACGCCAACGCGAAGCCTGCCAGGGTGGCGACGACCGCCGATGCAGTTGCGGTCAGCAGGGCGCGACGGTCTCGACGCAGCAGGAAGTACAAGAGGAACACCGCCGGGGTGAGCTTGAGAGCAATCGCCACACCGAGTAGCAGTCCACGCGGCCAGGGCGTTCGGCGGGGCACGCAGTCAGCGATGACCAGCGTCATCAACACCACGTTGATCTGGCCGAAGTCGAAGTTCGACCGGATCGGCTCCAGGTAGAGGATCGCAGGTGTGACCAGGGCTGCGGCCAGGAAGCACCTACGCAGCCAGGCCGGATCGCTCGTCCAGCGAGAGTCCGGCCATACCTGCAGACGGGTCAGTACGACCACTGTCGAGGCGATCAACAACAGCAGCGTGGTCATGGTGATGGCGACACCGGCCGTCGGCAGCGACAACCAGGCGAATGGTGCGAACACGACCGCCGCCAGCGGTGGGTAGGTGAACGGCAGGTCAAGGCCGGCCTGGGTCGGGAAAGTCGCGCCGTCGGCGTAGAGCGGGTTTCCGTCAAGCCAGGCCCGCCCGCCCATCCGGTACACGTCGACGTCGATGCGGTAGGGCAGGTGGCCGAGCAGCCGCCAGATCGCGAAAGCCAGGCCGGCCACGGTCGCCAGCTGGAAGCACCGCCAGCCCAGTCGCCCACTCATGTCCGAACCAGAATATCGACGCCGCCCGGCGGAGGCGTAAGTTCGCTGCGTGCATGCGCGCATCCAGCTGGACTTCATGACCGCCGATCGCCTGCCGCTGCTGTGTTGTCTCGTCGCGTTCATCCTCACCTTCTTCGTAACCCGCACAATTGTTCGATACATCCGTCGTCACGCAGCCAGTGACGCGCCACGCAGATGGTGGCAACCGCGGAACATCTCGGTGTCGAAGGGGTCTGGTGGTCTGCACATCCACCATGTCGTGATCGGTGTGGTCCTTGTCATGGTCTCCGGGTTGACCATGGTGACGCTGGCGGTGAACGGAGGGGTGATCGAGTTCACCATCGCATCAACTCTTTTCGGCATCGGCGCGGCGCTGGTACTCGATGAGTTCGCGCTGATCCTGCATCTGTCGGACGTGTACTGGGCCGAGGATGGCCGGACCTCGGTGGACGCAGTCTTTGCCGCGGTCGCGGTGGCCGGGCTGCTGATTCTCGGGTTCAACCCGCTGTCGTTCTTCGATATCGGGATCTGGCGCGACGACGACTCGATTCCGGCGCGGGCCAGCGTGATCCTGCTGGCGGTCTTGACACTGAGTTTGGCGGTGATCGTGTTGCTGAAGGGCAAGGTGTGGACTGGCCTGGTCGGAATGTTCATCACCCCACTGCTGTTTGTCGGGGCCATCCGGCTGTCGCGTCCGCATGCACCGTGGGCGCGGTGGCGTTATACCAACCGGCCCCACCGAATGCACCGCGCGCTGGAGCGTGAGCGATGGCTGCGCCGTCCCGTCGTGCAGGCCAAGATCTGGCTCCAGGACGCGATCTCCGGGATGCCGAGGTTTCCCGATGATGCGAAGGTCGACGAACAACTCGACCGGGAGATCCACGCGGCCCCGCCGCCGAAACGTCCACCCATCCAACCCGAGCCGGCGGTGTAGCAGCGTGCGCTACTTCTATGACACCGAGTTCATCGACAACGGACGCACGATCGAACTGATCTCGATCGGTGTCGCTGCCGAGGACGGCCGTGAATACTATGCAATCTCAACGGAGTTCGATCCCGACAGGGCTGGCAGCTGGGTCCGCAAGCACGTGCTGCCCAAGCTGCCGTCGCCGGCGTCCCAACTGTGGCGTACGCGACGCGCGATCCGCTCGGACCTGGAGGACTTCTTCGGTATCGACGGCGACGAGTCGATCGAGCTGTGGGCGTGGGTCGGCGCCTACGACCATGTCGTGCTCTGTCAGCTATGGGGTCCGATGACCAACCTGCCGCCGGCGATACCGCGCTTCACCCGCGAACTGCGCCAATTCTGGGAGGAGCGGGGCTCGCCGCGGATGCCGCCGCGGCCGCGTGACGCCCACGATGCCCTCGTCGATGCGCGGCACAACCTGCACAGGTTTCGGCTGATGACCTCCGGCGAGTCCGGGGTGGAACGCCTGCCACGGCCCTGACCTGCGCTCCGGCGATTCTGGCCGGGCTCGGTGCCCGGTTACCATTGACAGGTGAACTGGACCGTCGACGTACCCATCGATCAGCTGCCGGCGTTGCCGCCGCTGCCGGAGGACCTGCGGCAACGCCTGGACGCCGCCCTGGCCAAACCGGCCGTACAACAGCCCAGCTGGGATCCCGACCTGGCCAAGGCCATGCGCACCGTCCTGGAGAGCGTGCCGCCGGTGACCGTGCCCAGGGAGATCGAGCGGCTCAAGGGCCTGCTGGCCGACGTCGCCCGGGGCGAGGCGTTCCTGCTGCAGGGCGGCGACTGTGCCGAGACGTTCGTCGACAACACCGAACCGCACATCAGAGCCAATATCCGCACCCTGCTTCAGATGGCGGTGGTCTTGACCTACGGCGCGAGCATGCCGGTGGTCAAGGTGGCTCGCATCGCGGGCCAGTACGCCAAGCCGCGTTCCTCCGACATCGACGCGCTCGGACTCAGGTCCTATCGCGGCGACATGATCAACGGCTTCGCACCCGATGCCGCCACCCGCGAGCACGACCCGTCGCGGCTGGTGCGTGCCTACGCCAACGCCAGTGCTGCGATGAACCTGGTGCGAGCGCTCACGTCATCGGGCCTGGCCTCGCTACATCTGGTGCATGACTGGAACCGCGAATTCGTCCGGACTTCGCCGGCGGGGGCGCGCTATGAGGCGCTGGCCGGTGAGATCGACCGCGGTCTGGACTTCATGAGCGCCTGCGGTGTCAATGATCGCAACCTGCAGACCGCCGAGATCTACGCCAGCCACGAGGCGCTGGTACTCGACTACGAGCGAGCGCTGCTGCGGTTGTCCGATGAGGGTTCAGCCGACGGTTCGGACCCCAAGCTCTTCGACCTGTCGGCGCACTACGTGTGGATCGGTGAGCGCACCCGCCAACTCGACGGTGCCCACATCGCATTCGCCGAGGTGATCGCCAACCCGATCGGAGTGAAGATCGGACCGACCATGACCCCCGAACTGGCCGTCGAGTACGTCGAGCGCCTCGACCCGCAGAACGAGCCGGGTCGTCTGACGCTGGTCAGCCGGATGGGAAACCACAAGGTACGTGATCTGCTACCGCCGATCATCGAGAAGGTTCAGGCAACCGGGCACCAGGTGATCTGGCAGTGCGACCCCATGCACGGCAACACGCACGAGTCCTCCACCGGGTTCAAGACCCGCCATTTCGACCGCATTGTCGACGAGGTTCAGGGCTTCTTCGAAGTGCACCGTGCGCTCGGCACCCACCCGGGCGGGATCCATGTCGAGATCACCGGTGAGAACGTCACCGAATGTCTCGGCGGCGCGCAGGACATCTCCGACACCGACCTGGCCGGACGCTATGAGACCGCCTGTGACCCGCGGCTCAACACCCAACAAAGCCTGGAGTTGGCTTTCTTGGTCGCCGAGATGTTGCGGGACTGAGTCAGATCAGGACTCCCAGGTTGCTGCCCAGCGTCCACGCGGCGGCGGCGACCAAGCCGGTGAGCGTGAGCACCGCGATGACCCAGAACATCAGCGCGCGCTTGGAACGCTGCCGCGCCCAGTAGAACTCGTCCATGTCGATGCCCGCGAATTGCCTTGGCGGGCCGTGGTGCGCGTCCTGGACAGCAGCCGGCCCAGAAACCCTGTCGTCGGGTGCTTTGGCCAGTTCCCTGGTGTGTTGATGCTGTGCTGAGGACGAATGTAGGGCCGAGTTGCGCGGTGCCGGCACTCGATAGTCCGGTAACGCGAGTTCGCCGACGACGGTCTCAAGGTCGGTACGCATGTCCTGCGCATCGGTGTAGCGGCGGTCCGGATCCCGCGCGGTGGCCCGCAGCACCAGTTCGTCGAATTGCCTCGGCACACCGCCGATTGCCGCACTGGGTGGGGGAACGTGGTGGTCCAGGCGCTGGTAGGCCACGGCCAGCGCGGTGTCGCCGGCGAACGGGGTGGCGCCGGTTAGCATTTCGTAGGTGAGGATTCCTACTGCGTATACGTCGCTGCGCGGATCGGAGTCGCCGGTTCCCACCTGTTCGGGCGACAGGTACGCCGCGGTGCCCAGGATCACGCTGGTGGATGTGATCTTGGCGTCAGCGACTGCGCGCACCAGGCCGAAGTCGGCGATCTTCACCTCTCCGTCGTCGGAGATGAGAACGTTCTCCGGCTTGACGTCACGGTGTACCAGGCCGGCTCGGTGGGCCACGGCGAGACCGCCCAGCACCGGGGCCAGCACCGCCGCCGCCGCGTGCGGCGGCATCGGTCCGCGCTCATCCAGGAGCTCACGCAGCGTTCCGCCTTCGACCAGTTCCATCACCAGAAAGGGATGGCCGGCGTCGTATCCCTGGTCGTACACGGCAACCAGACCCGGGTCCTTGAGCCGCGCCGCTGCACGGGCCTCGCGCTGGACCCTTGTGATGAAGTGCTGATCAGCCGCATAGCGTGAATCCATCACCTTGAGTGCGACCGGCCGATCCAGCCGAAGGTCCAGACCCCGGTAGACCGTGGACATGCCGCCCGTGGCGATCATCGCACCGACTCGGTACCGCCCGTCCAGCACCGCCCCGGCGACCGGGTCGGACCGCTGGTAGTCCTTCACCGCAGATATTTTACGAGTCCGACGCCGCGGCCCCGGTGCGCAAGCCGGCGCTGCGCGCGCTGGGCGAGCTCTAGACTGGGCATGGTGAGTAGCATTCCGGCCGCTGACGATGTACTCGACGCCGATGAAGCTGTCTGCGATCTGCCCACCGTCGCAGCGATGCTCGGGATCACCATCACGAAGGTGCATCAGCAGCTGAGGGACGGACATCTGGTCGCGGTACGTCGAGCCGGGACTCCGGTGATACCCCGGATCTTCTTCGACGATTCCGGCCGCGTGGTCAAGCATCTGCCCGGGCTGTTGGTCGTGCTGCACGACGGCGGACACCGGGAGACCGAGATTGTGCGGTGGCTGTTCACCCCTGATTCCTCGTTGACCATCACCCGTGATGGAGCCATCGGCCAGCAGCGCAACGCCCGGCCGGTCGATGCCCTGCGTTCGCATCAGGCCCGCGAGGTGTTGCGTCGGGCCCAAGCTCTGGCCTACTGACCTACTGGCTGTGTCGGGTTGGGTGCGGGTGCCCGGTACAGCCAGTACCAGGCACCGACCGCGCAGGCCGTCGCCAGCAGCACGTGGGACCAGGAGTACATCCCATGTGCCCCATCGGGTTTGAAGATCACCATGATCCAGGTTGAGAACCCCGCGATCAGCGCGATGGCCCGCTGAGATTGCGCCAACGCGGCCAGGATGGCGAGTGGCCAGGTGTAGTACCAGGGCAATGCTGCGGGCACGAACAAGACCACCACCAGCATCGCGATTGCGATTCCGGTCAGAGCTTCCCGGTCGTCGTGCCGAAACCGCCACCACACCAACGGAAGTGCCACCACGATGATGACGATGCCGACGATGCGGGCGAACTCGAGAACGGCATAGAAATTCACCGGCAGGAACAGCCCACCGACCGCGTTGGTGACGTTCGCCGCAGCGGTCGGCAGCGTCAGCCAGTTGATGATCTTGACCGAACCCGCGAGCGCGGTCAACCAGCCCAGGCCCACCCCCGCCAGCCAGGAAAGCACGGCGAACACCGCCGCAAACACCAGCATCGAGGCCGCGGTGGCAAGGGCGAAGGCCGGCACCGGCGAGAGGTTCCGGCGTTCGTGCAGGTGCCGCATCCAGACCCAGACCATGAAGGGCAGCGCCAAACCGGCGGTGGCCTTCACCGCGACCGCCGTCGCGATCAGCCCCACGCCCCAGATGTGACGGCCGGCGAAGGTCAGCGCGATCGCCGCCATCATCAGCCCGACCATCAGCATTTCGTTGTGCACCCCGCCCATGAGGTGGATGATCACCAGCGGATTGAGCACGCAGATCCACAGCGCGGTCGCGCCGGATGCGCCGATGTGGCGGGCCACCCGTGGAGCCGCCCAGATGAGCAGCGCCAGTCCGGGCAACATGCACAACCGCAGCAGCATGGTCCCGGCCACGACGTCGTTGCCCACCACCATGGTGACGAACTTCGCGACCAGGATGAAAGCCGGTCCGTACGGGGCGGTGGTGGTCGTCCAGATCGGACTGACGTTGTCCAGCAAGATGTTCGGGTTCTCGACCGGCCCTACCAGGTAGGGGTCGAAGCCGTCGCGCAACAACGCGCCCTGCGCGAGGTACGAGTAGGTGTCGCGGCTGAACACCGGAACGCTCAACAGCAGCGGCGCCAGCCAGAAACATGTGGTGGCGATCATCGTGTACTCGGTGACGTCGCCGGGGCGCCCGACCGCCCGGCGATCAGCCGCGTGGTCGATCACCCTCCGGCCCAGCCACAACCACGCGATCAGCATCAGTGCCACACCACCCCACAGCAGCACCGACGACAGCACCAGACCGTGGCCGAACCGCATCCAGGACAGGTGCAGTGACTCCAGCAGCGGGTCGTGCAACCGGGTGCTGCCGGCGCCGAGGCCCCCGGCGGCGATGAGCAACGCGCCCAGGCAGCCCAGCAGCGCGGGGCGGGCTGCCGGCGACCCGACGAACTCCGTCAAGCGCGACAGATGCCGCCCCAGCCCGCGTTCCGGGGTCTGTGTCGCGACCGGGTCGGTCATGCCCCTAGGCGGACCGGTTGGAGGCCAACCGGGCCAGCTCGGTCAGCCCGGCCTTGGCGTGCGCGTCGATCGGCGCGGAATTGAGTCGATCCTGCGCACGCTGAGTCAGCTCGGCGATGCGGTCCTCGACTGCGGCCAGGGCGCCGACCGACTCGATGACCGAGCACAGTTCGCTTACCTGGGTCTCGGACAGCTCGGTGCCGATGGATGTCCGGATCAGTTTGGCAGCGACCGGGTCGGACTGCTCTGCCCGCTCGACCGCCTCGGCCAGCAGGACGGTGCGTTTTCCTGAGCGCAGGTCGTCACCGGATGGCTTGCCGGTGACGGCCGGGTCGCCAAAAACCCCCAGCACATCGTCGCGCAGCTGGAACGCGACCCCCAGGTCGGTCCCGACCTGGTGGAACATCGCCGAAACCTCCGGCCGGTCCGCCGCAGCGGCCGCCCCCAACTGCAGCGGCCGCGAAACGGTGTAGGAGGCGGTTTTATAGGTGTTGACGGTCATCGCCGACGCCACCGTTTCGGCGCGGCTGGACTCGGCGACGATGTCGAGGTATTGCCCGCCGAGCACCTCGGTGCGAATGTCGGCCCACACCCGCTGCACGCGCCGGCGTGCGTCGAGGGGCAACTCAGCGGTCGCGACGATGTCGTCGGCCCACACCAGTGACAGATCTCCTAACAGGATCGCCACAGAGGTGCCGAACTGCTCGGAGGAGCCATGCCAGTTGCGACCGCGGTGCGTGGCGGCGAACTGTCGGTGCACCGTGGGCAGGCCCCGCCGGGTGGCCGAGGCGTCGATGACATCGTCGTGCACCAGCGCGCAGGCGTGCAGCAGCTCCAGCGCGGAGAACAACCGCATGGCGTCGCGGTCGATGGTCTCGACGGGCTGTTCGACCACCGCACGCCAGCCCCAGTAGGCGAAGGCGGGCCGCAACCGCTTCCCGCCGCGCAGCACGAACTCCTCCAGGGCAGCGGTCAGGTCCTGGTATTCGGTGCCGATGTAGGCGCAGTCCCGGCGACGCTCGCAGATGTACTCTCGCAACTGGTCGGTGATGGCGCCGGCCAACTCCACGGCCGAAGGTGCCGTTGCATACGCGCTCAGCGGGCGCCCCTTTCTGTGCAAGGCGGTGTCTTCAGAGTAGAGCCTGTCGCCGGTGTGTCGAAGCAAGTCACCGGCAGTCGCAGGCCCCGCGCCGGTCGGTCGGCGGTCAGTTGTTCTACGGCTGAGGATCTGTGAGTCGGGGAGAGCGGTCGCGGTTCATGTAGGCCAGCCCACCGATCACGGCTGCTGCCAGAAACGACGCCACACCGAGCCAGATTGCCGCGCCGGCGAATGACCGGGCGCTGGGATCGGTGTATCTGGCCTGGGCGTTCATCGTGCTCACCACTCCGGGCCGCAGCTTCCACTCCACGATCTCGGCGCTGACCTGATCGCCGTTGGTCGAAGTGACCTCGCCCGGGAACGACACGCTCAGCGAGACGTCTGCGTCCGGGTCGTTGAGTGAGGTCAGATCGGCTCGCCCGTCTAGAGTCACCAGGTCACCGGCACGACGCAGCGAGATGTCCACGCCGGCCGCGTCGCGGTTCATGCTCGCCAGCTGCGGTAGTTCGGCGAAGGTCAGGTCGGAGAAGACCGCCTGCGTGCCGACGTAGTCATCACGCTCGTAATCGGAGACGGCGATCTTGCTGGCGAAGGGCAGCGTGTTGAGCAGCTGCGGGCCCTTGTCGTCGGCATTGCGGGGTTTGGCCGCCGCGACGATCTGGCCGGAGACCCGGTCGTCGGGGGACACCGTGATGGACGTGCGCACGCGTACGCAGCCGACGGCCATCGGCAACGTCAGCAGCAGCACTACGAGGGCGAGCAGTCGGATTCGGCGGGCGTGCACGTGCGTCATCGTGCCAGATGCGCAACTACAGTGGCAGCGCCCGGCCGAGGACTGCGAAGGCACGTGGATCGCCGGCGAAGTGGTAGCCCCGGATGACGTCGGTGAAGCCGAGCCTCCGATACAGACGCCAGGCCCGGTTGGCTTCGCCGTTGATCTCCGGCGTCGAGAGCAGCACGTGGGATTCCGCCCGGCCGGACAGCAACCGCCGGAGCAGCGCCTCGCCCAGGCCGTGGCCCTGCGCGCGGGGGACGATATGCAGCTCGGTGAGCTCGAAGTAACTCGTCGTCAGCTCGGTGATGCGGGCCCGGTCGGCACCCAGCCGCCGCAGTCCCCGAACCACCTGCTGCTGCCACCACTGGTCAGGCGACCCGCGGTATCCGTATGCCACCCCGAGCAACGATTCGTCGGTCAGGTCGGCCGGTGTCGTGGCTGCTGAGTCTGCTTCGACGGCGGCGACGGCTTTCCAGCCCGCGCGGCGGGTGTGCTCGAGCCACATCGAGGCACGCTGATCCTCGGTGCCGCGCGGGTATCGCATCGCGTCGACGTAGACGCTGAGAGCGTCCGGTAGCCGGCGTGCCATGTCTCCCGGCGACAGATCGATGAGAAACGTCGCCAACTTGCCTGAATCCTTCGCGGTCGCATTCATCGGTGCCGGATGGACCGATAGGCCATTATCGGCTGGCCGCGAACCTTAATCCCACCTGCTTTCCAACCGGCGCCCACGTCATACAATCGACCCATCGAACTAGGTGGTACGCCTCAGATCGACCTCGTATCATTACTGTCAGGTGCCCGTGTATGCGTGCACCTGAGACTTTGAGATACACCGAAGCAATCGGCTGCGCCGGCAAGGGAGGGACGAATGCCACTCTCCGATCATGAGCAGCGCATGCTCGACCAGATCGAGAGCGCGCTGTATGCCGAGGATCCCAAGTTCGCGTCGAGCGTTCGTGGCGGCACGTTGCGCGCCCCCTCGGCGCGGCGGCGTCTGCAGGGTGCCGCGATGTTCGTCATCGGACTGGCACTGCTGGTGTCGGGGGTAGCGTTCAAGGCCACGATGATCGGCAGCTTCCCGATTCTGTCGGTGTTCGGCTTCATGGTGATGTTCGCCGGAGTGGTTTTCGCGGTCACCGGCCCGCGGGTGGCCGGCAACCGAGAGCAGGCCGCTCAGCCGGGCGCGCCGCGCCAGAAGCGGGCCAAAGGCGCCGGTGGGTCGTTCACCAGCCGGATGGAAGATCGGTTCCGCCGCCGTTTCGACGGATAGCGTCACGCAGACTGCGGGGGCAGAAAAGGGGTAGTCCGACGGGCTGCCCCTTTTTTGGTGTCTCCGTGGTCCCGACTTCTCCTTGATGCCCTCTTGAACCACCCGCTTGACCACCCTCTTGACCAGCCCGTTGACCCGCCCCGTGGGGCCCAGGACCCTGAGCTTCCCTGCAGGGTGGGGACATCGACGCGAATCACTGGAACAAATGGGGCAAAGTGGGGAGTTGTGGGGTAAAGTGGCGTGCAACGAAGCATCCGGAGCTTCGGAGTCTCGGGAGGTGGCCAGATGTTCCTGGGCACCTACACGCCGAAACTCGACGACAAGGGGCGGCTCACGCTGCCCGCCAAGTTTCGAGATGCGCTGGCAGGAGGGTTGATGGTGACCAAGGGTCAAGATCACAGCCTCGCTGTCTATCCGCGCGACGAGTTCGAGAAACTGGCTCGCCGGGCCTCGCAGGCATCGCGGAGCAATCCTGAGGCGCGGGCTTTCCTGCGCAACCTTGCTGCGGCGACCGACGAACAGCATCCCGATGCGCAAGGCCGGATCACCCTGTCGGCCGAGCACCGTCGCTACGCCGATCTATCGAAGGAATGTGTGGTCATCGGGTCGGTCGATTATCTGGAGATCTGGGATTCCGATGCCTGGCATGAGTATCAGCAAGCCCACGAAGAGAACTTCTCCGCGGCCACCGATGAAACACTGCGCGACATCATTTGATCGAGGGTGTGACCGGGAGCTCGACCGGTCGACCGAACCGGCCTCCGCCCGTGCAGCGCGGCCTCTGCCCGAACCGGCCCTGGCGTACTTCCCCGACGCCAGGACCGCGTACTCGGGCAGGGACCTCGATGCAGGGGTATCCGGCCGCACGTTTCCGGTTGCCCGGGTTGTCGGGGATGGCGCGGGGGATACCACCGGGGTTGTTCTGAGGGGTGCCACTGTGTCCGGCCATCATGGTCACGTCCCGGTCTTGTTGGACCGCTGCGTGGAACTGCTCACCCCGGCGCTGACCCGAGTTCACGCAGACGGCCTCGGCGCGACGCTGGTCGATGCCACCCTGGGGGCCGGCGGCCACGCCGAACGCTTCCTCGAACTGCTGCCCGGCCTGCGGTTGATCGGACTGGACCGTGACCCGTCGGCGCTGAAGATCGCCGGGGACCGCCTGGCGCGTTTCGGTGAAAGGGTCACGCTGGTCCGGACCCGCTACGACGACCTGACCCAGGTGCTGGCCCAAACGGGTTGCAAGGCAGGCGAAGCAGACGGATTCCTGTTCGACCTCGGAGTGTCGTCGATGCAGCTCGATCGCCCAGAGCGGGGCTTCTCGTACGCCGTCGATGCGCCGCTGGACATGCGGATGGACCCCGATGCCACTCTGACTGCCGCTGATGTGGTCAACGAGTATGACCAGAAGGCACTGGTCCGCGTGCTCAAGGAGTTCGGCGAGGAACGCTTTGCAGCCCGCATTGCCGCCCGCA
Source organism: uncultured Mycobacterium sp. (assembly GCA_964513475.1). GTDB lineage: Bacteria > Actinomycetota > Actinomycetes > Mycobacteriales > Mycobacteriaceae > Mycobacterium. The sequence continues at coordinate 48,280 of CAZEMS010000010.1, read as the reverse complement.
TCGCCGGGCGCCGTGTTGACCATCCGTTGCGTACGACCGGGGACCTTGTCGAACTGCTCTACCAAGCGATTCCCGCCGCCACCAGGCGCACCGGCGGGCACCCGGCCAAGCGCACCTTCCAGGCGCTGCGTATCGAGGTGAACAGCGAACTCGACTCGTTGCGTGTCGCCCTCCCCGCCGCGCTCGACGCGTTGGCTGTCGGCGGGCGGGTGGTGGTGATGGCCTACCAGTCCCTCGAGGACCGGATCGTCAAGAACGAGTTCGCCACCGCGGTTGCATCGCGTACGCCGCCCGGTCTGCCCGTGGAACTACCCGGACACCAGCCACGTTTCGCCGCGCTGACCCGGGGTGCGGAACGGGCCGACGACCGCGAGATCACCGTGAATCCGCGTAGCGCGTCGGTGCGGCTGCGGGCACTGGAGAAACGGGCACTGGAACAGGCTGCGAGCAGGGGAGAGCGATGATGGCGAAGCGACCCGCACCAGCGCGTGGCGGAGAGGCCCGTAGTCGCGCATCGCGTCAGTCGAGCCGGAGCGCGGGCCGCCGGGCCGGCGACGCACCGCCGCGCAGGCAGCGGCCCGGCCGCGAGCAGCGGCCGCTGCGGTCGGGGCCGCAGACCGCACCGGTCGCCCGGCCGGCTGACGGTCCGGCCCGTCCCAAGACCGCGAGCCAGGCCAAGGCGAGGGCGAAAGCCCGTAAAGCGAAGGCGCCCAGAGTAGTTCGTGTGCCGTTGCGCGAACGAATCCGCGAACGGATCACCACCAGGCTGGCGTCGATCGAGCTGAATCCGCGTGTCCTGGTGACCAGGGTGCCCTTCGTCGTGTTCGTCATCGGCTCGCTGGGCGTGGGTCTCGGGGTGACCCTGTGGCTGTCGACCGGGGCCGCCGAGCGTTCCTACCAGCTCGGGGCGGCCCGAGAGTTGAATCAGGGACTGTTGCAGCAGAAGGAGGCTCTCGAACGCGACGTCCTCGAGGCGCAGGCGGCGCCCGCGCTGGCCGAGGCGGCCCGCGAGCTCGGCATGATCCCGTCGCGCGACACCGCACACCTGGTCCAGGATCCGGCGGGCAACTGGGTCGTCGTGGGTGAGCCCAAACCCGCTGAGGGAGTGCCGCCCCCGCCGTTGAACACACCGCTGCCCGACGAGACACCCGCGCCGCGTCCGCCCGCACGCTCGAACGGTCCGGGAGTCATCGCGCCGCTCGAGGTGCCGGTTCGGGTGCCGTCTCCGGGACTGCAGACACCGCTGCCGGGCATGGCCCCGACGGGTGTTCCGCAAGGGTTTCCGCTAGCGGTTCCTCAAGGGGTTCCGGCAGAGGGCCAGCTGGGGCTTCCTCAAGGGGTCGGGCTCGGGGTGCCGCCGGGTGTCGAGGTCACCCACGGTGCAACCGGGCAGGTGCCCGCCGTCGGGCCGGCCCAGCCGTCGGCTGTCCTGCCACAGTCTCCGATCGTCCTGCCCCAGCCGCCGACAGCCCCAGGCCCGGTGGCGCCGGCGCTCCCGGGAGCGGAACACCTTCCGGGTGACCAGATCGTGCCGCCCGCCCCGGTCGTGGTAGGCCCGCCGGCATGAGTCGCGGTGACCGGCGACGCACTCGCCGACTCGACCAGGCCCCGGGCCGCTCCCGCCCCAAGGATGGTGGGAACGAGGACTCGCTGGGACGATCGGCGCGCACGCGTCGCACCCGCGAACCAGTAGCCGAGACCGGGCTGAGCAGCTCGTCCTTCGTGTTCCGGCACCGGGCCGGAAACGCCGTCATCTTCCTGGCGTTGATCGTGGCCGCCGCGCAGCTGTTCAACCTGCAGGTGCCGCGTGCGGAGAAGCTGCGGGCCGAGGCCGCCGGTCAGCTCAAGGTCACCGACGTGCAGAAAGCACTACGTGGCAGCATCGTCGACCGGAACTTCGACAAACTGGCCTTCACCATCGAGGCCCGTGCAGTGACCTTCCAGCCGGCACGGGTTCGCAAGGAGCTCGTCGAAGCGAGGGCGAAGACGCCCGAGGCGCCCGATCCCGACAGCCGGCTGCGCGAGATCGCCGAAGGCGTCGCCAAGCGGCTCAACGGCAAGCCGGACGCCAAGACCGTGCTCAAGAAGCTCACCAGCAATGAGACGTTCGTGTATCTCGCCCGCGCCGTCGACCCGGCGATCGCCGAGGCCATCTCCAGGGACTTTCCCGAGGTCGGTTCCGAGCGCCAGGACCTGCGACAGTATCCCGGCGGCTCGCTGGCGGCCAACCTCGTCGGGGGTATCGACTGGGACGGCCACGGGCTGCTGGGCCTGGAGGACTCGCTGGACGCCGTGCTCGCGGGCACAGATGGATCGATCACCTATGACCGGGGCTCCGACGGGGTGGTCATCCCGGGCAGCTACCGCAACCAGCACGAGGCGGTCGACGGCTCCAATGTGCAATTGACCATCGACGACGACATCCAGTTCTACGTGCAGCAACAGGTGCAGCTGGCAAAGGACGTCTCGGGGGCGCAGAACGTTTCCGCAGTGGTGTTGGACGCGAAGACCGCTGAGGTGCTGGCGATGTCGAACGACAACACCTTCGACCCGTCACAGGACATCGGCCGCCAGGAGCACCGCCAGATCGGCAACCTGCCGGTGTCGTCTCCGTTCGAACCCGGGTCGGTCAACAAGATCGTCACCGCGGCGTCGGTCATCGAGTTCGGGTTGTCCCATCCCGACGAGGTGCTACAGGTGCCCGGGTCGATCCACATGGGCGGCGTCACCGTCGGTGACGCCTGGAATCACGGGGTGATGCCCTACACCACCACCGGGGTCTTCGGGAAGTCCTCGAACGTCGGAACCCTGATGCTTGCCCAGCGGATCGGGGAGGAGCGCTACGCCGACATGCTGCGCCGGTTCGGTCTCGGCCAGCGCACCGGGGTCGGGCTGCCCGGCGAGAGCGCCGGGCTGGTCCCGCCCATCGACCAGTGGTCGGGCAGCACCTTCTCCAACCTGCCTATCGGGCAGGGTCTTTCCATGACCCTGCTCCAGATGGCAGGGATGTACCAGACCATCGCCAATGACGGGGTGCGGGTCTCGCCTCGGATCGTCAAGGCCACTATCGCCCCGGACGGAGCCCGTACCGAGGAGCCGAAACCAGAGGGGATCCGCGTCGTCTCGCCGGAAACCGCGCGCACGGTGCGCAATATGTTCCGCGCCGTGGTGCAACGGGATCCGATGGGGGAGCAGCAAGGCACCGGTCCGCAAGCTGCTGTGGAGGGCTACCAGGTGGCTGGGAAGACCGGGACCGCCCAGAAGATCAATCCGGCCTGCGGCTGCTATTACAGCGATGTGTACTGGATCACCTTCGCCGGCATGGCCACCGTCGACGATCCGCGCTACGTCATCGGGGTGATGATGGACGCCCCGCATCGAGCGGCCGACGGCTCGCCCGGTTCGTCTGCGGCGCCGCTGTTCCACAACATCGCGTCGTGGCTGTTGCATCGCCAGAACGTCCCGCTGTCACCGGACCCCGGCCCACCGCTCACCTTGCAGGCCACTTGAGCCGAAGGCCCGCGGGAACCGGGTCGGTACTGTGTCAGCGCCATGAAATCGCGTCCCTCGCATCCACCCGGCCACGGGCTGCCGGCGCTGGCGGAGCTCGTGGGGGCAGTGCCCCGCGACGGCGCGACCGCACCCGATGTGGGGATCAGCGGGCTCACGCTGCGCTCGCAGGACGTCCGTCCCGGTGACCTGTTCGCAGCACTGCGCGGTGCCAGGTCGCACGGTGCACGGTTCGTCGGGGAGGCGGTTCGCAACGGCGCAGTCGCGGTGCTGACCGACGCCGACGGGGTGATCGAGCTTGATATCGAGCCGGGTGCGGCGGTGAGCGGGGAAGGCCAGATCCCGGTGCTGATCCACCCCGACCCGCGATCGGTCCTCGGTGAACTGGCTGCCACCGTCTACGGTCGGCCGTCGGAGCGGTTGCGCGTCATCGGCGTCACCGGTACCTCCGGGAAGACCACTACCGCCTACCTGATCGAAGCGGGGCTGCGCGCGGCCGGCCGAGTGGCCGGGCTGATCGGGACTGTCGGTGTTCGCATCGACGGCCAGGACCAGGCAAGCGCCCTGACCACGCCGGAGGCTCCTGACCTTCAGGCGCTGCTGGCGGTGATGGTCGAAGAGGGAGTCGACACCGTGGTGATGGAGGTGTCCAGCCATGCGCTGACACTGGGCCGGGTCGATGGCGTGCGTTTTGCCGCCGGCGGATTCACCAACCTGTCCCGCGACCATCTCGACTTCCACGCATCGATGGACGACTACTTCGGCGCCAAGGCGCGCCTGTTCGACCCGCGCTCGCCGAACCGCGCCGACGTCTCGGTGATCTGTGTGGACGACGAGGCGGGTCGGTCCATGTTTCGGCTGGCACAGGATCCGATCACGGTCAGCGCTACCGGGCGTCCCGCCGATTGGCGGGTCGAGGAGATCCGCGCCATCGGCAGCTGCGACCAGGAGTTCGTCGCGGTCGATCCGGCCGGGGTGCACCATGGGCTGAGCGTCGCGCTGCCCGGGCGCTACAACGTCGCGAACTGCTTGTTGGCGGTGGCGCTGCTGGACACCGTCGGGGTATCACCCGAGCAGGCGGCCCCCGGCCTCAGTGCCGCGGCGGTCCCCGGCCGGCTGGAGGCGGTCGACCGGGGGCAGGACTTCCTGGCGCTGGTCGACTACGCCCACAAACCCGGCGCCTTGCAGGCCGTGCTGCACACCCTGCGCCGGCAGATCGACGAGCAATCCCGAGGTGCGAGTAACGGCACAACCGGGCGGCTGGCGGTGGTGTTCGGCGCTGGCGGAAACCGAGACCCCGGCAAGCGGGAGGCGATGGGCAGAGTCTCTGCCGAACTGGCCGATCTTGTCGTGGTCACCGACGACAACCCGCGCGACGAGGATCCGGCGGCCATTCGACGGGCCATCGTCGGGGCCGCCAGAACGGTGGGGCAGGGGTTCGGAGGCCCGGCTCAGATCGTCGAGATCGGCGACCGCCGGGCCGCCATCGACTACGCGGTGGGCTGGGCGCGCACCGGCGACGTGGTATTGGTCGCCGGGAAAGGCCACGAAGCGGGCCAGACCAAGGCCGGGCTCACGGTGCCGTTCGACGATCGCAAAGAATTGGCCGAGGCCCTTAGAGCGCTGGAGCCACCCGGGTGATCGAAATGACCCTGACGCAGATCGCCGCGATCGTCGGCGGCGAGCTGACTGACATCTCCGCGGCCGAGGCTGCCGTCACCCGGGTCACCGGGACCGTCGAGTTCGACTCGCGCAAAGTGGGCCCGGGAGGTCTGTTCCTGGCGCTTCCGGGAGCGAGTTCGGATGGACACGACTTCGCCGCCGCTGCGGTGCGAAACGGCGCTGTGGCGGTGTTGGCCGCTCGCCCGGTCGGCGTGCCCGCCATCGTCGTCAGGACTGATCGGGCAGGTATCGACGGGGCGGCCGGGGTGCTCGAACACGACACCGACGGTTCCGGTGCGACCGTATTGGCCGCCCTGGCACGGCTGGCCGCGGCCGTTGCCGCCGAACTCGTGGCCGGCGGGCTGACGATCGTGGGCATCACCGGCTCGTCCGGCAAGACGTCGACCAAAGACCTGGTCGCGGCGGTGCTGGCGCCGCTGGGCGAGGTCGTCGCCCCGCCAGGCTCGTTCAACAACGAGTTGGGCCACCCATGGACGGTGCTTCGGGCGGGCGTGTCCACCGACTACCTGGTGTTGGAGATGTCGGCACGCCATCCCGGCAACATCGCCGCGCTGGCCGCCATCGCCCCGCCGTCCATTGGCGTGGTGCTCAACGTCGGCACTGCTCACCTGGGTGAGTTCGGCTCGCGGGAGGCCATCGCCGCAACGAAATCCGAACTACCGCAGGCTGTCCCGTCCTCGGGTGTGGTCATCCTGAACGCCGACGACACGGCGGTGGCCAGGATGGCCGATGTCACCGCAGCCCGGGTGGTGCGGGTGTCGCAGTCGCCCAGCCCCGACCTGCGTGCCGACCTGTGGGCCGAGGGGGTCACGCTTGACGAGTTGGCGCGTCCGCGCTTCACCTTGCATGCCGCCGGCGGTGCCGTGGAGGTCGCGCTGGCCGTACACGGCGAGCATCAGGTGCCCAACGCCCTGTGCGCGGCGGCCGTGGCGCTGGAATGTGGCGCCGGCCTGCAGCAGGTCGCCGAGACACTGGCTGGGGCCGGCCCGATGTCGCGACACCGCATGCAGGTCAGCACCCGCGGCGACGGCGTGACAGTCATCAACGACGCGTACAACGCCAACCCCGACTCGATGCGGGCAGGCTTGAAGGCGCTTGCCTGGATGGCCGGGGGTGGCGGGGGGCAGGGGACCAAGCGGCGAAGCTGGGCCGTGCTCGGTGAGATGGCCGAACTGGGTGACGATGCGATATCCGAGCACGACCGGGTCGGTCGGCTGGCGGTGCGCTTAGATGTGTCTCGACTCGTCGTCGTCGGAACCGGGAGGGCTATGAGCGCCATGTACCACGGCGCGGTGATGGAGGGCTCCTGGGGCTCTGAGGTCACCATGGCCGATGACGCCGAAGCAGCACTGACCCTGCTGCGGGCCGAGTTGCGACCAACCGATGTGGTACTGGTCAAGGCTTCCAACGCGGCTGGACTCGCCGCGTTGGCCGACGCCCTGGCGGCCACCCCGACCCTCGGGGATGGGGCCGGCGCGCCATGAGACAGATCCTCATCGCCGTCGGCATCGCGCTGATGGTGTCCATCCTGCTGACCCCGGTCCTGATCCGTGTCTTCACCCGGCAGGGCTTCGGTCACGAGATACGCGAGGACGGACCACCGAGCCACCATCGGAAACGGGGTACACCGTCGATGGGCGGGGTGGCGATTCTGGCCGGCATCTGGGCCAGCTACCTGGGCACGCATTTGGTGGGTGTCGCACTGGACGGCCGCGGTCCTTCGGCGTCCGGGCTGCTGGTGCTCGGACTGGCCACAGCGCTGGGTGCGGTCGGCTTCCTCGACGATCTGATCAAGATCCGCCGCTCGCGGAACCTGGGCCTGAACAAGACGGCCAAGACTGTCGGTCAGCTCACCGCCGCCGTGCTCTTCGGGGTCTTGGCGTTGCAGTTCGGCAATGCCGTAGGGCTCACGCCGGGCAGCGCGGAGCTGTCCTACGTGCGGGAGATCGCAACCGTCACGCTGCCTCCGGTGGTGTTCGTGGTGTTCTGCGTTTTGATCGTCAGCGCCTGGTCCAACGCCGTGAACCTCACCGACGGCCTGGACGGTCTGGCTGCCGGGGCGATGGCAATGGTCAGCGCGGCCTACGTGCTGATCACCTTCTGGCAGTACCGCAACGCCTGCGCCACCAGCCCCGATGTCGGCTGCTACAACGTGCGCGACCCATTGGACCTGGCCATCGTCGCGGCGGCCACCGCCGGCGCCTGCATCGGGTTCCTGTGGTGGAACGCCGCACCGGCCAAGATCTTCATGGGCGACACCGGCTCGCTCGCACTCGGCGGCATCATCGCCGGACTGTCGGTGACCAGCCGCACCGAGATCTTGGCGGTGGTGCTGGGCGCGCTGTTCGTCGCCGAGGTCACCTCGGTGGTCATACAGATCCTGGCGTTCCGCAGCACCGGTCGGCGGGTCTTCCGGATGGCCCCGTTCCACCATCACTTCGAACTCGCCGGGTGGGCCGAGACCACGGTCATCATCCGGTTCTGGCTGCTCACGGCGATCGCCTGCGGTCTGGGTGTGGCGCTGTTCTACGGCGAGTGGCTCACTGCAGTCGGAGGTTGAGATGAACGCTGGCGCGCCCGACGAGCAGCTCGCGCCGCTGACTCCCGGAGCGCAGGTACTCGTCGCCGGTGCCGGCGTCACCGGACGCGCGGCGCTCGCGACGCTGGCGCGACTGCGGGTACGGGCCACCCTGTGCGACGACGACCCGGCGGCGCTGGCACCGCATGCCCAGGCCGGGGTCCCGATCACCGACCCGGCGTCGGTGACCGAGACGATCACCGACTACGCCCTGGTGGTGACCAGTCCGGGCCTGCCGCCTACGGCGCCGGTGCTAACCGCGGCCGCGGACGCGGGGATCCCGGTGTGGGGGGATGTCGAATTGGCCTGGCGGTTGGATGCGGCGGGCCGGTTCGGTCCACCGCGGCGCTGGCTGGTGGTGACCGGTACCAACGGCAAGACCACCACCACCTCGATGCTGCACGAGATGCTGTTGGCGGCCGGGGTGCGCAGCCTGCTGTGCGGCAACATCGGCAACCCCGTGCTGGAAGTCCTCACCGTTCCGGCCGACGTCCTGGCGGTCGAACTGTCCAGTTTTCAGCTGCACTGGGCGCCGTCGCTGCGGCCGGAAGCGGGGGCCGTGCTCAACGTCGCCGAAGACCACTTGGACTGGCACGGCTCGATGGCGGCCTACGCGGCCGACAAGGCCCGAGCGCTCGACGGCAAGGTGGCGGTCGTGGGACTCGACGATCCGGTTGCGGCCGGAATGCTGGGGTCGGCGGCAGCCCGGACACGCGTCGGATTCCGGGTCGGTGAGCCCAGTCCAGGTGAACTCGGCGTGCGAGACGGGATGCTGATCGACCGGGCCTTCGCCGACGGGGAGGGGCTGACGTTGGCCGAGGCCGCGGGCATCCCCGTCGCCGGGCCGGTCGGGGTACTCGATGCCCTGGCCGCTGCGGCTCTGGCGCGGTCGGTCGGTGTGCCGCCTTCGGCGATCGGGCACGCGCTGGCGACCTTTCGCGTCGGCCGACACCGCGCCGAAGTGGTCGCGGCGGTAGACGGCGTGGCCTATGTGGACGATTCCAAGGCCACCAATCCGCACGCCGCTGCCGCATCCATCACGGCCTACCCGCGGGTGGTGTGGATCGGTGGCGGACTGCTCAAGGGCGCCTCGGTCGATGAGCTCATCACACAGGCGGCCCACCGCCTGGCGGGCGTGGTGTTGATCGGTCGTGACCGGGCCATCATTGCCGATGCGTTATCGCGACACGCACCGGATGTCCCCGTCGTCGAGCTTGTGACGGGGGAGGATTCTGGGATGCAAGCGACAAATGAGTCTGCTGTTAACTCTGTGACTTGTGTGATCAAACCGGAAGAATCCGTCGGTGAAGCCGTGATGGCTGCGGTGGTCGAAGCCGCCCGCGGCATCGCCCGACCCGGCGACACAGTGTTGCTGGCGCCTGCCGGCGCGTCTTTCGACCAGTTCAGTGGTTATGCGCAGCGAGGTGACGCCTTCGCTGCGGCCGTTCGCGCTGCGGCTCGGTAGCGTCCGTGAGCACCATCCTGGACCGCCTTCGGCGGCGCAATTCCGCGGCCCCCGCACTGACCGGGACCGACGGCGGGGCTTCGAGCTCGTCCGGGCCGGCGAAGCGGGGGCCGCGCACCCGCTTTGGTGCATGGCTCGGTCGGCCGATGACGTCGTTCCATCTGATCATCGCCGTGGCCGCACTGCTGACCACTCTCGGGTTGATCATGGTGCTGTCCGCTTCGGGGGTGTACTCCTACGATGCGGACGGCTCACCGTGGTCGGTCTTCGCCAAGCAGGTGCTGTGGACGGTCGTCGGCCTGTTCGCCTTCTACCTCGCGCTGCGGATGCCGGTGAAAATGATGCGCCGACTGGCGTTTCCGGGTTTCGCGCTGACGATCGTGCTGCTGATTCTGGTGCTGCTTCCGGGAATCGGCAAGGTAGCCAACGGTTCTCGCGGCTGGTTCGTGGTGGGCGGATTCTCCATGCAACCATCGGAACTGGCCAAGATCGCCTTCGTGATCTGGGGGGCGCACCTGCTGGCCGCGCGGCGCATGGAGCGCGCGTCGCTGCGCGAGATGCTCATTCCGCTGGTTCCGGCCGCGGTCATTGCGCTGGCGCTCATCGTGGCCCAGCCCGACCTGGGTCAGACGGTGTCGCTGGGCATCATTCTGCTGGCTTTGTTGTGGTACGCCGGTCTGCCGTTGCGGGTCTTCTTGTCCTCGCTGTTCGCGATCATCGTGTCCGCGGGTGTGCTGGCCATGGTGGAGGGTTACCGGTCCGACCGGGTGCGATCCTGGCTAGACCCGGCCGCCGACGGCCAGGGTTCTGGATATCAGGCGAAACAGGCCCGGTATGCGCTGGCCAACGGCGGTGTATTCGGAGACGGGCTGGGGCAGGGGACGGCGAAGTGGAACTACCTGCCCAACGCGCACAACGACTTCATCTTCGCGATCATCGGTGAAGAGCTCGGTTTCGTCGGGGCCGCTGGCCTGCTGGCCCTGTTCGGGCTCTTCGCCTACACCGGAATGCGTATCGCCCGCCGTTCGGCCGATCCGTTCCTGCGGCTGCTTACCGCCGCTGCCACCACGTGGGTGTTGGGTCAGGCGTTCATCAACGTGGGCTATGTGGTTGGCCTGCTGCCGGTCACCGGACTGCAGCTGCCGCTGATCTCGGCGGGCGGAACCTCGACGGCCACCACCCTTCTGATGATGGGTGCGATCGCCAACGCGGCCCGCCACGAACCTGAAGCGGTGGCGGCGTTACGCGCCGGTCGTGACGACCGGGTGAACCGGCTGTTGCGGCTGCGACTGCCGGAGCCCTATGTGCCGAGCCCGCTGGAGGCGGCGCGGGACCGGCTCCGGTCCCGGCCGGACCGGCCCAAGCCCAGAGCAACCGGCAAACCCGCCCGCGCAGCCCGGCAGCAACAGACCCGGACGACCGACCGGCCAGTGCGACGTTCCGGGCATCATGGAAGCCGGCAGCAGCAGAGAGTCCGGCGGGCTCGCACACTGGAAGGTCAGCGTCACGGGTGAAAGACCGGGGCATAGCAGCTCCCGCAGGGCAGGAGCGATGGGGGTACCGCCCGGCCGCAGGCCAGGGGGCCGACGGGGGGATGTCCGGCCCCCGGGGGCACGAGCGAAGCGACGGGGGGATGTCCATCGTTCTGGCGGGCGGTGGCACCGCGGGGCACGTCGAACCCGCGATGGCCGTCGCCGACGCGCTGGCTGCACTGGATCCGCAGGTGCGGATCACCGCGCTGGGCACCCAGCGGGGCCTGGAGACCAAGCTGGTACCTGAGCGTGGCTACCGCCTCGAGCTCATTGCGCCGGTACCGCTGCCCCGCACGGTCAGCACCGATCTGGTGCGGCTACCGCTGCGATTGAGGCGCGCCGTGCGGCAGGCCCGCGCGGTGCTCGACGGCGTCGACGCCGATGTGATCATCGGGTTCGGAGGCTATGTCGCGCTGCCTGCCTACCTCGCCGCCGGTGGCCCGCTGCGACGACCGCGCCGGCGGGTTCCGGTGGTGGTCCATGAGGCCAACGCGAGCGCCGGCTGGGCCAACCGGGTCGGCGCGCGCCTGGCACGCCGGGTGCTCTCAGCGGTTCCTGACCCCGGGTTGGGCAGTGTCGAGGTGGTCGGCGTTCCGCTGCGTGCCGCGATCACCGCGCTGGACCGGTCGGCGCTGCGCGCCGAGGCGCGTGCCCACTTCGGATTTGCCGCGGACGCCAAGGTGCTGCTGGTGTTCGGCGGATCTCAGGGTGCCCGGTCCATCAACCGCGCCGTCGCCGCGGCCGCGAAAGGATTGGCCGCCAGGGGCATCTCGGTGCTGCACGCGCACGGTCCCAAGAACACCCTGGAGCTGCCCGAACCGGCCGAAGGCGATCCGCCGTACGTCGCGGTGCCCTACCTGAGTCGGATGGACCTCGCATACGCCGCCGCCGATCTGGCGATCTGCCGTTCGGGGGCGATGACAGTGGCCGAGGTGAGCGCCGTCGGCCTGCCCGCGGCCTACGTACCGTTGCCCATCGGCAACGGGGAGCAACGACTCAACGCGCTGCCAGTGGTCGAGGCGGGCGGCGGCGTGATCGTCGACGACTCCGATCTGACGGCGGACTACGTGGCCACCGACGTCGCCGACCTGCTCACCGACGCCCCACGGCTCGCCGCGATGACCACCGCGGCCGCGGTGGCTGGGCACCGCGACGCAGCACAGCGAGTCGCGCAGGTCGTGTTGCAGATCGCCCGCCGGGATCGCGAGACCCGGAGAGGTCGACGGTGACGACAAACCTGCCTGCTGAGCTGCGGCGGGTGCACATGGTCGGTATCGGCGGCGCGGGCATGTCCGGCATCGCCCGCATCCTGCTCGATCGGGGTGGTCAGGTGTCGGGATCTGACGCCAAGGAATCGCGCGCGGTGATCGCACTTCGCGCCCGGGGAGCGTCTGTTCGCATCGGGCACCACGAGTCGGCGCTGGACCTGCTCGACGGCGGGCCGACGGCCGTGGTGACCACCCATGCCGCCATTCCCAAGACGAACCCCGAACTGGTCGAAGCCCGACGCCGCGGTGTTCCGGTGATCCTGCGGCCGGCGGTGCTGGCCAAGCTGATGGCCGGCTACACCACGTTGATGGTGACCGGCACACACGGCAAGACCACCACGACCTCGATGCTGATCGTGGCCCTGCAGCACAGTGGATTCGACACGTCCTTCGCCGTGGGCGGTGAGCTCGGCGAGGCCGGCACCAACGCACACCACGGGAGCGGTGACTGCTTCGTCGCCGAGGCCGACGAGAGTGACGGGTCGTTGCTGGAGTACGCCCCGGATGTTGTGGTGGTCACCAACGTCGAAGCCGACCATCTCGACTTCTTCGGAAGCGAGGAAGCCTACGCGGCGGTGTTCGACGAATTCGTCGAACGGCTCTCGCCGGGTGGGGTGCTGATCGCCTGTGTCGACGACCCGGGAGCCGCCGCGCTCGCCGAACGTACGAACGCGCTCGGAATACGGGTGTTGCGCTACGGCAGCGATGGATCGGACTTGGACGCAACGCTGCTGAGCTGGGAACAGCAGGGCACCGGAGCGGTAGCCCACCTCCGGCTGGCCGGGGAGCCGCAGCCGTGGGCGATGCGGCTGGCTGTGCCCGGCCGGCACATGGCGCTCAACGCGATGGGGGCTCTGCTGGCCGCGATGCAGATCGGGGCCCCGGTCGAATCGGTCCTCAACGGGCTGGCGGGCTTCGAAGGTGTGCGCCGTCGTTTCGAGCTGGTCGGCTCTGCCCTGGACGTGCGCGTCTTCGACGACTACGCACACCACCCCACCGAGGTCCGCGCCACCATGAGGGCGCTGCGGAGTCTGACCGATCAGGACGGCGGTCGATGCGTAGTGGTTTTCCAGCCGCATTTGTACTCGCGCACAGAGACTTTCGCCCACGAGTTCGGTGAGGCGTTGAGTGGCGCCGATGAGGTCTTCATGCTCGACGTTTATGGTGCGCGCGAGCAGCCGATCGCCGGGATCAGCGGGGCCACCGTTGCCGAGCATGTCGGCGTGCCGGTGACCTATCTGCCCGACTTCTCCACGGTGGCTCAGCACGTCGCCGACGCCGCCCGACCGCGCGACGTGGTGGTGACGATGGGTGCCGGCGACGTCACCATGCTGGGTCAGGAGATTCTTGCGGCGCTGGAGCGTAAGGCCATGCCTCGATGACTGAGTCGCCAGACGCCGAGTCCGGGGCCGCCGAGCCCGGGGCCGCCGAGTCCATTCCAGCCGAAGCCGGGGGAGCTGAAGCCAGTCCAGCCGAATCCGACGCAGCCGCCGGGTCGGCTCCCGAGAGCTCCGGCGGCGAGCCGGCCGACCGCTCGGGTACACCCGATCAGGACGGCCCACGGCGGCGTGCGCGGCTCGAGCGCGAGCAGCGCCGGGCCGCCAAGGAGCGGGCGATGGCCATCGAGCAGTCCCGCCGCGAGGCCAAGCGCCGCCTGAGCGCGTCCGGTACCAGTGCGAAGGAGCTCGATCGTCGCACCGTGCGGGGTCTGAAGGTGCTCGTCTGGGCTGCGTTACTGAGCGTCATCGCGGTCGGCCTGGGGCTGGTGCTCTACTTCACGCCGATCATGTCGGCTCGCCAGGTTGTCGTCACGGGGCTGAGCGAGTTGAACCAGGAAGAGGTCGAGCAGGCCGCGGCGGTGCGGCTGGGAACACCCCTGCTGCAGATCAACACTGACGTCGTGGCCGAACGGGTAGCGGTGATCCGCCGGGTCGCCAGCGTGCGGGTGCAACGCGAGTATCCGTCGTCGGTGCGAATCTCGGTGGTGGAACGCGTGCCGGTCGTGGTCAAGGACTATCCCGACGGTCCCCATCTGTTCGACCGCGACGGCGTGGACTTCGCGACGGCTCCGCCCCCACCCGGCCTGCCGTATCTGGACGCCGAGACGCCCGGGCCGAGTGATCCACCGACCATGGCCGCGCTGGAGGTGATGACGGCGCTAGCCCCGGAGGTGGCAGACCAGGTCAGCTTGGTCGCCGCACCTTCGGTTGCGTCGATCACGCTGACGCTCGCCGACGGCCGAGTGGTGGTGTGGGGCACCAACGACCGCACCGCCGAGAAGGCGCACACCCTGGCGGCCCTGCTCACGCAGCCCGGGAAGACCTATGACGTGTCCAGTCCCGATCTGCCCACCGTCAAGTAGACCGAGCGTCGCCAGAAATTTCTTCGCATCGGCGTCGGCGCGCCTGCTCGGATCCACATGGTCCTCGCCCTAACGTTCTGGTTGCGCGGAACTACTTGACATAACTCTAAATCTCTGGTTGAGGTTGAGAGTTTGCCCCGGGCGGGCGAGCCAAGGGATCGGCGCCGTCACGAATGGCTACAGGATTCCCCTAGGGAGGAAGACGAACAATGACCCCCCCGCACAACTACCTCGCCGTGATCAAGGTGGTCGGCATCGGCGGCGGCGGTGTCAACGCCGTCAACCGGATGATCGAGCAGGGCCTCAAGGGCGTCGAGTTCATCGCGATCAACACCGACGCCCAGGCGTTGCTGATGAGCGATGCCGATGTCAAGCTCGACGTCGGCCGCGATTCCACCCGTGGCCTCGGAGCGGGGGCAGACCCCGAGGTCGGCCGCAAGGCCGCCGAAGACGCCAAGGACGAGATCGAGGAGCTACTGCGCGGGGCCGACATGGTGTTCGTCACCGCGGGTGAGGGCGGTGGCACCGGCACCGGCGGAGCGCCGGTCGTTGCAACCATCGCGCGCAAGCTCGGCGCGCTCACCGTCGGAGTGGTCACCCGTCCGTTCTCCTTCGAGGGCAAGCGGCGCAGCAACCAAGCCGAGAGCGGCATCTCATCGTTGCGGGAAAGCTGCGACACCCTGATCGTCATTCCCAACGACCGGCTGCTGCAGATGGGAGACGCCGCGGTTTCCTTGATGGATGCCTTCCGCAGTGCCGACGAGGTGCTGCTCAACGGGGTGCAAGGCATCACCGATCTGATCACCACGCCCGGTCTGATCAATGTGGACTTCGCCGACGTCAAGGGTGTAATGAGCGGGGCGGGCACCGCGCTGATGGGAATCGGGTCGGCCCGCGGCGACGGCCGCGCTCTCAAGGCAGCGGAGATCGCGATCAATTCACCGCTGCTCGAGGCGTCGATGGAAGGTGCGCAGGGAGTGCTTCTGTCCGTTGCCGGCGGGAGCGACCTGGGCCTGTTCGAGATCAACGAAGCTGCCTCGCTGGTGCAGGACGCCGCGCATCAGGAGGCGAACATCATCTTCGGGACGGTCATCGACGATTCCCTCGGTGACGAGGTGCGGGTCACGGTCATCGCCGCCGGGTTCGACTCTTCCGGCCCCGGCCGCAACCCCATCGTCAGCCCGAGCAGCGCCGCCAGCCAGCCGATCGCGCCTGCGCGGGCCGGCAAGGTGAACCAGTCGCTCTTCGATTCGCCGGACCCGGCCAGCGTGCCGGTTCACACCAACGGTGCAACGGTGAGCATCGGCGGCGGCGGTGACGACGATGACGATGTCGACGTGCCGCCCTTCATGCGTCACTGAACCCCAATACTGGAAGTCGTGACCGCCCGAATTCGGCGCGTAACCACCACTCGCGCCGGCGGAGTCTCGGCGCCGCCGTTCGACAGCTTCAACCTCGGCGACCACGTGGGCGATGACCCCGTTTCGGTCGCCGTCAACCGGAACCGACTCGCCGCGGCCATCGGCCTCGGCGAGAACCGGGTGGTGTGGATGAACCAGGTCCACGGAGACCGCGTGGTGACGGTGGGCGGGCCCGGCCAGCCGGCCGGCGAGAGGACTATCGAGGAAACCGACGCGCTGGTCACGACCACCGCCCGGTTGGCGTTGGCGGTGGTGACCGCGGATTGCGTTCCGCTGCTGATGGCCGACGCGCGCGCGGGGGTGGTCGCCGCGGTGCACGCCGGACGCGTCGGTGCGCAGCGCGGCGTGGTGTTACGTGCGGTAGAGGCGATGACCAGGGCCGGCGCGCATGTCGAAGACACCTCTGTGCTGCTGTGTCCGGCGATCAGTGGACGGAACTACGAAGTCCCCGCGGCCATGGCCGACGAGGTTGAACACGACCTTCCCGGCAGCCGCACCACGACCTTCCGCGGGACGCCCGGTCTGGACCTGAGAGCCGGAGTTGCGCGGCAACTAGCGGCTCTGGGCGTCACCGCCATCGATCTGGACCCGCGTTGCACGTTCGCCGAATCCACGCTCTTCAGTCATCGGCGCGAGGCTCCGACGGGGCGGATGGCCTCCCTGGTGTGGATGGAATGACCACCCGGGATTCCCAGTTGGCCGAGGCGCTGGCGCGTCTACGGTCCCGGCTTGCGCGGGCTGCCGTAGTGGCGGGTCGAGATGCCGAACACATCGAACTGCTCCCGGTCACAAAGTTCTTCCCGGCCTCTGACGTTCTGGTCCTGTACGGACTCGGATGCACGGACTTCGGTGAGTCCCGCGAGCAGGAAGCATCGAAGAAAGTGGACGAGGTCGCAGGAGTGTTGGTGGGGCAGCCGATTCGTTGGCACATGGTCGGCCGCATCCAGCGCAACAAGGTACGCGGGATCGCGGGCTGGGCCTACTCGGTTCACTCGGCCGACAGCGCCCGCCTGATCCGCGCGCTGGACCGGGCCACCGGCGAGGCGATCGCTGACGGACTTCGCTCGACGCCCCTGCGGGTCTATCTCCAGATCAGTCTTGACGGGGACACTGAGCGCGGCGGCGTCGATGTGCGCCAACCGGGGCTTGTCGACGAGCTCTGCGCAGCGGTGGACGGTTCGCCCGCACTGGAGCTTGCAGGTCTGATGGGGATTCCGCCCCTGGACTGGAACCCTGTCGAGGCCTATTCCCGATTGCAGGCCGAGCATGATCGAGTGCAGCGGGACTACCCGCAACGGCTCGGGTTGTCGGCCGGGATGTCCGAGGATCTCGAGGTGGCGATCCAACATGGTTCGACATGTGTGCGTGTCGGTACCGCGCTGATGGGCCAGCGGCCGCTAACGTCTCCCGAAGTAGTCACTCCTGTCACATCTTCATCACACACACCCCAGCAATCAGAGCCATCAGAAGGGTCGCGCGATGAGCACACTGCATAAGGTCAAGGCCTACTTCGGCATGGCGCCGTTGGATGACTACGACGACGAATACTACGAGGACGACGAACGCGGACCCGCCCGCGGCGGCTACCCGCGCCGTGGTCGCGAGGACCGCTTCGACGACGACGGCTATTTCGAAAGAAGCGGTCGCGGCTACGACTCCGAATACGAGCCCGAGTACGAGAAGGCGCCCGCGGGCTACCGGGCCGGTTATCAGGATGAGCCCCGTTTCGATCCCCGGCTGCGCGGATCGCGCGAATTCGACCGAGCCGACATGGGCCGGACATCGCGATTCTCGCCGCTGCGCGGGGCCACCCGGGGAGCGCTGGCCATGGACCCACGCCGAATGGCGATGCTGTTCGAGGAGGGCAGCCCGCTGGCGAAGATCACCACGTTGCGGCCCAAGGATTACAGCGAGGCACGCACCATCGGCGAGAAGTTCCGCGACGGCGCACCGGTCATCATGGATCTGGTGTCCATGGACAACGCCGATGCCAAGCGTCTGGTGGACTTCGCTGCCGGATTGGCCTTCGCGCTGCGCGGTTCCTTCGACAAGGTGGCGACGAAGGTATTCCTGTTGTCCCCGGCCGACGTCGACGTCAGTGCTGACGAACGCCGCCGAATCGCCGAGGCCGGTTTCTACGCTTATCAATAGGCTTGTTCAATAGGTCCATCAACAGGCCTAGCAATGGGGCCTACTAGTAGGGCAGCCCAGGAGACCAACCTGGGAGACCAACCGGTCTGCCCACCGGCCGGGTAGGCTGTCACTCAGGTGCCAGCCGGCCCCCGGCTTCGGCGATACCGTACATCTGCTTGGAGTGAGGTCGGCTCTACTTGTCGCTGTTCTTCAACATCCTTGGTCTCGCACTGTTCTTTTTCTGGCTGCTGCTGATCGCCCGAATCGTGGTCGAGTTCATCCGGTCGTTCAGCCGCGAGTGGCACCCCAAAGGCGCGACGGTGGTGATTCTGGAGATCATCATGACCCTCACCGACCCGCCCGTGAAGCTGCTGCGACGGTTGATTCCCCAGCTCACAGTGGGTGCGGTGCGTTTCGACCTGTCGATCATGGTTCTGCTTCTGGTGGCGTTCATCGGCATGCAACTGGCGTTCGGCGCCGCCGCCTGACGGCGGCTCCGGCGGGTGGCTCTGGGGTTGTCGGACCGGGTCCGGGGTCGGGAGGCGGCGGGCGCGAGTTTTCGCGGAATTTTGAATTTCAGTCTTAATTCTCGACCTCACCTGCAACCGCCGGGTCTGGTGTGACAGGATGGACGCCAGTTACAAGCCATTCGGGCTCTACACTGTGAGATCGTTTGACGGTCCAGACTCCAAGGGGGCAGACAATGCCGCTCACTCCCGCCGACGTTCACAATGTCGCATTCAGTAAGCCACCTATCGGCAAGCGCGGCTACAACGAGGACGAGGTGGACGCCTTCCTCGATCTCGTCGAGAACGAACTCAGCCGGCTCATCGAGGAGAACGCCGATCTGCGTCAGCGGGTTGCCGAACTGGACCAAGAGCTGGCCTCCGCTCGGGCGGGCGGGGGAGGCGCCCAGCCGACCCAGGCCATCCCGATGTATCAACCCGAACCGGAGCCGGAACCTCAGCCGGCCTACGAGGCACCGCCGCAGGAGGCCGCGCCGACCGAGGATCAGCACCTGCGTGCGGCCAAGGTGCTCAGCCTGGCCCAGGACACCGCGGATCGGCTGACCAGCACGGCGAAGGCGGAGTCGGAGAAGCTGCTGGCCGACGCACGCGCCCAGTCCGACGCGATGGTCAGCGAAGCCCACCGGACCGCAGAGACCACCGTCGCGGACGCCCGTCAGCGTGCTGACGCGATGCTCGCCGACGCGCAGACCCGGTCCGAGGCCCAGCTGCGACAGGCGCAGGAGAAGGCTGACGCGCTACAGGCAGACGCCGAACGTAAGCATACGGAGACCATGGGCACCATCAACCAGCAGCGCACAGTGCTCGAAGGTCGGCTCGAGCAATTGCGTACTTTCGAGCGCGAATACCGCACCCGGCTCAAGACGTACCTGGAGTCGCAGCTTGAGGAACTCGGTCAGCGCGGTTCGGCCGCGCCGGTGGACTCGGGTGCCAACAACGAAGCCGGCGGCTTCAATCAGTTCAACCGGGGGAATAACTGACCCGCAGGCTCGGGTCCACATCTGTGCTCATCCGGCCTAGGGTTGTTCAATGCTGATCGTTGCGCTTGTCCTTGCCGTCATCGGCCTCGCTGCCCTGGTCACTGCGGTGGTCACCAGCAACGAGGTGATCGCCTGGGTCTGCATCGGTGCCAGCGTGCTCGGTGTGTTACTCCTGATCGTCGACGCGGTACGGGACCGGTCCGGTCGTCGCGCCGGGGCGGAAACCGAACCGGACTCCGGACCCGAAGGCGGCGAGGAACAGCCGCAGGATGGTGTCGACCAGGCCGAGTTTGATGCGGAGTATCCAGACGACTCGTCGGAGAGCTACGGCGTGGAGGGTCTGGAGGCCGAACGTCCCGCCGACCACTCTGCCGACGCGGACTCTGCCGACGCGGACTCGCCGGGTGAAGACTCCGCGGCCGCTGACGACGCCGAAGAGCAGGCGGACGAGACCACCGCCGAGGACCGCCCTCGCTAGCTTCCGCCGGCGGTTTCGAGGGCCAGCAGCGCCGGCCGCGACTTCCCAACCGACCGGGACGCCGCCGCGCGGCACCCCGAGCGCCAGGAGGGTGTCGTCACCACGGTCACGGATTCCAGCGCGGGAGTCCCGGGCTGGCCGACGAGCTGGGGTACGGGTACTGAGCCACCTGGGAGAGGAAGCCGCGCACCAGGGCGCGGACCCTTGCTGCCACGCCATCGCGCAACAGCGTTGTGCGCGAGAGCAGTTCATCGTGGGTCTGACCGGACCCCACGACTTCGCCGTCGTTGTCCTCAGCCAACCACCGCTGCAGCAATGAGATGTCGAGTTCGGGGTGGAACTGCAGCGCCAGCGCGTTGGCGATGGTGAAGGCCTGAGAAGACTGCGCGGTCCTGGCTATCTCGACTGCGCCCGGCGGCAGGGTCCAGCTGTCGAAATGCCACTGGAACCACTGGCCTCCGGGCACCAGATCGGGTTTGTCGCTGTTGATTTCGTACCAGCCGACCTCGGGTGTGTCGGATCTGCTGACCGAACCGCCGAACGCCTGCGCCAACAACTGGCCACCGAAGCAGACGCCGAGCACGGCCACTCCGCTGCTCACCGCGTCTCGTATCAGGCGCATCTCGGCGCCAACCCAGGTTCTGCGCAGGGCGTCGTCATAGACCGGCCACCGTGCCCCGAGCGGAACGATCACCTCATAGCGAGCGGGGTCGGGGAAGGCGACGTCGATGGCCGGGCCGTCGATGTGGCCGGCTGGTATCACCTCGAACGTGTCCACGTCGAAACCGCATTCGGTGAAGGCCTCGCCTAGTAGGCCCTCGGTCGCGAGATGCTCGTTGTAGATGAACAGCACCGTCGGCGCCACGGCGGTCCTTTCGTGTCTGTCTTGCATGCCATCGTGCTAGGTCTATCCAGCGCTCGCGCGGTCAAACCCAGCACTAGTGCGCGGGCCCGCTGATCTTGGTATCGGCTTTCCGGCGGTCAGCCCGGGTCTTGTAGAGGCTGGCCATCGTGGTGATCGCGAGGGTCACGATGATCACCGCCAGGGAAAGCAGCGTCGGAATCTGTGGCACCGGCACCGGCTCACCACCGTTGATGAAGGGCACATCGTTCTCATGCAGCGCATGCAGCACCAGCTTGACGCCGATGAAGAACAAGATGACTGCCAACCCCTGGGAGAGGTACACCAGGCGCTGCAGCAAGCTACCCAACAGGAAGTAGAGTTGGCGCAGACCCATCAACGCGAACACGTTGGCGGTGAACACCAGGTATGGCTCCCGGGTGAGACCGTAGATCGCCGGAATCGAGTCCAGCGCGAAGATCAAGTCGGTGGTTCCCAGCGCAACGATGACCAGGAACATCGGCGTCATCAGCCGTTGCCCGTTGTCCTTGATCCACAGGCTGAGGCCGTTCCATCTGTCGGTGGTTCGCAGATGAGTGCGGGCGAAGCGCACCACGGCGTTGTCCGCGTCGTCGTCATGTTCGGTGTCCCGCGCGAGGTTGATCGCGGTGTAGACCAGGAACGCGCCGAAGACGTAGAAGACCCAGGAGAACTGGTTGATGGCCACCGCGCCCAGCGCGATGAAGATACCGCGGAAGATCAAGGCGAGCACGATGCCGACAAGCAGCGCCTGTTGTTGGAGCTCCCGAGGAACCTTGAAGCTGGCCATGATGATGATGAAGATGAACAGATTGTCGACAGACAGGCTGTACTCGGTGAGCCAGCCGGCAAAGAACTCGACCCCGTACCTGCCGCCGTGGAAGAACCAGACCCAGATGCCGAACAGCACCGCCAGTCCGACGTAGATCGACAGCGCTGTCGTCAGTTCCCGCCGCTGCGGTTCATGCGGTCTGCGGGCGATTATCAACACGTCGAACAGCAGGACGGCGACAGTGACGCCCAGCGTGATAGTCCACTCGAGCGGGGTTACGTTCAAAGGGGCCTCCGGCCGTCGGTCAACGCCGGAGGTCTCTGCCGCCGCACCGGAGTGTGGCCCACGGCACCGGTCGTTCGACTGGCCGACGACGTGATGACGATACCGCAGCGAAGGAATACTCCCCTCCGCGTTCAGTGTGGCAGAGGCCGAAACTCACCGCCACACACGGTCCCGCGTGATGCACCCGTCGGGAGCACAACAGCCGGACGGGTGACCGGTTCACCGGGTCGCACCCGGGCCGAAACACGCCCGCAGGACAGGGCAGGGTTCGTTAACACGACGAAAACTTCACAATTCCGAGCCGTGACGCGAAACGCGCGAATAGGACACCGTTGCCGCAACGATGTTCGGGTCCCAGAAGTCTTCGCAGCTAGATGAGGCGGTGGGTGAGGGGGTTCCGAACAGCGAAAATGACTGTGCTGTTAACACAATCGCACTCGCCAGCCCCCTACCGTGTGCGGCGTTTGGATTCCCCTTGGGCCGCACTTACCCTCGGTGCACCAAACTCGTCGCGACCGCAGAAAGCTCCGGCCAGCAAAGGGGGTTGATCGTGGTTGACCTACATTCCAATGACCAGACGGCAGGCGACGCCCTGCTCCGATTCGGGAAGTACTTCCACCGCGGCGAAGTATCCCCGGACCAGCGGACACTGCACAAGATCGGCGGACGGTCCGCGGACGATTTCTACCGGGACCGATGGGCTCATGACAAAGTCGTTCGCTCGACTCACGGCGTCAACTGCACCGGGTCGTGTTCGTGGAAGATCTACGTCAAAGACGGGGTGATCACCTGGGAGTCGCAGCAGACCGACTACCCATCAGTCGGCGCCGACAAGCCAGAGTATGAGCCACGTGGGTGTCCTCGAGGTGCATCCTTCTCCTGGTACACCTACTCGCCGGCACGAGTTCGCTACCCCTACGTTCGCGGCGTGCTGCTCGAGTACTACCGCGAGGCAAAGGAGCGGCTGGGAGATCCGGTGCTGGCGTGGGCGGACGTCGTCGAGGACCCGGTGAAATCCAAGCGCTACAAGGCAGCACGCGGCAAGGGCGGTGTCGTGCGCGTCGAGTGGTGGGAGGCGGCAGAGATCGCCGCCGCCGCCCACGTGTACACGGTGAAGAAACACGGACCCGACCGAGTGGCCGGCTTCTCGCCGATTCCGGCGATGTCGATGGTGAGCCATGCGGTCGGTGCACGCTTCATTTCGCTGCTCGGTGGGGCGATGTTGTCGTTCTACGACTGGTATGCCGATCTTCCGGTGGCCTCGCCGCAGGTCTTCGGCGATCAGACCGATGTGCCGGAGTCGGCCGATTGGTTCGACGCCGGTTACCTGATCATGTGGGGGTCCAACGTCCCGGTCACTCGGACCCCCGACGCGCATTACATGACCGAGGCGCGGTACCGCGGTCAGAAGGTGGTCGTCGTCTCACCGGACTACGCCGACAACACCAAGTTCGCCGACGAATGGCTTCCGGCGCGGCCGGGAACCGATGCGGCGCTGGCGATGGCGATGGGACACGTCATCCTCAAGAAACACTTCGTGGACCGTGATACGCCGTACTTCACCGAGTACGTGAAGAAGTACACCGACCTACCCTTCCTGGTGACTCTGATCGAGCGTGACGGCAAGTACCTGCCCGGCAAGTTCCTCACCGCTGCCGATCTCGATGGTGGTGCAGCAGGGGACGCCGAGGGTGCAGCGTCGCAGACGGTCCTCCTCGACGCAGCAGCCAACCCGGTCGTGCCCAATGGCTCTCTGGGGCACCGCTTCAACGGGTCGAGCGAGGGCCGGTGGAACCTCGACCTCCAGGGCGTCGATCCGCTTCTTACCCTGCACGACACCGCCACCGATGTCGCGGTCGTCGCGCTACCGCGCTACGACGGCCATCAGCCGGGGGTACTGATGCGTGGGGTTCCGACGAGGGTCGTTGCCGGGCAACGCGTCACGACTGTGTTCGATCTGCTGCTCGCGCAGTACGGCGTGCACCGAGAGGGTCTGCCCGGCGACTGGCCGACCGGCTACGACGACGCCACGCAGCCGTATACCCCGGCGTGGCAGGAACCGATAACCGGAGTGCCGGCCAAGGCGGTAGAACGGATCGCGGGCGAATTCGCCGACAACGCAGAACGTTCCCGTGGTCGGTCGATGATTCTGATGGGCGCGGGAACCAACCACTGGTTTCACTCCGACCAGATCTATCGCTCGTTTCTCACCCTCGTCATGCTCACCGGCTGTCAGGGCGTCAACGGAGGAGGCTGGGCACACTACGTCGGGCAGGAGAAGTGCCGCCCGATCACCGGTTGGTCCACCCTGGCTTTCGGGTTGGACTGGCAGCGCCCGCCGCGTCAGATGCAGGGCACCGTGTTCTGGTACTTGGCCACCGACCAGTGGCGCTACGATCGGTTCACCTCCGACGTGATGGCCTCACCGTTGGCTGACGGTGTGTTCGGCGGCCGCACCGTCGCCGACAACATCGCGCTGGCCAGCAGGCTGGGGTGGATGCCGAGTTACCCGACCTTCAACCGCAATCCACTTGATCTCGCTGACGAGGCGACGCGATTGGGCAAAGACCCCTCAAAATACATTGTGGACGGTTTGAAGTCGGGGCACCTGCAGTTCGCGTGCGAGGATCCCGATGCGCCGGAGAACTTTCCGCGCTGCCTGACAGTGTGGCGGTCCAACCTGCTGGGATCCTCGGCGAAAGGCAACGAGTACTTCCTCAAACACCTGCTCGGCACCGATTCCAACGTCGAGGCGCGCGACGAGGACGGCGTGCGCCCGCAGGAAGTCCGCTGGCGTGCGGAGGCCCCGATCGGCAAGTTGGATCTGCTGCTGTCGCTGGACTTCCGCAGCACCAGCACGACACTGTTCTCCGACATCGTGCTGCCCGCTGCGACCTGGTACGAGAAGCACGACCTGTCCAGCACCGACATGCATCCGTTCGTGCACGCCTTCTCGCCGGCCATCTCGCCGCCGTGGGAGACCAAGACGGATTTCGAGGCGTTTCACCGGATAGCGCGCGGGTTCTCCTGGCTGGCCGAGAAGCATCTGGGCAAGCGGCGGGACATCGTTGCCATGCCGCTTCAGCACGACAGCGTCGACGCCACCGCTCAGCCCGGCGGGCGTGTGCTGGACTGGAAAGCTGGTGAATGCGAGCCGATTCCGGGCAAGACCATGCCGCGACTGGTGATGGTCGAACGAGACTACCCGGCGCTCGCAGAGAAGATGGCCGCACTCGGACCGATGGTGGAAACCGTCGGACTCACCACCAAAGGTGTGACCACCCATCCCGATGCCGAGGTGGACTACCTGCGTGGGGTGAACGGCGCCGTCGTCAGCGGATCCGCTGTCGGCCGGCCGTCACTGGCCACCGACATCCACGCAGCCGAGGCGATCCTTGCGTTGTCCGGGACCACCAACGGGCGGCTGGCCGTCGAAGGTTTCCAGGCTCTGGAGCGCCGCACTGGCATGGAACTGGCCGATCTGGCCAAGGAAAGCGAGGGCAAGCGAATCACGTTCGCCGACACTCAGGCCAGACCGGTACCGGTGAACACCTCACCGGAGTGGTCCGGTTCTGAAACCGGGGGACGGCGCTACTCGCCGTTCACCATCAACACCGAACGGCTCAAGCCCTGGCACACCCTGACCGGCCGCCAGCACTTCTACCTCGACCACGACTGGATGCGTGAGCTGGGCGAGCAGCTGCCGATCTTCCGGCCGCCATTGGACATGACCGCACTGTTCCAGGAGCCGGAAGTGGGCGACACCGCTGGTGGTATCACAGTGCGGTACCTGACACCGCACTCGAAGTGGTCGATACACTCCGCCTATCAGGACAACCTGCACATGCTCACGCTTTCCCGTGGTGGGCAGGCGATCTGGATTTCGGATGTGGATGCCGCGAAGATCGGCGTCAAGGACAACGACTGGATCGAGTGCACCAACCGCAACGGGGTGGTCAATGCGCGCGCGATCGTCAGCCACCGAATGCCCGAAGGGTTGGTGTTCATGTACCACGCGCAGGACAAAGCCGTGGACGTGCCTCGCACGGAGAAGACCGGCAAGCGGGGCGGTATCCACAACTCCCTGACCCGGCTGATGATCAAACCGACTCACCTGATAGGCGGGTATGCACAGCAGTCCTTCGCGCTGAACTACCACGGTCCGACCGGAAATCAGCGCGACGAAGTCACCACGATTCGTCGCCGCGGCCAGGAGGTGACTTACTGATGCGTGTCATGGCTCAACTCGCGATGGTGATGAACCTGGACAAGTGCATCGGTTGCCACACCTGCAGCGTGACCTGCAAGCAGGCATGGACCAACCGCGGCGGCGTCGAGTACGTGTGGTTCAACAATGTGGAAACCCGTCCTGGACAAGGGTATCCGCGCCAGTATCAGGATCAGGAACGCTGGAAGGGCGGTTGGACCCGCACCAAGCGCGGCAAGCTAACCCTGAAGTCGGGCTCGCGGGTCAAGCGTCTGCTCAACATCTTCGCCAATCCGGATATGCCCACCGTGTCGGACTACTACGACCCGTGGACCTACGACTACGACAATCTGCTGTCCTCGCCCGCGATGGATACCACGCCGGTGGCCCGCCCCAAGTCGCTGATCACCGGGGAAGACACGAAGGTGACCTGGGGCGCGAACTGGGATGACGACCTGGGCGGTGGGCCGGAACAAGTAGGCCGGGATCCGTTGTTGGCCAAGGTTTCCGACAAGGTCAAGCTCGAGTTCGAGCAGACATTCATGTTCTATCTTCCGCGTATCTGCGAGCACTGCCTGAATCCGTCGTGTGCAGCGGCGTGCCCGTCCGGAGCGATCTACAAGCGCAGTGAGGACGGGATCGTACTGGTCGATCAGGACCGGTGCCGAGGTTGGCGGCAGTGCGTCACCGCCTGCCCGTACAAGAAGATCTATTTCAACCACAAAACCGGCAAAGCCGAGAAGTGCACGTTCTGCTACCCGCGCGTCGAGGTGGGAATTCCGACCGTGTGCTCGGAGACGTGCGTCGGTCGGCTGCGCTACATCGGCGTGATGCTCTACGACGCCGACAAGGTCCTGCAGGCGGCGTCGACACCCGACGACAAGGATCTCTACCCCGCACAGCTTGACGTCTTCCTCAATCCACACGACCCGCGGGTGGTGGCCGAAGCGGAACGGGCCGGCATCTCGGGAGAGTGGATTCAGGCCGCTCAGAACTCTCCGGTCTATCGGCTGATCGTCGACTACCAACTGGCGTTGCCGCTGCATCCGGAGTACCGGACCATGCCGATGGTCTGGTACGTGCCCCCGCTGTCCCCGGTCGTCGATGTGCTTTCCGAAACCGGCCACGACCCGGAGAGCGGCGACAACCTGTTCGGCGCGATTGATGCGCTGCGCATCCCGGTGGAGTACCTGGCCGAACTGTTCACCGCCGGTGAGGTCGGACCGGTTCGTGCAGCGCTGAAACGCCTGGCGGCGATGCGCTCGTACATGCGAGCGGCCAACCTCGGCGAGGAGTTCGACGAAACCATTCCCGCGTCGGTCCGGTTGACTGGCGGCGAGATCGAGGCGATGTACCGGCTGCTGGCGATCGCCAAGTACGCCGACCGCTATGTGATCCCCAACGGGGCCGGCTCCGACGCGCATCGGCTGGACGCGCTGGCCACTGGGTGCAGTCTGGACGGTGACGGCGGGCCCGGGATGACGGCCTTCGACCAGATGGCCGACAAGTTCCACCTGACCGATACCAACCCGGCTGCCCGGCCACGCGAATCGGGACGTGTCAACCTACTGAACTGGGACGGCCGTGGCACCGAAGGGTTGGTGCCGACCAAATGAAACTTCTCACGCTGGGGCGCAGGACAACCCGCGCAGTCGAGATGTCCGATCGCGACCAGCGATTGGTGTGGCGCATCGTCTCGCTGCTTCTGGACTACCCGAATGAGTCCACGATCGAGCTGACCGATCAGCTCGGCGCAGCCGCGATGGAACTACCGGCCAGCGTTCGGGCCCCGATCCAGAACTTTCTCGCGCACCTTGCCGGCGCCGGCCAGCTGCAGTTGGCTGCCGAGTACGTCGAGACCTTCGACATGCGCAGACGATCCAGCCTGCACCTGACCTACTACGCCTACGGCGACACCCGCAAGCGGGGGATGGCGCTGTTGCGTTTCAAGCACGCCTATCGGCTGGCGGGCCTCGCGATCGGCGACGGCGAGCTGCCCGACTACCTGCCGATGGTCTTGGAGTTCGCCGCCGCCGTCGACCATCTGCAGGGTGAACGCCTGCTTGCCGAACATGTTCCTGTTCTCGAGCTGCTCAGACTCTCTCTACAGGACCACGGCTCCCCGTACGCAGAACTGATCGGCGCGGTGTTGGCGACGCTGCCACCCATCAGCACCGCCGATCGTCGCAGAATCGCCGAATTGGCCGCCGAAGGACCGCCAGATGAGGATGTCGGCCTGGAGCCGTTCGCGATGGATCCGACTGTTGCCGGGGCGCGCCGATGAACAACCTGCTTTGGATGACCGCGCCGTATATCGCATTCACTTCTTTTGTCCTCGGGCATGTCTGGCGCTACCGCACCGATCAGTTCGGCTGGACCACAAGGTCGTCGCAGATCTACGAGAGCAGGCTGCTGCGCCTGGGTAGCCCGTTGTTCCACTTCGGGATTCTGGGTGTGTTCGGAGGGCATGTCGTCGGAGTGCTCGTTCCCGAGTCCTGGACAGCGGCAGTCGGGATCTCGGAGCACCTCTACCACCTGGTCGCCGTCACCGCGGGGTCGATCGCCGGGTTTGCCGTGGTCACTGGGCTGGCCATCCTGCTCTATCGCCGGGTCACGGTTCCGGAGGTACGCAAAGCGACCACCCGTACGGACAAGCTGATGTATCTGCTGCTGGCGGGTGCACTGCTGACCGGCATGTTGAACACGCTGACCAATGTGCTTGTCGCGTACAACTATCGAGAGACCGTCTCGCCGTGGTTCCGCAGCTTGTTTTCGCTGCACCCCAATCCGGATCTGATGGCGAGTGCGCCATGGACTTTCCAGGCACATGTGCTGGTTGTCCTTGCCCTGCTTGCTATCTGGCCCTACACCCGTTTGGTACACATGTTCAGCGCACCGGTCGGATACCTGGTACGCCCTTACGTGGTGTATCGCAGCCGGGATCCGCTGCCGCGGGGCAGCAACCGCTATGCCAAGGCGTGGGTGGAACCGTCGGCGCCGCCCGCCCGCAGCAAGTGGGTGTGATGAGGAACTCACCGAGGCCAATCGACTTCAGTGAGGATGTTGTAGCGTCGATGTGATTGCGTGAAGCCTTGCCGCAATATCACTTTCGTACCGTAGTCACGTGTCAGTGTCGACACTCGACGACCAGCTCGTCTGATCGGATAGTCCAGCGCTGCTTGCCAAACCGATAGGAGACCTGACATGACCGTGACGGCGGCACCATCGGTTGCGCCCCCGCGGCCCCAGCCCGCGTCCGGCGGTACCTGGATCGACGACTGGCGGCCCGAGGATCCCGAATTCTGGACCACAGTCGGCAAGCCGATCGCTCGCCGAAACCTGATCTGGTCCATCTTCGCCGAACATATCGGGTTCTCGGTCTGGTTGCTGTGGAGCATTGTGGTCGTCCAGATGACGGCTGCTGCCGATGGCAGCCCTGCGGCGTCCGGGTTCGCGCTCAGCGCAAGCCAGGCACTGTGGCTGGTCGCGGTACCCAGCGGCGTCGGGGCTTTCCTTCGGCTGCCCTACACCTTCGCAGTCCCGATCTTCGGTGGGCGCAACTGGACTGTCATCTCGGCGATGTTGCTGTTGATCCCGTGTCTGCTACTGGCGTGGGCGGTCACCGAGCCCGACATCAGCTTCGGACTACTGCTGTTGATCGCTGCGACAGCTGGTTTCGGTGGTGGCAACTTCGCTTCGTCCATGGCGAACATCTCGTTCTTCTACCCGGAGAAGGAGAAAGGCTGGGCTCTCGGCCTGAACGCAGCCGGCGGAAACATCGGCGTCGCAGTCGTCCAGAAAGTGGTTCCCGTCCTGATCACCCTTGGTGGTGGGGTGGCGCTATCCATCGCCGGGCTGCTCTACGTGCCGCTGGCCGTGGCCGCTGCCGTATGCGCCTTCCTGTTCATGAACAACCTGTCTGAGGCCAAGGCGGACATCGGTCCTGTCTGGCAATCGCTGCGCCATGCCGATACCTGGATCATGTCGCTGCTCTACATCGGCACGTTCGGTTCCTTCATCGGCTACTCGGCGGCATTCCCGACTCTGCTAAAAGCGGTGTTTGATCGCGGTGACATCGCGTTGACCTGGGCGTTCCTGGGCGCGGGCATCGGCTCGATCGCCCGGCCGTTCGGCGGTTGGTTGTCGGACCGCCTCGGCGGCGCCCCCATCACCGTGGTGAGCTTCGCGATGCTCGCCCTCGGCGCCGGACTTGCGTTGTGGTCGGTGCGTGCGGTGAATCTGCCCGTCTTCTTCGTCAGCTTCATGTTCCTGTTCGTTGCAACGGGCATCGGCAACGGCTCAACCTATCGGATGATCTCGAAGATCTTTCGGGTCAAAGGCGAGGACGCCGGAGGTCACCCGGAGATCATGGTGCTGATGCGCCGCCAGGCCGCCGGTGCTCTGGGCGTCATCTCTTCGGTAGGCGCCTTCGGCGGGTTCATCGTGCCGCTGGCCTACGCCTGGGCGAAATCGAACTACGGCACCATCGAGCCGGCGCTTCAGTTCTACATCGTGTTCTTCTTGGTCCTGATGGTGGTTACCTGGGTTGCGTATCTGCGCAAGGGAACTCGGATGGGACGCGCGGGCGTCTGAGGTGGCCTCTAGTTGGGCCGGGAAGACCTCCCCTCGGGACCGGCGATGCTGTCGTGTTCGGCGTGGACTTGGCGCAGCAGCTCCATCAGTTCGTCCCAGCGGCGGATTCCGGCCAGGTACTTCGCCGGCAACGCCTTGATCTGTTCCTCTTCTCGGCACAGTTTCGCGAACGTCTTCTCCCGTTCGGCGAGATCGCCGTCGAAGTAAGCCAGGTCACGGTATTCGATCGCGTGCCGGCGGGCGTTCGAGACCGCGTTCTGCGCCCTGCCCTTGGGTGAGATCAGCGACGCGGTCGTTGTTATCGCCAGCGTCGCGATGATGAAGCCCAGCGATACCGGAATGCTGATCTCGACCACTTGCACCGGCTCGCCGCCATTGATGAAAGGCACATTGTTCTCATGGAGGGCGTGCAGGAAGAGCTTCACGCCGATCAACCCCAGAATGGCGGCCAGACCGTAGGACAGGTAGATCAACCGATCCAGCAGGCCGTCGATGAGGAAGTACAACTGCCGTAACCCGAGCAGGGAGAACGCCGTTGCGGTGAAGACGATGTAGACGTTCTGCGTGAGCCCGAAGATCGCCGGCACCGAGTCCAGCGCGAACAGGATGTCGGTGCCGCCGATGGCGACCATCACCAGCAGCATGGGGGTGAGCATGCGCTTGCCGTCGACCACCGTGAACAGCTTGTCGCCGTCGTACTCGTCGGAGGTGCGCAGAAACCGCCGAGCGATCCGGATGAGCAGATTGTCGGCGCTTCGTCCCTCCGAGGTCTCCGGGCGCAGCAGGTTGCCCGCGGTGATCAGCAGCAACAGGCCGAACAGATAGAACACCCAGGCGAAGTTGTTGATCAGTGCAGCGCCGATGAAGATCAGTGCTGTGCGGGCTATCAGGGCGAAGACGATGCCGAACAGCAGCACTTTCTGCTGGTCGGCGCGCGGCACCGCGAAACTGCCGATGATGACCAGGAAGACGAACATGTTGTCGACGGACAACGCTTTCTCGGTGACGTAGCCGGCGAAGTACTCCATACCCGCAGTGGTTCCGCCGAAGAAGAGCACGGCCACCCCGAACGCCACTGCGATCCCGATGTAGAGAGCAGACCAGATCGCCGCCTCGCGCAGGGTCGGGATGTGCGCTTTGCGGACGTGGAAGAAGAAGTCGAAGAGGATCAGGCCGGTGATGAACGCGATCGTGATCGCCCACAGGGCGGCGGAGACGTGCACCCGTTCAGCATTCTTGCCGGTTGGGTGCGCGGTCAAGGACAGGATGACAGAGCGTGTCCGAGCGGGACTCGGC
This sequence comes from uncultured Mycobacterium sp., assembly GCA_964513475.1. GTDB lineage: Bacteria > Actinomycetota > Actinomycetes > Mycobacteriales > Mycobacteriaceae > Mycobacterium. The sequence goes on along the minus strand of CAZEMS010000010.1, from coordinate 16,310 downwards.
CACCCACGGCACCGGCCCTGAACTGGCTAATCGGTACCTGATCGTGGTCCATGTTGGGATTGACCCACGCTGGTGTCGGGCGGTCGGGTCAGGGGTCGAGTTGGGCGGGGGCGACGCTGCACCAGGCGGCTCAGGCTCCTCTGTGCCGGCGTCCGTCCCAATCGGCGACGATCAGGCCGGGTTCACCGACAGCTAGCGCGCTGGCCAGATGAGCAGTGTCGGCTCCGCACAGCCCATGGGCTCGGGCGAGGTGGCCGGCGTGCTATTGAACCTTCGCGGTGAGTTCGACTGGGCGGGTGCCGGTAGCGCAAAACCAAGACATCTCCAACGCGATGCCGGATCGACATCAGGAGATACGAAAACCCCGCTCCGGCCGAGTCGCACGAGGTGGCGCCCGGCGGCGCAGTGGTCTCTTTTTCCATAGCGGCAACAACTTCGGTGCGTTCCTCGCGCGGAAATGGGGCTCGTAGGGAGGTGCTCAGGATCAAGGCTGGGCCCCGCTCCCTAGGAGTCCTAGCGAATGCCACGTGTCTTGCATCGTTTGCAGGCGAATCTCTTGCCGATCGCCAGCACTCGCTGTCTGTGACCGCAGGATCCGCACTTCACGTCGGAAGTCACGAAATCCCAACCCATCAGCAGCAGAGCCGGCAGGACAAAAGCGGCGACGAGTGCCACCATCAGAAGTTCATCAGGCATGGGATTCTCCGGCTGCGACCTCAGCTCAGTTCTGTCGCTGCGATCGCTCGCTGAACCTGGGATTGCCGTCGTCGTCGACCCAGTCGTTCACCGCGGTACCGGACACGGTCCCGCCGGTGCCGGGCATCGTGGTGGTGGGCCGGTCATCGGAGTATTCCTCCAGCATCTTTTTGGCCCGCTCGCGATGTTCATCGGTAACGTCGATATCAGAAGTCAACTTATGTTTTTGCTTTGCTGCCATATCGCACTTATGCCCGAAAGTGGTAGCCGTGAAACAATGTTTCACCTCAGCGGACCAGGACGATGTTTTGCCGCGTCGGATTTTGGGTAGTCGAGCAGCCGGCTGGACAGGGGAGGCGCCCACCTAGCGGTCCCCCGTTGGGTAGGCCCCTGTCCAGTCGCTCAGAAACGGGACATCCACCGCCACCGAGCGGCCGGCTCACTCGGCACGGCTTGACCTCGGCCACCACAAGTGGCGGCGCGGTGCGCTCGGTCGCCAAGCCCCGAGCGTCACGTTGGATGTCTGCTTGGGTGTTCGAGGGGGACTTGGTCATTTCGCCGACCTCGACCAACTACCGCGTGCTTCCGCCCAGAGAACCAGCGAAAACCCTGATCGGCAGGGTTCCCATGCATGCTTAAACCGTTGCGGGACCGATGAATTCGACGCCCGCACTTATCGCGGGGCGGTGCCTCAGTATCCGGAAATGGGCCAGCCGGCCGAGCCCCCGTGTCGTCATCAAACGTGCGCCTGGCCAGGACGCAACAACCTTTTCGCTCGTCGCATATGGAGTCTCGGGGTCATCGGGGTCGTGGATGAGCAGCAGCGGCGGATAGTCGGTTCGCGCGGCTACCCGGACCATGTTGGTGTCCTCTAACGTCATGCCGATACGGCGTTCAAGACGGCGATGCAGGCCGGTGCGTATCCGTCGGCCGAATCCGTGTCGCGCGGCGAAGAGATCCAGATAGATCGGGAACTCTCCCATTGGCGCCAGGAACACCAAACGCCCGACCGGCGTGCCCCACGCCGCCGCGAATGCGGTCGCGTTGGCCCCAAGGGAGTGGGCCACGACAGCACGGGCTGGCCCGTGCGTCCGGATGATCGCTGCAACCGCTTCGGCGCACTCGATGGCGGTGGTGCGACCTGGTGCCAGTGAGCCGGGATCGGACTCGTTATGGCTGGGTAGGTCGAACGCGATGACGCGGTAACCGGACTTGACGAGAGGCTTGATGAACATGCCGAGGTGCGGGCGGCGCCCGCCCCAGCCGTGAACGAGATAGACCGGTGGCCCCTCGCCCCATGACTCCCCGACGATGCGGTGCCCGCTCCAGTGCGCTTCCAGTGGCCGGCCGGGCGGAACGCCGGGCGGCATGCGCAAACTTGACTCCATGACCGGCGGGGTGCACCACAGCTCGGTCGCCCACCGCGACCCCAATCCGGGGGCGAAGCGTTCCAGCAGCCAGAACGCGCGGCGGACTCGAGCTGCCACCGGCGGTTGGACGCCGGAACCCTGCACGTCGAGAACGGTCGGGCTCGAAGAACCGCCGCCGATCTCGTCCGCGCTGTCCCGTTTGATCATGTATCGCCTGCCTTTCAGATCGTCGACTCACTGCTGCAAAGGAGCTGAGCCGCCGCTGGTGGTGCAAGGTACCAAGCGCGTCCTGGTCTGGTAAGCCGCCGGTGCTGTGGGGAGGGAAGTACGTGTCCGCGTGGAAAGCCGAGTTCCTCGGACTGAACCCGCCGGGGAACTCGGCAGGTTTTCCCGCTTTCCAACAGACCTGCGGGCTTAACCTGAGCTCATAACCGAGCCTCGATGCGGCCGACCTGATTGGAGCGACTATGGCCCTGCCTGAACCATCACCGGAATCGACCTGCTTGATCACCGGTGCGTCGTCGGGTATCGGCGTCGAGATCGCTCGTGCGCTCGCCAAGCGTGGCCAGAACCTTGTGCTGCTCGCTCGGCGCGTAGACCGGCTCGAAAGCCTGGCATCTGAGCTGTCCGACGAATTCGGTGTCCGGGTCGAGGTGCTCGGCTGCGACATCAGCGACCCGGCTGCACGCGCCGAGGTGCCCGACCGTGTCGCCCAGCTCGGTCTCACGGTCGATCTGCTGGTCAACAACGCTGGTTACGGCACGGCCGGCAAGTTCGTCGAGCTCGACCCCGAACGCGAGGTTGGCATGGTCCGCGTCAACGTCGAGGCGGTCACCGCGTTGTGCAGCATGTTCGTCCCGCCCATGGTGGACCGCGGCCGCGGGGCGGTGCTCAACGTCGCCTCAACGATCGCATTCCAACCGATGCCCGGCCAGGCTGGCTACGCGGCGACGAAAGCGTACGTGCTCTCCTTCACCCAGGCACTGCACACCGAGCTGCACGGGACCGGCGTTACTGCCACAGCGCTGTGCCCCGGGCCGGTGAACACCGAGTTCATGGACGAGCCCGGCATGAAGGAAAGCGCATCGGCGCTACCCAAACCAATGTGGTTGGACCCGGCTGAGGTCGCCGAGGCCGGTGTTCGCGGTGTGGAGAGCGGCAACGGGATCGTCGTCCCCGGCGTGGCCAACGTCGTCACCCGCTTGATCGGTCGGCACACGCCGCGGTGGCTGCTGCTCAGCACGATCCGGCGGTTAACCGGCGGGTGAAGCGAATGCGCTTGCTCGCCTGACTGTTCTGTCTCTGGCGCTGTTCAACACAGACTGAGCGCAGTGGGACCGCGCAAACCTGTGCTCCTACTGCGGCTCGGCCTCATCATCGACGAGCAACAAAACACTGTGTAGCGGGCGCTGCAGGCGCGAGAGCTGGGTGCCGGGACCGTCCGAGTAGACATGGGTGAGTCGGCAAGTGACTACGCCGGTTCAGGAGGCGTAGGACCACGACCCAACCTTGAGCGCGGCGCGCGGGCTTGCGCTCCTAGCGCCCCATGCTTCGTGAGCCTCGTCAACCACCACTCCCAGTCGCACAGCGGCACACCGAACAGGTTCCTCTCACGCCGCGGATTGAACCGACTTGCAGGCGGTTCAGCTCTAGGCCGGCAATCCCAACTGGCGGGTCCTCACGTCCATCGTCGTCCGATGAACACAACACCCCGGCAAGGTTCGAAGAACCGTGTAACCCATGACCCGACTCATCACATTTGTGTCCGAGGGGGGACTTGAACCCCCACGCCCGTTAATAGGGCACTAGCACCTCAAGCTAGCGCGTCTGCCATTCCGCCACTCGGACGAGTTCGTGAGCGGCTAAGAGGCTATCGGATCGGTCGGCTGCAGCCCAAACCGACGTTCGGGCTATTGCTGAAGTCGACGAAATGGCGCGATCGACTCGCACTTTCGCGCCCGTTTGTTCGGTTGGGCGCAAGGGTGGGGTGGTACGAATGGTGATTGTGACAGGATCGTCGAATCCCGCCCACGAGGTCGTCGATCTCGTCAGCTCTTTGATCCAGTTCGACACCTCCAACACCGGTGACCTGGCAACCACCAAGGGGGAGGCGGAGTGTGCCCGCTGGGTGGCCGAACGGCTCGGTGAGGTCGGCTACCAAACCGAGTACATCGAGGCCGGCGCTCCCGGCCGGGGCAACGTCTTCGCGCGGTTGCCCGGCGCGGACCCTTCTCGTGGCGCCTTGATGATTCACGGGCACCTGGATGTGGTGCCCGCCGAGCCCGCCGATTGGAGCGTGCACCCGTTCTCCGGCGCGGTTCGGGACGGCTACGTCTGGGGCCGCGGCGCAGTCGACATGAAGGACATGGTCGGCATGACGATCGCCGTGGCGCGGCACTTCAAACGTGCCGGTGTGGTCCCGCCGCGTGACCTGGTGTTCGCGTTCGTCTCCGACGAGGAGCACGGCGGGAGTTACGGGGCCCAGTGGCTGGTGGACAATCGGCGCGATCTGTTCACCGGCGTCACCGAGGCGATCGGGGAGGTCGGCGGTTTCTCCCTCACCGTGCCATGCCGCGACGGCGGGCAGCGGCGCCTGTACCTGATCGAAACCGCCGAGAAGGGCTTGTCCTGGATGCGGCTGACCGCGCGTGGGCGCGCCGGGCACGGTTCGATGGTCAGCGACGACAACGCCGTCACCGCCGTCGCTGAGGCGGTGGCCCGTCTGGGCCGGCACCGATTCCCGCTCGTGCTGACCGAGTCGGTGCAGCAGTTCCTGGCCGCGCTTGCCGAGGAGACGGGGTACACGTTCGACGTGGACTCGCCGGATCTGGAGGGCGCGATCGCCAAGCTGGGCGGAATCGCCCGCATCCTTGGCGCCACCCTGCGTGACACCGCCAACCCGACCATGCTCAAGGCCGGGTACAAGGCCAATGTGATCCCGCAGACCGCCGAGGCGGTGGTCGATTGCCGGGTGCTGCCCGGGCGCAAGGCGGCATTCGAGCGGGAGGTCGATGAGCTGATCGGGCCCGCCGTCGTGCGCTCGTGGGAGCGGGACCTTCCGTCTTATGAGACGACCTTCGACGGCGACCTGGTGGACGCGATGAATGCCTCGCTGCTCGCGATCGACCCCGATGCCCGGATAGTTCCGTACATGCTTTCCGGAGGGACTGACGCCAAAGCGTTCCTGCGCTTGGGCATTCGCTGCTTCGGGTTCAGCCCGCTGCGGTTGCCTCCGGAGCTCGACTTCTCGTCGCTGTTCCACGGCGTCGACGAGCGGGTGCCGGTCGACGCCCTCGAGTTCGGGACCCAGGTTCTGGAACACTTTCTGCAACACTGTTGATCGGCGACGAAACTGATCAGGGAAAGGAATGTCTTGCCGTGTCCTTCGATTACAACCCCTACGAGTTCCTGCCGCCGTTGCCCAGCTTCACGCTGACATCGGAGTCGATAACCGATGGATCACCATTGGCCAACGACCAGGTCAGCGGCATCATGGGCGCCGGAGGCTCGGACATCTCACCGCAGCTGAGCTGGTCGGGATTTCCGGAGACCACTCGCAGCTTTGCGGTCACGGTGTTCGATCCTGACGCCCCTACCGGATCGGGTTTCTGGCACTGGGCGGTCGCCAATCTGCCGGCCACCGTCACCGATCTGCCCGCTGGTGTCGGCGACGGCAGTAGCAGCGGATTCCCCGGCGACGCAATAACATTGGCCAACGATGCCGGGTCGCGTCGCTTCATCGGTGCCGCGCCGCCGCCGGGGCACGGTGTGCACCGTTACTTCGTGGTCGTGCACGCCGTGGGTGTGGAGAAGCTCGACCTCCCGGAGTCGGCAACGCCGGCATACCTGGGGTTCAACCTGTTCAGCCATGCGATCGCACGCGCCATCATTCACGGTGTCTACGAACGAAAGTAACCCAGCTACGCAGACGATCCGACGGCGTCGGCCAACGACGTGAACCCGTGGCTGTGCAGGTGCCGCGCGAGGCCCTCGTGGATGTGCTTTGCCCATAGCCCGCCGCCGTAGATGAAGCCGGTGTAGCCCTGCAGCAGCGTGGCGCCGGCCGTGATGCGTTCCCATGCATCGTCGGCGGTCTCGATGCCGCCGACGCTGATCAGCACCAACTGATCGCCCACCCTTCGATGCAGCCGCCGCAGCACCGCCAGTGACCGGCGCGCCACCGGCGGGCCGGACACCCCGCCGCTTCCGAGCTGGTCGGCCCCTGGAGTCGCCAGGCCTTCGCGGGACACGGTGGTATTGGTGGCGACGATTCCGTCAAGCCCTAATTCGACTGCCAGATCGGCGATCTCGTCGATGTCGCGGTCGGAGAGGTCAGGGGAGATCTTCACCAGCACCGGAGTGGCGGTCTGGGCGCGCACAGCGGTCAGGATCGGCCGCAGCGACTCGACAGCCTGCAAGTCCCTCAGGCCGGGCGTATTCGGGGAGCTGACGTTGACCACGAGGTACGTCGCAAGCGGACCCACCAGGCGCGCGCTCTCGGCGTAATCGGCGGCGGCCTTCTCAGGTGGCGTCGTTTTGGTCTTGCCGATGTTCACCCCGATCGGCACGTCCGGAGTATGCCGGGTGAGCCGCAGTGCCAGTTCGCCGACACCGTTGTTGTTGAACCCCATGCGGTTCAGCAGGGCTCGGTCTTCGCGCAGCCGAAACATCCGCGGCGGCGGGTTGCCCGGCTGTGCTGAGGCTGTGACTGTGCCGACTTCTGCGTATCCGAAGCCCAGTGCACCCCAAATGCGCAACCCGCGGCCGTCCTTGTCGAATCCGGCCGCCAGCCCCAGCGGGCCGGGGAAGCGGGTTCCGAACACGGTGACAGCCAGCACCGGGTCGTGCGGTGCCAGCGACCGGGACAGCACGCGCCGCAGCGGTGCGGCGGCGGTTACCCCGCGCAGCACGGCCGCCACCCAGGTGTGAATGCGTTCGGGAGGGAAGGCGAAGAGGACCGCCCGCAGCACGGGGTAGATCACGAGTGGGGGTGGCCGTCGGCCGGGTTGCCCGCGGCGGTCTTGCGCCGTCGCAGCAGTACCCGACGGCTGCCATCGGTGTAGAGCCGCACCCGGGTGAGCTCCCACCCGCGGTACTCGGCCTCGATCGACAGCCGGATCGATGCGTTGACCCGTGTCACCTCTGGCGGCAGCCGCAACGGTACCCACTCGTAGTCGTCGGCAAGATCCCCGGTGATCATCTCGTTCCAGCCCGAGGGAACCCGCCCCAGCCGCGTCGCGCTCACGGTGCCGCCGCGCTGGGGATCACCTGGACACCCGCCCCCGAGCCGGACACCACGTAGAGCGTGCCTGTGCTGTCGTCGAAGGCCAGGGAGTTCGGTTGCCGCACGGTTCGATGTCGCACCTTCTCGACGGGAATTCCGGTGCTCAGATCGTAACCAATCACGGTGTTGGTCCGGGTCTGTGACACCCAGGCCAGATTGGAGGACCCGGCTAGACCATATGGCCTGTCGCGCACGGGGAAGCGCTGACGCAGCATCAGCGGATCGGTACCGAAGACCAGCAAAGAGTCGCCTCGGGTGTCGACGACGAGCAGGCGGCCGGCTGGATCAACCGCCATCGTGGTCGCGCCCTCACCGGCCCGTAGTGCGTGGCGGGCCTTTGTGCCGCTCGGGTTCAAGGTGGTGACCGATGTCTGTCCACGGTCCAGCACGATGGTGGTATCGCCTTGGGCGGCAAGGGCATCCACCCGGGCGAAGATCTTCAGCTGCGCACTCACCTCGGTTTCGGAGGCCAGCGTGTAGACCGAACCGTCGGCGCTGCCGAGAACCAGTTTGCCGTCGGCGCGCCGGGTCACCGCGGTGAACTCGGTGGCCTGTTCGCCCTCGACATCTAGTCGCGTCGCCATGGCGGCGTCGAGATCGACGCGAAAATATCCGCCCCGGGTCGACAGGTAGACCTGTCCCTGGCCGTCCCCGGCCATCGCGGTGACGGCAGCCGGCAGCGGCACCGTGCGCCCCGGTCCGGTGCGGCCCAGCACCGTCAGGACCGATCGGCTGTCCGGAGCCGGGCTGAGAATGGCAAGGGATCCGGTTCCGGAGTCGAAGACCGCGGCCTGCCCGGCAACGTCCAGCGGTTTCACCAGGCCGGCGGGGCGGGCCGACTGCGCGGGCGAATCCGCGGCGCGGGCCGGTTCGATGGTCGGTGGAGGGGAGTCGGCAAGCGGATCAGACCCGCAACCGGCCATGCTGACAATTGCCAGCGCTGTCAGCGTACGGAGAAACAGCTGGCAGGGGCGGTGTTGACTGCGCAGCAATGGTTAGCCCTCGGGTAGCTCGGCGGGTCGGCGGTCTCGGGATGAGACCGGATCAGCAAGTGTAGGAGATGGTTGGGTGCCAGCGACTCGCCGTTTTCCCGCGGTCTGGAGTGCCTAACCTCCCACATCAGCGGCATAAGTCGAGGTATGGTGCGAGCATGACCCTCTCCGCGGACCGCGAAATGGGCACTCCGGCGTTTGCTGTCGAGGACATTTCCACTGGTGTGCACGCCAGCGGCTTTGGCCAGGTCGGCGATGGCCGCAGCTTTTCCTTTCACGTCGAGCATCAGCAGCTGATGGTTGAGGTGTACCGGCCCCGCATCTCCGGCCTGGTGCCGCAGCAGGAGGATGTGGTCGCGTCGGCCACCCGCAGGCTGACCCACATCGACGTCACCGACGAGCGGAGCCTCGTCGCGGCCGTGCGGGACGCGGTCGCGGACGCGCATCCGGTGCCGCCGCCGGCTCGCTGACTCGCCCCGGCCGGTACGGTCGTCGACGTGACGGACGCTGCCGCCATGTCGTGGGCACAGGTGATTGTGCTGGCGATCCTGCAGGGGCTCACCGAGTTCCTGCCGGTGTCTTCGTCGGGCCACCTGGCAATCGCGTCACGAGTGTTCTTCGCCGGCGATGCGGGCGCATCGTTCACCGCAGTCAGTCAGATCGGCACCGAGGCAGCCGTGCTGGTGTACTTCGCCCGCGACATCGTTCGCATCGTCGCCGCCTGGTTCCGGGGGCTCTTCGCCCCGGACCGTCGCGACAGCGACTACCGGCTGGCGTGGTTCGTGATCATCGGTTCCATCCCGATCGGGGTTTTCGGGCTGCTGTTCAAGGACGACATCAGAACCGGCGCCCGCAACTTGTGGCTGATCGCCGGCGCGCTGGTGGTCTTCTCGGCAGTCATCGCCGCGGCCGAGCGTATCGGCCGGAGGAGTCGCCGCGTGGAACAACTGACCTGGCGCGACGCCGTCATCGTCGGTTTCGCGCAGTGCCTGGCCCTGGTGCCGGGAGTATCGCGGTCGGGTGCGACGATCAGCGCCGGGCTGTTCCTCGGGATGGAACGTGCACTGGCTGCGCGGTTCGGCTTCCTGTTGGCCATCCCCGCGGTCTTCGCCTCCGGCCTGTTCTCGCTACCGGACGCGTTCGACCCGGTCGGGGAGGGGATGAGCGCCACCGGCGCCCAACTGCTGATCGCAACGGTGATCGCGTTCGTGGTAGGCCTGGCCGCGATCGCCTGGTTCCTGCGTTTCCTGGTCCGGCACAGCATGTACTGGTTCGTCGGCTATCGGGTGGCGCTCGGGGTGCTGGTGATGATCTTGCTGGGCACCGGAGTGGTGGCGGCGACGTGACCGTCATCCTGCTGCGGCATGGCCGTTCGACGTCGAACACCGCGCACACTCTGGCGGGTCGGTCCGCCGGCATCGACCTCGACAGTCGGGGCCGTGAACAGGCGCAGGAGATGGTTCAACGGTTCGGGTCCCTGCCGATCCGCGCCATCGTGCACTCGCCGCTGATGCGGTGTCGACGCACGGTTGACCCGCTCGCAGCGGCCCTGGAGCTACAGCCTCTGGCGGACGAGCGGATTTCGGAGGTCGACTACGGCAGCTGGACCGGGCGCAAGCTCGCGGAGCTGGTCAAGGAACCGCTCTGGGCGGTGGTGCAGCATCAACCCAGCGCGGCTGTCTTTCCCGGCGGGGAGGGTCTGGCGCAGGTGCAGGCCCGCGCGGTAGCCGCGGTGCGCGAGCACGACCGGGCGCTGACCGAACAGCACGGAGGCGATGTGTTGTGGTTGGCCTGTACGCACGGCGACGTGATCAAATCCGTGGTCGCCGACGCGTTGGGAATCCATCTCGACAGCTTCCAGCGCATCACCGTCGATCCGGCGTCGGCGAGCGTGATCCGCTACACCGCATTGCGTCCGTTCGTCGTACATGTCAACCACACCGGCGCACCGCTGTCCGCGGGTCTTGCGGCCGAACCCGGCCAGGGGCCCGCTTCGGTGGGGACAAGCGATGCGGTGGTGGGTGGTTCCACTGAGTGACGCGCCCGCCGCGCGATTACCTCTGCGGTGTCGATGCCGGTATTTTGGATGCTGTCATGTCCCGCGCAATTCACGTCTTTCGCACGCCCGACCGATTCGTGGCCGGGACCGTCGGACAGCCCGGTAACCGGACTTTCTATCTGCAGGCGGTTCACGACAAGCGGGTGATTTCGGTCGTACTGGAGAAGCAGCAGGTGGCCGTCCTCGCAGAACGGATTGCCGCGCTGCTGCTGGAGATCAACCGCCGATTCGGCACACCCATCCCGCCGGAGACCGAAGAGGTCGGCGACCTGAGCCCGCTGATCACCCCGGTCGATGCCGAGTTCCGGGTCGGGACCATGGGTCTGGGCTGGGATTCGGAGGCGCAGACGGTTGTCGTGGAGTTGCTCGCGGTGTCCGAGACCGAGTTCGACGCCTCGGTGGTGCTCGACGACGCCGAGGAAGGGCCCGACGCGGTCCGGGTGTTCCTGACGCCGGAATCGGCCCGCGAATTCGCGAAGCGATCCAACCGGGTTATCTCCGCAGGGCGCCCGCCCTGCCCGCTCTGCGATGAGCCGTTGGACCCGGAAGGCCACATGTGTGTGCGAACCAACGGCTACCGGCGCGGCGCCCTCGCCGGGACCGACGATGACGCCGCTCCCTGAGGCTGCGGAGCGCGACGGCGAGGTTCTGCGGTGCGGGGAGCTGACGGTGATCGGCCGGATTCGCTCCGCGAGCAACGCAACCTTTCTGTGCGAGGCGGACCTGAACGAGCGCAGGGTGCACTGTGTCTACAAGCCGGTCGTCGGTGAGGCGCCATTGTGGGACTTTCCGGACGGGACGCTGGCCGGGCGTGAACTCGGAGCCTACCTAGTGTCTGCAGTGTTGGGATGGAACATCGTGCCCTACACCATCATTCGTGACGGACCCGTTGGGCGCGGCATGGTGCAGAGATGGGTCGATCAGCGCGGAGACCCGTTGGGTGACGAACCAAGGGTCGGGTCAGATCTGGTCGACGTGGTTCCCGCCGGTCCGATCCCGGTGGGCTACCTTCCGGTGCTGCAGGCCTACGACTATGCCGGTGACGAGGTGACGCTGGTGCATGCCGATGACGAACGGCTACGCCGCATGGCGGTGTTCGACGTGTTGATCAACAACGCCGACCGCAAGGGCGGACACATCCTGGCCGGGGCGGACGGCGGGGTGTATGGCGTGGACCACGGACTGAGCCTGCATGTCGAGGACAAGCTGCGCACCGTGCTGTGGGGCTGGGCCGGCAAGCCCGTCGACGGCACGGACCTGGACTCGGTCACCGTTCTGCGGCAACGCCTGGACGGCGAGTTGGCCGGCCAACTCCGTGACCACATCACCACTCGCGAGATTGATGAGCTTCGCGCCAGAGTTGTTGCGCTGCTGAATAATCCGGTGATGCCGACGCCGGATCGACGTCGTCCCATCCCGTGGCCGGCGTTCTGATGTCGACCGATGCGGCGCTTGCCGCGGAGCTGGCCACCGAGGCGGGCGAGATGCTGTTGGATCTGCGTGCCGAGGCTGGTTTTGGTGACCCCTACGACCTCGGGGATGCCGGGGACAGACGCGCGAACGTACTGATTCTGGACCGTCTCGGGGCCGAACGGCCCGGCGACGCGGTGCTCAGCGAGGAGTCCGCAGACGATCCATCCCGGGTGCATGCCGACCGGGTCTGGATCATCGATCCGGTTGACGGCACCCGCGAGTTCTCCATGCCGGGACGCGAGGACTGGGCGGTACACGTGGCGCTCTGGCAGCGCGACGGGACCGGTCGCGGGGCGATCACCGATGCCGCGGTGGGATTGCCGGCCCGCGGCGAGGTCTACCGCACCGACACCGTCGTAGGACCGGCGCCGCGCGGGAACGGGACGATACTGATCACCGCCAGTGCCAGCCGCCCGCCGGCGGTGCTGTCCCGCATCCGTGACCGACTCGACGTCGGGCTGGTGCGCATCGGGTCGGCCGGCGCCAAGGCGATGGCTGTGGTGCGCGGCGACGTCGACGCATACATCCACGCCGGCGGACAGTGGGAGTGGGATTCGGCCGCGCCGGCCGGGGTTGTGCTGGCGGCAGGCCTTCATGCATCTCGTATCGACGGCTCGCCGCTGGTGTACAACCGCCGCGACCCGTACCTGCCCGACCTGCTGATGTGCCGCAAAGAGTTGGCGCCGGTGCTGCTGGACGCCATTCACGCGTCGTAGCCGACTGCGGTCAGCGGCGCTCGGGCCCGAGGAGCCGGTTGACCACCGACCGGTTGGGATCGTGCTCACGCTCATCGAGCAGGAATTCGATACCCTGCTCGACTGCGATCCGGGTTTGCTCGCGGACCTTGCGAACCACCTCATCGTCGTCCTGCAGTCCTCGGTCTGCGGACGTGGTGATCGGTTCGCCGAACCAGTAGTACTGGCGCTCCGGACGCGGAATCGGAGTGAGGCCGATACCACGCACCACCGGGGGCGTGTCGGGGCTGCCGAGCACCTTCTGGATGAGCAACTTGGTCGGGGCGAGCAGCGGGTTTTCCGCGTCGATGACAATGTCGAGGCCGTGTTCGGAACCGACCGACGCGAACGGGATGATCGGGTAGCCATGCTCGATCGCCAGCCGGGCGAACCCCATCCTGTTCTTCCAGACCAGCTGGTAGCGCTCGCCCTTTCGCTTGGCCACCTCGCGCCCACCGCCGGGGAACACCAGGATCAGCTCGCCTCGCCGCATCAACTCGGCGGTGTTGGCCCGGGTGCCGCGCACCACCCCGTAGGCGCTCAGCGCATCGCGCCAGACCGGAATCTTGAAATGGCTGTTATCACCGAGGCTGCGCACCATCAGGCCGCGTTCCCACAGTTCGGCGCAGATCAGCGGCGAATCCAGCATCCCCATCAGGGTGTGGTTGCCAACCAGCAGAGCACCCCGCTGAGGCACGTTGTCGATGCCGTACACCTTCGGATTGATCACCTTGCGCAGTGGCTCGATCAGCTGCAGTATCCGCGCCACGTCAGCCTTCGAGGGCGCCCGGGGAACGGACTCGGTCACGGGGTCAGTATGCCGGTCGACCACGCCGTTGTCGGGCAGTCCGACACGACACCCTAAAGTCGATGACATGCAATCGTGGCCGGCGCCGAGCCTGCCGGCGCTGCCGGGACGCGGTCCGCAGCTCCGCCTCTACGACAGCGCGGACCGGCAGATCCGCCCGGTTTCGGCGGGCCCGACTGCGACGATGTACGTCTGCGGCATCACCCCCTATGACGCCACTCACCTCGGCCACGCCGCCACCTATCTGGCATTCGACCTCGTGCACCGACTGTGGCGGGACGCCGGCCACGACGTGCACTACGTCCAGAACATCACCGACGTCGACGACCCGCTTTTCGAGCGCGCCATCCGTGACGGAGTGGACTGGGTGGACCTGGGCGCGCGCGAGACGGCGTTGTTCGCGCAGGACATGACCGCCCTGCGGGTGCTGCCGCCGAGTGATTACGTGGCGGCCACCGAGGCCGTCGATGAAGTGGTGGAACTGGTGGAGAAGATGCTCGCCTCGGGTGCGGCGTACGTGGTCGACGACGCCGAGTTTCCGGACGTGTACTTCCGCGCCGACGCGACCCCGCAGTTCGGCTACGAGTCCGGCTACGACCGTGACACCATGCTGCGGCTGTTCGGTGAACGCGGTGGCGATCCGGACCGGCCGGGCAAGTCCGACCGGCTCGACGCACTGCTGTGGCGGGCTGCCCGACCGGGGGAGCCCAGCTGGCCCGCGCCGTTCGGGGATGGACGTCCCGGTTGGCACGTGGAGTGCGCCGCCATTGCGCTGACCCGAATCGGCACCGGCCTTGACGTCCAGGGCGGCGGCAGCGACCTGATCTTCCCGCATCACGAGTTCTCGGCGGCGCACGCCGAAAGTGTGACCGGGGAACGACGTTTCGCGCGGCACTACGTGCATGCCGGAATGATCGGCTGGGACGGGCACAAGATGAGCAAGAGCCGCGGCAATTTGGTCCTGGTGTCGCAACTGCGTGCTCAGGGCGTCGACCCGGGCGCGATCCGGCTCGGCTTGTTCGCCGGCCACTACCGGGACGACCGATTCTGGAGCGCTGCACTGCTCGACGAATCGAACGCCCGGTTACACCGTTGGAGCACCGCGACAACATTGCCGGCCGGCCCCGACTGCACCGACGTAGTGGCCCGTGTGCGCCGCTATCTGGCAGATGACCTGGACACTCCGAAAGCACTTGCCGCACTGGATGGTTGGTGTACGGATGCGATCGAGTACGGCGGCCGCGACGCCGAATCGCCACCGACGGTGGCCAGGGCCGTCGACGCACTGCTGGGGATTGCGCTATAGCTGCCTGGTGAAAGGTGGTTTCTTCAGAACCCCTGGCTGCTGTAGGGATTGCCCCGCAGGGACCAACAAATCCGAGACAGTATTGGCAGGAGATGCGGGATGATTTCGGTGAGCGGGTGACCACAGTGATGGTCGCGGCTGCCGGGCACGCGCTCTTCCCTGAGCAGCCGAAGGCTGCAGCCGAAGCGATCCTGTGATGGGCGCGCCAACACCGTTGATGACCGGCAGCCGCGCCTGCGGAGGTGGCACGTTCGTCGTGCTGGGCAGCAGAAGACGGCCTCACCCGTTCCAGGGTCGTCGGCGCCGGCCGAACTATGCCAGTGGCTGTATTGGGATCACGCGTCAGCTGTGGAAGCCGGGACCGCGGCGGCGCAGGTAGCGCTCGAACTCAGCAGCCAGGGCGTCGCCGTCGATCTTGCCGAGCGCATCGTGCATGTCGACCTCGGCGTCCCCGCGTTGTTCGAGTGAGACCACGTACTCCGCCAGTTCGTCGTCCTCGGCGGTCATCTCGCTGACCGCCTGCTCCCACTCCTCGGCCTGGACCGGAAGATCCTCCAGCGGGACCTCGAGGTCGAGCACATCCTCGACGCGGCTCAGCAGAGCGATGGTGGCTCTGGGGTTCGGCGGCTGCGACACATAGTGCGGCACTGCTGCCCAGAAGGTCACAGCGGGAATCCCGGCGGCCACGCAGGCACTCTGGAAGACGCCTGCGATGCCGGTCGGGCCCTCGTAGCGGGTCTGTTCCAGGCCGAAGTGCTTCGAGGAATCGGCGGAGTATGCGGCACCGGAGACCGGTACCGGCCGGGTGTGCGGGGTATCGGCGAGCAGAGCGCCGAGAATCAGCACGGTCTGGGTGTTGAGCTTCTCCGCGATATCGACCAGTTCGGCGCAGAAGGTGCGCCAGCGCATGTTGGGTTCCACGCCGTGCATGAGCACGATGTCGCGGTCGCTGCCCGGCGGGCGACAGTGCGAAATCTGCATCGACGGCCACACCAACTCCCGGGTGACGCCGTCAACCTGGCGGATCACCGGGCGATTCACCTGGTAGTCGTAGTAGGACTCGTCGTCGATCTCCATCAGTGGCCGCGCATCCCAGATGACCTCCAGGTGTTCCAGCGCATCGCTGGCTGCGTCACCGGCGTCGTTCCAGCCCTCGAAAGCCGCGACGACCACAGTGTCGTGCAACTCCGGCAGGCTCACGCCACTGGCGTCCGAGGGACTCACGAAGCCAGCGTAAGGCCTCTGCGGCCGCTTGCGGCCGTCGGCGCGGGGTGGGTTTGCGTGCCACGATTACCCTGTTCACGTGACCGCCGCGACCAATGGGCGCCTCAGCATTCGATCCGCTGACGACGTAGACTTTCCTGGTCGAGAGGCGTTGCAACGGTTACGCGGGGGCCGGGTTCCCCCAGGTATCCGCCACGCTCGGCAGAGTCAAGGACGCCTTCCGCTACGGAAGGAACCCACGTGAACGCCCACGCCAGCGCCCTGAACCCGAACATCCGCCCCGACTGCACCGATGAACTGACGGCAGCGCTGCGCCAGCGGATCATGGTGATCGACGGCGCGATGGGCACGGCGATCCAGCGGG